>JAHHHC010000024.1 GCA_019359515.1 Desmonostoc vinosum HA7617-LM4 | reverse complement strand
GCCCAACGCCAGGAACGCCATTGACTTTTAAAGTGAGATTTTGCAGGTTGACATTAATCGATGCACCCACTGCTGTAGATGCATCAATCGTATTATTTAGTACGCTGGCATCAGCAATGATAGTCTCAACTTTCACAAGTTGGTCTGTACCCAAGTCGCCTTTTTCGAGTGTGCCAGTCGGTAAAAGGGTGATGCTTTCACCAAGTTTGCTGTAATCAGCAGTATCGCTACCATTGCCACCATCTAAAATGTCATTGCCAGAACTTCCTGCTAGTCTGTCATTGCCATTACCACTGTCTAGCTTGTCATCGCCAATACCGCCAGAGATTATGTCACTGCCGTCATTACCAGAAATCGTGTCATTTCCACTACCACCAGAAATTGTGTCATTTCCACTACCACCAGAAATCGTGTCATTTCCACTACCACCAGAAATCGTGTCATTACCAGCATTACCAAATATGGTATCATCGCCGTCATCGCCATTAATGGTGTCATTTCCAACACCACCGTTTATCTCGTCATTGCCACCACGACCAGAGATCGTATCATTCCCATCAAGCCCAAAAATCTGATCGATATCATTCGTGCCAACAAGGGTGTTAGCTTCCGAATCACCAGTAATAAGAGCCATAATGCTAATTATTTAGTGTTATTTGATTGATACCTGACTCTTCTCATTCTGACTATATACGGAAAATTTTTAGTAAAAATTTATAACAAAAATATTAAGTGGTGATTAAGGAAGCAAAAATCAAGTTAGTTATATTTGTTCAATTAGTTGGATTATTAAATCATTATCACAGGATAAAAATTACTACATAGTTATGAAAAAACATCAACAAAATAAGAAAAAATAAGAACTATAAAGAAAAATATTAGGTAGTAGTTTTAATTATTGTCGAATGTATAAAAACACTTAAACGCGTTGCGTATAAAAAAAATTAAGTGTTGCGATCGCTCTCATCAATTTTCAATCACATAAGGTACGGTTTAGTCTCTAATTTCTAGCCCCTAGCCCTTATTCTTAAAGAAATGTACCTTATTTAAAACAAGAAACGCTGTACTGAGTGTTCAATTTACATAAAATCACAGCGTATTGCTAATTCTCAATTCCCCAAACACAGAAAGTCATAAGAAATCGATATGATATAAAAGTCGATAAAACTTCAAAAATATTCATCAAATGCTGATTCACTCCTCTGGCTTGTCCAAGGTCAAAGACTCAGTAACAGAGAAAATCTTTTTGGGTCATGAACCCAACGCCGAATTAATTGCAATTCTGACTGTCTACTTTGTCCAAGGAATTTTGGGTTTAGCACGCTTGGCCGTTAGCTTTTTCCTCAAAGATGAGCTAATGCTGAGTCCAGCTCAAGTATCGGCAATGCTGGGAATTGTCGCGCTACCTTGGATGATTAAGCCAGTGTTTGGCTTTATTTCAGATGGTTTTCCGATATTGGGCTATCGCAGGCGTCCGTATCTAATTTTGTCAGGAATACTAGGAACTGTCTCTTGGATCAGTCTTGCGACAATAGTTCATAATAGCTGGACAGCAACAATTGCGATCGCTTTAAGTTCTCTTTCTGTGGCAGTGAGTGATGTAATAGTTGACTCACTAGTTGTTGAACGGGCCAGAATAGAATCGCAGGCAAATGCAGGTTCTCTACAATCTCTGTGCTGGGGTGCTTCTGCGATCGGGGGCTTGATCACAGCTTACTTCAGCGGTATGCTATTAGAGCATTTCACCACCCGCACTGTTTTTTGGATTACTGCTTTATTCCCCCTCATCGTTTCAGGAGTAGCTTGGTTGATTGCCGAGTTACCTTTAAGTCAAGATACAAAAGACAGTAACTATAACAACTTCCTCAACGTTAAGCATCAAATTGGGCAGCTACGCCAAGCCGTTACCCAAAAAGCAATTTGGCTACCAACAGCTTTTCTCTTCATCTGGCAAGCCACTCCAACTGCTGACTCTGCTTTCTTCTTCTTCACCACTAACGAACTTCACTTCCAACCAGAATTTTTAGGGCGAGTACGTTTAGTTACAAGCTTTGCTTCTTTAATTGGTGTTTGGATTTTCCAGCGTTTTCTTAAAACTGTCCCCTTCCGAGTAATTTTTGGTTGGGGGACTTTCATCTCCGCGACTTTGGGGATGACAATGCTGCTATTAGTCACTCACACAAATCGACTTCTGGGTATAGATGACCATTGGTTTAGTTTAGGTGACAACCTAATTCTTACTGTGATGGGACAAATTGCCTTTATGCCGGTGTTGGTGTTAGCAGCAAGACTTTGCCCCCCTGGAGTTGAAGCAACATTATTTGCATTGTTAATGTCAGTATTCAATTTAGCAGGAATGGTATCCTATGAATTCGGAGCATTAATTATGCATTGGTTAGGAATTACAGAAAAAAACTTTGAAGCACTTTGGCTTCTAGTTATAATTACCAACCTCAGTACCCTATTACCCCTGGCATTTCTTCACTGGCTACCTGCGGCTGAAGAACAAACACAGACATCAACATCACAACTAGCCTCTGCAAAAAATGGAGAAGAACTATTTTTGCCCAACGTCTCTGAGTTAATGCTGCAAAAACCCCAATCAGAGGCAGTTGAGTAAGTCATTTGTCATTGGTAATCGCTTCAATTACGAATTACGTTAGCGAAGCGGTAGCGGTAGCGAGTCATCGAGCGTCGGTACGAGCGTCAGCGTAAAGCCTACGGCATAGCTTCGCTTAGAGCGACACAGGAGCGTCGCGTCATTACGAATTACGAATTACGAATTACCCAAATTGGTGTGAGTTAAAAAACTAAATTTATGACGCAGAGTTTTAAGCTTCAAGAAAGCCAAATTTCCCCAAAATCTTACACTCGTGGTGACTGGCAGAGAGGATATGAATCTCTACCTCAAGAATTTGATTACTGGATTGATGATATAGAAGGGCAAATTCCTCCAGAACTTCAAGGTACCTTGTTTAGAAATGGCCCTGGTTTGCTAGATATCAATGGACAATCTATTCATCATCCCTTTGATGGCGATGGCATGATTAGTCGGATTACTTTTATAAATGGGCGTGCCCATTTTCGTAATTGCTTTGTTCAAACTGAGGGTTATTTAGCAGAACAAAAAGCTGGAAAAATTCTTTATCGCGGTGTATTTGGTACACAAAAACCTGGCGGTTGGTTGGCGAATATTTTCGATTTCAAATTCAAAAGTATTGCTAATACTAATGTTATTTACTGGGGTGATAAACTGCTGGCATTATGGGAAGCTGCTGAACCTTATCGCCTCGACCCCTATACTCTAGAAACATTAGCAAAAGAATACTTTGATGGTGTATTATCACCTGGCGATGGCTTTGGCGCCCATCCCCGTCTTGACCCTAGTTGTGAACAAGATGGGGGTGCGCCTTGCCTGGTCAACTTTTCAATTAAGCCTGGATTATCAACTACAATTACTATTTTTGAACTAAATCCAACTGGTCAAGTTGTTAGAAAATACGCTCACATTTTTCCAGGGTTCTGCTTTATTCATGATTTTGTCATTACATCAAACTACTGCATCTTTTTTCAAAATCCTGTCACCTTCAATCCCATACCTGTTGCTTTAGGAATTCGTGCAGCAGGGGAATGTATTAAGTTTCAAACAAATCAGCCAACTCGAATTATAGTTATTCCCCGCACGCCTAAAACAGAGCCAACACAAGTCAAAATTCTCGAAACTGAGTCTGGTTTTGTCTTCCACCACATTAATGCTTATGAGGTAAAAGATGAAGTTGTAATTGACTCTATTTGTTACCAATCTCTACCACAAGTAGAGCCAGAAAGCGATTTTCGACAAGTTGATTTTGAAGCAGGTTCACCTGGGCAACTTTGGCGATTTAATCTTAATCTCCAAGATGGGGTGGTACAACGAAAGTTAATTGAGAGTCGCTGTTGTGAGTTTCCTAGTATACATCCGGCAAACGTTGGACGTTCTTATCGATACATGTATATAGGTGCAGCTCATGCAGAGACTGGTAATGCTCCTTTACAGGCATTGCTGAAAATTGATCTAGAATCTGGGACAAGACAACTCTGGAGTGCTGCGCCTGGTGGTTTTATCGGTGAGCCGATTTTTGTTTCGCGTCCAGGTTCTGTGACAGAAGATGATGGTTGGGTACTGGCTTTGGTTTATGATGCAACTCATCATCGATCTGATGTAGTGATTTTAGATGCGAGTGATTTTTCTCAAGGCGCGATCGCACGTCTCCATCTTAAACATCATATCCCCTATGGGCTACATGGAAACTTCACTTCTGAGGTTTTTGTGGGTAATTCGTAATTCGTAATTATTGACTCTCCCTCATCCCCCCATCCTTCCAGCTACATGATCGCAATTTGGGTATTGGTCAATTGTGGTTTGTTGGATAACTGAGCTATGATAGCTTGTGCTGCAATGCCAACTCCATCAGCATCAAAGAATAGATTGCCTGTGGTTTGCTCGTAGATCAAGCGATCGCTTGTCGTTGTAGCACTAGCCCCTAACCGGAATATACTAGCGTTAAGTATACCCATTGCTTGGCTGAGTCCGAATTCTGACTTGGATAAAATGATTGTGTCCTCTAAAACATTAAAATCAGTAATAATATCAAAGCCACTACTCAGAGTCTCAGTTAGGTAAAAGCTATCTCGACCAACTCCGCCAGTCAGTTTATCTTGATCAGTTCCACCGATCAATATGTCATCACCAGCATTACCAGCTAAGTTATCATTACCAGCACCTCCGACTAAGATGTTAACGCCAGAGTTACCCGTTATGGTGTTATTGAGGTTGTTGCCTATACCGTTAGTTACTTGAGTTCCAGTTAGAGTTAAGTTTTCTAGGTGATTTCCTAGCTGATAATTAATAGAGGATTCAACTAAATCTATACCTGCATTCAAGTCTTCAATGACTATATCCCCAAAGCTATCTATGATGTATGTATCGTTGCCAAGTCCACCATTTAAAGTATCATCCCCAGCACCACCATTGAGAGTATCATTATTATCCAGCCCTTGAAGTGTGTCATTACCTTCAAGTCCTGATATAATGTCTACATAATTGCTACCAATGAGGTTGTCTGCATTTGCAGTACCTTGAATTACATTGGCGATCGCTAAATTAAACACATCACTAATATTAGCCCCAAAATCATCTGTAGCTGTGA
Source organism: Desmonostoc vinosum HA7617-LM4 (assembly GCA_019359515.1). GTDB lineage: Bacteria > Cyanobacteriota > Cyanobacteriia > Cyanobacteriales > Nostocaceae > Desmonostoc > Desmonostoc vinosum. Next base: position 91,302 of record JAHHHC010000024.1, on the reverse strand, counting down.
CTTTGATATTCAAACTACCGATATCTGCATTGGTCGGTGTACCGCTAAAAATACCAGTTGTCGCATCAAAAGTCACCCAACTAGGTAATGAGAGACCATTTTCTAACTCAACTGCATATGCGATCGTATCCTCAGCATCTACATCGCTGAAAGTATTATTGGCAATAGTGAAGCTGAAAAGACTATCCTCAATAGCTGCTTGATCATTAATTTCAGTAGTTAAAACTGGTGCATTATTGAGCGACACAGCCCAAAGTTCCGTTCCAATAATGCCATTGTCAGCAGTAAAATAAAGTGTACCATTAACGTTGGTCAAGCTACTAACAGCAGAACCTTTAGATCCTGTGTTGATATCCTTGAGAAGCACAGCATCACCCGTAACTTTGTCAATCTTCCATAACTCATTGCCGTTGATACCGTCATTAGCAGTAAAGCAAAGCGTACCATTAACATTGGTTAGATTGTTGACAGAAGAACCCCCAAACCCGACATTGATATCTTCAACTAACACCACTTCACCTGTGAGATTGTCAATCTTCCACAACTCATTTCCGTTGGTTGGGTCAAAAGCGCTGAAGTAAAGCGTGCCATCAACGTTGGTCAAGTTACTGCAAGAAGAACTCCCAGAACCCAAATTGATGTCTTGAACAATTACAGCATCACCCGTAGTGTTAATCTTCCATAACTCATTGCCTTTAATGCCGTCATCAGCACTGAAGTAAAGCGTGCCACCAACGTTGGTCAAGTTATTAACAGAAGAACTTGCAGAACCTGGGTTGATGTCTTGAACAATTACAGCCTCACCCGTAGTGTTAATCTTCCATAACTCATTGCCGTTAGTGGGGTCAAAAGCACTGAAGTAAAGCGTACCATTAACGTTGGTCAAGTTATTAACAGAAGAACTTCCAGACCCCACATTGATATCCTTGACTAACACTGCTTCACCTGTGGTATTGTCAACTCTCCACAACTCAGTGCCATTAATGCCGTCATCAGTAGTGAAGTAAAGCGTTCCATTGACGTTGGTTAAGTTAGTTAAGGTAGAACTTGTAACTCCCGGATTAATATCCTTAACTAAGGATGGATTGCCTGTGGTGTTGTCAACCTTCCACAATTCAGTTCCTTGACTAGGGCTATATGCAGTGAAGTAAACTGTGCCATTAACGTTGATTAAGTTACTAGGTGAGGAACTTCCCTGACCAAGATAAACATCAACTACCACTGCGTTACCTGTGGTGTTATCAACTCTCCACAACTCAGCCCCATTGTTGAAGTTATAAGCGGTAAAGTAAAGTGTGCCATCAACGTTAATCAAGTTACTGGGAGAGGAATTATCAACTCCCAAATTGATATCTTTAACCAGGACTGCCTCACCCGTGGCATTGTCGATTCTCCATAGCTCAGTGCCGTTGGTTGTGTCAGTAGCTGTGAAGTAAAGCGTGCCGTTAACGTTAGTTAAGTTATTAGCCGCAGAATTGCCTAGACCTGGGTTAATATCTTTAACCAGCACTGCCTCACCCGTGGCGTCGATTTTCCACAACTCAGTGCCGTTGGTCGAGTCAGTAGCTGTGAAATAAAGCGTGCCATTAACGTTGGTGAGATTTTGGGGATAGGAAGGATAACTCAGGAATGAACTCCTCAAAATCACCACATCACCAGTAGTGCTATCAATTTTTCGCACCTTATACCCGTGGATGCCGTCAGTGGCACTAAAGTAAAGTGTGCCGTTATCATTCTTGAGGTTACTAGGAGAAGAACTGCTAGACCCCAAATTAATATCTTCAACTAGGACTGCTTCACCCGTGGCGTTGATTTGCCACAACTCAGTGCCGATGGTTGGGTCAGTGGCGGTGAAATAAAGCGTGCCATTAACGTTAGTTAAGTTATTTGCAGAGGAACTCCCAGACCCGACATTGATATCCTTGACTAACACTGCTTCACCTGTAGCGTTGTCAATCTTCCACAACTCATTACCGTTGGTCGGGTCAGTGGCGGTAAAGTAAAGTGTGCCATTGACATTGGTTAAGTTGTAGGGGTAAGAACTTGCCGACCCGACATTAATATCTTTAACCAAGACAGCATTACCTGTAGTGTTGTCAATCTTCCACAACTCGTTGCCATTAGTCGAGTTAGTAGCACTGAAGTACAGCGTGCCGTTGACATTAGTAAATCTATTGGGATAAGAACTTGCCGACCCGACATTAATATCTTTAACCAAGACAGCATCACCTGTGGCGTTGTCAATCTTCCACAACTCAGTGCCGATGGTTGGGACAGTAGCGGTGAAGTAAAGTGTGCCATTGATATTAATCAGGTTGTTAACAAAGGAACTTCCAGAACCCGAATTAATATCCTTGACCAGGACTGCATCACCTGTGGCGTTGTCAATTCTCCATAACTCACTGCCGTTGATTGGGTCAGTAGCGGTGAAGTAAAGCGTGCCGTTGATGTTGGTCAAGCTGTAAGGAGAAGAACTTTCAGACCCGACGTTAATATCCTTGACCAGGACTGCATCACCTGTGGCGTTGTCAATTCTCCACAACTCACTGCCGTTAGTTGGGTCAGTAGCATTGAAATAAAGCGTGCCGTTGACATTAGTCAAGCTGTAAGGAGAAGAACTTCCCGACCCGACATTAATATCCTTAACCAGGACTGCATCACCTGTAGTGTTGTCGATTTTCCACAACTCAAGACCGTTAGTTGGGTTATAAGCAGTGAAGTAAAGCGTGCCATCAACGTTGAGGAGGTTGTTGATATTGGAACTGATGAAATCTGGGTAGATATCTTTGACCAGGACTGCATCACCTGTGCTGTTGTTGATTTTCCACAACTCAGTGCCATTGGTTTGGTCAAAAGCACTGAAGTAAAGCGTACCGTTGACGTTGATTAGATTATTGGGATAGGAACTTCCAGAACCGAGATTGATATCTTTAACCAGCACCACATCACCTGTAGTGTTGTCGATTTTCCACAACTCGGCCCCGTTAGTAGGATCGTAAGCAGTAAAGTAAGATGCGTCATTGACGTTGGTCAAACTATATATATTAGAAAAGTCTAATAATGATGTATTTATATCTTTGACTATGTATGGCTCAGAGTTTAATGCTGCCCCATAAGCCTTGATTGTGATAGGTAAAAATGCTACCTCTTGGATATAACTTTTTTTTTGTAACATAAGCTGGATAATTCTAATTTAAGTGTTAGGACATAGGGAGTGGCACTTCGACTCTGCTCAGTGACCGAGAGTAGGGAGTGAGAAAAAAGTGTTTATTTTATTCGTAGCGGGTGGTGCGCCGCCTGTAGGAAACTTTGATATAAAATACAGAACACGCATTTTACGTAAGTATTGTCTTTTTTATATGAAATTTGCCAAGATAAAAAACCGTATAAATACTAGGATTTTCGGCGATCGCAATTTTGGTGTGTGGTTAAGCTTTAGCCTTTAACAAAATTTACAAATACCCTAGTTCCGCAGAAAAACAGGATAAGCTAGGCGTACATAATCCGGTTCGCGAAAATACCGCGAAGAGGAGAAAATTTTATGATTTCCAAATCTTTACTACCACTAGAAGCTGCTTCTCCGGCATACATATGCCCATATGACCAGGCTTGTAGCTACCTGGAGGCAGCAGCTAAAGAATTAAAATTAGATCAAGGTTTACTAGAAATTCTTAGTCATCCACGCAAAGTGGTGACAGTTTCCATCCCCGTCAAATTGGATAATGGTGAGGTACGGGTTCTCCCTGGACACCGAGTACAACACTCTGATGTTTTGGGCCCTTATAAGGGTGGCATTCGTTATCACCCAGCCGTCACATTACGAGAAGTATCAGCTCTGGCGATGCTGATGACATGGAAGTGTGCTTTGTTAGGTATTCCCTACGGTGGCGCGAAGGGAGGTGTCCCCATAGATCCCAAACGCTATAGTGTTGGTGAATTAGAACGCATTACCCGTCGTTACACCAGTGAGTTAATTAAAGATATCGGCCCTGCCATCGATATCCCTGCGCCAGATATGGGTACTTCGGCGCGGGAAATGGCTTGGATGATGGATACTTACTCTGTGAATGTTGGTCACGCTGTACCAGGAGTTGTCACTGGTAAACCGCTTGCTATTGGTGGTTCGCGGGGACGAGAAATGGCAACCGGACGCGGTGTGATGATTATTGTACGTGAAGCACTGACAGATCGAGGTCAATCTCTAGTAGGGGTGAGAGTAGTTATTCAAGGTTTCGGTAATGTTGGCTGTGCAGCAGCAGAATTATTATACCAAGCAGGAGCCAAGATTATTGCCGTTTCTACAGGAGCAGGAGGAATATTTGCTCAAAATGGTCTTGATATTCCAGCTTTAAAAGCCTACGCCGCAGAAAACCACAAGAGTATTGTAGGATTTCCAGGAGCGATCGCAATTAGCAACGCAGATTTACTAACTCTATCCTGTGATGTTTTAATTCCAGCAGCTTTAGAAAACCAAATTACTCAAGAAAATGTTCATCAAATCCAAGCGCAAATTGTCGCAGAAGCTGCCAACGGCCCAGTGACTCTTGAAGCAAATCAGTTGTTAGAAGCGCGGGGTGTGACAGTGCTACCAGATATCTTGGCGAATGCTGGCGGTGTCGTTGTCAGTTATTTGGAGTGGGTGCAAGGTCTTTCATATCTATTTTGGGATGAAGAACGCGTCAACCGCGAAATGGAACATTTGATGGTGCAAGCCTACCATCAGGTAATTCAACAATCAAAGACACGACAAGTTAATCTTCGGCTTGCAGCTTATACGCTAGGCGTAGGTCGTGTAGCTCAAGCGCTTACTGTTAGAGGTCTTTATCCTTGAGTAGAGAGTGGGGAGTGGGGAATTGTCGTTTGTCATCCGTCATCCCTTCTCCTGGCAAAGACGCTACTCGTAGCTTTGCGTCCTCCTCATCTCCCCGCTCCCACTCCCCAAACATCTACGAATTAGAAAGCTTGAATACGCCTCCATTACTAATTGGGAGGGGATAGACAATTTGATCAAGTCCAATATCAGCTAAAGTTTCACCCTTTAGATCTTTGAAGAAAGTACCCCGCTGTTCAGGGGTTATTAGTAGTGTGGCAGTATCTGAACCTGAGAGCGAGGATAAGAAAATTTCTACATACCCACGAGCCTCAAAATTGGCTGCGGTTAGTAGTCCAGGTTGGTTAATAAAATCAGGTTGCAGTATGAGTAAGCTAGTAGTGTTATCAGGAATTGTGAATGTCAGTCGTGCTTTGTTATTCTGAGGCACTATTTCTGGCACAAGGGTAGCTTGAGAAAAAGCCCCCGAAAAAAGGTTCTGTCCAGAAATATCGACAGCATTGATAAAGTCTTTAAATGAAGTAGGTGTCTCTGCGGGATCAGTAGGATCTGCGGGAAACTTAATTGTAAAGACTAGAGATACGGTGACAGGAAAGAAGTTAACATTAGCAATGGTCAAGAAATAGCCTTGAATAACTGTTCGGCTAATCTGGTTGAAACCTCCTGGATTAGTGGGAAATTGGGGTTTGAGCAAAACTTCAAAGGTAGAAACAAGCATAGGATTTGTCTTCCTTGAGAAATTTACCACTCAAACATAAGTTTTTATAGGTTGAAATAGATATTACCCCTGAGGGTACTTTTTTTAGCCTAGTTTTTATGACAAGTAAATATGGATTTAGGGGTGTAAGGGTTTTGTACACCTAGACCCTTACACCCCTAAACCTTTCAAAATAAAGGGTTACTCTTCAGAGTTTTTACCAAAGTAATCCTTTTTACATCCATCTCCATTACACTTATCACTTGTATGATGATGGTGGTGATAGACGCAAAAATCATATTTTTTTCTGCATCCTCCATATCCTCCAGAAAGAACTTCTTGCTCTGCTGTGGATAACTCGATTAATGCATCGCGTTCTATAATTTGAGTTGTCATGATTGTGGCCTCACTTACGTTAAAAGTAGTTACTACACATTGTTTAAATAAAACTCATGTGTAATATCTATGTTTTATTTTTAAAGGCATTTTTTAGAGATTAAACTATACTCCAGTTATAAATAAATAGATTAAATTTCTTACTTTAGACTCAAGACAAATGCAGTTGTCTGCATAAGTTACAATCACGATCAGGAAAATGACACCAAGGCACGCGATCGCCACTCTTACTTTTAATACTGAAAAAAATTGGGTAAGGATCTATTTCGACCTTACCCAATTTTTCTTTAAATGTTGACTCTTAATGCACCAAAGGTTTTGAAACTAATTTTTCTGTAATATGGTAGACAGCGAACTTTGTTTGCGAATGTCCAATAATTCTGCTAAAGATTCTTGGCGTTTATCTAGGTGATGCTTGTGTTCTGGAGGCAGAACTGTTACCAGTGGTTTTGATTTTGCTGTTAGCGGTGTCACTGGCGTCAATTGTTGCTGTGGGACAAAAACCGGCGGATTTTTGGGAAGGCGTGGTTCTGTCTTCGGGTAGCGGCTTTGTGTTAAGTGTGCTTGATGGCGGTTGATACTTGGTTTTGGGACTTTTAGTGGTTGCTTGGAACGGTTAAAAAGTCGGAAAATAATTAAGCAACCGCTACCACAACTGAGAGCGATCGCTGCTACCATCCACAAAGGCGTAGGATTGCTATTCTCAGAGGGCGTTGTAATTGGCTGCTCAACCACAACTTCTGGGATTTTTTCTGGTTCTTCCTCTGCCACACGCCCAACATGACTTATGCTGTACAAGGCAACGGCCGCACTTCCTAAAAGCATGGCTAATAACCCAGTGAATAATAGCCAAGGATGGTGTGCAACCAGATTTATCAGAATACTTGAGCTTTTGATTGATATCGATTTACTGTTTGTCAGCTCTGGAGTAGCCCCTATAATTTGGGTTGGCTCATGCTGTACATTCTGACTATTTTCCATGATTACTTTCAGATTTGTACCCCTCTAGTCCACGATTGTACTGGAGGAGCGAAGAATCATGTATCCGTAACGAAACTTGGGATTTAGTAGCTTTTTTGTAATACAAAAGCTACCAAATAAAACAAATTTTTTCAAAAAATCTGTCTTTTTTGCTACTTTTCGTTGTAATTGGGGAGTGGGGAGTGGGGAGTGGGGAGTGGGGAGTGGGGAAGAGGACGCGGGGATGCGGGGATGCGGGGATGCGGGGATGCGGGGATGCGGGGATGCGGGGATGCGGGGACGCGGGGACGCGGAGAAAATTACTCCCTCATCTCCCTCATCTCCCCACTCCCCACTCCCCTTCAACTAGCAGGATGCCTTTCCAGAGCCAATTGAATCAATCGGTCGATTAATTCTGGAAAAGGGATACCACTGTGGGCCCAGAGTTGGGGATACATGCTGGTTGCAGTGAAGCCAGGTAGGGTGTTGATTTCGTTAATCAAAATTTCTCCTGTGGCTTCTACATAGAAAAAGTCTACTCTTGCTAAACCAGCAGCATCAACAGCCATAAATGCTTGTAGTGCCATGTCTTGAATTTGACGAGCGATCGCATCGGGAATCGGGGCTGGTATCAGTAAATCTGCTCTACCTTCAGTATATTTGGTTTCATAATCATAAAAATCGCTGCTATAAGTAATTTCGCCTATAACAGAGGCTTGGGGTTGGTCGTTTCCTAAGACTGCACATTCTACTTCTCTAGGGGAAGCAACACCAGCTTCTACGATTAGCCGTCGATCATAACCAGCAGCAGCATCTAATGCTGTTTCTAATTCAGAGCGCGATCGCACTTTGGCAATGCCTACTGATGAACCTAAATTAGCAGGTTTGACAAAACAGGGATAACCTAATGTTGCTTCAATTTCATCACATAATTTAGGAAACACACAGGGATTAGACCACACTTGCGCTCTAGTTAAAGCCTTGTACTTCGTCTGTGGTAGTCCTGCTTGCTCAAAAGCCATTTTCATAGCTATTTTATCCATACCCATTGCAGAACCTAATACCCCAGAACCAACGAAAGGGACTTGCATTAAGGTGAGTAGTCCTTGAATTGTCCCGTCTTCACCGTTAGGGCCGTGGAGAATGGGAAGCCAAACATCCACTTCATTAACTTGAGCAGGTGATTGCCATTTGCTGAGGGTTTGGGAGTTGGGTATTAGATTTGGCGCTTCCAGTGCTGCTACAGGAGATTCTAATAGGGGGATACCAGTTCCTAGAACCTTTTGGGGTGTTTCTCCTGCTAACCAACGGCCATCTTTTTGAATATAAAAAGGTAGTATTTCGTACTTATGGAGATTTTGCCCTGCACTTAAGGCTTTAGCGATCGCTCGTGCTGAGCTTATCGAAACCTCATGCTCTCCCGAACGACCACCAAACAATAACCCCACGCGCAGCTTAGTCATTTTTAGTACCTCTACATTCCTCAAGCAGATAGCGTATCATAACTTTCCTGCTACGCCACTGCGGTCTTAATGATAAAAATTTACTGTCTCAAGAACGGCGCACGTTCAAGCAACACCATTCTTTTCTTTTCCATAGGGTAGCAACTACCCAATCATGTTTTTCTAAAGCATCGGCAACAGCTTTGGATTGTTCGAGTAGAATGCCACTAAAGATTGCCCAAGTGCTGGGTTTAGCGATCGCATTCATCTGTGGGATTAGTTCTATAATCACATCAGCCAAAATATTGCAGACGATACCATCCACTGGTTGAGAAATTAGCTGTGTTAAAACATCTACGCTGCCTAGTGCAGGTAATAAACGCTCTGAATTAATATCGTTGAGTGTGCGATTGCTAATAGTTGATTGCACTGCTAAAGGGTCATTATCTACTGCATAAACTTTCTTGGCTCCCAGTAGCAATGCTCCAATTGCAAGGATACCAGAACCACAACCAATATCTGCAATTACTGGGGGTTCTTGTTGATCGTTAGTATTCACAAAAGATTGCGGAATTTCACTTAACCGCATTTCCAAGGATTCCAAACATAGCTGCGTAGTGGCATGATTACCAGTGCCAAATGCAACCCCAGGATCGAGGCGAATGACTAACCGTGTCGAGGCTTCGGGTAATGGTAGCCATGCGGGATTAACCAAAAAGCGATCGCCAATTTCTAGGGGTTGCCAGTATTGTTTCCAGCTACTTGCCCAGTCTTCTTCGTCTATCAACTGCCAATCTAGAGTGGGAGATGACAGTCCTACGCACAGAGCATCTTGACGCAGCCACAACGATAGCGCCGCCAAATCTAATAACTGCGCTTGAAATCTGGGTAAGTAAGCCTTCACCAAAGAAGAATTTCCTTTCGTTTCACTAGCTGTACCACGACAGCCAAAATCATCTAGTCGCCAAAAGACCGAATCTTCTAGATCTGGCTCACATAAAATCTTGAGTTCCCACCAAGTATTTGTCAAGTCGCTTTGCTCCAATTCGTAATTGCTAATGACGCTCTCTACGAGACGCTAAAAGCGACTGCTGCGAGGCGCGTAATTTGTAATGAATTAGTTATTAATTTTGTCCGTAATTACGAGTTACGTTAGCGTAAAGCCTACGGCATAGCTTCGCTTAGAGCGAGGTACGAGCGTCAGCGGTAGCGAGTCATCGATAGCGTTAGCGAAGCGGTAGCGAGGTACGAGCGTCATTACGGATTACGAATTATTCGGTCATAAATTCAGTTATCAGTTATCAGAATTTTGATAACTGGTAACTGATTAAGTAAGCTTATCCCGACTATAGTGTTACCGTATATGCGTCTCGAATGCCAGGGACTTTAACAATTTCGTCTAAGATCCCTTCTGGCAATGGATCGTCGATGCTGAGTGCCATCACTGCATCACCACGGACGATTTTACGCCCTACTTGCATACTGGCAATGTTTACATTAAAACTGCCGAGTAAAGAGCCGAGTTTGCCAATGATTCCTGGCATGTCGCGGTGTAGGGTGAATAGCATATATTTGCTGGGTGGGACGTTAATGGGAAAACCATCAACGTCTGTGAGGTGGATTTCTCTTTCACCTAACAAAGCACCCGTCACAGAATGAGTGCCAAGAGAGCCTGTGGCTTCTAGATGCAATGAGCCGGCGTAGTCACGGATGGAGGCATCCCGCGTTTCAATCACGCGGATTCCCCGTTCTTTAGCCTCTAGGCTGGCGTTGACGTAATTTACCCGTTCCCGCAGGGCTTGGTAAAGTAGCCCTTTCAAGGCTGCTACTACTAGAGGCTGACTCTTGTTGGTTGCCAGTTCACCTTGCAATCGCACATTCAGTAATTCTACTCGACCGCCAGCTAGTTGTCCTACTAGGTTCCCTAGAGTTTCTGCTAGTTGCATGTAAGGTTTGAGTTCTTCCAAGACATCGGGGCCGAGTCCGGGAATATTGACTGCTGAACGTGCTGGTAGTCCTAGTAGAACATCGCGAATTTGTTCAGCAACATCAATGGCAACATTGACTTGAGCTTCTGTGGTTGAGGCTCCCAAGTGGGGGGTAAGGATGACTTGTTTGTTTAGCGATCGCAAATCAGATTCACCTAGCGGTTCTGACTCGAACACATCCAAGGCTGCACCCGCTATTTTGCCATCTTTGATGGCTGCTGCAAGAGCTGCTTCTTCAATCAAACCACCGCGAGCGCAGTTAATAATTCTGGCGGTAGGTTTCATCTTCGCCAGAGTCACACCATTGATTAAGTGGGTGGTTTCTGGTGTTTTGGGGATGTGTAGTGTAATGTAGTCTGCTTGCTGCATGAGCAAATCTAGATCTACCAACTGACAGCCTAGTTGTTCGGCTCGTTCTGTGGAGATGTAAGGATCGTAAGCTAGCAGTTTCATCCCCATGGCTTTGGCTACAGCAGCCACATGGGAGCCGATTTTACCTAAGCCGACAATGCCGAGAGTTTTTTTGTAAACTTCTGCACCGATAAAGCTGCTACGATCCCAGGCACCGCGTTTTACAGAAGTATTCGCATCGGGGATGTGGCGAGACAAAGCTAACATCATGGCGATCGCATGTTCGGCGGCGGCTATGGTGTTGCCTTCGGGAGAATTGACAACAACGATTCCTCGGCGCGTGGCTGCGGGAACATCCACATTATCCACACCCACCCCAGCACGGCCAACAATTTTTAGCTGTGTGCCAGCTTCAATGATTTCTTTAGTAACACGCGTGCCGGAACGAATCATCAGCGCGTCATACTCACCTATGATGTTTAACAGTTCTTCTGGTTTTAGCCCTGTTTTAACATCAACAGTAGCAACTTGGGAAAGAATATCAATTCCAGCTTGGTCAATAGGATCGGAGACAAGAACCTTGGACATAATTATTTCATTTCAAGCTACAGGTTTTGCTATACAAGACTTTTTAGTCTAGTCTTTATCCGTTACGATTCAGTAAAAATTATTTGTTTTAATATCGATTTAACCATCATTTACCTCTGGTGATGATGGTATCAGACAGAGCGGACACATGAAAACAACAAATTAAGGGTTTGGGTAAGGCGGCTTGTGATTGTCGGAATATTGGTCGAGGAAAACCTTTACACTCCTATATCCTGTTTCAATATACAATCTTTACGCATAATTCTTAACTTGCGTTATGAGTAGGGACTGCGTGCAATATTTTTGTTCAATTCGGTGTTGGAAATTTCTATTCTTAATCAAAATACGAAATCCCACTCACCTATGCTCGCAGTATCTCTGTGTATCTAAAATTTAGATGGCTATTTGCGCCATGTTATCGCTAAATAAAAGAGCATGAATTGTGCTACATACTTAAATCTTATCAAATTCTTAAGTTTGTCTTGGCACACCACTAGACAAGCTATTGTCAAGCAGTTAGTATGTTAGCACGATATTTTTGTATGATGTTTAGTAAAGTTAAATACCCACTTTGAGTGGGTATTTTTGTTTTATAGCTCAAAGGGTATGTGGCGATAAAAGGATGTAGATGCGTAGCGGCAAGATGCAAAATTTCAAAAATTAATACTTGTAATTTCCTCTGAGTTACTAGCTTTTTCCTGCTAGTAGGGATTCGTTTTCTTTTTATCCCTTTGGATAGACAATTCTTTTGCTGTATCTACGTTGTTTTTGATCGTGAGCTAATTTACAACTTCTTCGCGTTGACAATCAAAGACAACCATAAAAGAAGCGTTAGGTACTATCTGACACAGGTGCTGCATATAGCCATCTGCATCAGAGCGATTGCGGAAGCGAGCTACAATTTGCCTTTGTGTATCAGGAAGTAAACGAGCGATCGCCCATGAATTCAAGCGTTCTTTGTAGGCGATCGCTTGAGTTTCTGAGTTGGTAGCTTTGTATTCCGTATTTTGTGGCATGATTGATGTTATCCGTATGAAGTTTAGTAAGTAGCGTTACTGAGTCTCTTGGCGAGGATAACAGTAACGCCTTTTTAAAGATGCTGCCACCTTGTTATTCGATTATTTATAAATTGTCAATACTTAGCACAAGAGGTAAATTAGCCAAGTTACCCTCAATGCCTTAACTGGCAAGCGAAAAAAGAAAAATGAAATGAGAAATAGCAAAAGTATTTTAATCGCATAATTTGTATAAATTTACATCAGTAAAATTATAAATAGTAATTAAAATATATAAATTGTTTTCAAATTTTAATAGTTGCATCCGAGAAAATAGAATCCCAATTACCTATTACCAAATTTGTGGGACTTTCCTTGCTACCCATACTTTTGTTGAAGTTTCTCGTCGCAGTCAATAAAAATTTCTCTTCTCTAGTCCCTAGTTCCTATTGAATATTGTCAAATTTTACTAAGCTAAAAAACATCTAAATTACATAATCAAATTAAATAAAACTCTTGTGGGGTGGGCATCTTGCCCGCCCTAATTATGCAAGTTATATGTGGAACAGCTTATCTTGACCAATTTCTATAAATTAGTTAAAATTTTTGCGCTTAAATTATAGACAATAAGAATGAAAACGCCTTTTGTAACCTCAATAATTCAGAAAGTAGCAGAGCAAGTAGGAGCAGTTGTTGTAGTAGAACCAGAATATAGTTTTGTGGGATGTATTAAGTTTAAGAACGGGCATCAAACCTTTTTTCGTAACAATAAATTTGACATTAATTGTTTTGGCTCAGCAGAAATAGTCAAAGATAAAAATATAGCAAGCTTTTATTTGAAGCAATTTGGCTATAATGTTACTGAAGGTCAAACATTTTTTAGTGAAGAGTTATGTGAAAAAATTTCTAATTCTAGAAATGTTGATGCCGGCTTTGATTACGCTAAAAATATAGGATTTCCTGTTATTGTTAAACCAATTAATCTTAGTCAAGGAATATTGGTAACAAAAGTTTATAATAAAAAAGAATATTATCAAGTAGCCAAAAAAATTTTAAAAGACAACTCAGGATTCATCGTGGAACGATTCTATAGTGGTAATGACTATAGAATCGTAGTATTGGATCACGAAGTTTTCTCAGCATATCAAAGGATTCCTCTATCTATAACAGGGAACGGAAAATCTACTGTTTTAGAACTTATGCAGCAAAAACAAGACACTTTTATTAAAAATAGTCGTCGAAAAATTATAGATTTTGAAGATTATAGAATCAAAAAAAACCTACAAAGATACAAACTAAATTTTAATAGCGTTATACCCCAAGATACTATTGTTTATCTTTTAGATAATGCAAATTTATCAACTGGAGGTGAAGCAGTAGATTTAACTGAGAGTATTCATCCTGATTTTCAGAAGTTAGCGATTCATATCACAAAAGATATGAATCTGAGATTAGCAGGAGTGGATATTATTGCTGATGATATAACTTTGCCACTAGCAGATTACACCACTCTTGAAGTTAATGGTTCTCCTGGATTATTTCACTATGCCTCAATTGGAGAAACTCAAATGAAAAGAGTAGAAAATTTATATCTCAAAGTTCTTATAGCATTAGAGAATGAGATATAATATTATGTCCGTCTGAAGACTTATCGTTATGGCTGACGCGGGGACGCGGGGAAGCGGGGACACGGGGACGTGGGGACGCGGGGACAGGGAGAAATTTTAATAATAAGTAATTACAATTACCCGTGTTCGCTTGAAGACTTATCGTTAGGACTAACGCAAAGACGCACAGAAATTTTAATAATAAGCGATTATCCGAACTTGATATGACATCTGCTTGCGCGGTCAAAGTCGTGGATCAATTCACTTCTAACGCCCCCAAAGCTTTTAAAGTTGCTGCCTGTGCTTCAGTCAAACCTGTTACTCTAGTAATAACCATGCCTTCATATGGACGGGCTGGTCTTAGGGTTTGTAGACACTTCTCGGTAGCAATATCCCAACAGTTGATTGTTTCATCCCAACTTCCACTGAGCAAAGTTTGATCGTCTGGGGTTATATTGAGTGACCACACCCAATGGAGATGATTTTGTAGTGTTGCAAGGCAGTCTCCAGTAAGTACATTCCAAATTTTGATAGTGCGATCGCTACTACTGCTAATCATGCGGTTGCCGTCGGCGGTGAACAGAATACAGATTACCTGGCTGGTATGTCCTGTGAATGTACGCAGGCAAACCCCTGTGTGGATGTTCCACAGTCGCACCAAGGAGTCATCACCACCAGTAGCAACGTATTGAGTATCTGGACTCACAGCAACTGCCCAAACACGGTTTGAATCTGCCTCCCAAGTGTTCAGACAATTGCCTGTTTTCACATTCCAGCGTTTAACTATCGAAGCATAGCCACTGCTGAAAAGAGTTTTGCCATCTTGGCTAAAAGCGATCGCCAACACAGAACCAGGATGCTCATGCAATGTCTGCAAACACTCACCAGAATGCACATCCCATATCTTGATTGTATGGTCGTAGCTGGCACTAGCAAGGAAGTTACTATCTGGACTAAAAGCAATTGCCCAAACCCAACTACCGTGACCATGTAAAGTTTTGAGGCATTGCCCTGTATGGGGACTCCAAAGCTTGATGGTGCGATCTGCACTGCCGCTAGCAAGAAACTGACCATCGGGACTGAAGGCAACAGAAAATACACGATTGCTGTGTCCATGTAATACACGAAAAGGCTGGAGGTCAACTTTTAAGAGTTGTGGTGTATCTAGGTTGACATCCCAAAGTTTGATTGTTTGGTCTTCGTGTCCACTAGCAAGTAAGTTTTGCTGCCAACTGTGGGCGATCGCATAAACAGCATTGCTGTGTCCTTGGAAGGTTTTGGTACATTGTCCACTCTGAAGTTCCCAAACTCTAGCCGCGTGGTCATCTCCACCACTAACAATCAAGTGTCCTTGAGGATGGAAAGCCACTGACCAAATCCGATTTGTATGTTTTTCTAGCGTATCCAGACATTTACCGGTGTTTATGTCCCAAATCTTCACGGTTTGGTCATAGCTGCCACTTACGAGTTGTTCACCGTTAGGGCTGAACGCTACCGAGGTGACGACTTCTGCGTGTCCCAACAATGTCATCAAACACACGCCAGTATGTAAATCCCACAGTCTCACGGTTTGATCGAAACTGCCACTTGCTAACATTTGCCCTTCTGGACTGAAGGCGATCGCTTTTACCCAGTGCTGATGTTGTTTGAGGGTTTGTACACAGCATTCAGTTTCTAAATCCCACAGCTTGATTGTGTGATCTTCACCAGCCGTTGCTAAGATTTGACCTGCCGGATGAAAAGCTACACTCCACACACAAGCATTATGTCCTTTGAGAGTTTGGACACATTGCCCTGTGGCCAGATGCCAGACTTTAACTGTGGCATCATAGCTAGTACTAGCAAGCAGTTTCGCATCAGGACTAAAAGCGATCGCTGTGACAATGCTGGTGTGTCCATACAGCGTTTTGAGACATGCTCCTTTAGTAATGTCCCAAAGTTTGATTGTATGATCCTGGCCGCAACTAGCTAAAATTGGCTGCACAGGGCTAAAGGCCAGATTCCAGATCCAACTGTTGTGTTGTTTACAGCTAAAGAGTTGTTTGCCATTGCTGACATCCCAAATGTGAATTTCACCATTTGTATCACTGGTAGCCAGACTGTGCCCATCTGGACTAAAGACAACGCTAGTAATCCCGCCAAAGGTCGCAGCAAAAACACAATCTCGAAACGTTGTTTGAGTAAAATTGACTCGATGTAAGTTGAGCCGCAAATCACAGTCACGGATATTGAGGCGCGAAAAGTCGTATCCAGTTAAATTGGTTTCTAATTGTGCCAGTAAATTCAACAGATTACCGCCACCATACCCAACTGGATCTATAGCTTCATTTTGGAGCTTTTTAACTAGTCTGTCAAGTTTATGCTCAAGTTGGTGAGTAGAGCCAAGCCTGATTTGTAGTTGACTGAGGATAGGTCGTACAATCAAGTGAATTTGACTGTCGCGGATGTAATCTTTTGCTTGAGCTGGCATCAAAGCATGAGTCAGCAAGTATTGCGGTGATTCTGTGATTATTTCCTGGCAGATTTGTGCAATCAAGCAGTCTGTCACGTATTCCATGACGACAGGTTGCTGTGTGAATCTCCCAGTATTGCTTTCGATCAAGCTACGCCAGCGTAAAGACTCTAGCACCTCCATTAACTTAGACTTAGCCATTGCTGGTGTGAAGGCTGTTTGTAATTCTGCGACAGAAACCTTCTCGCGGTTAATCGCCAGCCAATACATCACTTGCTGTTCCCTGGTGGAAAGTCTTTGGAATTGCTGGTCTAAAAGATTACTTATACCCTTAAATACGCTTGTACCTTCGGTAAAGAAGTGGGCGATGTTGCCTTCATGTAAGTCGCGAATTGAGGTGGCAGCAATTTTTAAAGCTAGTGGATTGCCACGGTAACACTCAACCAGTTGGCGGGTTTCGTCCTGTGAGCCTGATAGCCCTTTGAGTGTTAAGATTGTTTGCCCAACTGCGACTTCTAAGCCCGATAAAGCTAAGGTGCGAACTGGCAAACCATCACCTTCTAAAGCAGCGATTTGGTCAGGTTTTTCGCGGCTGGTAAGCACGATACAGCTTTGATGCTTAGTTTCTCCCAATCGCCACAAAAGTTCACCATAAGATTCGTAGCCTTCACGGTAACAGCTTGTCCCTTGACCTTGCTGTAATAGCGTGTCGAAATTATCTAGAATTAGCAAGCATCGGGATTTGCGTAAGTACTCGATTAAACAAGTAATTTGATCGTGAGGGTTAGCAGGCAATGTTGTAACTTGCTGATGAGAAAGGATTTTGATACATTCCGTCACCTTGTCATGAAAAAAAGGTGCGTGCCGCACCGATCGCCAAATCACATACTCAAATTCTCCCTGCAATTGTTCTGCCAATTTCACCGAGAGTGCGGTTTTGCCTATACCACCCATACCTAGCAGTGTGACTACACGAGTATTATCGCGCCCAATCCATTGGCTGAGGGTTTCTAATTCAGTAGTACGCCCATAGAACTGGGAAACGTCGATTGCTTCCCCCCAATCTGTGTAATTCGTGAATGGTTGGAAGTTGATGGGGGCGTTTGTGTCCTTTTGTGCCTGCGTGGTTCGCTTCAATACTCCGTGCAGATTATTCTTGGTAACTTTTTCGCCTAAAGCTTGAGAGAGCGATCGCCACAGTTCATAACCAATGTCTTTGATATGACCGGGGTCGTAATCGGACTCTACAGCCATATCTAAGTAAGTTTGTCCTGCCCATGACTGACGAAACACAATTTCTTGAACTTTCGTTAAGCGTCCCCGTTCTAATAATTGCTCGACTAGTGCGATCGCTTCTTCAACCGTCATCTATCTACATACCAATACTGAGATTAACTACGATATTCGCACTATAACCTTTGTGATTTTGAAAAGTTTACGTAAATCTACCAAGAAGAACCGACTTTTTTCCGACTTTTTCCGACCGTCAAAGTTTATACCAAGCAGTAGAGTATTGAAACAATAACTTTTAATCGTTCGATAAAAACTGCTAATAAAGATGAAAAATGCACGTTTGATTGTTAAGTCTTCTTTAATCCTTGACCCAAAACAGTTAACTTCTATAGAACAAGCCCTAGTTTTAGCGCCAGAAAATTTACAGAATTTTGCGAGTCAGCCTGATTTTAGTCAAAAAATAGCGATCGCTTTTGGTGAGGGTGCTAAAGTTGATTCCCTAATGACAGCGTGGTTAGCTGGGGATTTTAGTATTTTTCCTGAAATAGAGATTCGTCACACAGCAGATATCAATGGGGCGAATGGAGCTTTTGCAGCGGCGACGAATAAGATTTATTTATCGCAGGAATTTATCATAAATCATCAGGGGGATGTGGGGGCGATCGCGCGTGTCATTTTAGAAGAATTTGGTCATTGGGTTGATACTCAAGTTAATACGACTGATGCACCTGGCGATGAAGGGGATATTTTTGCCAAATTGGTGTTAGGAGATACTCTAACTGAGACAGAATTAAATGCTTTGAAGCAAGAGAATGATGTAGCAACAGTTGTTCTTGATAGTGAAACAGTTCAGATCGAGCAGGCAAGTTCAACACCCTCCAATCCTTTCTATAAATATGAAATCATCGCCAAGACTGGAGATAAAGGAATCCAGAAAATTGAGAATAGGACATCAATCAATGATTTAGGGAAAGTTGCCTTTGTTGGAGATCTAAATACAAGTGTTTTTGGTTCAAATGCTATTTTTGTTGGTAGTGATTCACTAACTTTAACTAATATTGTTCCAGGTACAGTAACAAGCAACCTTCAATTTGGTACAGCTGTACAAATCAATAATAAAAATCAGGTGATTGGAAGTTGGCGAACTTCTGGAACTTCGTCCATATCAGACTTGCGTCTATATAACAGTGACAGTACTGATAGTGGTTCGCTGATTGCTACTGGTGGCGGATTTCAAACAGGTGTTTCTTATCCCTTCGATTATTACTCTGTTTTGCCGATCAATAGTGTTAATAACAAAGGAGAGAGTGTATTTGTTGCGTTTAAGCAGAATTTTGAAGTTGATATATTTTCTGGCCCACGATACGAACTTGGCGATCGCCAGCTTGTCACTCCATCTACGTCTCTATTTTCTAAATTTAATGAAAGATTATTACCAGGTTCGGCTACGGTTAATATAGCAATTGCGGACGACGGGAGCGTTTTAGTTTCTGAATCTCAATCTGGTATCAGAGCAATTAATTTATATAACAATCAATTAAGTACAGCCAAAACAATTGCTGTAACAAGTACCGATGGATTCACTCAGCTTGGAAACAGTCCTGTTATTAGCGATGATGGGCAAATTGTCACATTTTATGGTGTTCTCAATGAAGCGGGAGCAACTGCACTGAAGATAACTCCTGGTGCAGGCATTTTCGCCAGTATCAATACAGGCGGCACTAGTCGGGTAATTCAGCGCATTGCTGGAATTGCAGGCAATGGGTTTTTAGATCCGGGTGAAGAATTTGATGATGTTAATAAAAACGGAATATTAGATACAGGTGAAGATAAAGGAATTTTTTCTAGCTTTGGTGTCAACTCTCGTATTGGTGTTAGCTACAACTTGTTCCAAGAAAAGGGTTTAGGAATAGGAACAATCACTTATCTAGCTTCTGACCAATCTGGCAAAGAGGGGCTTTACACTAACAATCTCAGTGTGTCCTTAAAAACAACGCCAACATTTAATGTCGCCGATCCCAAGTTAGTTGTTAAAGTAGGCGATACCGTAACTTTATTAGAGAAAGAGGGTACTGTTCAAGATTTAGAGATTTACGATCCCATTAACCAGGCGGGTCAAATTGCTTTTTGGGCTTCATTTTCAAACGGAAGTAGCGCAATTTTACGCGCTGATCCTCCCCCACCAAAAGTTTTAAACATTGCAACCCACGGTTTCGGCAGAGACGTCTTTCCCAATTTTTTAGATGGGTGGTTCAAGCTGGGTAAAAAGTTAGATGCACTCTCTTTCGGCACTCCGCTTCAAGGAGATGTCAAAACTTATGTGTCGAACTGGGATTCCTCAACCGGATGGGTTGCAGGTATAGGTTCGATGGTTACTTCAATTGCATTTGGAGCATTCGGTCAAGTAAAATTGGCTGCCATTGCTATAGCTATCGCAAAGCTTCAACTCAAAAAAGGCGGTAGTTTAGCTGAAAATGCAGCACAGACAATTGTTCAAGACGTAAGACTTTCTAATTTACTGGCAGATCCAGAACTTAGCCAAAATGGAGAACAAATTATCCACTTAGTTGGACATAGCCGAGGTGGAGCAGTCAATGCTCGTGTTGCTACCTTATTAACAAAGATGGGGTATCACATTGACCAATACACTGCACTAGATGGCTACTCAACTGATTGGCCCGGTATCAGCAGTATTTTGAGTGATATTAGTATTCCAGACGAGGTTAACGCTGCTGATATTGAGCGGAGAGTTAATTATCGAGTTCAAAATGGGCTTGAAACCAAAATCACCACTATTTTTAATCTGATTAAATCTGAGCTAGGTGATTTTAGCTCTGCCACTCAAACGTTGGTTCAAAACGCCTTACCTGATTGGAAAGCACCAGAAAGAGGAGGAACCCCAAAATATGGCGAGGCTTTTGAAAACTATGTGATCAGAGGATTAGATGAGCCTTCAGATCACCTTAATATTACAGAAATTTATACAGACTCAGATACTCGTCCTTTGACTGGTGAGAGGTACATTCTAGAGAACTTTGTAGGAAAACAAACCACAAGCTCTAAATTACTCAAGTTTGCAGCAAGCTTTAGCTCTTTGAGTGCAGAACCCGACAATGCTTTTACTCTCAATCAATCTGTAGCAAAATCAGCATCTTCCACTACAGCAGATGATTTTAGCAACTTTACAGATGGCTCATTTGAAGATTTAGCTGATTTACGCCAAGAAATATTGGCAGTTGATTTCACACCCACAGATGATGAAGCAATTAACAATTGGGTTGCACAAGCACGAGATGCTTCTAAAATTGTCACCGTTCTCTGGGATGTCGTAGGAAATGTAAAGCTGGTAGATGATGGAACAAACGCACAGGTTGAACTTGTCCAGACGGCTGATACTTCGCTAGGACAGGTGTTGAGTTTCAATGACAGCAGTCCGCAAAGTATCGAGTTTGATCTGTCAGTAGAGACGGTTGGAGAGGGCGATCGCCTTCAGGTAGTCTTTGATAATAGTGTATTAACCGATTTGGATCTCAGTACTTTGCCTACTAATGGACATTATTCAGTGTCCCTTGCAGGCTTAACCTCTCAATTTGGTGAACTAAGCTTCCGACTAACCGGGCCGCAGGATTCACCAGCGATTGTTAAGCTAGACAACCTCTCTGTTTTATTTAAAGATACCCCCCCTGTTAATCATCCACCAACTTTAAATCAGGCGATCGCCTCTCAAACGGCTACCGAAGATGCAGCCTTTAGCTTCACTTTCGACGCTAACACCTTTATTGACATAGACGCTGGCGATAGTCTTAACTATAAAGCAACGTTAGCTAACGGTAATCCTTTACCAGCTTGGCTCAACTTCAATGCCGCTACACGAACATTCAGTGGTACACCAACTAACAGCGATGTTGGTACTCTCAGCCTGAAATTAACAGCAACAGATATTGCTGGCGTGAGTAGTGAAGATATCTTCAATCTGGAAGTTATTAAGATTGACAACCCACCTATCATCGGTACTTCTGGACGTGATGTATTAACTGGAACCTCAAAGAGCGATCGCATCATTGGTCTCCAAGGTGGAGATACACTTACAGGGGGTGGCGGTAATGACCAATTTGTGTATATTGACATCCGCGATCGCGGTGACACGATTACAGATTTTGAGGTTGGCAAGGACAAGATTGTCTTTACCCAACTGCTCGATAGCCTAGTTACAGGAGGCTACAACGGCGTCAACGCCATAGCCGATGGCTATGTCAAAGTTGTGCAAGGTACTAGTGCTAGCAACTTCAGCGTTCAAATTGATGCTGATGGCCCTACAGGTAAAGATATCTTCCGACCTTTAATCACGGTAAATTTAGCAAGTAGCGGCTCTCTTAATAATCCTAATAACTTTGTATTTTAGGAGCTTAACTTTTAGTCTTTAAACAATTCGCAATTCTGTTACTCTAGCAATCCTATTTGAGTTAAGGCTACCGCCAAGGCGACAAGTGCGCCAAGAAAAGAAACAGAGAAATTTAAAACTTATTTAGGATTGCTATATCTACTGGATGTTTACTAACAATTTGGTTCAAAAATTTTTAGGAGGTTTATATTATGTTGATTGCAACTGTTATCAAACAAAACATTAATAAAGCTATAGTGTTCAGCTGCTTGAGCTTAAGCAGTTTTACGATTGCTTCCCCTGCTTTTGCTGCCAGTCTTGATTTAAGCAATTGGGACAAATCAGGTGATGTTGTTGCAGTTCCAAATCAAGCGACACTCACAAATGCTTTCGCTGATGGTACTGATGATGATGTCAATTACAATGTCTCAGGTAATGACCCAGATTATATTAGTTCCTTAGAAACTTTTTTAGGTCTCGACTCAGGAAACCTTGGTCTTGATGCTACCGAAGGATCTGCAATTAAGAAAGCTTTTAATGTTCTGGCTGGGGATGTAATTAGTTTTGACTATTCCTTTTTAACCTATGATACTTCCTTGAGCGATCGCGCCTTTGTCACAATTAGCAATTCAGTTATCCCTCTAACTGGAAATTCCTCTTTTAGTTATACCTTTGCAACAGCTGGTACTTATAATGTAGGCATCGGTGTTATCGATGTCATTGATAACATTGGTTCTTCAACATTGTCGTTAACGAATGCTTCGGTGACAAATGCTAATCCTCAACCAGTCCCCGAACCTTTAACTACCCTTGGTTCTATATTGGCTGGCGGGTTTGGAGTTATGTTAAAAAGAAAATATATAAAAAAAGCTTAACAAAATTAGCTAAGAAAGCATACTTTCTGCTAATTTAGCGATCGCCCTCTTTGAGCCAATGCTGAGCAAAATTGTATAACAGCATCGGCTCTCAAACATCGCAACGATACAGCACCTTTGCAAATATCACTTATTCATCAATAAACCTCTTGCATAAATATTTTTTTGTTGGGCTACGCCCCGCTTTGCTAACATGCAGAGGCGCAAAGACGCAGAGAAGAGAACGCAAAAAAGGACTTTTACAAGAGGTCTAATATCTAAAACTACAACAAATTTTCAACTACTACAGTAAAGATTCAAATTCAGCCTGTAGAGCAACAATATCTGCAACTCTCGCTACCAGCAAACTATCTCTACCTGCGGCATTTAAACTTACTTTCCAAAAACGAATACTCTCTGAGTTATTTAACCAAAACTGAATTACTGTATCTACTACTTGATCTAAATTCCAATCTGACTTTACCGGAACTGATTCTACAGATTCTAGAAATGCATCCAGAGTACACTTGTGAGTTCCTAGATATTCCACTCCTTGGTGTTTTGGTTTTTGCCAACTTTGCTGTTGATGATTAAAAAACGGCAAAACTGGCGATACTCCTATGATGTCAAAAGTGTATTTCATTGCAGTCTTATCCCTTTTGAATCAATTATATAAAACTTTGGTTTAGAAAAAATAATTATGTCTAAAAAATCTTAATTTTCATCTAAAAGAAGTAGAACTATGCCTATATCGTAGTGATTAAACTTTCGTCATCGGTTAAGCTAAAAAACATCTAAATTACATAATCAAATTAAATAAAACTCTTGTGGGGTGGGCATCTTGCCCGCCCTAATTATGCAAGTTATATGTGGAACAGCTTAGCACTTGCCAACGGAGAGTGCTAATTTTATTTATTTTTTTTGATGTATGATTAAAAAGTTTCCGATGATAATTAACGAGTTCCGTGGGTTTAAGTCCCCTGGTTCTATAATCGGCAAGTTTTGTGTTGCGGTCAAATCGCCATTACAAAACTTAATTACGAATTACGAATTATTTAAAGGTGTATATTATTTTTAATAATTATTTAATTATTTCGCCTCATGCTTGGAGTGGTGAGGTGGCGGCTTTATCTGCTGCTTGTTTGTGGGCAGTAGCATCGGTGATATACGGGCTTTTGGGGCAACGGATTGGGCCACGACAATTAAATTTAATTAAAGGAGTAATAGCGATCGCCTTACTTGTGATCACTATATTGATCAAAGGAGAATTCTCGCCAAACCTTTCACCTATGCCTGTATTCCTACTTTCTCTTAGCGGAGTTGTAGGCATTGGCTTAGGGGATACAGCTTTCTTAGCTGGGATCAATTACTTAGGGGCACGTCGCGTTTTACTAATAGGAACCCTAGCCCCACCACTGACAGCGATCGCAGCTATGATGATTCTGCAAGAACATCTCAATATCAGTGCTTGGTGCGGGATTTTGCTAACTATTTTGGGAGTTGCTTGGGTAGTCACAGAACGTGTCCCTGGTACAGATGATGCTAACTCAACGCATATATGGCAAGGAGTCGGCTTTAGTTTATTAGCAGCAATCGCAAATGCTATCGGCACAGTTATCTCCCGCGTCGCATTTACAACCGCTGGTGTTACACCGTTGTGGGCTGCCTTATTACGATTGAGTGCAGCCGTGTTAATCCTTTTAATCTGGGCATGGTTTCCTATACGTCAACAAACAGCTTTCTCCTATCCCTATTGGCAATCTTGGCGCATAATTCTAGCTAGTATCTTGGCTGCTTTTTGTGGCACCTACCTGGGAATTTGGTTGCAACAAACAGCAATTAAACTGACAGCGGCGGGAATCGCCTCAACACTATTGCAGACTAGCCCATTGTTCGTTATCCCCATCGCGATTTTAATGGGCGAAAAAGTGAGTTGGCGAGCGATTGCTGGTGTGATAATTGCGATCGTCGGAATTGGATTATTGTTTTATTTGAAATAGGTTCCGACTTTTCACGCAAGTCCAACCAACTTTTCGCTCAAATCCCACAAGCGTTTTGCTTTGTCATCATCGCTCGCTTCGTCTGAGACTTCTTGAACAAACGACTTACCATTTTTTTTCTGTCTATTACCCCAACTCCAATACACACCGGATTTTTTATATGCAGGATTAGCAACCACCTCTGCAACCCTCTCACCTGCCAGTTCCTCAGATACAAATCCCCCTGTAATATTCTTTTGGAAGAGTGGGAAAATTTTCTGAAATAAGGAATAGTGATTTCTAAATAGAGCTGTTGTTGCTACACATCCAGGGTACAAAGAACTAAAAGTGATGCCAGTTGATTCGTGATAGCGCCGATGCAGTTCTCGCATGGTTAACACATTGCAAAGTTTGCTATCTTTATAAGCCTTGCCAGATTTAAACTTCTTGCCGTTAATCATTGAATGAGGCGCTTTGAATCCCTCTACAAAACCTTGTAAATCTCCCAAGTCGGGGGGTGCTGGAATTGGAATCTTACCACCCAATTCTTTTGGGTTAGCTGTCACAGTTCCCAAAATCACGAGTCTTTTATCTAAAGCAGGTGAATTTTTCAGATCCTCTAGCATAAGTTTACACAAGAGGAAATGTCCCAGGTGATTTGTAGCAACGCTCAATTCATATCCATCTACGGTTCGCATCGGTTCTTTTAATAAGGGCATGTACACTGCCGCGTTGCACACCAAAGCGTCTAAAAATCTACCACTTACTCTAAAGTTCTTGACAAACTGCCGAACACTCTCTAAAGAGGCTAAGTCAAGTTCCATAATTGTGTAGCTGTCTGGTGACATTCCCACACTTTGAGCAGCTGTTTCTGCTTTCGAGAGATTCCGACAAGCCATTACTACATGCCATTGTCCTGTTTGGGAAAGCGCTCTAGCAGCTTGCAAACCGACTCCTGATGACGCACCTGTGATTACAACTGTTGACTTGCGATGTTGTTGCATTCTGTTCTGACTTTTTTAACCGCTATTAACTTTTCCTATGATCTCATACCACGCTCGTCACCATGATAAACACTTGTAGAGACGCGCCATAGCGCGTCTCTACCAAAGGATTTATTATTCAGGAACTGAAACAACTGAAATTAAGCGTTAGCAAACATTGCCAGTGTGACTAATAGTACAGCTAATGCACCTATCCAAAGAGCTAAAGATCCCCAACTAACAGAATCTTTTTGTACTCTCTGCCACAAGTTGGCGACTAAGTTATTTCGTATTGCCATTTCGTAACTCCCAGATTTTCATTAAGTCTGAATGAAACTTGACATGTTCAATCTGCGCTCAACTAAATTTCATTTTTGAAAGTATTAGTTTGGATTTTTATAACTTTCAAAAAGTAAATAATTGCGCTTGAAATTATCAACAAAGTGACAGCGATCGCACACATCTAAACGCATTCACCCGTTGAAAAGTAGACAGAAATTTTTAAGGGGATATATTTTAATTCTTAACTTTATTCTCCCATATGTCGTTGTTGACACTACTAAATTTCACTATGTCGTAAAAAATCTTAACCTTGTTTTAACTTTACCTGAAACAGCAAGCAAAGTGCCTAAAGTCCTTACTAAGAACTGATAAATTTATCATGTTTATGTCGAATAGCTGTTCAGTATTGCAACTTACCAAGCTACCCGACTTAGTTTGATTTTTGGAGGTCGTCGCCTTCCTCGCTGGAACAGGTCTGGACTCCCTGATGTACACCCGATAAATTCCCATCTATCAGTTCTGACCTTTGGGAGCGCTCACGCGGGAACGACAGAGACAACACGAAAACCAATGTTGTTGTTACGGTTGTCGGCTTCGTTCCTGTTGCGGTTCGCACTGCGACAGTTTTCTGGGTTGTTGTTCCAAGAACCACCGCGCAGCAGTCGGAAGTGCCTGTCCCTTCTTCACACTCTCGAAAATACGAGAGTAGCGAATATCTTATCTCGTAAATGCCAGGTATCCCCGTGTTCTAAATGTGCTACCCAGCTTTGTAAGCTTTGTAATACTTGTTCTAGATTAATTTTACCTTGAGCATAATCTATTTGCATTTGTCGCAATCTGCGCCGTGATCGACGTAAATTTTCTGTGCGGACACGAATATAGTCTGGTAATATACGGAAACCTAAAAAATTTACTCCGTGTTTTGTCTCGAACAACTGACTCTTTACAGGATGAATTTTTAACCTTAAAGTTACTAAATATTCTTCTATTGCTTGACGAGCATCTACTAAAAAATTGCGATCTTCAGCGAAGATCGCAAAATCATCTACATATCTGATATATTTTCGTGCTTGTAATTTTTCTTTAACAAAATGGTCAAAACTATTTAAATAAATATTTGCAAAAAACTGACTTGTCAGATTGCCAATTGGTAAACCTCGCCTGTGTTGTATCGGTGCAAACAAATCATCTCCTGGGAAATACTCTACTATATTTTCTTGCTCGTTACTATTATCAATAATTGTATCTATAAGCCAAAGTGTATTTGGACATTTTATTTTCCGTCGTACTATAGTTTTTAAAATATTATGGTCAATACTGGGAAAATATTTTCTAATATCGCACTGAAGAATATAACGACTGGAACGAGAAAATTCTGTAAAACGTCGTAAGGCGCGATGAGTGCCAAAGCCAAGGCGGTTAGCGTAGGTATCAGCTATTAATGTGCGCTCGAAAATAGGTGTGATGATATTACATAAGGCATGATGTACTACTCTATCTCTATATGGTGCAGCAGATATCATACGCGGTTTTGGCTCTACAATTGTAAAGGTTTTATAACTACCGGGAATATATGTTTTTGACTCTAATTTTATTTTTAGTTTTTCAAGTTCTGATTCTAAATTGTAGTTGAATGCTAAAACGTTTTCTCTATAACGCTTTCCTTTTTGTGCGTTTTTGGCAGCAGTTAGTAAGTTTTCAAAGTCTATAATTTTTGTCCACAAATTGCCGTAACGTTTCATGTTATTTTGTTATTGATTGCCGTTGCTGTTTAATCCAAGCGCCTAAGTCAATTCCAATTTGATTGATTAATTTTCCTATGTACTCATATCTATCAGATTTGATTAACTCAAAATCTAACAATAATCTTGTTTGATGACGTAAAATATCTAATTTGCTGTTTATAGCTTCTAGTTGGGTGAGTTTCTCTCTAGAATAACGGGCTTTGATTAATTCTTCTAAAAGGTCGTATAATCCTTCTATAATTCTGTCACCCAAGAGAAATTTGTGGTTATGTGGCAGGCGATTTAATATAGGTACATACCATTTAATTAAGTCATAAGTTTTTTGAATGATAGGTAATTCACTCATGATGAAAACGTGTTATACTTTTTTTAAAGTTAACTTACTTATGTTATCTTTTCTCGCAACTCTACAATAAATTTGCTTTTAATCGCTTAAATGTAAAAAAAATTTTTGATCCGCCTGCGGCGGACAGAAAAAAGAGTAAAGAGGTGTAAAGGGCAAAAGGGCAAAAGAGTATAGGGCAAGGGAGTCCTCACGCGGGAACGACAGAGACAACACGAAAACCAATGCCGTCGAGACGGTAGTCGGCTCCGTTCCTGAAGCGGAACGCACTGCGACAGTTCTCTGGGTCGTTGTACCAAGAACCACCGCGCAGCAGACGATATTGATTATCATTATCATTGAACCATGCACTACCATTAGTGGGTGCGCCTTGATAATTATCATGGTAATAATCTTGACACCATTCCCAAACATTGCCATGCATATCGTATAAACCAAAGGCATTGGGCGGAAAAATGCCTACTTCTGTTGTTTGCTGACGATATTGACCTTTTGATGCTGAGGCGTAAGTATAAGTGCCGTTGTAGTTGGCTAAATCACTGGTAATAGTTTCACCAAAATAAAAAGGTGTGGTGGTTCCAGCACGACAAGCATATTCCCATTCAGCTTCGCTGGGTAGTCGATAGGTGCGTCCCATCCTCTGGCTCAACTTTTTACAAAATTCTACAGCATCATTCCAACTCACCTTTTCTACAGGTCTTTTTTCTCCTTTGAAATTGGAGGGATTATTACCCATGATTGCTTGATACTGTGCCTGCGTGACTTCATATTTACCCATGAAGAATTCAGGGACTGTTACTTGATGTTGCGGCCCTTCATCTGAGCTTCGTTCCTTCTCCCCTGCTGGTGAACCCATTGTAAAAGTTCCGCTTGGTATCTGCACCATATTTAAAGTGACGCCACCTCCCAAGTCTTCAACGAAGTATTTCGCCTGACGGTTGCGGCGGTTAGCGATGTTTCCCCGCACATCCACCGTTACAACCTCAAATTGAGAGGTTTGTAAGGTTAGTCCTTGTTTAGGTGTTGAACTTTTGGAAGTTGGAGACTGGGTAATGGGGGGTTCTGGTTCTGGTGGTGTTGTGGTTGTACCAGCGTCAATAATAGGGCTTTCTCCTGCATTCGGGCGAAATAATAAACGTTCTGCTGCTATTGCTAAACCAAACCCAACACCTAATAACCCCATAGTCTGAATTACTCGCCGTCTTGGTATGTCGGGCGTTGATGACTGCTGTGATGATATTGGTGGCGTTGGTTGTGGTTTTTGTCGTGGTGCTGGCGCTGGTTTTTGCGGTGGTGGTGCTGGCGTTAATGCTTGCAGTGCATCTGTTGCTGTGCGATGGCGCTGGTTGAAGTGATAACTCACCATCTTGGTTAATATCTCTGCTGTGTTCTCGCTGACGTTTGCCCAATTGCGCCAAATCACTTCGCCGTTGGTGGGATCTTTGGGCAACTCATGAGGCTGTAAACCCGTCAGGGCATGTATTCCCAACATCCCTACTGCATAGATATCGCTGGCTAGTTTGGGGTCGCTGTTTGCCTGTTCGCTGGGCATATAACCAGCTGTCCCTATTGCAACTGTAAAGCTACTTTGTCCTTGGGCATTCATTACTAAGGTACTGATTTCTTTGACTGCACCAAAGTCTATCAGTACTATTTTGCTGTCTTGCCGACGCCGCATTAAGTTTTGCGGTTTGATGTCTCGGTGAATGATATTTTGTTGATGGACGATGGCTAAGACTTGTAGTATGTCTTGTAATAACTTTTTGACTTCGCTCTCACTCAACCGCTTACCAGGAATAATTTCTCGGCTCAAGTCTTCTCCATCAACAAATTCCTGCACTAGATAAAATTCACCTTTCTCCTCAAAGTGGGCGAATAGTCGCGGAATTTGGTCGTGGTTGTTGCCTAATCTATATAGTGTCTGTGCTTCACTGTCAAATAGTCGTCTGGCTATTTGTAATGTGGAAAGCGAGGAATCTTTTGGTTTGAGGTGTTTAACAACACACACCGGATGGTTCGGTAAATCCACATCTTCTGCTAGGTATGTGTCACCGAAACCGCCGCTTCCCAATAGTCTGATTATTTTGTAGCGATTCCGAAGAATTGCGCCGATGAGCATTAGGTTTACCTAACAGGAGAATGGATGGTGTTATTTTGCCAAATTTAATACCTATTAAGCAAGGGGGAGGGGTGATTCTTCTGGAACGATCAGATTGGCAAAAGTGCGATCGCGCCTTCATTTAATATATCAGCCCAAGGATAGCAGGAATAATTGAGCAAGCGATCGCTTAGATCTTGCACCTGTCAAACTTTCAGTCGTCCGCCAGTCCACCAGTCCACCAGTCCACCAGTCCGCCAGGGATTGTAAATCCCTGTCTTATAGCGAAAGTCCATTAGAAATGGACTCAATACACTGGCAAATTTAATACTTATTAAGCAAGGGGGAGGGGTGATTCTTCTGGAACGATCAGATTGGCAAAAGTGCGATCGCGCCTTCATTTAATATATCAGCCCAAGGATAGCAGAAATAATTGAGCAAGCGATCGCCTACCATCCAAGCGACAGCAATTAGTTATTTTTAATCTAAATTATTTCACAGACCCTAGTTCACCTTCTCCCTACACCGCAGTTTGGGCAGAAGTTGGTTTACAAAATTAAACTATAGAGAGATTTTTCTAGCTTAAGACTTACTTTTCTTTGCTTCTTGTTGTGCTGCTTCACTATATTTCTTATAAAGTTGAGTCCGAATTTTCGCTTCCTGATGTCGATTATGGCTTGATGGCACTGTACTCATTAAATCTGAAGCTCGTTGCCACATAGCCGCTAACTCTAACCACTGAGTTGAAGTTATAGCTGTTTTACCTGATGCTGATGCTTGATTAGCAACACGCACCGCTGCTACAAATGGATCATTCGATGAAATGTCTAGACTCTCTTCAGCAGTATGAAGTGAGGTTTTAGTTTTAGCACTATTTGGTGTATTTGAAGATTTGTCTACTTTTGGCTGTATTAAGTTGTTTACTCTACTGCCTAACTGAGCATAGACAAACCACCCCAGTAACAGTAATAAGCAGAAACCAGTTACTGCTACTATTTTACCATTTCTCGGTTTATTTTTGTTATTAATTACTAAAGATAACGACGATTTTGTCTTAGGTAGATTTGGCTTTTTAAGTTCGATTCGAGCTTCCGAAAAATCTTTAATTATTTGTTTGACAATACTAGGTGTAGCTAAAGCAATCTCTTCTGACCAAAGTAATTGATTTTCGCGATCGCGATTAATCTCTTCTAACCAAAGTAACTGCTGTTCCCGAACAATTCGACTGTTAATATTGACTCGACGAATGTTACGAGGTGCAATTGCATCCATGATTTGCTGGATTTGTTGTACTAAAGCAGATTGCTCAAGTTGCTCTACCTTAGCTGCCTCGCACAGAAGCTGTAAGACACCATTGGCAAAAATAGCCCTAATCCTGACACCAGAATTGGCTAGTTTTTCGTTCAATAGTTGAATAATCGCAGCAACGCTACCCTGGTGAGCCTGCCAAGCGATATCGTTTATCCGATCCATCATTTGAGATTTAATGATAGTTCTTTCACCCTGACTGATTGACGGATTCATTAATTTAGGGGTTCTATTCTACTGACCTTTGACTTGTCTTCGATTTTACGAGCAAAAAGATGAGGTTGCCAAATAAAATCATAAAAATCTTACACCCTTGTGTTGGTAGTTAGAAAGGTCTATATTTACTGCTTCACAGCCACATTTAGACAAAACTAAATTTTATCAGAGTCAATACCCAGCGATGTCTAACGACAAGCCGCTTCTCTTCCCCTAACTAAAGACGCTGACGCGAACGAGACGCTAAATAACTACTTTAACCTTGCACAAGGGCAAGTATTTGATTTTTACTGAGACGTTGATATCATACAATAATTTTTCTTGCTTAGTGGAATGCGTCAAACTAGCCCAAAAATTCTGATAGTGCTGGTGAAAGGGCAAGCGATCGCAAATCAGCAGCTTGGAGATGAGGCGATTTAGATAACCGATGAATTTTTGCCTGAGTAAAATGAAACTGAGCTAGCAAAAATGCTAAATATACTTAAAAATGTTGATTTTGCAATACATACATCAACGTTTGTTTGAAATTTTTTTTGTTATGTCTGATCAGTTATTTTTACTCCTTGTAAGTGTAAGTCACAGATATTACTAAAAGTTTGATTAATTCATTGGTATACTATGATGCTGCTAGTATTCCATTTGACAGATATTTTCAAATATTCATTTACACAGCTGTAAGATAAAAACTATAACTTTTACTTGAAAATAAGTAATTTTTTGGGCATTACAGTCTTTTCAACTGTCCTAACTGGAGTAACTTGTGTATTTATATCCAGAATTTATGGGTTTACACCAGTTTAAATAGCAGAGTCTGGGGATTGATTTTTAAGAATGAATCTACGAGCCATGTCTGATGTGAAGCGGCTTTGCATCTATACATAAGCAAGACTAAAAACTCTTACTGAATGGCTGACTAGAACTAGAGTTATATCATCATAGTCATCTTTGTATCTTCAAAGGAGTGATTTCCAGTGGTTTTACTGCGTTCAAAGTTATATCTATTAAGTATAAAAAAGATATACAGTTTAGCTCCTTTAATACGTATGTTTTTGAAGAAACTTAATATCATGGCGATAATGCTGGCTTTTTCGTTTAGTGGTGCGGCGATCGCCCAGACAACGGATAATAATATCTATATTCAAGTAGGTGAGGATAATAATGGAAACCCGATTACTCTTGATGTCACATCTATTAAGGGAACTGAATATACCCTTTTATATGAGCAGGGTGAAGAAATAGCAAGAACAACTTTTCATGCTTCTTGTGGTAAGGGTAGGTTATTTTCTAAGAGAGTTTCTTTCTACACTGCTGCTGGTAAGTTGACAAGAGAGAATAAAATTGAGCGAGAAGTTTTCCCTAAGCCTGGGACGGCTGATGCTAACTCTATGGCGATTGTTTGTCAGGCAGCAGAGACACAATGAGTATTCAAAGATGAGACAAAATTTGCTATTTAACTAAGTCAAAGTATTTGATAAAAATCACAAAGATTTCAAAAATTTTCCCCTTGCGTTGGAAAGCGCAAAGGGAACTTTTTTAAGTGTTATTGATAAAATAACAATTAAAACTTGTACAAAAACTAGAATATTATCAAAATCTTTAAGCTTTCAGAACTATCTTTCTCTTATCCCTTTTTTTAGGAGATCGTTACGAGTGAGAGGATCAAGTTTGAGAAGACTACGCACAGCCTGTTGTATGTCTTCTTCTTTTACTAAAGCTTCTCCTAAAAGAACTGCATGTATGCCGGCTTGAGCCATTAAAGATAAATCAGTAGGTGTATACAATCCAGATTCGCTAACGACGATTACACCCAGGTTTTGCAGTTGCGATCGCCTTGCTGCTAGTAATTGTTGAGTGGTGCTGATATCGATGCTCAAATCCTCTAAACTCTGGTTGTTAATTGCTACTAAACGGATGTCATCCAGTGCTAGTACTCGATCTAGTTCAGCCAAAGTATGGACTTCTACTAAAGCATTCATCCCTAAATAGTGAATTACTCGTAAAAAGTCTTGGAGTTCTCGATCACAGAGAATTGCTGCTATCAATAGTACAGCATCTGCGCCTGCTGCCCTTGCCAGATAAATTTGACAAGGATCTAGGATAAACTCTTTGCACAGTAGAGGTACAGCTACTCGATGACGAATAGCACGTAGATTTTCAAAGCTGCCATGAAAGAACTTTTGATCTGTAAAGACGGAGATGCAGGTTGCGCCTCCACGTTCATATGATTTGGCGATCGCCACTGGGTCAAAATCTGATCTAATAATTCCGTTAATTAGAGATGCTTTTTTGATCTCTGCAATGATGCTAGGTCGATAAGGACTTTGTTGCAAAGCAGTTATGAAATCTCGTACTGTTGGAGCAGCAGTTAACTGGCGTTGCAAAGAAGCTAAAGACATCTGTTGCTGAATTTGTGCAACCTCATACTTTTTATGCCATACAATTTCTTTAAGAATGGGTTGCAAACGGTTGTTAGGAGTAGTAGCTGAGTAAGTCATAAGCTGCTAGGAATGAAGAGAGTCCTGATGAGACTTGTATTTATCAAATTTATACTGTTGTTCTCAAAGCTGAATCCAGGTTGATTTGATATCAAATACTTCTGTGGACTCACGATTAGTTTGATTTGGCTTTGAGCTTGCAACTAAGTAGTTATTTTTGAGTAATCGAATGTAAGTACGGTAGGGTATGTAGTCTATGGGATTGTAACCAGAAAAACGCAATATTAAAACACATGCCCAGGAATATTTACCTGCGATAATTGCTTTGACAATTTGCTCAATTTGTTCGGTGTTAATTTTTCTACTTACTGGTGTTTGATAGTCAGTTAGGTTTTGAGTCATGGCATGTACTGTTTTTTGTAAATTTAAACTGGTTTATATCTAGTAGATTTTCTCCTTTCTTAACTTGGTTTTTATCATACGCTAAATTCAAAAATACTTTAATTTCTGTCTATTTGAGAAAAGCTCAAATAGTGTGGATATTTCTGCTTTATAAGACGCGATCGCGTCTTATTATTGGAAAAATCAAATACTACCTAAACAGAAATCTATGTCACAACATAGATCAAATTAATAATTATTGCAGATTTATATTTCAAGGAGAGGTGGGTTTAAACAGCCTAAATAAATATGCAGTTAAACCCACACTTAACAGATGAACCGTATTGCAGAAGCAGCTTCTTGATTAAGTTTACTCACCTTCGACGATGAATATATGATCTTTTTTTTGTTAAATGTGCCTATTTTTTCGTTCTTGAAATTTTTATTCTTATTAGTTGAAATAGTTGGTATAGCTATCCTCAGATTTTAGATGATAAAACACCTTACTAATTGACTTGTCACGAGTTGTAATATTTTTTCATTCTACTTTTGAGAAGACAGTGACTGATAGAAGTTACTCATGATATTAAATAATCTTCCATTAAAAAGAATTACTATTGATAGATTTTAGTCTATGTAATTAAATCTACGTCAATACTAGCACTAAGTACATTAATTTATTGTAATAAAAAACACAATAAACTTAATATATTACTGAGATATCTCAAAAACAGCAATTCTTTTTATTAGAGCGCTATGAAGTTCTTGTGCGGTCTGTAACACTAGGATTAGTCAGTTAGTTTGCTTGGTGTTACCAAACACTATTAAGCTTAATTTTTTTGTAGTTACGAATACATAGACTATTGACGGTATCTATTTCTTTAGATAGATACTTTATCTTGATATATAAAATTATACAACTATAATGTATTCCCAATGACAGATGACCAGGCTCATTATTATATAGTTAAATCCCTGAGTGAGTAAATAAAAATAAACCAGATTGATGGGCATAAATTTCATGATATAAACCCTAAATCACTACTATCTTAGTTATTTGTAAGTGCCATTTTAACTAAAACATTTGATAGTTATAGCAGTTCTCTCTAATTCGTGAAAGTAAATGTTAAATAAGTAAACCGCACAGATGCAGAGTATACAAATGAAAAGCACGGAGCGATTTTTACAAATGATTTGGGAGCGCTATATGTTATTTCACACATATTTATTCAAAGCTTATTGATGTTGCTTGATGAACATAATTCACTCTTGCTCGTTAAAATCAAATATTCTCCAGTTGATTTCAAACTCTCTTGTAAGGATGGGAATATTATTTTTCAGGTCAAAGATAGAGGAATTGGTATTCCAGCAATAGATCAAAAGCGATTGTTTGAACCATTTTATCGGGGCAGCAATATTAATAAGAAACCGGGTAATGGACTTGGGCTATCGGTTATTAAAACACTTGTAGACTTACATGGTGGTCAAATTGCTGTGGAAAGTAAAGTTGATGCAGGTACTACTTTTACTATCAGATTGCCATTTGTCAAACAAACTTCAGCCAATTTTGAGTAATGAGTGTTGAATCGTAACTTAACACTTATAACTTCAGAAAAGATGTAATTCAAAGATTTTGCTAACTACTCCTCACCAAAAATTCTAGTGGTAGAAAAATGATGTACGAATCGTCTACAACTATTCTGGTAATTGAAGATGATGCTGACACCCGCAATATCTTCTTAGCCAGCCTTGAGGCTGAAGGTTTTGCAACTATGGGTGCTGAAAATGGTATTGTTGGTATTCAGCAGGCACGAGAGCATTTACCCGACTTGGTGATTTGTGATATTTTTATGCCTGATATGGATGGTTACGATGTGCTGATGGCACTTCGCCAAAATCATGACACGGCGATTATTCCCTTTATTTTTCTGACTGGCTGTAATACTCAAGCTGCTCTTCGCAAGGGTATGGAATTAGGAGCTGACGATTATCTTACCAAGCCTTCTACTGTAGAGGATTTGTTGAGAGCGATCGCAACTCGACTTGAGAAGCAGGCTCTGATGAAGCGCTGGTATGCGAATCAAATTTCTAAAGCCTCAACTTTATCAGTAGCTACTGATGCTTTCTTTCCATCGATTCCTCAACTTAAACCGGTTTTCGATTTTATTGAGACTAACTATTGCCAAGGTATTACTTTATCTGATGTAGCTGAGGCTGTTGGCTATTCGCCTGCTTACTTGACTAGCCGAGTGGCAAAACAAACAGGAGAGACTGTAAATGGTTGGATTGTGAAGCGTCGCATGGCAGCAGCTCGTCCTTTACTGCAAAATACTAATCAGTCAATTGAACAGATTGCGATCGCATTAGGCTATCAAAATGCGTGTCATTTCTCTCGCCAGTTTCGTCAACACCACGATATATCTCCTAGAGTTTGGCGACAACAGCATCAGTCATATCAGGCTCCCAAAAATCACAAGTTGCAACTTCTTAAAAATCGTGGTGCGTTGGAAAAACTTGTACCTTTGGGTTGTTGATTTCTGGTGAGTGTCAATTCTTCTGCAATTGCGCCACGAACTTATTATGTTCAGGTGAATTTAATCCTGACTGTAATACTTCTAACACTCGCACCATCTGATTGTTTAGCAGTGCTTCTACAGCTAACCACAATCCTGAAAATACCTGGGAGCGAATAATTCCATCTGCACCCCGGGGTAGTAATTTATAGTCGCCATCGCTGAGGTAAAACCATTCGATTTGATTCTCGTAAGATAGCCAGACGACATATTCCAACACTCCGTTACGGCGATAAGCCTGCTTTTTGCTGCCTCTATCAATGGCGGCGCTACTGGCGGCAATTTCCACAATTAACTCTGGCGATCCTTCTATGTAACCATCGCTGCTCAATTGAGTCTGTCCACCCACAGCAGATTCAATAAATAATACTGCGTCTGGTTGAGGTTCGTTATCTAAATCCAGGCGTACTGTAGGTTCGATGCTCAAGTCAACACCAGGGGTCATTGCTTGATAAACTCCTAACCAGGTCATAATTCGACTGTGGGGTTTGCCATGCTGCTCATGTCTTAAGGGAGATGCCACGTAAACGATTCCTTCGATCAGTTCTGCTTTTTTGATGTGGGATGCAGCCGTGTAGCGCCGCTCAAATTCAGGGCGAGTTAAGCGATCGCCACTTTCAAGTGGGGGTAGATGTTCTTGTGCTGAATTGGATTGTGTTTGGGGTAAGTACTCTCTAACCATCTAAACCTCCGCACCTAAATATCTTTGTGCTTGGTTAACTGTTGCACCAATAATTGCACTGCCAAAGCTAGTAAGCCGACTGCGACAATACCAAATATTCCAGCTCCCAAGGCAACTATACCTACAACTAAGGTACGAACGGCGGAGGAAATTTTTATTACTAGTAGATTATCTGAATGGATAGGTTTGGTGGCAAAGTTTGTAGCGATCGCAATCATCAATGAATATAAACCAAATCCCATTGCTCCAGAGATGACTGCACCTAATAAACTGCGTAAGGGAGTTGCTGAAAACTGCTGTTGGGTTTGTTGTTGCGTAACGTTGGGTTCGCTCATAAAATTTTAGGTTTGGGATTAACGGCTTTTGTTAAATTGATGATGCAATTTGAATGCCATGACTAACTGTTCTGGTTACAAATAATTCTAAATCTTTGTCTGGAATTGCGGCTCTCACATTTAGCTTAGCTGCTTCTGCTTGCTGTTGAGAGCCAAAAATCGCAAATACTGTGGGGCCAGAACCAGACATCATTGTTCCTAAGACATCTTGCTGGTTTGCTAATACTTCTCGTAGTTGTAAAACTTGAGGATAAGCTGGCAAAACGACACGTTCTAAATCGTTATGTATTTTCTGAGCGATTTCGCGGGTGTCTTGTTCTAGGATAGCTTTGACTATTGAGCCGGAGTGGACTGCATTAGCGCGTGCAGCTAAGCTTTTGGTATCTCGAATGTAAGAATTGCCGAACTGTTGGCGATAAGTTTTATAAGCCCAAGCGGTGGAGACTTCTAAGCTACGATATTTCGCTAATACTATATATATGTGATCCAAACTTGCTAAGGGAGAAAGTTGCTCGCCTCTACCTGTGGCGATTGCTGTGCCACCTGCTACACAAAATGGTACATCTGAGCCAAGCTTAGCTCCTAGTTCCTCTATTTCTGATTGGGTTAGTCCTAATTTCCAAAGTAAATCTATTCCTACTAATACGGCGGCTGCATTTGTCGAACCTCCAGCCAAGCCGGCTGCTACAGGGATGTATTTGTTAATTGTAATTTCGACACCACCATGTTTACTCAAGGCTTCTGGAAATTGCTTGGCCATTAATTCGGCTGCTTGATATGCGAGATTACTGTTGTCTGCGGGTACTTGTGGGTGATTGCAGTGGAGGCGGATGGTTTCATCTTTAATCGAGTGCAATTTAATTTGGTCAGCTAGACTGATACTTTGCAGAATCATGGCTAACTCGTGATAACCGTCGGGGCGATCGCTGATAATTTCTAAGTACAAGTTAATTTTGGCTGGGGCAGTGAGGGTGTAGGAGTGCATTTTCAGAAGGGAGTAGGGAGTAGGGAGTAGGGAGTAGGGAATGAGGAACTTTGAGGCAAAGTCCCAGTATGGGGGATTGCGAATGAATTATTATCCTTCATCTCCCCACTGCCTACTCCCCACTCCCAATTCATTTGCTAGAGTTACCCATTGCTGGACGCTGAGGTCTTCGGCGCGGGCTTGGGGATTTATTTCTAATTGTTCCAGTAAGTGTGTCAGGCGATCGCGTTCTAGTATTGGTTGTAAATTATTTCGTAACATTTTTCGTTTGGCCCCAAATCCTAGCTTGACTAAATTTTCTAGTTGTCGGGGTGAGACTGCTGGGTTTTCTAGTTGTCGGGGATGCAAACGCACGACTGCGGAATCTACTTTTGGTGGTGGGTGAAATGCGCTAGCTGGAACTGTACAAATTAACTCACATTCTGCTAAGTATTGTACTCGTACTGTTAGTGCCCCAAAGGTTTTTGAGCCTGGTTGAGCATATAATCTTTCTGCTACTTCTTTTTGTACTAATAGTACTATCGAATCGAATGGTTCTGGGTTGGGATTGGCGATTGTGCCTAATAATTTTTCGATGATTGGCCCAGTAATGTTGTAGGGAATATTAGCTACAACTTTATTTGGGTTTTGGAAATTCGTAAATGCTGCTAAATGAGAGGTTAAATCTAAAGTTAAAAAATCTCCTTGTAGCAGTAAAAAGTTTTCGGTTTTACCGAGTTGTTTTGCTAATAGTGTACATAAGTCGCGGTCGATTTCAACTGCGACTAGAGATTTTACCAAGGGGAGTAAGCGACGAGTGAGGATGCCGGTGCCGGGCCCGATTTCCAGGACGCGATCGCTTGGTATACAGTTGGCGGCTTGAATTATGGCGTTGAGTGCCTTGTCACTTTTGAGCCAATGCTGAGCAAAGACCCTGCGCGGTCGTACCATCTATATTTCTTACCCTATCTAGCTTTTGGCTTTTACATAAAAACTCATTTCTTACTTTTTTCTTACTTTTCACTACCTCATTTTTACAGTTTTTATATTGACAAAAAACATATAATATGCATAAAAGCTCTAATAAGTATTATATTTTTTTGCCATCCTGCACTAGTATGACCAATAATTTCTACCTTAAGGAGGAATTAATCAGAAAATGAATAGCGAGAATTAAAGGTAGTTTTACCATAGGTTGGTCAGTTAAATACCCTCTAAATATGCAAGTACTTTAGCTGCTTCCGTCTTTGATATGCGGAAGTATTTTAAGTACCTATGCCAATAAAATTCCCCATCAAAATCACCTCGAATAATCATTCAACTGTGTAATTAATTTTGTCTATAAGACTCCTATTTTGATTTCTGAAATCAAAAAGGTTTTTCCCCACTCCCCACTCCCCACTCCCAACCTACGCAAGTAATATCAAAAATCAAAGCGCATGACTATAGATACTTACTATGAGGAAGCATATTAGTAAGATGTTTCGTCAACGAAAATCACAGACATCAATAGCAATTTTATTTGCTTTGACTGCTGCTTCTACTCCCACAGCAGTCTCTTTTGTTATTCATCCACCAGCGCTTGCTCAATCCCCATCATTTCCAGTACCACAATCGGTTCCCAGTGGTACAGATGTGCGGATCAATGGCACAACCAGCATGGAAAAGATTAATCAGGCACTGGCAGAACAGTTCAAAGCGAAGTATCCCGGCACAGATGTAAAAATAGCATACGACGGCACCGATGCATCCTTAAAAGCATTGCCGGATGGGAAAATTGACTTAGCTGCGGTTGGTCGATCGCTAACAGAGGCTGAGAAAGCACGAGGATTAGTTAGCACTCCCATAACTCGCAACAAAATAGCCGTCATCATCAGCAAAAATAATCCCTATAGAAACAGCCTCACCTCTGAACAGTTCGCCAAAATCTTTCGGGGTGAAATTACCAACTGGTCACAGGTTGGCGGTTCTTCCCAAGCAATTCGCCTAGTTGACCGCCCGGAAAATAGTGACTTACGGCAAGCACTGCGAAATTATCCTGTATTTCAAAAAGCCCCATTTCAAACTGGTGCCAATGCCGTCAGACTCTCACAAGACAGCACAAATGCGGTAGTCAAAGAACTAGGAGCAAATGGCATTGGCTATGCAATCGCCGATCAGGTAATCAATGACCCCAATGTGCAAATTATCTCTCTACACAAAGTTCTTCCCACCGATCCTCGTTACCCCTTCTCCCAACCCTTAGCATATGCTTACTCCAGATTGAATCCCAGCCCCGCAGCCCAAGCCTTTTTAGGCTATGCTACAGCCCCCGAAAATCAGCGAGTTGTCGAACAAGCCAGGGCTGCAAATGCGATCGCCACCCCTGAAACGACACTTTTACCGCCAACCCCAGCAACTACAACCGCACCTAAAAACGAATTTCCTTGGTGGATATTATTACTCATACCATTATTAGGTGGATTACTGTGGTGGTTGTTGAGTCGGCGTCGCCCCACCACCCCTAGCGTCGCACCTGCACCAGTCCCCGCTACCCTAAACCCAGAGAGTCGGCTCATCCTCACACCTCGAACTTGTCGGGATGTTTATGCTTACTGGGAAGTTCCCAATGAGGTAAAAGCAGACTTACAACGGCAAGGTGGACGTTATTTAAAATTGCGTCTTTACGATGTCACCGACATCAACGACATGGATCGTCAACCACCGCACAGCATGAAAGAGTTTGATTGCGATGAACGGTCGCAAGATAGGCACATTCCTATCACAGTAGACAATCGCGATTACATAGGGGAACTTGGTTATGTGAGTAGTAGCGATCGCTGGTTGAGAATCGCTCGTTCGGCTCATGTGCGAGTACCAGCCTGTGAACTTGATGGTGCTGTACCTGCGGCAGTTACAGGTGTTGCAGCCCATTCTTTAGCAAGCGATCGCCCCACAACCACAAAAGATGAAAGTCGTGTAATTCTCGTGCCTCGCGACAAAGCCGATGTTTACGCCTACTGGGAAGTTCCAGAAGCACGCAAAGCAGAACTGCGTCAACAAGGTGGACGCCAGCTGGCGCTACGTGTTTACGACCATCCAGAACAAGAACCTACAAGTTTTCGGCAGTTTAATTGTGATGAATCAACACCTGATTTGCATATTCCCATTGCCGAAAACAATCGTGAACACATCGCCGCCGAATTAGGCTACCTCACCGATGATGGTCGTTGGTTAAAACTTGCTCATGCCGCACCGACAGAAGTTCCATCTCCTAAACCTGCATTCGGTACTGTACCTGAGCAAGTTGAGAACATCTCAAAAGTTGCAGGAATGGGAACAGCTGCTAGATCATTCCTTGACAGAAGGCAGCCTTCCTTTAATGGCGATCGCACAACCAGCGATCAACCAGAAATGAAAAGTGACTGCCGGATTATTCTTGTACCCCGCAACTCTCAAGAGGCTTATGCTTATTGGGAAATTTCCGATGAGTATAAGGCAGCTGTGCGTCGTCAAGGAGGGCGTAGATTGATGCTCCGAGTTCACGATGTTACAAATCTTGACATTGACAACCAACAACCCTACAGCACCCAAGAATATCTGTGCGATGAGCATGACCAAGACAAACACATTTTAATCCCGATGAGCGATCGCGACTACATCGCCGAAGTCGGCTACTACACAGATGATCATCGCTGGTTGAGCATTATTCGCTCCTTCCACGTTCACGTACCATCACATAGCAGGGTTTAAGGACAATTAATTATGGGACTTTTCTTTGATGTTCTGAGCGCAATCAACAACCCCAATCAACAAGGAAGTGTTAATCAGCTAGAAACGATTGTCAACTCAATTCAGCAAGTCGCAGCTAGCCGAGGAATTCAGGCATCTCAAATGCAAAATGTCATGTCAGTTTTGGGTAACGTGCTGCGTCCTGCACTCAAGCAGCAAGCAACCCCAGGCGGCAATCAGTTACAAAATCTCATGGGTCAAGCTTCTGGTATCGGCGTGGGTACATCTGGAATGCAATCTTTGTTATCACCTCAGTTACAGCAGCAAATCGTGCAAACAGTGTCTCAAAGAACCGGAATCAGCGCCAACGCTATTCAAGCAGCTTTACCAACACTCACATCAGGAGTGTTAAGCCTGCTGAATATGGGTTCTACAAAACCTGGCACTCTCGGTGGAAATTCGCTTTTGACGAATTTTTTGGATAGCGATCGCGACGGCAACACAGATTTAGGCGATGTTTTCAGATTTGCTAACCGTTTTCTCAACCCACAGGCTATGTAGTTCATCGTTTTCATATTCAGTGAGTTGACTGAACAATCGGAATCTCAACTACAAATTCTGCCCCTTGTCCAGGTGTTGAGTAACAAGATAATTTCCCTCGGTGTTTATCTACCACAATTTGATAACTGATTGACAGTCCTAACCCTGTACCTTTACCGACATCTTTAGTAGTAAAGAAAGGATCAAATAATTTTGAATGTATTTCTGTGGGAATCCCTAAACCATTATCTGCAAATTTGATTGTTACCCAGTTGTTTTTGAGTACTTGAGTACAAATGTGAATTGTGGGATAGTTATCTGTTTCTCTGTTAACTATTGACACTTCCAAAGCATCAATAGCATTACTCAGGAGATTCATAAACACCTGATTTAACTGACCAGGGTAGCACTCAATTAAAGGAAGTTTACCATATTCTTTAATCACCATAATTTCTGGATGATCTGGTTTAGCTTTCAAGCGGTTGTGCAAAATCATCAAGGTACTATCAATACCCTCATGGATATCTACCTCCTTGAATTCAGCTTCATCAAGACGAGAAAAATTCCGCAGTGATAGAACAATTTCTCGAATCCGTTGCGTTCCTACACGCATAGATTTAAGGATTTTCATTAAGTCTTCTTTTAAGAAATCAAGGTCTATAGCGGCAATTTCT
The DNA here is from genome assembly GCA_019359515.1 of Desmonostoc vinosum HA7617-LM4. Taxonomy (GTDB): domain Bacteria; phylum Cyanobacteriota; class Cyanobacteriia; order Cyanobacteriales; family Nostocaceae; genus Desmonostoc; species Desmonostoc vinosum. The sequence goes on along the minus strand of JAHHHC010000024.1, from coordinate 47,278 downwards.
GCTTTAATTTCTTCTGAAGGTTCAGAATAGTGTTCTTGATAAAGTTCTACTAAACTTAGTAAATCTTGAATGTATTCACTCGCTGGGATGAGATTACCATGAATAAAATTAATCGGATTATTAATTTCATGGGCAACACCTGCAACCATATTACCAATTGAAGACATTTTCTCACTTTGGATGAGTTGAGATTGAGTGCGTTGTAGTTCCAACAGAGTATTTTCTAAATTTTGAGCTTGTTGTTGCAGTTTAATTTCAGCTTGTTTACGTCTAGTAATATCAGTTGATACACCCAAAATTTGTTTTAAATCACCGTTAATATTCCGATTAAATGGAGTTTCTCGAGAGTATAACCAATGCCAGTCTCCATTCACTTGTCGCACGCGAAATTCCAGTTCTAAAATATCACCATCCTGAATGTGAGAAAAATTTTGTAAGTGAGTGACAACCTTCTCCCAATCATCAGGATGAGTAATCAAAGGTAAAACTTGTGTTCCCATTTGTTTAATTTCTTCATTGGAATAACCAAGAAGAGAAGTAAGTTCCCGATTTACATAAATATTGCGTTGTTCTTCTAAGTCAAAAATATAAAGAATATTAGGTGAAGAATCGGCAATGCGTTGAACAAAATGTTGACTTGCTTGCAGAGCCTCTTCTGCATGTTTTCGTTCTGTAATATTAAACGTAGTTCCCACCAGTCGATAAATTCGACCTTGACTGTTTTTGAGAGGATTAATTGTAGTTAACCACCAAGTTTCTTGACCATCAAAAGTCAAGCATTCTTCATAAGTAACAGCGAAACCTGCATTTATACAGTTTTGATATCGCTGATGTATTACTGCACCTGTAACAGTCCCAAACGCATCTTCAGGAGTCATTCCAATTACCTGTGCATTACTAATTCCAGTGACTCGTGCTGTATGTGAATTCCAACCAGCATAACGAAGTTCACCATTTTCCAAAACGTTGACTACAAATATTAACTGATCGATACCATCATAAATACTGCGTAAGAACTGCTCTTGGTCTTGTAATTGTGCTTCTGCTAGTTTGCGATCGCTAATATCAAACATACAACCATACCAGAGAATTTCACCCGCTGATTGGCTGACTGGCCTAGATATTGCCTTCACCCATTTCCATTGACCAGAAGGGGTCATTATCCGCCATTCAAGTTCATAGTTTTGCAGAGTTTGAGCAGAGTGGGTCATTGCTTGTTGCACATTGCTAATATCATCAGGATGAATATGGGCAAACATTAGTGATGCATCATTTTTAATCTGTTCCGGTTCTAAACCCATAACTTCTCGACATCCAGAAGAAGCAAAGGGAAAGAACATAATGCCATCAGGCTTGAGACAAAACTCATAAATCATTCCTGGTACATTATCTGCCAGTCGTCGCAGCCGTGCTTCAGTTTGATGTAAAGCAGCGGTTCGTTCCTCAACTTTGTTTTCTAATTCTTCATTCAGTTGTCTCAGCGACTCTTCTGCTTGCTTACGCTGAGTAATATCTAGCAGTACCCCACAGAAAATAACCTCTCCTTGCTCATTTCGTGTCGGAGTTGAGTCTCCCTGCCACCACACAACCTCACCATTAGGTTTCACCAAACGTCCTTCATAATGCCAAGGTGTAGCATTTTCTACCGCATCTAATACTGAGGTGAGATGGTTCTCACGATCCTCTGGATGCACAAGCGCTATAAAACAATTTAAATCCTGCATCATTTCCGTTGCAGTGATGCCTGCAAGCTGCCAAATAAAATCGCTAATATAGTCCACTTTCCAAATACCATCACGGTTAGTAAATTGAAAAATTGCACCAGGCATATTAGTAGCGATATCCCGCAGCCGTCTTTCACTCTCAGCAGGCGTATACTCAACAAACAAACCCATTTGCTCTAAATTAAAATTGAAGCTATTTGAAGATTGAGCAAGTTCCAAATTAGCAACAATCCTACGTAGTTCTATCAATTCTTGCTGCAAAGATTCATAAGTATTTTTATCTACGCAAATAAGATTACCAGCCATAGTCTCATCGTTTGCCAGCTAGGGATTTTAAGTTAACTTAAGCTCTATATTTCCCAAACACTTACAGCAAACAACATGAAACCTCTTACAAAAGTTCTAATTTTTGCGCCTTTGCGTGTTAGCGAAGCGGGGCGTAGCCCGACAAAAAAATATCTATATTAACTCAACAACTCACCCAACTGATGCTGAATCAACAACCCCCTTAAAGTTGCATTTTCTGCCTTAATTGCATTATTCTCAGCTTCTAATTCACTGATTCGCGCTTTTAAAGCCTCCTTAGTTATACCTTGCCTATGAATAACCACTTCTTGATAAATTTCTAAATTAGCATCTTCATTCATCCATCGTTGATAAGTCTTAGTATGTTCTTGTACTGTATGTCCCATATAATCAGCCATCGTCTTAATCGGAACTCTCAAGCGATGTCCCCGGATTGCATAGGCGTGACGTAAATCATAGGGTCTAAACCCTATATTCGTCATTCTAAATTTGATGTGGAGTTTTGCAGTTTTATTACTTAGCGTACCTTCGTTATAAGGTAATCTCACATTCTTCAAATCAAATAATTCTATCCAATGAGGATACAGTGGAGGAATACCACAACTCCGTTCACCAGTCTTAGTACCACCTGTCAAATGGGGATTTAAATTTACCAAATGAAAAGTATTTGTTGGTTCTATAAACGCTGCAATATCTACAGCAAATAATTCATGAGGTCTTAAACCATAAGTTGCCAACATGCCATATACCCATTGCCATTGCTCTGGCTGTGTCAGATTGTCTTTACTAGCATATGCTGATAACTCCTTACCTATTTTGATAAATCCTTGCAGAATCTCCTCATCAATCGGCACTTTCCGAATAGCAGGATGAGGTTTAGGAGTAGCATACGCATCTATTGTTTTAAATCCATTAACACCACAAAATTCACAAAACTTTTTTAGTTGCCATGCTAAAAAAAACCTAGCCGAAGTATTAGGTTTAGTCTTTTCTAGCGCCTCTTCTAATGCTTGTAAAGTCATAGGCACGTCTTGCGGAAGTTTTTTGAGATGTCTTATGTAATGAGTTTCCCAAGTCCGTATCCCTTGCCTATTATGATCATGAGTTTTCCAAAATTCTTTTTCATATTCTGTAATCAACTCACTGATCAGCCGATTGGGCTTTAATTCATCTAATATCGCTATTTTCTGTGCTTGTTTACCCAGTAAATCCGGCGTCCATCGGAATTGTTTTGTAATTAATAATAAGTCTAACTCTCGTGCTTTTAAGATTGCCGTTTTCACACCAGCATCATTAGCAGTAAAACCAAATGAAATGGTATACTGCTTGTTAGGACTACCATTTTTACCAATATCACCTCGTCTACATGGAAAAGTACCTTGTAGACCAATAGATTTAGCGCTAGTAAGCTTAAGTTTAATTTTTACTTTATCTAAACTGAGTGCAAAATTAGCTTGCTGAATAGAATGTTTTATCTTGAGATAATCGCGCTCAATTTTAACGCATTCATCTGAAGCAGAAGATTTAGGCTTCCATTGCTTCCACTTAGAAGGCTCCCATTGCTCAATTGGTGTACCATCCCATTCACCTTTACGGGGGTCATACGTGTTAAATTCGTTGCTAGGCATATCTAGAAGGGGCTGAGGAAGGATTTTCACACCTTGGTTGTAGGTGCAAAGTATGGTTAGCTATTTTGAAAATAGGGAACAGGAAAACCTGGTAACTGAGTTTTTGATTGAATTTTAAAATTTTAGCCCATCTTGATTTTGAAAATAGCTAATACAAGTAACAAAGTAAAGCCTCGCAAAAAACTTTTATGCTTCAGGCTTCATCAACTAACCTAAAAATTACAAATTCATGTGGAATTTATACCAGCTATACTGAAGTTATAGAAAATGCATCAATAAAACTATGAGCAACATTATTTACACCACAAAAAGATATTTTTTACCTTTATTACTTGTAGCAGTTTTTACTAGTATTAGCAGTTGTAGTTCTAACACTACCTCTGGGAACGTTGATAGCGAAACACCAGCGCCTACGACAACACCCACTAGTACATCATCTCCAACGCCTATTCAAATACCCAACAATGCCTCATCTCCAACTCCTAAGCAAGTTCCAAATTTAGCTCCGTCGAAAGAAAAAACAACCACTCAAGAATCTCCTCAAGAAGATACGTCTTCCCCAACGCCTAAAGCTACCACAAATAAAACTACAGACGTCACTCTATATACAAGTGATGTCCAATGTCAAAAGCTAATTCCTCAAAAAGCTTCAGTGCCAGCAGAAGAACCTGTAACAAATGCCGTGGGTAAAATCATAGAACAAAGAGATACCAGCGATTTTAGTTTGTCTGGGTATCGTGTAAATGTGAAGAATGGTGTTGCTACGGTTGATTTGCGATTATCTCCTGAGTCCAAGCGACAGATAATTTCTCTTTCGAGTTGTGAGCAATTCGCTTTGTTTGGCAGTCTTCGTAAAACCTTGACTAGTAATGCCCAATGGAACATTAAAGAGGTTCGTTTTACCTCACGAGGCGAGGAAATTGTGTTTTAAATTTTAATTACAAGGTTTACCACATCACTACTGTCCATCTTGACTTTTATTCTCAGATAACAGCCACTGCTCCACTAACTCCGTCAAGATATCACTCATTTGTCGCTCCTGAGAAGCCGCCGCCGCCTTGAGTTGTCGATGTAGCTGCTTAGGCAGATATACAGTTGTGCGTGTATAATCTGAGCTAGTACTTTTACTCGCAGTAGTGGGTTTCTCATCCATGAGCTGCGGCTTGTCTCTTTGTTGACGACTACGAGCAGCATCAATTAAGTCATCAAAACGGCTAGTTTTCTTTTTATTATTCAAAGTATTAGAAACCACTGACTTCAATTTTTTTGAGTGTATTTTAATTACGAATTACGTTAGCGAAGCGGTAGCGAGTCCTCGATAGCGTTAGCGTAAAGCCTACGGCATAGCTTCGCTTAGAGCGACATAGGAGCGTCGCGTCATTACGAATTACGAATTAATATACTATTTCCTTGCCAACTTCGGCATAACATCGCCAGGCAATCTGGGCGTAGGGGTCTTTAACGGCATTTACAGGAACACCCTCTAGAGCTGCTCTTTGAAACACAGCCAACCGTCGAATTCCTGACTTGAATATAGGTAGTTTTGCTTGTTCTAGAGTTTCTCTGGCTTCTTCTCCCGCCTTATTTGGGTTCGGTGGTACCAGAGTTAGCAAAATTCGATAATTTGTTTTGAGTTCTTTGATTGCATCAACCATTTGTAATGTAGCAGCTAAAGCGATCGCATCGGGGGTGGTAGGTATTACTAACAAATCACATCCCTCAGCAATGGTTTTTAACTCATCTTGATCGGGTCTGGCTGGTGTATCAATAACAATATGTTCATAAAGTTTTGCTAAATGCACTCCTTGCTTTTCATCAGCAACCTTGAATGGCAAGCAACCCCGATTCGACCAATCCAATGCACTGCGATTAAGATCGCCGTCTACTAAAAGTGTGTCTGCTTTGTTTTGCAGGTATGTAGCTAGGTGTAATGCTGTCGTAGATTTACCGACACCACCTTTAAAAGCCGCTACAGTGATGATCATTTTTTCATGAAACGCAAATATTGCCAAAATTTTACTGCATATCTAAACATTTAGACATTTAGTTTTTGCATTTAAACATCTAGACATCTATTAAACATTTAAATGTTTATTGTACTGATAATAAGTATTTAAACTATAAATATGCTAAACATTAGTATACAAATTTTATTCAGTATTCATAAGAGATGTATGTATTAAAAATTTAATAAATACTTCAGTATTTTATGAGAAGACAGACGAGTTGAGCATTTCATTTGGTAATTGCCCAGCAAGGATTGCCAGATAGATAGACAGTTGAACCAAAAAGTTCTACAATTTGACTGATTGTGGTAAATTTACCTATTGCTCAATCAACACAAGCATAGTAAAGATTTTCTAGTGATTCTGTCCTGTTGAGGAAGCGCACTATTAAGATCAAAAAATCTTGAGTAAAGGACAGCAAACTATATGGATGTAAAGCTGATTTTAGTGGGATTAACAGTTATATTTACTCTTTCGTGCTTGTTCTTTGGCACAAAGAATGGCTTTTATGATTCAAAGAACTATCATGGCAATGGGTCTGCCCATTAAAAGAAGTCTGAGCTGAGGCTCCCTGCGCTCAGAACTTCGGAAAGGAAAACAGGCAAGAGGCAAATTCCCTAAGTATCTAGTTTGAGGGCTTCTCGTTACCCAACTTTTCCGAATTAGTGCGGGTTCGGTAACAATCAAAAATCCGCACGCTCAGAGTGTGAGGGTACATAACGAAATTTACCCACTAGGTCATAAAACCAGAATCTGTGTAATTCTTGGCTTTTGGGATATGTCCATAAAGATAAAGCTTGAGGGGAGCGGAGCATGAGGGATATGTCAGCATCCTCTCGCATTGATGCAAGCGAAGCAGGTCATGAGTTAGAGTGTTTGCCCTATAGTGTCCAGCATGACGATGAGGGCGTATGTTTATTAGTGAAGATGGGCCCACACCGCATTCTCTTAGATTGTGGTGTGGGTGATATTTCATTGTTGGCAAGGGGACTAACTAAATCAGCACGTCGCGGTAGTTCGCCCCTACCAGCGGATTTAGTTCTTATCAGTCATGCTCACCCAGATCATGCTAGAGGCTTACTGGCATTGCATCAAGCTTTTCCCATGTTGCCCATCTATGCCAGCGAAGTGACCAGCAAATTACTGTCACTTAATTGGCTAGACCAAGACCCTCAAAAAATTTCCCAATTTTGTCAAGCCTTACCGTTGCGATCGCCTATAGAATTCCAAGAAGGTCTAGTTGCAGAATTATTTCCCGCAGGGCATCTACCAGGGGCAGTAGTAATTTTACTTACCTACACCACCCAGCAGCGTACTTACAAGCTACTATATACAGGGGATTTCTTCTTGTCGAATTCCCGGTTGGTAGAAGGTTTGCGTTTAGAGGAACTGCGAGGATTAGACTTGGATGTGTTGATTATTGAAGGTAGCTATGGCACATCTCGTCATCCCCACCGCCGCCACCAAGAAAACCAACTAGCAGAGCGAATTAATCGAGCTATTGCTGACCATTGCTCTGTAATACTTCCCACACCTGCATTAGGGCTTGGTCAAGAATTATTGATGCTTTTACGTTCTCATCACCACTTCACAGGACGTGATTTAGATATCTGGGTAGATGGCGCTGTTGCTGCTGGGTGCGACGCATACCTAGAATTACTACCCCACCTGCCCTCATCGGTACAGAACTTTGCCCGCCATCAACCATTATTTTGGGATGAGCGGGTACGTCCCCGCGTGCGTCGTTTACAGCCAGAGCATCGTCTTAGCGTGGGGAACTCACCTTGTATCGTGCTTACCGACTCCATCGCTGATTTGAGCGATTATTGTCAACCAAGCACTGGGCCTTGGCTAATCCTGTTACCAGAAAGAATTGATATAAAAGTTAACAAACAATATTTTGCACCTACTACTGTTGAAACATATCTTCTTGCCCAGCATAGTGATGGCCCTGGTACCACCCAATTAATCCATAATTTGCGACCCCAGCATGTCGTTTTTGTTCACGGTTCACCTGCCTATTTAGCAGACCTAACCAGCTTAGAGGAGTTGCAAAACCGTTACCATATACATTCTCCAGCAGCTGATACTTGGGTAGGACTGCCAATTGGGGATACATTTTTACAACCAGCAGCACCAGAGACAAATTATGAAGGGGAATTAACAGAGTTAGGAACAGTCATCTCAATCACCCTGCCTGATACAATTACAACAGATCCGCGATGGCGACAGTTTGCGGATACTGGTTTAATTGAAGCTCGTTGGCAGGGTGAAGAATTAGTATTGAGAGGACTGACTCAACGAGAACTCCTCAACCAAAATAGCGATCGCCACGCCTGGGCTGATGTAGACTGTTGTGGGACTTGCCGACATCAAAGAGGACAGCGGTGTTGGAACCCTGCCTCTCCTTTATATAACTTCAAGGTGACTCTTGAAGGTTATTGCCCCGCTTTTGAGTGCTTAAATGATAGTCAATAGTCATTTGTCCTTCGTCCTTCGTTGTTTTGAACAAATGACTACTTGCCCTAAGCGAAGGAGAAGGGATGACAAATGACTAAATAACTACTCTGGATTAGAGTCAGTATAATGGTTGCGGATGCGCTCAGCTTCGGGGCAATCTTCAGTCAAAAGAGGTTCCACATTCCCACGCGGCACTGAAGCTAATTTTTGGGTTACAGCGCCAATACTTTCGAGGCGAACCATTTCCTCCCAAGAACAAATTTCGTCCTCTTCTTCTGTTTCATAGCGTAGGGTCACTAAATCTCCCTCGATGTCGATGATGCGGGCGCGCTCAATCCAGCGTTGCTGGTCCCGCAAGAAAACACATACCTCCCGCCCATCGCAACACAGTTGATAAATCTTGCGGTGTAGCATGTACTGCTTCTGCCTTTTTAAACAACGTAGTTAAACTTGTGAAAATTTGGGTCTTACCCCAGTAAATTACACCCATAGAAGGTTAATTTGATGGTTTAGAACAAATGCGTTTCATCACCCAACCCAAAAACTTGCTTGTAGTTGTCTAGTTTGAGTAAATCTTGGTTCATAAACCAATGGTTACTCTACCAGTTGAACTCAATCTCCTTATGGGTCGTTACCCGAAATGCCTGCTTCGTCGTAGAAGTCGAGCAGTTCAGCATTTGCTCTAACCAGCCTAGTATTAGTTGCTGGTAAGTCTCTCCTACCATTATGTAATAAAAAGTACTCCAAATCTAGCGTTGATTGCGGTTGTTTAAGTTGCCTGTTTGTAGTCATTGGCATTGCTAGGAAGTCCACGGACTGGGCTTTACTTTTACCCCTATCTACTTGATCTTAACTCATTCTCTTGTTGACCGAATGGTTTTAAACAATAACACTCAAAGAGTTTTGAGTTTGGGGCTTTGATCTGAGGTGTCGCTACCTTTGTCAATCAATAATACAGTGTTAAAGTCACAATTTGTGGAGGTATCAGCAAGATTTGTACGGAATAGGAAATTCCATAAGTTGATTTGAGGATGCTTCGCGTTTAATTTTACCTGCACGAATTGCATCGTATAATGCTGCGATCGCTGGTAAATCTTCAGTTTGATAGCATCTTGTCGCCAATACTTGATGGAGTAGACCCTCAGATTCAACACTAAGATATCCAGTTTGAAAAGCAGATTCAACGAGTGTGCGAATCATCATGATTAGGGCATGGTAAGCAATTTGTTCCCTACAGTATGGAACATCTGTGTTGGTGCATAGTTGACAGAAAACAGTAGTTTGTTGTGATTATAGCTACATATTTTTGTGATGAAAATCACACTTAGTCGCCAAAACGCTTACTTAGGAAGTATTTTTTAGCTTGTGTACTAGGAAATATTCAATACAAGTATTTTAAATAAATCTTGCAATACATAAATTTAAGAGATAAAAAATTTATGTAACATAATTATTAAAAAATCTAAAGTCAAGCAAAAAACTGGCGAAAATCCTCATCTTTTTGACTTAACTGTACCCAGTCTAAATTTAGAGACTGAAATTTTTGCACTAAGCGAGAGCAAGCAGGGCGTTCAGTCGCGTAATGCCCAGCATCAATTAAAATCAGATGGCGATCGCGGCTTTCTTGAAACTGATGAAATTTACAATCGGAAGTAAGATAAGCTTGAGCGCCAGTTTTGACTACCGCCGAGATAAAACTAGCCCCCGAACCACCCAAAACAGCAACTCGTGAAATTGTTTGTTGTAAATCAGCGGTTGGTGAAAAAATTAAATTTGGGGGAGCAAGTCGGGCTTGAATTGCGGCAAGCAACTCCTGTAACGTCAAGCATGGTTGTAATACACCAACACGCCCATATCCCAAACCTGCTTGTGTAGGTACGACGGGGGTAACTTGCTTGAGTTGTAAAATTTGAGCTAAAACATCAGCAGTACCGTCTTGTACTTGATCGAAGTTGGTATGGGCACTGTAAATACCGATATTTTTGGTAAAAGCTAAGCGTACCATTTCTGCGATCGCTTCACCGTTGCGTAAAGATTTAGGAGGAGAGAAAATTAGGGGATGATGAGCAAAAATTAGATTAGCATTGAGTGCGATCGCTTCTTGCATCACCGCTAAAGTTGGTGTTAAACACACCAACACCCGTGCATCCTCCTGCAACACCCCTGGTTCAATTTGCCATCCACAATTATCCCAGCTTTCACACCAAGCGGGATTTGCCCATTCCTCAAACCAGGTAATTAAATCAGCGATTTTCATCATGTAACATTCGGTAAGGAAACGATTTTTTCTCCCCTTATTCCCTGCCTTAAAAGCAGATATTCAATTTTAACGCTGAGTGCTGACGTATTTCTTGAAAAGGTTTATTCCACACAGGATATGCATTCCAATTCCATGCTGCCACAGGAACAATTTGTTTTCTAGCAAGATAAGTTAGTAAACGGTATTCGTCTTCCGGTTCACGGGAAAAGCCAAAGGGATTACGGAAACCTCCATCACACAGTTTATAGTGTGTGAGCTGATTAAGATTGATGCGTTGTAAAATTTCCTGGCCTCTTAGAAGTAAATTATCTAAAAAAATCAGACTAAAAGGTTCTACCTGTGCGCGAGTACGTGGTTCTTTTTTTACCCATCTTGCCCAATCAAATCCATATATAAAATCGTGAACATAACGAAAGCGGATTTCTGTTTTAATTCCGAACATTTCCGTTAATGACACCATCTTTTCCTCAAAAGACTTTAAAAAACAAGTAGCACCTTCATCTGCTGTTATAGCCTGTTTCAGCATACTACTTACCATAAAATCAAAATCCCAAAATATGTTTTCTGGAAAGTTTTGCAACTGAGCATTAACTATACTTTCTAAAGTATCTCGCACAGTAGTAATTAGCTGAACATCGGTAGTTGTTTCTGCAATCAAATTACCTAGTTCTGCAAAGCTCGTAATCAAAGTCTTTTGGGGATTGAGTGATAATGGATTGATAGATTGCTGAGCAAGTTTCTCATCAAGAAAACAGAAAGAATGAGCTAGCGACAGGTCTTGTTTCATATGATTTGAAGTAGCCCAAGTGGGTTACAATATGTATTAGTTTATATCTAAAAGCATAAAATTATTAAATTAATATCAATAAACTTAACTTCTGCCTTTACAATTAGATACTAAAACAGTAAGCATATATGCTTAAAATCAACAATTAAGATCCCCAACTTTTCAAAAAGTCGGGGATCTATAACTTTCAGCATGTTGGATTCATCTACAAAAATTAATAAATTGCTATCCCGAAATGTGAATAACTAGTTCTCTAAGGTGACTACGCTGACGATGTTCCCAAACATAGATTCCCTGCCAAGTTCCCAAAACCAAATAACCACGGTTAATAGGGATATGTTCTGAAGTATGAGTTAAGGCTGTGCGGATATGTGCTGGCATATCATCAGCACCTTCAGCATCATGAATATATTTGCCTGATTCTGGTACGAGGTTTGCCATAAAATTAGCTAGATCCACAAGTACATCAGGATCGGCATTTTCTTGAATAACTAAACTAGCAGAAGTGTGGCGTAAAAATAGGGTACAAAGTCCAGTTTCTACCTCCGACTCTGCAACCACCGCTTCAACTTTTGAGGTGATGTTGTGAAAAGATTTACCAGTAGTAGAAATTCTCAGTAGTTTTTGATAGTGAGTCATGGGGAATGTTGAGATATGGGCTTGCGCTTACTAGTTTCACTCTTTTGTGCGCTTGTAACAACAGATTGTTTTTTTAGTCCTAACTAATATAACGATTCGCAGACAAATCTCTAATTTCCTATAATTCGCTTTGACTTTCAAGTTGCGATACATTTCTGACGACGCGATTCACTAAACTCAAATAATCGTCTAGTTCTTCATATTCATCTATTTTTTTTATTTGGTTTGACAATATTTTATAACGGCACTAGCAATCACTTCGTTACCATCTTTAGCAATGGGTTGAGATTGCTTTGGTAGTTGAGGTAACTCATGCAGAAAATCCCAAGTTCCTTGAAAAAATTTAGCAGGTGTGAGGATTTGATGTTGGTTGTAATTAGCAATACCCTCAAGTAGAAAAGCTGCTTCGGCAAAGTCGTCGCGGGTAATAGTAACTATAGGTAATCCTAGTTTCGTGGCTTCTGCGAAAGTACCATAACCAGGTTTAGAAACAACTCGCCCACAAATAGGCATAAAATCAACAGGACGGTATTTGCGATCGCTAATTTTTAATAAATTCGGTAAATCAGGGGCAGATTGATCAAAAACGATAAATTGCCAATCGGGAAATTGTTTTAAATTATCGTAAGGAATCTGTTGTAAACCTAAGCCACCAAAGGTGAGTAAAATAGTTTTATCTGGCGGTGTAGTGATACCCCAACGTGAATGTAAATCATCAGCTAAGTAACGAGGATAACCACCAGTTAAACCAACATCGGTGATATTGTTAAAAGCCTGCATCGGTTCGTGGAAGGGAAGACGAAATAAGCGATCGCATTTTGCATACCACTCGCAAATCCAATCAGCAACAGCGATAAATTCACCTCCCCAATTGCGGTAAATTAAATCCCAACCAAAATTACTACTCATCCAGCAAGGAATGTTAGCAGCCTGGGCAAATCCAGATACAAGAAAAGGAATATCAGCCAAGATGAGATTGACTCGATTTTGGCGAATAAAATTCACTTCGGAAGCAATTAGCGAGTTCTGATTTTTCTTAATCTCCAACAACTTCTCTAAAGTTGCTTCTTGATCCATTGTGATACTATCTGTTTGCACCACACCCAAATCAAATGCTCGCTGACGATGGATAAAATCACCTTCTATATAACACTCTAGCAACCAACGTGGGGCAGTAGTCACCAAAATTAGCAGAGCTTCTGGACACAACTTCTGAATAGTTGCGGCTACAGATACCATCCTAGTAGCATGACCAAATCCGTGGTTGGTGATCGCTATATATATAATTGGACGTTCCATTTTTTTAGTTACTTGTACTGAGCGAAGTCGAAGTATTAGTCATTAATACCTGACTTATAAAATTGCTGAATTCCCTCGATTAATCGGTCGATTTCTGATTCTAAAGTTAGGTAATGGACGGTGGCGCGGATACAATCAGGGTCGGCAATCGTCCGAGTTAATATGTTTTGTAATTCTAAAAATTGCACTAATTTAGAACTGGCTTGGGGTTGATTATTAGTCAGTTGAAATGAGACGATACCGCCTTCAGGTGGAGAAGTTCGCAAGCATTTAACATTGGGTAATGCTGTCAACTTTCGCCAGAGATATTCGCTATTGTGGCAAATTTGCTCATAACATTCTTGTGGTGTTCCCCATTGCCGATGAATAGCGATCGCTTCCTTTAAACCAGCATACAGCGGCTGGGATAATGTAGATACTTCATATCGTCGCCCATCGGGAAACCAATCTATAGGCTGCCCTTGGCCATCTGTAACAACACCACGCAAACCAATAAACGTTGGGTTCAAACTTTCTCTTGCTTTTGGTCGCACATACAAGCCACCCGCACCCGCTGGCCCACATAACCACTTATGACCCGTGAACGCATAAAAATCAACTCCTAATTCAGTTAAGTCTAAAGGCAGCAAACCCACAGATTGAGCAGCATCTACCAATATTAAAGAGTGATTATTGCTGCATATTACCACAATTTTGTCAAGAGGTAAAACTTGACCCGTATTCCAAAAAACATGACTTAAAACTACCAAGCGAGTATTGGGGCGTAAGTGTTGGGCAATCACCGCTACAGGATCGCCCTCATTTAAAGTTGCCATCAAAGGGCAAGTAGTAACTTCCACAGCAAATCTGCGTGCAATTTCTTTGGCAGTAGCAATCACACCTGGGTGTTCGCAGTCTGTGAGTAACATATGGTCGCCAGCACGCCATTCAATACCCCACATGGCAATATTACAGCCAACAGTGACATTATCTGTTAAGGATATTGTGTCTATTGATACATTAAACTCCGAAGCGATCGCTTCTCTAATAATTTTCATCTCCGATTTCAGCCAAAGATAAGCCTCGTTACCAAAAGGGCCTATTTCCTGAACATAGGCTTGAAATTGACTCATAGTATCCATTGCCGCTTTGGGCATTGGCCCCTGTCCTCCATAGTTGAAATAAGCCTTATTTGCTAAAGCCGGAAATAACTCTCGATGGCGATGCAGCTTAGTTGATGATGCAGAAATACTAGTCATAATTCACAAGAGATATATACTGTTTACAAAAATTAGAGGAGTAAGGGTATAGGAGGGTCAGGGTGTGGAGGAGAGAAAAATCCATAATAGAATAGGGATTCTGACCGCTTTTGCTTTTTCACAGGAATGCAATCGCCACTTCAAGACTTGAGTCATCTGCTGTTCTCCCAGAATGTGCTAATTCTTGTTAGCTTAAAGGAATGTTAATTAATGCCGAACTCCTACTGCAATACCAACGCTGTAAACGCCGCCCTTTTTTGGACATCTACGGTGACAGAAGTCAGCGAGATGCTGTCAATGAGTTGCTACACAAGCTACAACAGGACAAAATCGCTTATCAACAGGGCTTTTTAAGACAGCTGACTTATAGTAAACCAGATTACTCATATGGAAACTGGGAAGCAGCAAAGGCAGCAACTTTACAGTTGATGCAGCAAGGAGTTGAATACATCCATAGAGGAGTACTGTTAGTAACTGATTCGGAGTACACCCTACTCAGTCGTCCTGATTTACTAGTCAAACAGCCAGGTGACTCCAACTTTGGAGACTGGACATATACTCCAGCGAGTATTGAGTTGGGTAAGCGCCCCAAACAAGAATATCAAGTTGTCGCCGCCTTTCACGCCCAAGTCTTAGCAACAGTGCAGGGAGTTGCACCCAAAACAGCTTGGTTACAATTGCGTACCAAGAACACGAGTTATGCAGTAGATTTGGAAAAATGGACGCCGCAGATGCAGCAGATTTTGCAGGAGTTTATTCAAGTTTTAGATTTAGCGGAAGCACCAGAAGCGTTTATTTCCCGTCAAAAGTGTAATCTTTGCCACTGGCATAGTCAATGTTATGCGATCGCTAAATCTCAAAAACATCTCTCCCTTTTACCAGGAGTTACACCCGTTCGCTACACTCAACTCCAAACCCTTGCCATCACCACGCTAGAATCCCTCGCCAATACCAACCCCATCACCTTAGAAGATTTGCCCGGTTTTGATGGTGAGGTAGCACCCAAACTCGTAGTACAAGCTCAATCTGCATTGGAAAGCCGGCCATTAATTTTACCCTATCCGCCACCAATAGAAGATATTACATTTACTGCCTCCATAGAGCTTTACTTTGATATTGAGGCACAGCCAGACTTAGATTTAGATTACCTTTTAGGTGTTTTAGTTGTTGATCGACAAGCTAATACAGAACAGTTTTATTCATTGTTGGCAGAAAAACCAGAAGACGAAGAACTAATTTGGCAGCAATTTTTAGATTTGGTTTGGCAATATCCCGAAGCGCCAATTTATCATTTTTGTGTATACGAATTTGATACAGTTAAACGGTTAGCAAAACTTTACCGCACTCCCTATTCCAGAGTGCAACCAATACTAAATCGGCTTGTCGATGTGTATGAACAGCTAACGCAAAGTGTAGCATTACCAGTTGAAAGTTACGCCCTCAAAGCGATCGCTCGTTGGTTGGGCTTTGAGTGGCGTGATCAAGAAGCCAGTGGTGCTAAGTGTATCTACTGGTATGACCAGTGGCTAGAAACAGGCGATCGGACTTTATTAGAAACAATCCAACGCTACAACGAAGATGACTGCCGCGCCACCCGTAGTGTAAAAGACTGGCTTGTCAAATTTTTTCAGCTTGCAGAATAATTTTAGGGACTTCCAGACCAAAAATATTCAATGAGAAAAACCCTTAACTTACCAAGAAATTATTTGTACTAACTATTCCCTGTTCCCTTCTTCAATGATATCTTGATTATGATTTTCTTAATTAGTCATACCTATCTATGCAGCTACTCCCAAAAATCTTCACCAAGTCAAAAATTCTGTACTTGTTTATCCTCACTCTAATTATTAGTATCTTATCTACAAACTTACCTACAAGCGCTGTTGAAATCAGCGAAATCAAATTTATCGGAGAAGCCACTATACCCAAAGGTCTGTTATTTCAAAAAACGGAATTAGGAGGTTTATCTGGAATTACCTATGATGCGAAAAATAACCTGTACTACACTATCTCTGATGATCGAGGACAAAAAGCGCCAGCCCGTTTTTACACCTTAAAAATTGATCTGAGTACAGATTCACTCAAACATAACGGTGTTATTCCTGTAGGCGTCACCACATTGTTAGATAAGAAGGGAAAAAAATTTGCTCCTGGTGAAACTGACACAGAAGGCATTGCTTTAACTAGTAAAACAACAGCGTTCATCTCTTCCGAAGGTGATGCTGAAAAACTCATTAATCCTTTTATTAAAGAATTCTCCCTATCTTCTGGAAAAGAAATTACAACATTGCCCATACCAGACAAGTTTCTCCCAGATAAAAACGGTAAAAGAGGTATCCGCAACAATTTGGCTTTTGAAAGTCTAACCATTACGCCTGATGAAAAGCATCTGTTTACAGCTACAGAAAATGCTCTGATTCAAGATGGTTTAGAAGCTAAACCTAAAATTGGTAGCTCCTGCCGCATATTACAATATAACCTGCTGAATAATCAGCCAGAAAAAGAATTTCTTTATCAAACTGAACCAGTCACACCTTTTTTGAATATAACTGGCAAGTTTGCTAGTGGTCTACCTGATTTATTTGCACTTGATAATCAAGGAAACTTCCTCAGCATAGAAAGGTCTTTTTCTGGTTTAGGTTTGGCTGTTTCTCTGTTTCAGATTTCCTTAGAGAAAGCCAGTGATATTCACAACATCAGCAGCCTTTTAGCAATTGACTCTCAAAAAATTAAACCAGTCCAGAAAAAACTACTCCTAGATTTGAGAACTCTAGACGTGTCGTTAGATAATATTGAAGCTTTAACTCTTGGCCCCAAACTATCCGATGGACAACGTGCATTAATTCTGGTCAGTGATAATAACTTTAATTCTCTGCAACGTAACCAAATACTAGCCTTTAAACTCAAAATCGAAACACCGCTAACGAGATTACTACGCCGCCTCATCCCCAATTTCAAACGCTAATACCAATTTTCTATGAAGGTGCGCCTTCAAAAATCCTCTGTGTCCCTTTGCGTTAAAAAAGCTTGCATTTGGAGCAGTTTTATTGACTCATACCATTTCACTTTAATAATTTCAGTATAATTACTGTCTTTACTAAGTAAATCAACCCAGCTTAGTCATGGTTTCAGTGTAATTTCTCATACAACATTCTTAATAAATATGTTACACAATTAAATGAAATTAAAAATAATTTAATTCCTACTAATAAAAAAAATTCAAATATTTTGCCAGCAATATTTTTAATAAATACCCTTTATGCCACAAGATAAAATTGAAAATATGGTCAGGCAAAAAGCTGAAGCAGACATTTATCTAGGAAAATTTTTAAACAATCGCTATGTCATTAAAGATTTGATTGGCAAAGGAGGTATGGGTAGAGTTTATTTAGCAGAAGATGCTGCTAAAGGTGGAACGCCAATTGCTGTAAAAATTTTATCACTAAGTTTAGCAAACCAGCAAATATCTCAACGTTTTACTAGAGAAATTTTTATTAGTGCCCAATTAGGTCGTAAAAGTAAACATATCGTCCGCGTATTAAGTTATGGCGTTACAGAAGATAAAGTTCCATACTATGTGATGGAATATTTGCAAGGTAAAAACCTCAAACAGATTTTAAAAATACAACCTTTATCAATCTCTAGATTTTTAAATATTTGTCACCAGATTTGTTTAGGTTTAGAATGCGCCCACCAAGGGATTAACTTTAAAGGTGAAATTTATCCCATAGTTCATAGAGACATTAAACCTGAAAACATATTTATTGGAGAAGATAGCAACAAAGAAGAGATAATTAAAATACTCGATTTTGGCATTGCCAAGTTTCTCACAGAGCGTAGTGGGATGACACTTACCGATTCCTTTATTGGCAGTTTACCATATTGTTCTCCAGAACATATGGAAGGGCGAAAACTGCTGGATGTACGTTCTGATATTTATAGTTTAGGAGTGCTGATGTTTGAGATGCTAACAGGAAAACATCCATTCCAAACAAAAAGTAACTCTTTTGGCAGTTGGTATCAAGCCCATCGCTTTCAAACACCACCTACACTTGAAGAAGTAAATCCACAAATAGAAGTACCGCAGGAATTACAAAAACTATTGATGAGTTGTTTAGCAAAAGAAGTAAGCGATCGCCCACAAAGCGTCAGTCAAATCATCACTTATTTAGAAAAAGCAAAAACTCAAATCTATCAAAATTATGACAATCTTCAAATTACTCCACCAGTGCAATTAATACCTGCAACTTCATTATCAGAAAAAGAATGTTTACAAAAAATCTGGCCTAAAAACAAACCAATCGCACCAATTGGTTTTCCTCATTTATTACATACTCAACAAGGCACTATCCCAACCTTTTGGGCAATGTTACCTAAACAAGAAATTGCCAAATTTATAGACAAAAATCATGGAACTGAATTTATTAGTAAAATGAATGTCTACCCCATGTTGATGTGGGTAACAGTTTTATATAATGCTCACATAAATTTAACAAGATGGCTATTTTATTTTTTAGATTTAAAAGATAAAAAAGGTCAAAGTTTAGTGCGTACTTTAGTAGAAGTAGGTTACTATCACCTGTTATTTTTTCCTTTAGAAGAACCAAAAAAATGTTCTCATGTCATAACCTTAACTCTTACAGCTAGCCAACGCCAGCTACTAATAGATTGTTTAGACAAGAGTCAAACATCAACAGGGTTTATTTTACCTAATCAAGCAAAAAATATTTTAAAATCAGAATATGAAAAGCTAAAATCTGAAATATTACAAAAATTGTCAGCACATGAAACCCAAGAAAAAGTAAACTTAAAATCTTGGATGATTAAATTAATGAATTCGTTTTTAAATTTTTATCGTATTCTTTATAGAAATTAAACTATTCTAAATATTAGAGGTTATGAAGGTGAATCAAAGCCCAATTGCGTCTCCAATAAGTAAGGAGTTGCTTGCTAATCGTTATCAACTCAAGCAGTTAATTGGCAACGGTGGCATGGGTGAAGTTTTCTTAGCAGATGATATTTTATTAGGGATACCAGTTGCTATTAAGTTTTTAGCTCAAACAGTTGCTAACACCAAAATGCAAAAAGACTTTGCTCGTGAAGCTTTAATGAGTGCAGCATTAAGTCAAAAAAGTATACACATTGTGCGAGCTTATGATTATGGTTTACGTGATAATGGCAATCCATTTTATGTTATGGAATATTTATCTGGTAAAAGTTTAAAAGAGTTAATGCCGTTAAATTTACCCACATTTTTAACTTTGTTCCGCCAGATTTGTTTAGGTTTGCAATGCGCTCATCAAGGCATCGCTATAGATGGCAAGATTTATCCGTTAGTTCATAGAGATATTAAACCAGCCAATATATTAGTGATTCCTGATCCGATATTAGGTCAATTAGTCAAAATTCTAGATTTTGGCATAGCTAAATTTTTAAACTACGCTACAACAATTAGCACAAATCGAGGATTTAATGGGACTTTACCTTACTCTTCTCCTGAACAATTAGAAGGGGAAGAAATAGACAGTCGCTCTGATATTTATAGTCTGGGTGTCATGATGTTTGAGATGCTGACTAGCAAAAAACCTTGGCAACCAGAAACTGATTATTTTGGCGCTTGGTATAAAGCACATCACTTTGAACCACCACAAGCGATCGCAGATGTAAATCCCACTCTCAAACTACCTCAAAAGCTCAATGATTTGATCATGGCTTGCCTTGCTAAAAAAGCAGGCGATCGCCCGCAAAATGTCACAGAGATTCTGCAAGTTTTAGAAAGTATCGCTCAGTTTAAATCTCTCAACTTACCCAGCAGTTTATCCTTTAAATCTCCAGATTTTACGCCAAACTATTGGCAACTTTTATGGCCGCAAAATAAACCCATTCAAGAAATCGTTTTTCCTCAACTTCTTAACATCAAGCAAAGTTTTGTGACTACAGTATGGCTGATGTTACCTCAACAAGAAATCAAAAACCGTGCCGTTTCCACCCTCCATAACCAATTTATTTTTATTACATCTCCACACCCGATGCTGCTATGGGTTACAGTCCTCTACAATCGCCAACTCGGCCCCAAGTGGCTACCCTGCTATTTAGATATGCAAAATCCCCAAAATCATCGCTTAGTGATGTCTTTGGCTACACAAGAACATTACCCTTTGATTTTCTTCACCTTGGAAACACCCCACTCTTGCACCAACGTGATCAGCAGCCGCATCGACTCCACTCAGCGGCAAAAATTGCAAACTTGGGTAAAACAATGCCAAAACTTACCCCCCTCATCTCAAGCCCAGTTAAGCAAACAGCTGCTAAAGCAGCAGTATAAGCAAATGCAGTCCCGGATATTGCAGCATTTAGAACCAAAGCCACAGGTTATCGCATCGAGTTCAAATGCTAAAAGAGGGAACAGGGAATGAAAAGTTCCGAATCAAGTAGTAGAGATTAAAAGCACTTGACAAAGAGAAAAAAAACAGCCATAATAACAAAGTTGCTAAACAAGGGACTGTAGTTCAATTGGTTAGAGCACCGCCCTGTCACGGCGGAAGTTGCGGGTTCGAGCCCCGTCAGTCCCGTTTTAAGTTATAAACTTAGCTGCCCAAAAACAGTAACAACTCACAATAAATATAACTATTCACCACTCCCTACTCCCCACTCCCAAACTGATATAGTTGTCATGCTTTGCGAAAGAGAGATTGAACTGTGACTGTTAGAGTCCGTATTGCTCCGAGTCCAACAGGTAACTTACACATTGGTACAGCCAGAACATCTGTTTTTAACTGGCTGTTTGCCCGCCACCATGGTGGAAAATTTATTCTGCGAATAGAAGATACAGACCTAGAGCGATCGCGTCCCGAATACACCGAAAATATTCTTGAGGGGCTACGCTGGCTAGGCTTAAATTGGGATGAAGGGCCATTCTTCCAATCCCAACGTCTGGATTTGTATAAAACAGCAGTGCAAAAACTGCTTGATCAAGGATTAGCTTATCGCTGCTATACCACCCCCCAAGAACTCGATACACTCCGAGAAGCCCAAAAAGCCAGAGGCGAAGCCCCGCGCTACGACAACCGTCACCGTCACCTCACCCCAGAACAACGCGCCGCTTTTGAAGCCGAAGGTCGCTCTTATGTGATCCGCTTTCAAATCGAAGATGAGCGGGAAATCGTTTGGGATGACTTAGTACGCGGTAAAATGACTTGGCGGGGTAGCGATTTAGGTGGCGATATGGTCATCGCCCGCGCTTCCGAAGAGGGTACAGGTCAACCACTATATAACTTTGTCGTTGTGGTGGATGACATCGACATGCAAATTACCCAAGTGATTCGGGGAGAAGACCACATAGCCAACACCGCTAAGCAAATTCTCTTGTATGAAGCTTTGGGGGCAAAGATCCCAGAGTTTGCTCACGCACCATTGATTTTAAACATGGATGGGCGCAAGCTATCCAAGCGGGATGGTGTCACCTCCATTTCCGAATTTAAGCAAATGGGCTTTACTGCCGAAGCTTTGGTAAATTACATGACATTACTAGGTTGGTCTCCCCCAGATTCGACCCAAGAAATATTTACCTTAGAAACAGCAGCTAAAGATTTTAGCTTTGAGCGAGTCAATAAAGCAGGCGCAAAATTTGACTGGGCCAAGCTCGACTGGTTAAACAGTCACTATATCCACAGTATGCCAGTAGATCAACTCACAGATTTACTCATACCTTATTGGCAAGCCGCTGGGTATAAATTGGATGCAGAACGCTCTCGCTCTTGGTTAGAGCAGTTAGTAGCTTTAATTGGCCCTAGCCTAACTCGATTAGTAGATGCTATCGCTATGAGCCAGTTGTTTTTTAGTGAAACAGTAGAATTTAGCGACGAGGCTATGCAACAGATCAAGCAAGAAGGTGCTGCTGCAACACTCAAAGGAATTATTACAGCCTTAGAAAATCAACCGCAATTGTCACAAGACTCAGCTCAAGACATTATTAAACAAGTAGTGAAAGAGCAAAACGTGAAAAAAGGCTTAGTCATGCGATCGCTCAGAGCAGCTTTAACAGGAGATCTGCATGGCCCCGATTTGATCCAATCTTGGTTATTACTGAATCAAATTGGTTTAGACAAGCCGCGCTTGCATAGAGCAATCACAGAATAATGCACCAACAATAACATCTGTAGAGACGCGCTATTTGAGGCGTCTCCATACCAAAATTATCGAAGCTACGTTTAATCTGAACTTCTTCACGTGCAAATGGACTAAATACGTTTAAATAATTCGTAATTCGTAATGACGCGACGCTCCTGTGTCGCTAACGCTTCGCTATCGAGGACTCGCTACCGCTGCGCTAACGTAATTCGTAATTAAGTTTTGTAATAGGGATTTGACCCCAACACAAAACTTGCCGGTTATAGAACCGGGGGACTTAAACCCACGGAACTTGTTAAAAGGCTTGTATTGAATGCAATACAGGCTTTTAATTGAGAACTTTAGCCGCTCACAATCCCTGACCATTGAACTTTTTTCTCTTGCTCACGGCGGTAGGAAAAGAAATGCTCTGGAGTTTGATAAGTACAATAAGGAGCGATCGCCACTTGTTCTGCACTAATCCCTAAGCTTTCCAACTGTAAAGCATTTACCCGTCTAACATCTAGCCGTACCTTTGTTGGGTTGGGATCTACCAGCAAGGGAGAATTTGGTAACTCATATAATGCTTTTATAATTGAATTTTCGTCTTCATGTGGTATAATGCTAGCCCCGACTTCGGCAGCCACCTCAAGAGAGACTTGGTAAACTTCGCCAGCGATCGCTGGGCCCATAGCGATGCGTAAATCATCTAGTTGACTACCTTGAGCCTTGAGTTGGGCGATCGCTTGGGGGACAATTTTTTTTGCTGTACCCCGCCAACCCGCGTGCAGTGCTGCCACCCGTCGAGTTTTCACATCCCCAATTAACACAGGTGTACAGTCAGCACTAGCTACCCACAAAGCTTGCAGAGGTTGTTCGCTAATTAAACCATCTGCCTCAGCCAAATTATCCTCACCCCTGCTCATGCTGTCAATTTCTTGTGGGGTAAGAACAGTATTGCCATGTACCTGTTTCAAGCGATAAACTGAAGCCTCTGGTAGCAGCACTTTAGTTAACTCTTGAGGCGATCGCGGCCAAAAATGGTGCGTCAAAAAACCGTGATGCCAGTATTCTAGGATACTACAACTCAAGTAGGGTATTCCTTGCCAATTGTGCCAGTGCCAAGTGTGCATCTTGAACCAAACCTAAAGGTCAAGTAAAAAGGATTCGGGATCGGGGGCCCCGAGTTCCCCATAACCACGACCAACTAATGCTAACTTGAACAACGGAATTTGGGGTAACTGCTGTGGAATTTAATCAGCAAAAATTAGAAGCAGCCCTAAAATCTGGGCGTAAGCACAAATCTTTGGCATTTTCTGTGCATATTTTTAATAGCCTTCCCTCTACAAACCAAACCCTTTGGAACTTACTTAACCAAGGAGCTGAACAAGGTTCTGTAGTCATTGCCACACAGCAAACAGCCGGACGAGGACAATGGGGACGCCAATGGATTTCTCCTTCTGGAGGATTATATCTTTCGGTAGCGATCGCTCCTAAAATAGATGCTAGCGACAGCTACCAATTAACCTTGGCTACTGCTTGGGGAATAGCTTCTCAACTACGCCAGTGCGGCGTCAGTGTGGGGATTAAATGGCCCAACGATTTAGTTTTAAATGGTCGTAAACTAGGCGGCATTCTAACAGAAACCAGAGTAAACAACGGTAAAATCACACAAGCTGTGATTGGTGTTGGTATTAACTGGATAAATCCAGTCCCGGAAACTGGAATCAATCTAGAATCTTGGCAAACTTCGCAACATTCCAAACCAATATCTTGTCTAGAAATGCTAACCTCTACAGTTTTACTAGGAATAGAATCCGGTATGGAGTGCCTCTGCCAAGAAGGAATAAGCATACTCTTATCTCGTTATTTAGACTTGCTAACGAATATGGGCGATCGGGTTTACGTCAATCATCTTTCAGGCACCGTAATTGGAGTCACCCCTCAAGGAAATCTCAGAGTAAATTTCAAAGCAAATGAGTCAAATGAACTAATAACATCAGAAATTTCCATTGAACCCGGTACAATCAGTTTGGGTTACTATAAATCTTCCCTTTAACTTTCAGCTTTGTTCCAAGCTCTGGTACTGGGGACTAGGGACTAGTAACAATTCTCCTATTCCCCATTCCCAATTCCCTCTTAATTTACACACAACTGAGAGAACAAATGACGCAGCGCAATCACACTGCCCATAACCGTTTGCACAAATCATGGCAGCGAAGTCTAAAAAAAAGACGCTTGGCGTCTAATTTATCAGCCCAGAGTCTCTGTTGGCTCAGTAGCTTTAGTCTCCTCAGCGGCGGCTTCGTGTTTGCCCAAACGGAAACATCAATAGATAACATTGTTCCTACTATTGAAAGTTCTCAACCAACAGCAATTACAAATCCAGTTAAAAAAGAAACAGTAGCGCCACAAGCAACTCAAACACAGCCAAACTTTTCAGGGCGGCGAGTCAAACTCAGACAAAGATTACGTCAACCAGAAGTTTCTCAATCAAAACCCAAGGTTGAAATTATTGCACCCGCCACAAATACCAGACTGTCAAAGCCCCAGGTAGAAGCTTCACCAGTCGCACCTGTAAAGATTACAGAACAAAAACCAGCGACTCCACTTCGCCCGATACCTGAAAAACTTCCAGAAGTTGCCCAACCATCTAACTCCAACAGCACTGTAGGCGCAACAACAGGGAAAACAAAAGATTACAATAACGCCTATATTGACCCCACCAATTACAACACTGGTGCTACAACTACTTACCAAGCACCAAATTCTGTAATCATTACAGAACGTTCTAGTGGTTGTCGAACCATTGTGCCAGCAGGGCAAGGTTTATTAGGCGGCGTTTGCGCCAAAGTACCTGCGCCAACTCAGCGCGTAGTTGATGCTAATGGCAAACCAGCGCCTAGTTGGCTCAGAAGAAGTCAAAACGCTCAATTAGCAAATGTTCCCACAGCGAGGCAGGTAGTAGCAGCTACTAACAACAGTAGTTGGCGTGCTACTCGCACTGATACTGTTGGTGTCACCAAAACCGCCTATCGCCCGAACCGATTTATCCCCAATCCCGGCGAATTTAACACCACAAGAGCAAGTTCATCCCCCATCGCGCCCAGTGGTGGTACTCTACCGCCACCAATGGCAGCAGGTAACGTTGCACCCCGCCCCAGCACCGTAGCTTACGACTTTCCTCTGGCATCGGTGTTGCCGCAAATCCCCTACACCGGCGCAGTCGCCTATAACGGTAGCGGTATGATGTTCCCCTTATCTGTACCTGCACCAATTACCTCTTTGTTTGGTTGGCGCGTTCATCCCATCTCAGGCGATCGCCGCTTCCACGCTGGTACAGACTTAGGTGCCCCCATGGGAACACCAATCTTAGCAGCCGCCAGAGGTCAAGTGGAAACCGCTAATTGGCTTGGTGGTTATGGTTTAACCGTAATCATCAATCACAGTTCCGCTCAACAAACCCTCTACGGCCACATGTCAGAAGTCTTTGTCCAACCCGGTCAAGTGGTAGAACCAGGAACTGTCATCGGGCGAGTTGGCAGCACAGGTAACTCCACAGGGCCTCACCTGCATTTTGAAGTCCGCCACTTAACACAAGACGGATGGGTTGCTGTTGACTCAAGCGTACAATTACAAGGCGCCCTTAGTCAGTTAGTCCAAAGCACGCAAACAGCGCGGGTAATTCAGCTGCCAGATAGGTAGGAATGGGGAGTAGGGAGTAGGGAGTGGGGAGTAGAGTGGATGCACTTCTTTTATCAAAGACGCTACGCATAGCTTGCTTCCCCTATGGGGTACGCTCAGTGAGTAAAAGATGAGGGGGATGAGGGAAAAATTTTCTTTGCGTTCCCGCGTCCCCGCGTCCCCATTACGAATTACGAATTCCCCAATCACACATACCCGTGTTCTGCAAGGAATGCGGGTGTTATATCATATAGACTGGCGTTATCTGTGGTGTGTTGGTTGCCAGGATGCAGGAATTTCTCTACATATTTGCCAAGAATATCTCCTTCCAAATTTACCAAACTGCCAGGAACCAAATAGCGGAGATTTGTCTCGGCATAGGTTAAAGGAATGACAGCTACTGTAAATTGAGATTGTTCTGGCTCATATGCGGCTACTGTAAGGCTAATACCATTGACGGCAATGCTGCCTTTCAAGACGATATACCGAGCGATCGCCTCAGATGCCATAAACGTCATTTCCCAAGAACTAGCCGTTTCCTCTACTGCTAGCATTCGACCTATACCGTCTACATGCCCCATAACAAAGTGACCACCAACCTTGCCACCTAAGCGCAGTGACGTTTCTAAGTTGACGTATTTTTGTGCTGTTTGCTCACTTCCCAAAGTCGTGCGGCGCAGAGTTTCTGGTGAGGCTGTAGCAATAAATCCGTCTTTTAAAACTTCTTCAACCGTCAAACAAACGCCATCTACGGCTACGCTGTCACCGCAAGCTAGATCCTGCATAATATCAACAGACGACTGACTTACACAAGTAATTTGCCAAGAATCGCCCTTTGAGGGTTTCATCGTTCCTAAAGCTTGGATTAATCCTGTAAACACGGCTTTTTTGCAAAACTAACTCTATTTATCGCCTAATTTTGCCAGAAATTAACTAGTAATTCTCACAAGAATGTTCAAGTATTGAGTATAATTTCTGACTTTTTCTGATTAAAGGAATATTAACACATTCGCATCCTTCACAAGGCATACTTGGTTAAGAAGGTTATTGTCTAAGTAGACCAATTTGACTTACTCTGGTGTTCACAACAAGTTCGGAGTTTAATAGAAGCAATTATAGAAAACAATGCCTATGTTTATTATTTTCGTCTATTTACCCCAACTAGGGTATTATTTGTTACAAAATAACCAAGCGCTCAAAGGATTTTAGAGGCTGAGCCAATGATTGAAATGAAAGTCGCTGGCATAGCATTAGATGCCATAACTCGCAGTCCGATTGTACTTTTGAAAGATGCTTCAGATCGGCGTGCTTTGCCAATATATATTGGTCAGGAACAAGCTAGGGCAATTATGGGCGCACTGGAGAATCAAAAGCCTCCCAGACCATTAACTCATGACTTAATTGTCAATATTTTTGATGGCTGGAACATGACTTTAGAGCGAGTTATTATTCATTCCTTGCAGAAGGATACATTTTATGCAGCTTTGATTGTCCAACAAGGTGAGATTAAAAAAGAAATTGATGCACGTCCTAGCGATGCGATCGCTATTGCCCTCCGTACAAATACCCCTATTTGGGTAATGGAAGAAGTAATTGCTGATGCCTCAATTCCTGTTGATCGCGATGCTGACGAAGCTGAACAACAAGCGTTTCGTGAATTTATATCAAATCTCCGTCCTGAAGATTTGATCAAGCGCTTTGGTAATGGCGATAGCTAAGAAAGTGCTGAGGTATGAGAGAGATGAGGAGGATAAGGGAGATAGGGGAGATGAGGAGGATTAGGAAGTAATTCCTCCCTTGTTCCCTTACTTCCTCATCGCTTTCAAAAATTTCTACTAATAACAATTTGCCCAATCAGGTATTATTTTAAGAGCTAACGTATTGTAAATCAGTAGATCGTATTTTTTATATGTATCTTAATAACAAATTATGAATTACAAAAACAGGGAGTAGGGAGTAGGGAGTAGGGAGTAGGGATACAAAAACATTAAAAACTGTCTTTTGTGGGTCATTGCCCACTGTTAGGAAAAGATTTGTGCCGAGATTGCTTGCAACGAGGCACAATGCGTCCTGACTTCAATCCCACGCCTTAAGGCGTGGGTTCCCTACTCCCTACTCCCACATCGCCACTCCCTCTGAAGAATTACAAATTATTAAATAATGCAATACCGACGCTTTGGGAAAACGAATTTACACCTTTCTATCTTTTCGTTAGGAACAATGCGCTATTTGGCAGGTGGTGAAAATGCTCAGCAGACCATCAAACAAGCCTTAGCATTGGGAATTAACCATATAGAAACTGCCAAGGGCTATGGCAAGAGTGAGAAATATCTTGGTAATGCGCTGAAAGCTGGTTTGTCATTACCTCGTTCTCAGCTTTACATTACTACCAAAATCCCACCCACAGCTGATGCTGACACAATGCATCGGTGTATTGATGAATCTTTAGAACGATTACAGCTAGATTATCTCGATTGTTTGGGAATTCACGGCTTAAATACCTGGCAACATTTGGAATGGGTACAAGCTAAGAATGGCTGTATGCAAGCAGTGCAAGAGGCTATTACTGATGGTCGGGTGCGACACGTTGGTTTTTCCACCCATGGGCCATTAGAGATAATTTTAGCGGCAATAAACACAGATTTTTTTGCATTTGTCAATCTGCATTATTACTATTTTTTTCAACGCAATGCACCAGCAATTCAGCTAGCTGCGGAAAAAGATATGGGTATTTTCATTATTTCTCCTGCTGATAAGGGAGGACGCCTTTACACACCGTCGCAAACTTTGAAAGACCTGTGTCAGCCTTATTCACCGCTGCACTTAAACTATCGATTTCTACTAAGTGACACTCGGATTACTACATTAAGCGTAGGGCCAGGAAACCCAAATGAATTAATTGAGCCTTTGCGAATTGTTGCTCAAAATAATGAGTTAGTGCCAGAAGAAATATCTATTTTTCAACGTTTAGAAAATCATCAAAAAAACGTTTTGAAAACTGATAAGTGTAGTCAATGCTATGCTTGTTTACCTTGTCCAGAAAATATTAACATTCCAGAGGTTTTACGCTTACGTAACCTAGCAGTAGCCTACGATATGACAGAGTATGGACAATATCGTTATGGAATGTTTGAAAATGCTGGTCATTGGTTTCCTGGAATGAAAGCGAATCGTTGTACAGAATGTGGTGATTGTTTGCCGAAGTGTCCAGAGAATTTAAATATTCCGACTTTGTTACAAGATAGCCATCAAATATTAAATGGAAAAACGGGTAGGCGGCTTTGGACGTAAGTATTCAAATGAATATTTATCTAGAGTAATAGCACTAAGATAACAGCTAGTATCTTACTCTTTGTACAAAGAACTTAACACACAAATTAATCACGTTAGACTATTTATTATAAATTAGTAAAATTTCTTGAGTGCGATCGCTACTCAATAAAACTATGCAAATAACACAACAACGATACTACACCCCAGAGGAATATCTGGAATTAGAAGAGATTGCTGAGTACAAAAGTGAATATATTGATGGGCAAATAATTCCTATGGCAGGTGGAACGATAAATCATAACCAAGAAGATAAAGCGATCGCTCTTGTAACTGTACCCTTTGAAATTTCCTTGCAGTATTTATACAACAAAATGAACTTTGATTTAGTTGAGTCAGAAGTGCAAAACGTAGATATAGAGATATGAAAGCATAACTAGTCTTGGCGGGTAATGTACACACAATATTTTTGCAAGTGAATTGACACACAGAAGATAGCGATCGCCCCCTTCCCCCATCAAGTTAGATAAAATCACTATGGTGCTAGTTAACCTCCAAGTTTAATGAAAAGCGATCGCCCACATACCTCTCAACTTTCCCTGAAACGTCCGGAACTACTTGCGCCAGCAGGTAACTGGGACTGTGCCAAAGCTGCTGTAGAAAATGGGGCAGATGCGATTTACTTCGGCTTGGAAAGGTTTAACGCCAGAATGCGGGCACAAAATTTTACAGAGGCTGACTTACCACGCTTGATGCAATTTCTGCACCTGCGGGGAGTTAAAGGTTATGTCACCCTCAATACACTCATCTTTCCTCAAGAACTGGCCGAAGCACAGCAATATCTCCGTACAATTATTACTGCTGGTGTAGATGCGGTGATTGTTCAAGATATAGGTATATGTCGGTTAATTCGACATCTTTCACCCGATTTTCCGATTCATGCCTCAACTCAGATGACCATCACCAGTGCCGCTGGGGTAGAATTTGCCAAGTCTCTCGGCTGTCAGTTGGTGGTATTGGCCCGTGAATGTTCTCTAAAAGAAATTAATAAAATTCAGCAGCAAATCACTCAACAGAACATTTCGTTACCTCTTGAGGTTTTTGTTCATGGTGCTTTGTGCGTGGCATATTCCGGTCAATGTTTGACGAGTGAGGCTTTGGGTGGACGTTCTGCTAATCGAGGTGAATGTGCCCAAGCTTGCCGGATGCCCTACAATTTAATTGCTGATGGGAAAGTTGTAAATTTAGAGAACCGTAAATATCTACTTAGTCCTCAAGACTTAGCTGGACTAGAGGTATTGCCAGATTTGGTCACATCAGGAGTTACTTGCCTCAAGATTGAAGGTCGTTTGAAAGCCCCAGAATATGTTGCTAATGTTACCCGTGTATATCGGCAAGCATTGGATCGCGTAATGATAGCATTTGAGAAAGACGCGGGGACGCGGGGACACGGGGACGCGGGGACGCGGGGACGCGGGGACGCGGGGACGTGGGGACGCGGGGACGTGGGGACGCGGGGACACGGGGACACGGTGAGGAAGTCGGAGTCTTGGCGGTTCCCGTCGAGTCCGAACTTCCGAAACCGAAGGGGGATGCAAGGATGCGAGAACATTGAAAATTCTTTCTTTGCGTCACCGCGTCCCCCACTCTCCGCGTCATCTACAGCGGATGAACACTACAACCTAGAGATGGCATTTTCTCGCGGGCTTTACACAGGCTGGTTTAGCGGCATTAATAATCAAGAACTCGTTCATGCCCGTTTCGGTAAAAAGCGCGGTGTTTATCTGGGTGAAGTTACTCGCATTTGTAACGAACAGGTGACGGTCAAATTAGAAGCGCCTGTCAAACCGGGAGATGGTATTGTTTTTGACTCTGGCCATCCTGAAGCCAAGGAAGAAGGAGGTCGGGTTTACGGAGTTGTACACAAAGGTAAAAAAGCTGTATTAACCTTTGGACGGGATAATTTAAACCTACGTCGGATACATGTAGGTGACAAGGTTTGGAAAACTAGTGACCCTGAACTCGATAAGCAATTACGCCAGAGTTTTGCTGGTGATACCCCTCAATTTCAGCGTCCTATTTATATAGAGGTTCATGGGGAAATTGATCAGTCACTTGTAGCGATCGCTCGTGATGAACTCGGTAATATTGTACAAGTAGAATCAGTAATATCACTCGTTGAAGCCCACACTAAACCTTTAGTTCAAAACCGTTTGCAAGAACAATTTGGTCGTTTAGGCAACACCCCCTTCTATTTAGGAACCCTCACCAATCACCTAGCTGGGTCTTTAATGCTACCCGTGAGTGAGTTAAATCGAATACGCCGAGAAATAGTCACCCAATTAGAAGAGTTACGAAGTCAACCCAAACGTTGGCAACTACAGTCTAACGTCTCTTTCCAAAACCTACTCCCCCCCTCATCCCCCAAACAAGAAGACAAAGACATATTCCCCTCCTGTCGGAGACACTGCGCGGACGGGTTCGGAAGTGACGCTCCTACGTCGCTACCGCTAACGGACTCGACGGGAACCGCCAAGACTCCGACTTCCTCACCGTGTCCCCGCGTCCCCGCGTCTCCCCCATCCCCCTCACTTATCGTTCTAGTCCGCAACCTCAAGCAACTTCAAGCAGCACTTCAAGCCGGAATTCAGACACTTTACTGTGAATTTGAAGACCCCCGCACCTACCGAGAAGCACTACAACTAGCACACCGCCGGGGAACCTCCTCCATTTGGGTAGCGCCTCCCCGAATTTCCAAACCAGGGGAAAACTGGATTCTGCAACAATTACGTGCATGTGAAGCGGATGGCTATTTAGTACGTAACTACGATCATTTACAATTCTTTGGTGCAGACCGCTGTGTAGGAGATTTCTCGCTTAATGTTGCCAATCCTTTAACAGCTGATTACCTGAAAAATCATTTTGGCTTGCAAAGGGTAACGGCGTCCTATGACTTGAATATTAACCAGTTGGAAGATCTGCTAAATAGTTCTCCTCCTCAATGGTATGAAGTGACCATTCATCAACATATGCCCATGTTCCACATGGAACATTGTGTTTTTTGTGCCTTTCTTTCTACAGGAACGGATTATACAAATTGCGGACGACCTTGTGAGAAACATGATGTGAAATTAAAAGATCGCGTTGGTAGCGAACACATCCTTAAAGCTGATACGGGTTGTCGCAATACTGTATTTAACGGCACTGCTCAAACTGGAGCCGAGTACGTACAGCGTCTAATAGAGCTTGGATTAAAGCACTTTCGTATCGAGTTTGTCAATGAAACACCAAAGCAAGTGACTGAAACTATACATTGTTATCAACAATTACTACAAGGTGAGATTACAGGTTCTCAACTTTGGCGAGAGTTAAAATTGCAAAATCAATTAGGGGTAACTCGTGGCCCCTTGGGAGTATGAATAATCTTGCAAAACCCAATAACAATTGGGACGCTGCCCTTTATGAAGATAAACACGCTTTTGTTTGGCAATACGGTGAAGACTTGCTGCAATTACTCAACCCCAAACCAGGAGAACAGATTTTGGATCTTGGCTGTGGTACTGGACAATTGACAGAAAAAATTGCCTTGGCAGGTGCTGAAGTTATCGGCATTGATTATGCCCCAACGATGATAGAGAAAGCCAGACAAAACTATCCACATTTGCGCTTTGATGTAGGAGATGCCAGAAACTTTCAACTAGAACAGCCATTAGATGCGGTCTTTTCCAACGCCACGCTGCACTGGGTTAAAGAAGCAGATGCAGCGATCGCTTCTGTACATCAAGCCCTAAAATCAGGAGGGCGTTTTGTAGCCGAGTTTGGTGGCAAGGGTAACGTGCAAGCGATCGCCCAAGCCTTGTACACTACTCTCAAAACACTCAATATTCCCGCACCAGTGATGAATCCTTGGTATTTTCCAAGTATTGGGGAGTACGCTACTCTCTTGGAACAGCAAGGTTTTGATGTCGTCTATGCTATTTTGTTTAACCGTCCTACTCCTTTAGTAGACAAAGAAACAGGTTTAGCAAATTGGCTCGAAATGTTCGCCAGTGCTTTCTTTATAGGAATGTCATCTCAACAACAAATACAAGTAATTCGTATGATAGAAGAGTATCTTAGACCAACATTCTATCAAGATGGAACCTGGACAGCAGACTATCGACGGATTCGGATTGTAGCCATCAAACTTTAGAGTGTGCAAAAAATTTAAATTTATTAGCCATGCTCAAACATCAATTATTAGGTTGTCAAACATCCCTTTTATTACTACTAACTATTAGCCTGAATTCTTTACGCGTTTTACCCTCACTTGCACAAACAACCCCAGTAGCATCGCCTTCTCAAGCACCTTTGGAATTAGATTTATTGACCAATCCCCAAGGTTTAATCACTACGGCTAATACTATTAATCTTAGGCAATTAACCGTTCCTAGCTTATGGTGGGCACAAGAAAGTTCACAAAATAAGTTATTGGATAACTGGATAGCATATCCAGCTAATAATGGAGAACCTGCCAGAGTAGATTTAATTGTCAATCAGCAAATTTGGAGCTTACTAGATTATGTAGAACGCTACAATTTCGTCAA
The DNA here is from genome assembly GCA_019359515.1 of Desmonostoc vinosum HA7617-LM4. Taxonomy (GTDB): domain Bacteria; phylum Cyanobacteriota; class Cyanobacteriia; order Cyanobacteriales; family Nostocaceae; genus Desmonostoc; species Desmonostoc vinosum. Next base: position 13,282 of record JAHHHC010000024.1, on the reverse strand, counting down.
TCGTTTAGGAGGCAACGCACGAAATTTTAGTTATAATGTGCGAGTTTTTAATTATCAGCAAGAACCTTTAGCAACTTACACTTGCAACTTTAGTATTAGTCCAGCTTTGTGTCGTATTCAAATGAATTTTCAGAACAAGATAGTATTACGGCGTTCATAATATTCCCAATTCCCCACATTCAGTAAATGTTATATTGCGGGAATTATTGAGAATTTCCAGGTATCAATGATGAATTCGACGAAAATCAAGCTATACGATTTAGCCGCATCTGAGGACGATCGCCGTCCTAGCCCTTACTGCTGGCGGGCGCGGTTAGCTTTGCTGCATAAGGGATTGGCGTTTGAAACGATGCCTTGGCGCTTTACAGAAAAGGAAACCATTGCCTTTTCGGGACAGGGGAGAGTACCAGTGATTATTGATGGTGAGCAAGTAGTTTATGATTCCTGGGCGATCGCTCAATATTTGGAAGAGAAATACCCTGAGTATCCATCATTATTTGGTGGTGAAGTTGGTAAATCTTTATCTCGCTTTGTTACCAATTGGGTAGAAGTATTACTAGTTCCAGAAATCGTGCGAATGATTATTACAGATATTTATGCACACATCCACGAAAAAGACAAAGAATACTTTCGCACAACCCGCGAAAAGTTCTTTGGGGCGACGCTAGAGGCGATTCCTCACGATCGAGATCAACGGGTGATTACCTTTCGCCAAAGCTTAACCCCATTGCGTAAAACACTCCAGCAGCAACCCTTCCTATCAGGAGAAACACCAGCTTGGGCAGATTACGTAGTGTTTAGCACCTTTCAATGGTCGCGTAGCGTTAGCCCATTTCCCCTATTAGAAACCAACGATCCCGTTTTTAGTTGGCGCGATCGCCTACTTGATGCCTTTGATGGCGAAGCCCGCAAGGTATTAGCATATCAGTCTTAGAGGTTGAGGGAGATGCACTTCGACTTCGCTCAGTGACCGGGGGATGAGGGGGATGAGGGGATCATAGATAATTCCCCATTCCCAATTCCCATTCCCAATTCCCATTAATAAAAAATTAAAAAAAAAGTATCTATACTCATTTTTGAGATAATTACCTGTATGTTTGTTGTGTTTAACAACAGTACAAACAAAATAGATTTATGAATTTCAATGAGATTAGCCAGGTTGCTATTCAACTGTTAACTCAGTTTGGACTAAAACTGTTAGGCGCGATTGTTCTGTGGATTGTTGCTCAACGATTGATCGATTTTGGATTGAAGTTGGTACGGCGTGCTTTTAGAGGCCAACAAGTTGATCCGACACTCATTAACTATCTTCTCAATATCATTTCCGTAACTCTGAGAATTGTTTTAATTGTGGCAATTCTCGGCTTTTTTGGAATTGAAACAACATCTTTTGCAGCATTACTAGCAGCGGCTGGTATTGCAATTGGTGCAGCCTGGGGTGGACTATTAGCTAACTTTGCAGCAGGTGCGTTTTTAATTGTTTTTCGACCATTTAAAGCTGGTGATTTCATCACAGCAGGAGGTGTCACAGGCACTGTTACAGAATTGGGACTGTTTACAACTAGTATCAATACACCTGATAACGTGTTAACAATTGTCGCCAATAACAAAATCTTTTCTGACAACATTCAAAATTTTTCTGCCAATCCTTATCGTCGTGTAGATTTACTTGCTCAACTCCATCATGATGTTGGACATAATCAAGCGATCGCACTTTTAAAAGCAAGAATTAGCCAAATACCTAATGTTCTTGAAAATCCTGCGCCAGATGTAGAAATTCTAGATTTCAACTTGGCAGGGCCAGTGCTAGCGGTACGTCCATATTGCAATAATGCCCACTACTGGCAAGTGTATTTTGACACTAATAAAGCCATACGTGAAACCTTTGGCGAAGCTGGTTATCCAGTTCCTGAATATCGCTATGCTTTTAGTGGTTCTCAAAATAGAACTGATGCCCTAATCGGATCTCCATCTGATGTCACCTGATACTGTATTAAACAGTAAAGCTTAATTTAAAAAAAGAGGGTAAAGCACATGCTTTACCTTCTTTGTTGAGATTATCAACTTATCAACCACTAAAAAAAATAATTATCACTATTCCCTGTTCCCTGTTCCCCTGAATGTAAACTCAGTTTCAATTTCTGAAACAAGCCTGACAAACACTGTATACAAAGGTTATGTTGACTGTTAAACACGAGCCGCACCGGTAGCTATGGCAAAAGAATTAGCAATTCGCACTTGTGGACTAACTAAGCAATTTGACCGACACGTGGCGGTTAACGAAATTGATTTAGAGATTGAGACAGGTGAAGTTTACGGACTGATAGGGCCGAATGGCGCGGGTAAAACAACTCTCATGCGGATGTTGGCGACTGCTGAGGAACCAACCACGGGTGAGATTTATATTAATGGCGATCGCTTACTACGTGACAAAAGCAATCCCACTCTTAAGCGCCGCCTTGGCTATTTACCCGATGACTATCCTCTTTATGAAGATTTGACGGTTTGGGACTACTTAGATTATTTTGCCCGTCTGTATCGCTTGCGGGAACCACGCCGCACTCAGCGCTTACATGAAGTTCTAGAACTAATACAACTCGGTAATAAACGCCACAGCATGATTTCTACTCTGTCGCGGGGGATGAAGCAGCGCTTAAGTTTGGCGCGGACTATTATCCATGAACCGATTTTATTACTGCTAGATGAGCCTGTCTCTGGACTTGACCCCATCGCCAGAATGCAGTTTCGGGAAATTATCAAGACGTTGCAAGAAGCTGGGATGACAATCTTAATTTCCTCGCACGTTTTGAGCGACTTAGCAGAACTGTGTTCTTCTGTGGGGATTATGGAACTTGGTTTTTTGGTAGAGAGTGCCTCTCTCCAACAACTTTATCAACGTCTTGCCCGCCAACAAATAGTGTTGTCAACATTGGGAAAGATAGAAACAGTTTTGAGCGAACTGAAACATCATCCTTTGGTTGAAGAGTGGGAGGTAATGCCGGGGAAAAATAGCGTAAGAGTGAATTTTTCTGGTAAACAAGAAGACTGTGCTGATTTATTGCGATCGCTTATTAGCGCTGGCATTCCCCTAACTGGTTTTCACTGCACTCAAGAAGATTTAGAAACTATTTTCTTGAAATTGGGTCACAAACAAGCATCTTGATTAGTAAATAATCACAATTAATAGTTCCTACTCCCTGCTTTAGGAGAATTTTGTTCTATGACAGTCAATTTGATAGACAAAATAGGTGACTGGAATCCGCAACTATTGCGCGAACTCAAAGGACGCCTGAAAGTTTTTAATGTGGCGATCGCAGTAATTGTATCTCTACTACTGCAAGTTATAACTTTTTTGTATCAGTTACGCGAGCTTCCCGGTGATAAATATGGTTTAACCGCTTCATATTGTAATCTCCGTGAATTTTATAATCAGCAACAAAACAACTTTTATCAGCAGCAAAATCTCCTCTATCAACAGTTAGATAAGGCTAAGCAGATTAAACCAATCAATAAGGCTAACATTGCCAATTTAGAAGCAGACATAGAACAATCCAGAATTCAAATTAATGGCTTTCAGAAGTTTTTGTCTAATAACTTCTGCCCTCAAAATGAAATTGATTGGTCTTTATGGTGGCGAGATCATTGGGAATATACATTCTTAACATTTAGTGTAATTTTTATATTTACACTATTAGTCGCAGGAACTTATCTACTCATCAACGACTTAGCAAAAGAAGAACGTCGGGGAACACTGAACTTTATTCGTCTTAGTCCTCAGTCAGAAGGCAATATCTTGACTGGCAAGTTACTAGGAGTGCCAATTTTAATCTACCTCATAGTTTTAGCGGCAGTTCCTTTACATGTGTGGGCTGGACATTCTGCAAAAATAGCCTTGAGCTACATTTTTAGTTACTACGTTGTTCTTGGTGCTTGCTGTATTTTCTTCTACAATGCAGCATTACTCTTTGGTTTAGTTAGTCGTTGGATGGGTAGTTTTCAACCTTGGTTGGGTAGTGGCGCTGTTTTGATGGTGTTGTTTATGACCATATTGATGGCATCATCATCTTATAATGGCTTTAATAATTCAACAGCTTGGTTGAGGATGTTCAATCCTTGGGATGTAACAAATTATCTGTTTCCTAATTTATTCAGGGTATACAGAGGTTCTCCCCTGAAAAACTTGCAGTTTTTCTACTTGCCATTAGGAGAAAGTTTTGTCACTATTGTTGGCTTCCATTTATTGAACTTTGGGTTATGTACTTACGGTATTACTCAAGCACTAAGACGTTGCTTTCGTAATCCTAAAGCCTCAATGCTAAGTAAGAAACAAAGTTATTTGCTAGTAGTGTTTTGTCAAATAATGATGTGGGGATTTACCATACAGCATTTACAAAATTACAACCTGTCTGACGTGATTAGGAATAATTTTAGTTTTTTGGCATTGTATAACTTGATCTTACTTTTTGGTTTGATTGCAATTCTTTCTCCGCAGCGTCAAAATATACAGGACTGGGCGCGGTATCGGCCTCACAGAGTTGCTAAACAGCAAAATTTTGGACGTAACTCTTTATGGTCAGATTTAATTTGGGGTGAAAAAAGTCCTGCATTAGTTGCGATCGCTATTAACCTGGCAATTGTTACTATCCCTTGGCTAGCTTACAGTTCAATTTTGCTCGATAATACTAGCAGAATTAAACTAATCTTCGCCGTGGCTTTGTTTATCAGCCTCATGATGATTTACGCCACTATTGCCCAATTGATCCTTTTAATGAAGACTTCAAAGCGTTCTCTTTGGGCTATTTGCATAGTAGGTGCAGCGATATTCCTACCGCCAACGATTTTACAATTCTTGAGCCTTTATGCACACGAGTATCCTACTTTGTGGCTATTCTCAACTTTCCCTTGGGCGGGTATAGAACACTCTGGGGCAATCATGATATTTATGTCACTCCTCACTGAGTTGAGTGTTCTAGCATTGTTAAACTTACAGTTGCAAAAGCGAGTGAAATTAGCAGGAGAATCTGCTACAAAAGCATTGTTGGCAAGTTAAATAAATGTAGAAATGTGCTATGTCGCATTTCTACATAATTGAATATAAAATACCTGATTTTTAACTAGGGCGGATGAAATTTGTATCCCACAAAAATAATTGATCTATTGTGGACGAGCATTTTTCCGCCCTATTTATATTATTATTTATATAGAGATTATATTTTAGAAGTAACAAAGAAATTTATTTGCATATAATATTTATGCTCAATTACCCAACTAAAGACCTCCGCTATATTGTCATCAATTTTTTAGAACAAAGCCCCTCTCAGCGTTTAGAAATTCTCAGACAATTAGGTATTGCTCGTTATGAGTTTTTAACTAAAATGCATCTAACCGAGGCAAATATAACCTGCATTATCCGGTTTTTTCAATATCCAAATCAGCTAAAATTTCCAAATTTGATGGGAGCAGATTTATCTGGTTTAATTTTAGACGGAGTAAATTTGATTCGCGGAAATTTATCAGGAGCAAATTTGCAAGATACTAGTTTAATTAATGCAGACCTTTTATTTGTCAATTTTACTGGAGCCAATCTAAGAAATGCAGATTTAAGGGGTGCAACTCTGAACGAGACGATCTGGTTATATACTTTAGTAGATCAGTGTAATTTTGGTGTAGGAACTGGATTAACAAAACAACAGTGTAAAGATTTACAAATGCGAGGGGCAAGGTTTGATCATGCAGATGATTATAAATAGAGACGCTTCCAAAGCACGTCTTTACAACTGCCCTGATGATTCAGATGAATAATTCGATTAAACTGCCACAAAAATTAATGCTGCTGGGTTCAGGAGAACTAGGCAAAGAATTTGTGATTTCTGCTCAGCGTCTTGGTAACTATGTGATTGCTGTTGACCGTTATGCTAATGCTCCAGCTATGCAAGTTGCTGATTGCTTTGAAGTTATTTCTATGCTGAATGCTGATGATTTGGAAGCGATAGTTACTAAACATCAGCCTGATTTTATTATCCCAGAAATTGAAGCTATTAGAACAGAAAAGCTTTTAGAGTTTGAACAACGAGGGATAACAGTCATTCCTACGGCTGCTGCAACTAACTATACAATGAATCGTGATCGAATTAGAGAACTTGCACATCAAGAATTAGGCGTTAGAACTGCTAAATATGGTTATGCAACAACCTTAGAGGAATTGATAGCTGTCTCTGAAAAAATAGGGTTTACTAATGTTGTTAAACCAGTGATGTCATCGTCTGGTAAAGGTCAATCTGTAGTGCTGGACAAGAGTAAAGTTGAGCAAGCATGGAATTATGCGATCGCTAATTCTAGAGGCGACAGTCAAAAAGTAATTGTCGAAGAGTTTATTAACTTTGAAATCGAAATAACTTTACTCACAATTAAACAGTGGAATGCACCAACAATTTTCTGCACTCCTATTGGTCATCGTCAAGAAAGAGGCGATTATCAAGAGTCGTGGCAGCCGGCAGAAATTTCAGCAAACATGATTTTGCAAGCCCAAGAAATAGCCAGAAAAGTCACTAATGCTTTAGGAGGAGCTGGAATTTTTGGTGTCGAGTTTTTTATCACCAAAGATGAAGTGATTTTCTCAGAACTTTCTCCCAGACCTCATGATACCGGAATGGTGACATTGATATCACAGAATCTCAACGAATTTGAATTGCATTTAAGAGCTGTTTTAGGCTTGCCTATTCCCAATATTGAACAGTTAGGGCCGTCAGCAAGTGCAGTCATTTTAGCTTCAGAAAAATTAGATGCAATCACCTTTACTGGTGTTGCTGATGCTTTATCAGAAAAAGATGTGGATATCAGATTATTTGGTAAACCTGATGCTCATCCATATCGGCGGATGGGAGTCGCTTTAGCCAAAGGTGCCAATGTGCAAGAGGCGCGAGAAAAGGCTGTGAAAGCTGCAAATAAAATCTGTTTAATTCCAGATAAGTACTTCACCTAAACCAATTTTAGTACATTGTGCAGCGGGTGCGAGGGCAAGTGCGATCGCCTTAATTGCCACAGCAACCAGTGAAGGTTGGACTTCTGAACAAATTAAGCAAAAGGCTGAAGAGTTGAGTATTAAATTAGAACAACCTCATTTACAACAATTTCTCCAACAGAAGGAAATATTGAAAATTTTCAGGGACTCGACATTTGACTTCATATTAAGTTTGGTTGAAAGCTGATTGTAGACGGGAAAGATGACCGTCCTACAAGACTTTTATTTTAATAGAACATCAAATGAAGAATTTGTCTGTATTTGTTTTTAATTTGTAATGCTGAGTGCTGATTTACCCAAAGATAAACAAATTACATCGTTTTGTGGTGTATGAATGCGACTACAAAGAACATCTCGGTAATATCTTTCAAGAGGATTTTTCCTAGATAAACCAGGATTACCAATTAGTTCGAGTCCAATTTCAACGGCACGAATGGCGTTAGTTGTGGTTAGATATTTTACTGTTTGTGCTTGTAAACCAATTTGCCGATCGCATTTTCCTTGATCAATATCAGCGGCTAGGGTATAAATAAGTTGATGGTTGGCGTATAGTAATGCGGAAATTTCACCAACAGCTGTTTGAAAGCGGGGTAAAGTTGCTAAACTTGCACCTAGATTAGTAGGCGATCGCTCTTTCAAATATCCAATTAACCAATTTTGGGCTGCTGTCGCTACACCTTGATACAATGCGCTCAAAAATAAACTTCCACCCACGACTGTTAGGGGATCTTGGGGTGAAAAAGCCCCAAGGGGACGGACATCTAAAGCGTATTCTGTGGGGATGAAGACATTTTCTAATATTAAGTCATGGCTGCCTGTGGCTCTCATCCCTAAATGATCCCAAGTTTCCACAATCTTGACACCAGGCAGGTCGCGCGGTATCAAAAAATTGCCTACTTGCGGTTCTTCCTCATCTGTTCGTGCCCAAACAACGAAATAACGTAAAATCGGGCTGCCTGTAGTGTATTGTTTGTGACCAGTCACCAACCAACCATGATCTGTTTGTTTGGCCGTGGTAATGGGTAGTCCTCCTCTAGCGGGTGTACCTAATTCTGGTTCCACACGGGCAGCATTAATCAGGGCGATATCTGCGACAGATTCTCGACACAACCGTTCATAAACTGCGGTAGGCCAACGACGATGGCGGGCAGCGTTTTGATGTTGTAAATAGTGCATTGTCAACACCAAAGCCGTAGAAGCATCGCCACTGGCTATCTTTTCAATTACTTGACAGACAGTAGTGTAATCTGCGTCTTGACCGCCAAATTCTACAGGAACAGTGAGGTTTAACAGTTGTGCTTGGTGGAGGGCGTCAAAGTTCTCAAAGGGGAAAGAACTATCACGGTCGTGAACAGCAGCACGACTAGCAAAATCAGCCGCTAGCAATTCGACAAGCTCAAAAAGATTAGCAATAGATACTGCTGTGATAGTTTCTAAAACGGGTGACTTTGACATTGGGCTTTCTGATGGGGAATTAGCGAGTAAGAGAAAGCACATATACAGCACTTTGCAAGTAAATGAAGTACACATCTTAATATGATAAATCTTGTGGGGTGGGCATCCTGCCCGCCCTTGTGTACTTCATTCAGATGAAATGTGCTGTAGTACTTCAAGGATAGTTTTCAGAACATCAAAAGACTTTTAAGCCTGTTCCCTGTTCCCTACTATCTACATTTTGCGATATCTTCAGTAATAATTAATGGGGGCGTTGTTGTTCACCTTCCCTCGCATCCTGATAAACAATTGCTTCATCAACATTGCTTGAGCTTATTTTATCCGCATAAGCTAATAATCATTCAAATTGCATCCCCGCGTCTCCCCTTAAGCGCGTCCTCCGAAGTTTGCTCAACGGGGGGAACCCCCGCACGCAACTTCTCTTTGCGTCTTTCTGAGGCAAAGGATTATGCAAGTTAAAAGCAGATTAGCTTAACACCTCTGTTGGTCTTTCCATCAAAATCTTAAAATTACGAATTACGAACTTATACTGAGCGAAGTCGAAGTATTACGAATTACGAATTAATTATGCTGCACGACCCTAACCAGATGAAATTATTTCCCAAACTCCCTGATGAAGCTTTGGTACAAATGCAGCAGTTTGGCACAGAACTCCACCTCAAAGAGGGGGAAGTATTGTTTAGTGAAGGTGAAGCAAGCTATCACTTTCACGTGGTTTTAGAGGGTGAAATTGAGATTACCAAGCAAGTTGGCAGCGAAATGAAAGTGCTAGCCGTGCATCGCCATGGTGAATTTATGGGCGAGTTATCGATGTTGACTGGTTCCGGCTCTATTGCCAGTGCTAAAGCGATAGCACCAAGTCGTGTGCTGCGAATTGACATGGAAACCTTTAAGCACATGCTCGCAGAATGTTCGTCCATAGCTGATATTATTTTAACTGCGATCGCTGGGCGTACCAAAGACGTAGAAGTGCAACTGCGACAACAGGAGAAGATGGCTGCATTGGGAAAAATGTCCGCCGGACTAGCACACGAATTAAACAATCCTGGTGCCGCCGCCCAACGCGCAGCTTCGCAATTGGGTAAGAACTTGCACCACTGGCAGTGCCTCACCTTACAACTCAATTGTCTCACAAAAGAGCAACTAAATTTCCTGGTTGATATTCAACAACAAGCCACAGCACACGCCTGCACAGCACCCAAACTTGACCCCCTTACCCAAGGCGACAAAGAAGACGAAATCACAGACTGGCTAGAAGACCATAATGTAGCCAACGCTTGGAATCTTTCACCAACAATAGTAGCTGGTGGTATCGACACCGCGAAGTTAGATACTATTGCTGAGAACGTGCCGACTGACTACCTAGATAAAGTCTTGCAGTGGCTAGAAGCAACACTTGCAGCAACTGGACTTATTAATGATATCGAGCAAAGTACCACCCGGATTTCGGAGTTAGTGAAAGCCATTAAAGGCTATTCTTATATGGATCAAGCGTCATTACAAGAAATAGATATCCATCAGGGAATCGAAAATACTTTACTCATCCTACATCATCGTCTCAAGCACGGAGTAATCATCAATCGTAAGTATGATCACACGCTACCAAAGATTTGTGCTTATGCCAGCGAACTCAATCAAGTTTGGACTAATTTAATTGATAATGCGATCGATGCTATGGACGGTAAAGGCGAATTGACTATCTGTACTTATAAAGATAAGAATTGCGTAGGTGTGGAAATTGGTGATACTGGAATTGGCATTCCCCCAAAGATTCAGTCTCGTGTCTTTGAGCCATTTTTTACTACAAAAGGCGTCGGTCAAGGCACCGGCTTAGGGTTAGAAATTGTCTATCGAATTATTGTCAACAAACATAAAGGTGACATTCATTTTGAATCGAAACCTGGTGATACTCGCTTCCGTGTACGTTTACCGATGAGAAAAAGCTAGGAAGTAGTTTTTTGAGATTGCGATCGCCCCTCACTTGTTACCACCTTATAATTAAGGAGAATTAGTTTTAGAAAGTTCTGGACTGCGAATGATTATATGTCCTTTATCACTTTGTTGAATAGCTAATACAAATGGTATCTCGTTAGATTTGGCATTTGGGGACAATGCTCGAAACAAATAAATCCAGCCACCACGTTCTAAGAGTAAACGCCAGACTCTCGGCTGCTTGGAATTGCTGATATCATTATCTTCTCTGCCTTGCAAGTCCTCGAATAAACCCCGATCGCCAATTATGCGGTAGCCTTTTAAGGGAGGGTCAGCAAATATATCATCAAGTTTGCGCCCTACGGCAAATTTTTCTTCAGGTGTAATTAACGCTACAACAGGCAAAGTGGAGTTTTGCCCAGCATCTCGCCTAGCATCTGCTATGCCTTGCCAACGAGCCAACCAAAAGATCGCAATTAATACCCAGGATACTATGACTATCTCATTGACTAGCGATCGCAAAAACTCTACTGAGTGCAGTTGTCCAGAACTAAATTCAGCCAAAGATTTTAGCTGTTTAGCTATCCATGAGCGTTTGTGTTGGGTTGCAGAGATGATGCGAGTCAGTAATGATTGATTTATAGAGACTACTGTATCAGTAACAATTTTAATTAACCATAATGTAGCCTGAATAGCGATCGCTGCTACAAAAAAAGCGATCGCACTTTTAAATATTGCCCAATTATCTCCAAGAAATATTTGCAGGGGAACTATGATAAAAGACTGTGCAGGTAGGTCAAGGGTATTAAGTTCTAGCTGAAAAAAGTAGAAATATGACCAACGGTAAATCCAGCCTGCAAAGAAAAGCGCCGCACCCAGTAAGCCAAGTACACTTGTGAATTTACCTAAAATATTAGTTTCTTGGTTGGGGGTCATAACACACCCTACAAAACTCTTTCTGTGATTTTACGGAAATTATACATGCGCTTTAGAAGTTTAATGAGAAAGTTAAATTATAGTCAAATATAATGTTAAAGCCATGAAAACTTTTTTTCAGGGATGGGTTGTGGCAATTCTAGTAATGGCAGCAGCGCAAACAGGAAATATCGAAGCTGTAATTAGCAAAGATGTTAAAACTGAAAATTTTTTGTTGGCACAGACACAAATCAAAGCAGATGAATTAGAACTTGCAGTGGCCTTGCCAGACTTAGCAAAGGTTGTCTTTAAGGGAGGTGACTCAAGCAGTGGTCGAGTAGTGGGAATTGATGCACAAGGGCAAGTACTATCAATTCAGCGTAGTAGTAAAACTACTACAATTCCCCTAAGCAAAATTCAAAAAGTAGTCTTCAAGAATTCGGCGTTGGTTTATAGACGTGATGGCCGTCAAATTATCCGGGGTGAGCGCGATCGCCCCACAGGTAAACCTGTAACTTGGAGTGGTATACCTTTAAATGCTTTTACTGTCAAAAATCCTACTCAAGGTCAAGCAGTGGTAAAGCTCAAACCACCTGTAGTTTCTACAGCACAGTTGCAGGGTATTCAATCAGTAGCTAGAGATTGGCAATATGTGGTAGATGAAATCCAGTTCAATCCACAACAACAAACGATCGTAATTCTGGCAAAACCTTATTAATCATCTTGAAACCAGTTAATTCAAGTTTGCTAGTGGCGGCTTTCTTGTGGTGTGGACATCTTGTCATTGGTGTTAAGTTAACGTAGAATCGATGTCCCGCAAGGAACTGAAGTTCCTTGCTGATAGCAAAAGTCATCTGAAGATGACTGAATATCCCCCAAGATTTTGAGTCTACTTCAGTAGACTTGAGCTATTAGCCAAGAAATTTATTTCTTGGCGGGTGAGGAAGCCAACACTGAAGCTATTTCTAGCTTAAGTTGACACCAATGGCGAGACGCCCATCCTACAAGAGAAAAGCTAATACACTATTTTAGCTTTGTCGCCGCCAATGCTCTTTGGTACGTTACGCTAGCGCGATAACACACCCTACAAAATTTGAGTCATAGGGTAACAATTACGAATTACGAACTAAGCTAAAAAACATCTAAATTACATAATCAAATTAAATAAAACTCTTGTGGGGTGGGCATCTTGCCCGCCCTAATTATGCAAGTTATATGTGGAACAGCTTATCAATTACGAATTATTTTGACTATGGCTATATGAAAAAAATTCTGACCAATCTTTTAGCTGTGGGTATTTATCTAACGCCTTTAACAGTAATACTAATTGCTCAACCCACTTGGGGACAAACTCAAAACTCGCAAGCGCAAGCAGCCAAAAAACTGCTAGAGCAAGCGGAACAAAAGGCACAGCAACAGGAATATAAACAAGCAATACCCATATTTCAACAAGTTTTGGTCATGGCACGAGAACTTAAAGACCAAAAACTTGAGGCAGAAGTACTAGTTGGGCTTGGATTTTGCAACAATGCATTAGGACAAAAGCAGCAAGCACTGTCATTCTACAACCAAGCTCTGCCCATACTTCGGGCGGTGGGCGATCGCTCTGGCGAAGCTACCACACTCAATAACATCGGTCTAGTCTACTCTGATTTAGGAAAAAAGCAGCAAGCACTGTCATTCTACAACCAAGCTCTGCCCATACTTCGGGCGGTGGGCGATCGCTCTGGCGAAGCTACCACACTCAATAACATCGGTAAAGTCTACAACGATTTAGGACAAAAGCAGCAAGCACTGTCATTCTACAACCAAGCTCTGCCCATACTTCGGGCGGTGGGCGATCGCTCTGGCGAAGCTACCACACTCAATAACATCGGTCTAGTCTACGACGATTTAGGAAAAAAGCAGCAAGCACTGTCATTCTACAACCAAGCTCTGCCCATAGTTCGGGCGGTGGGC
>JAHHHC010000019.1 GCA_019359515.1 Desmonostoc vinosum HA7617-LM4 | reverse complement strand
TGCAGTTCGCGTACCCAACTCAAGCCAGTAGGGTCGGCTAGATCAACTTTGCCATCATATTTACGTTTAGCTCCCCGTGCTTTTTGTTCACCCTCAAACACATATCGTAGATTCGCGTCTCGGCGCATTTTCCACCAGGCTTTGTATAATTTCCATACAGCTATCGTTCCGGTGCTTGTTTCTTCTAATTAGCACCCTAATGGATCGATAGCTTTCTTGTCGATTGGCTCTACTTAAAATTGTCCGGAGTATTGTTTTAAGAACACTGCAATAATTCTCTAGCTGAGATCTGGCTGATTAGAGTACAAAATTACTAAGATAAAAGATTAAGAACTAGTAGCCGATTAATTACCGACAATCAAGAGCAGCTTTCATGTCAAAACGTCTTCTAGTAGTCGAATCTCCAGGAAAAGTCAAAAAGCTCAGTCAAATTCTCGGCAGTGAGTGGATTGTGCGTGCCAGTTGTGGTCATATTCGACAGTTGAGCGATTCGGGAGAAGATTCTCTAGGCTTTACTATAGATGGCAGCGAGGTACGATGCAATTATGTAGCGCGTGACCAGAGAGCCAAAGAAACGATTGGGCAGCTAAAAGCTGCGATGAAGCTAGTCAATGAAGTAGTATTAGCGACCGACCCAGACCGAGAAGGGGAGACGATAGCTTGGCATATCAAGGAAGCTCTGGGTTTGAGAGACGCCAAACGAGTAGTCTATACTGAGATTACAGAATCAGCAGTCAAAGCAGCGATCGCCCTACCCAGGAAATTAGATTTAAATCTGGTGGGAGCAGGACTATGCCGAGATTGTCTGGATAAGCTGGTGGGTTACAAAGGAAGTCCGTTGGTTTGGGCACTGAATAATGGTGCAAAAAGCGTAGGGCGAGTCCAAAGTGCAACGCTACACCTGATTTGTCAGCGAGAGAGAGAAATTCAAACTTTTGTACCCCAAGATTACTGGAGTGTATGGGTAGATTACGCCCTTGGGTTTCGCGCTTACTACAAAGGGGTGGTGAACGCTAGCTCACAAGCTCAAGAACAGCAAACAGAACTGACAGATGATGCATCTGACAAAAGCACACCTGCACCAGAATCTATACGTGTGCTTTCACAAGCAGAAGCTACAAATTTAGTAGAAGAGGCACGACGCGAAGCACATCGAGTTGTTCAAGTTGAGGGTAAAGTGGTTAATCAAAAACCACCGCCACCTTTTATCACTTCAACCCTACAGCAAGCGGCCGGTTCCAAGTTAAAACTGGCTCCAGAGCAGACTATGCTTATAGCCCAAAAGCTGTATGAGGCAGGGTTAATTACCTACATGAGAACAGATTCAGTCATGCTCTCACCAGAGTTTTGTCAGAGCGCTCGTCAGTGGTTAGAACAAAATGATCCGCAAAATGTACCACAGCAGGCAGCTAAGCATCGCAGTAGCAAAACGGCTCAAGAAGCACACGAAGCGATTCGACCAACAGATGTATTTCGTCCAAGTGTCGAGTTGCGCCCCCAACTGCCACAGGATGAGTTTAACCTGTACGTTTTAATTTGGAAACGGGCTGTTGCTTCCCAATGCCGCAGCGCCCAACTGCGTAAAACTCAGGTAATTACTCAGTCCGGTTCTTTATTGTGGCAAGCTAGAGGGCAAGTAGTGGAATTTTTAGGTTATGCCCGTTACTGGAACAATTTGAGCAAAGATGCAGTACTGCCTACTTTGCAACAAGGGCAGGCACTAACTTTGGAGAATGCAGCCTTTGAGCAGAAACAAACACAGCCACCGCCCCGGTACAGTGAGCCAAAACTGGTACAGCTAATGGAGCGCAAAGGAATCGGGCGACCAAGTACTTATGCACCAACCATTTCTACTCTCAAGAAACGAGATTATGTACAGCAAAGCAAAGGACAACTGCAACCGACAGCTTTAGGTTTGGAAGTTGATGCTTTTTTAGTTAAGGCATTACCGGATTTGCTAGAAGCAGAATTCACCGCTCAGATGGAAAATGCTTTAGATGCGATCGCCCTTGGAAAAAAGGGCTGGCAGCAATATCTCACAGATTGGAACCAGAATTATTTTACACCAGCTTTGGTAAAAGCAAAAACTGTAGTTAGCAGTTCATCGCCTACAACTGGGGTTTCTGCTGTGGGCGATCGCAACTTTGAGACTTCTAAAACTCGCTGCCCTGGATGCAAGAATTATCTGGTCAAAATTCCCAGCAAGAAACTCAAAAAGAAATACTTTCTCAAATGTGTTAGTGGCTGTGAAAATGTTGTGCTGTTCTGGAGCGAACTGAATAAGACTTGGGAACCACCACGAGCGAAAGCTGTTCAGGATGGAAAGCCTCAAAAGTTACCAGCCAAGGTAACAGAGCATCCTTGCCCAGTGTGTAAAAAACCTTTGGAGGAGTACAGCTATATCAAAGAAGGACAAAGTAAAACAATGCTACGGTGTTCTGCTCAAGAGTCCCGTCAGGACAATAAACATAAAGATGTAGCTTATTTTAGGACAGCTAAAGGTTGGTGGAGTCCTAAGTTCGGAGAGTTAGCTTAACTAAACATGAAAAAAGTTTTTAATACCAATTCTCTAAAATTCGGCTACACATTAGACCTCTTGCAAAAGTCGGATACTCGCCAGAAAATTTATTTTCTGGCTGATAACTCAAGTCGGTTTCAACCGACTAATAACAGTATTTTTAGTCCGTTTCAACGGACTTTTGCTATTAGGCAGAGACTTGAGTCTCTGACGGTTCAAGTATTTTTGCAAGAAGTCTATTCAAACTCCGAAACCCATACTAAATAAGAGTTTCTTAATTACGAACTACGAATTACGTTAGCGAAGCGGTAGCGAGTCCTCGAGCGTCATTACGAATTACGAATTGGTATAACCCTACTCCCTTTCTCAAGCTAAACTAAGATATTACTGCCAACAACCAAAGAGTCAACAGAGACATTGTTCAAAGTAACCAACAAGCTAAATCCTTGTGTCGTCTGCACACCATCTTGGTCAATCTGAACTTGAGTATTGATACCACTAGAGACGAATCGCAAATAACCATCAGCAATTGGATTATTGTCGCTTCCCAAACTATCTAACAAGTTAGTTAACACCAGCTGATCTTGACTGGTATTGAAGTCAGTAATGATGTCGCCACTTGTTCCTTTATCACTAAAAACTTGATACAGAAACTGGTCATTCCCAGTTCCACCTGTCAGTACATCATTCCCAGCTCCACCAATGAGGATATCATCACCTGCACCACCCCGCAGCAAGTCATTACCACTTTTACCATCAATAGTGTCGTCACCTCCTTGTCCATTGATGACATCAGCAGAATTATTGAAACCTGTGGTGTTATTGTTCAAATCATTGAGGAATGTCACCAAGTTCTGCCGAAAAATGCTAGTGAGAGTAGCCTCAGCATCAAAGACATCAATACTGTTAGTGATGCTAGTTTGTTTATTAAACAAAATATTACCAAACGCTGATATTGTACTAGATGCTCCCCGATTTTCCAGGTTCTCTAACTTAAAGTTTTGGAGAGTAACTTGAGTATTTGCGACGTTTTCAAATGAGATTTCTAGATTGTCACCATTTTGAGTCAGCAAGAGATTACGTGCTATTAAGTCAGCTCCTTGAAATTTTAGTGTATCCACTTCAGCAATTACCGCCGCAGATGGGTTTGACCCCTCACCAAAACCGCCAAAATCACTGATAGTTTTGCGATCGCCAGCAGAAATCACAAACGTTTTTTGACCGCCCTTACCAGTGATGATGTCGTTACTGGATGCTGCGGCGATCATATCTGAGTTCTTCAAAGTCCACAGTTGTGTGCCAGTGCCATCATCAGCAGTAAAAAATAGAGTGTCATCGACGAGAGTCAGGTTGTCTGGCGCAGAATCAGAACTACCAGAATTAATATCTTTGACCAAAACAGTACCCGCCGCTGTGCCATCACTCTGCCATAACTCCAACCCATGAGTACCATCATCAGCTACAAAAAATAGAGTGCCATTGACATTGGTTAAACCTGTTGCGAAAGAAGTCGCTATACCAGGATTAATATCTTTTACCAGAACAGTACCAGCTGCGGTGCCATCACTTTTCCACAGTTCTATGCCATGAGCATTATCATAAGCCGTGAAAAACAACACCCCATCAACATTGGTTAAATTACCGATAAAGGAACTACCGCTACCTGGTCTGATATCCTTGAGCAAAACAGTACCAGCTGCGGTGCCGTCACTTTTCCATAACTCCTTTCCATGACTGGGATTATAAGCACTAAAAAATAAAGTCCCATCAACATCAGTCAGGTCATATTGGAAGGAATCATCGTTGCCAGGATTAATATCTTTGAGCAAGACAGTGCCAGCTGCGGTACCATCGCTTTTCCAAATTTCTAATCCGTAAGTGCCATCATTGGCAGCGAAAAACAAAGTGCCATTGACATTAGTAAGCTTGCTGGGTAAAGAACTATTACTGCCAGGATAAATATCCTTAACTGAGACAGTACCAGCTTTCGTGCCATCGCTTTTCCACAGTTCTGCTCCTTTGGTGCCGTCATCAGCGATAAAAAACAAAGTGCCATTGACATCAGTCAGGTTTGTTGTCGAAGAACCATTACTACCTGGTCTGATATCTTTAACTAAGACAGTGCCAGATGCAGTGCCATCACTCTTCCACAGTTCTAATCCGTTAGTGCCATTATTAGCAATAAAAAATAGCTTGCTGTTGATATTGGTGAGGTCGGATGGGTCAGAACCGAGGCTGCCTGATCTTATATCCTTAATTAGAACAGTGCCAGCTGCGGTGCCATTGCTCTTCCACAACTCACCGCCTTTGATACCATCATCAGTAACGAAAAACAGCGTACCATCTGCATTGGTCAAGCTAAACGGGTAGTAACTATTTGGGAAACCATCAGAACTACCTGGCAAAATATTTTTAACTACAACAGTCCCTGCTGTAGTTCCATTACTCTTCCAAAGATCAACTCCATCAGTATTGTTATTGGCGGTAAAAAACAAGGTGCTATTGACTTTGGTCAGATTATTTGGTTGAGAACCAATGCTGCTTGAAAGAATTTGGATGTTAGTTAAAGTTGCCATTGACTTACCTAAGTTTGTGTTAATCAGGAAATAAAAGCTCTACAAAACAATTAGATATTCAATTTTTATTTAGTAAATGTCACAAAACAAAGTCTTAGTTAATTACCCGCAACTATTTGCTTAGCTTATGTATTGACTGGTATACGACCTGTAGAACTCTCTCACAGTCAATAAGAATCACTATTAATCAATTTAGTTTTAAGGTACATTAATTAATCTGTCTAGCGACAAATAGTAAAATAAAAACTCAATGAATGCATCTATTTTTAGATGGTTGACAAGCAGCGCTTAGCAGTGTTATTTAGAAATAAATAATTTGTAAATGTGCTGGGATAAGTTAACACGAATAAATCATTATTTCTTATCAAAATATAATTACTGTTTTCACATAGCTGCTTGAACTTTATTAAAGCGCATTGCCTTATTCAACAAATTGTCTTTAGTTGAAGATACTCCACAAGAACATTTGTACAAAATGATACTGTTTGAGCAATTTCACGGTATGTGTTATTAATCACATTTATTATGTGTTGTTGATCACTCTACATGGGACAAAAAAGAGCGTGGATACCGAAGAAGAGATGAATTCAGTCTTTTTTGGATGATCAGCAGAATTTCTGGGCTAGCAATTACCCTCAATTTGCTGCCCATACAGAAACTTGCTTTCATCAGTATATTAAGTATTTTTTTATATTAAAACTCTAAGTGTACTGATTTTGATTAGATGTAGTCGCAGCCTTCCCGTAAGTTAAATAATTCGTAATTCACGTCTGATGTAAATTAGAATACCGTTGATGAATGCAACAATAGCCCTCATCTCCCAACCTCTTCTCCCAAATGTGGGAGAAGAGGAGCAATTTCAAAGTCCCTCTCCCAAACTGGGAGAGGGATTTAGGGTGAGGGCAAAGATTTATGACATCAGCAAGACCAATTTTTCCCAACTTAATTCACATTAAACGTGAATTGGTATAAGACAGACGCCAACACAAAACTTGCCGATTATAGAACCGGAGGACTTAAACCCACGGAACTAGTTAAATTTAATACACCAAATTAGCTGAAACAATCCACTACTGGCGTGTCAAAGCTTATATGTTGCAACAAAAAGATTTATAGTTGCGCTGTCTTCGCCTTCTTAACCACAAATCTAATACACGAATTTAGCCTTGCCACTACATTTATATTACAGCGATAGTGAAAATATTGATGTAGCGATCGCTTTCAAATATTACCTATCCCCAAAACCATTCAATTGTAGCTGCATTTTGGAGCTGAGCTAACCATTGTTTAAAGATAATTTGTTTAATAGTTGTTTGTGTTGCTTCATCAAAACATGCGGGATTTATCGATAGCACACGAATGATTGCATAACCTTTTTCTGTTTTTACTGGTTCTAATATATCGCCAGGTTTAGCAGCAAACATAATATTTTTTAGGTGAGGGGATGCTTGCGCGCGCTGTATCTTGAAGAAATAATTTACCGATGAGTTTTGACTTGATATTAAAAAGCGTTGTTCTGCTACATCATAAAAATTAATTTTGCCGCTACAAATTTGCTGATAAAAATCCTGTGTAATATTTTCATCATCAAAATCAATCTGAGCAATGTATGCAGTCTCAAAGTCTGTATGGTGTTTTTTAAAGTAGTCTTCTACATGATTAGCTGTAATTCGCTCACGTAATTTATTGACTATAGCGTAATCTTGAACAATTTGCTCTAGTTTTTCGTGAGTGATGCAGTTTTGCTCAATCCAATTATATGTATCTTCAGCTTTGTATAGTTTATGAGCTTTACGAAAGCTATTCATCGCCTGTTGTAATTCAGTATCAGAAATTTCAATTGGTTCCTTTTCTAGGGCTTCACGAATTAAACATACCTCAACCAAATGATTGATAATTGGTATCTCATTCCAGATAAAATCAAGGTGAGCGATCGCATCTCCTACAGTCAGCACAGTATTGTTAACTCGTACTAAATCAATCTCTCTAGTACGACGAACACCACGTAACGGCCAAGGTAAACTATGCTCAGAACAAAAACTCAGAGATACTGTACCTTCACCATTCATTTGTAAAAGAACATCATAATGAATGGAAAGATCATATGTTTCTTGTTCCCAAAGTAAATCCATTTGGATTGTGGGATATCGCTTTTGCAGATCTAAAAATCGAGTTTTCGCGGTTTTTGGTTGGATTTTTTCTTGAGTAACTGACATTAAATACTCAAGAACATCACTCAACCCCTTTTGCAATTCTTCTCTCATAATCAACCTCAGAAAATTACAACTAACAGCGTTGTGTATTTAACCTGTTCCCTGTTCCCTGTTCCCTGATATCAGTAAGTCACAGATCGCATCGCTAATTGGTAGTCCAGTTGCTTGTTCAATCCAGAGGTACTGCCCATTAGGATTGATTTCCAAGAAAATATACTGTCCATCGGGAGTGACGATCATATCAATAGTGCCGTAGCATAGTCCTAGTTTTTGCACTAGCTGTATACATAATTGACTCACAGCTTGTGGCAATTCATGAGGATAGTATGGAGTTTTATGGTAATCATAATGCCGCCAATCGTAACGAGTATGATTACTTTTTTGAGAATGAATTTCTGCGGCTAGTACTTGATGCCCTACTACTGTAATTCTTAATTCAACTTGTTTTGGAACATAAGCTTGAAAAATAGCTGGGCATCGCTGTACTGATTGAGCATAAATTACATCGCGTTTGGAAACAAATTCAGTGAAGCGTGTAAAATCATCCCGGAGATTTCTCAGTAGTGAGGGGCCAGCTAATTTACTAATAACTTGTCCATTATTTTGATTATAAAAATCTATAAAATCTTGAGGATTATTAGTCATGAGTGTTGGTGGCAAATCAAAGCCAATTTCTGCTGCAATTTTCAGCTGTAAAGCTTTGGATTTTGCCCGTTGCAGTGTTATGGGTTGGGCCGGCAACCATAAACAATCTAAAAAATTCCATACATCTTGGACAAAACTTTCACATTCTTCTATTAAAAATTGATGGGCAGATTTATCTAAACCTTCGGTATGGGGATGAGGACGTTGTGGACGACGATACCATACTGTTTTGATAGAGGATAGATCAATTGAAGTTTCGCCAATGTGTAAAATATATTGAATTTGATTATCTGGTAAATATGAAAGTGAAATTTTGGTTTTTGTTGGGAAGTCTGCTGGGTCGAATCTAATAAAGTCAGCGTTTCTTTCTCGCAGTTTTTTCTCTAGCCAGTCAGCATGTAAATCTTCTGCGCCAGTCAGTATAAGAATCATCGTTTTTATTGGAGAAATCAGTGATGGATGCAGGAAAGTTAGAGAAGTTGGGAAATACAAATTTCGCCAACTCTCCTTGTTCTCTTCTGCAAGAGATGCATCTTTCCCTCAATTAAGAAAAAGTTTGCTGAGTAAAGCAAACTTTCTTTATCAGATTACTAATCAATTATGACCTTGAAAAAATTTAAATTAGTCACAATCATAACCACCGCTTTGATGACAAGTAGATGCTACTGGTCTCAATCCACCAACGATAACTTTTAGGTCTTTTTCAGACAGTTCAGTTGTGATATCAGCATCTACTTTCAGGTCTTCAATCAGAGTGCGGGATACTTTAGCGTTTTGTTGTTTAGACATAGGAATTCTCCTTGTGTTTAATTGATGATGTTTATTGTTTGTTGCATTGTCATTTCAATAGCAAAAGTTACTACTTTTGCTATTGATTTATGACTCGAAAGTTAAACTTCGATTGACGCAACTGTAAAGTTATCAAGGAGAAAAATAAAATTTATGCAATGCTGCAAAAAATCTTTGGTTGAGACCGTCATGAGACATTAGTCCTTTGTGAATACAATGACTAATGACCAATAACTAAGGACGATCGCGCAAAACCTGGTTAATCATCCGGTTCGCCTGGGAAGCATAACCACCACCAAATAAATTGAAGTGATTCAAAATGTGATACAGGTTATAAAGCGTTTTTCTCTGCTCATAGCCTGCATTTAAAGGAAAGACTTCGTTATAACCTTTGTAAAAAGCTGCTGGAAAACCACCAAACAATTCTGTCATGGCGATATCGACTTCGCGATCGCCAAAATATGTAGCTGGATCAAAAATCACTGGTTCCCCCGACACTGTACACCCAGCATTACCACCCCACAAATCGCCATGTACCAACGAAGGTTGAACTTGGTGATCAGCTAATAACTCTGGAATAGCTGCAAGTAACTCATCTTGCTGGGGGAAACTTCCTCCCCGCCGTCTTGCTAATTGAAATTGATAACCCAAGCGATGTTGAGCATAAAACTCTGCCCAATCTGCTGTCTGGGTGTTGATTTGGGGCGTGGAACCAATAGTATTATTAATTTTCCAACCAAAGTCTTGACTATTGCTAGCTTTATGCATCATCGCTAACTTATGCCCCATCTCTTCCCAGGATTGGGTATTACCTCCTGCCATTTCCAGCCATTCCAACACAATGTAACTAGAATTATCAGTTGTACCCCAACAAATCGGTTTTGGGACGCGAATACTAGCTGTTGTGAGCATTTCTGCTAAGCCCAGTGCCTCAGCCTCAAACATTGCCACTTGAGAGACTTGGTTAAGTTTGACGAAGTAACTCAGCTTGCTATCAGATACAGCATAACCCTGGTTGATACACCCACCACCAACTGATCGCCTCTGCTGAGTGTGAAATTTTTCGCCAGTCACTTGGCTGATATGAGCATCAATTTCAGTCCACGTCATGCTGAGTAATTTTGTTCTGTATTAGTCTCTATTTTAGTATCTCAACTGGTTATTTCAACAAAGTTGCATATATATAGACAATTATTTTTATCTAAGGGAAAATTACATATGTAAAATAAATAATTTTGCATTTTAATTGTAGTTTTATGAATGAACTTTCACAATCTTTAGTGAGTATTATTATCCCAACATATAACCGACCAAAATATCTAAAAGAAGCAATAGATAGCGCAGTTAAACAAACTTATCAAAATCTTGACATTATTATTTGTGATAACTGTAGCGATATTAGCCCTCAATCAATAGTTGATTATTTCCGAGATCCTCGAATTCGATTTGTACGAAATTCTCATAATCTCGGTATGGTAACTAATATTATTAATGGGTTTAAAATGGCACGGGGAAAATACATTGCTTGTTTACATGATGATGACATATGGGAAAAAACCTTTTTACAAAAACTCGTTCCTCTTCTAGAGGCTAACCCAAATTTAGCATTGGCTTTTTGCGATCATTATGTAATTGATGCTAACGCTAAGATAGATGTTTTTCTCACACAAGAGTGTTCCAAAACATGGAAACGGTTTGATTTGAAAGAAGGAATTTACCAACCTTTTTATGAACTTGGAATAGTAAATATGTCTATAGCAAGCGCTAACGCTGCCGTTATTCGCAAGGAAGTCGTGGATTGGGATTTAATACCAGTTCAGGTAGGCGGTTGCTACGATTTGTACATTAACTATCTCTGTTCTCGTTCTGGTCTTGGGGCTTATTATTATCCAGAAAAACTGACTCGATATCGCCAACATGAGCAAACTGATACATTAAACAGCAATCCACAGATTGGTATTCGCAAAGCGCAAAATCATATATTTTGCTATGAGCGATTTATGGAAGATGCTCAGTTAGAGGAGTTACAACCATATTTTCGGCGGAGATTGTTGGAATCTACTTATGCTTTAGGAATGAGCTTATTGCAAGCTGGACAGACAAAAGCAGCACGTTATCATTTTTGGCAAATAATCAAGAAAAAAAAGCTGAATATAAGAGCTTTGATAGCATTATTATCAACTTTTCTTCCAAAGAAATAACCTCTAAAACGGTTTAATGACAACTACACCATATGCCTCTGGACAAAGGTATTGATTGGCGGCTAAAAGTAAATCGCTGACTTGTAAGGCTTGAATGTAACTTGGATAGTTAAGTGCTGGTTCTAAATCTCCTATCAATGATTGATAATAACCGTATAATCCAGCGCGATCGCTTGGGGTTTCGTTGCCAAAAATAAATCTGTTAGCTACTCGTCGCTGTACGCGGGCAATTTCCGATTCTGTTACCAACTCTGTTTGTAAGGTACGGATATGTTGAGCGATCGCATCTTCGACAACTGGTAAATTTTCGACTGCACATTTAGCTGAAATGTAAAATGTCCCTTGCAGTTGATTGCTCATATTGCTCACAGAAATGGAGGAAACTAATTCCCGTTCTTCCCGCAAATCTCTGACAAGTCTTGATGTCCTTCCATGTCCTAAAATTCCTGCTAAAATATCCAATGCATAAGTCTGATCTAGCTGAGTTAATCCCGGAACCCGCCAAACCATTACTAAGCGTGCTTGTTGGAGACTCGCATCAATAAACTCCCGATGTACAACTTCTGTAAACGCAGATTCGGGATGAATAGGGGAGTGGGGAGTAGGGAGTAGTGAGTGGTGAGTGTGATTAGCTTGTGTAAATCCTTTTGTAACAATTTCGATTAATTCTTCTGTGGGCAAATTACCCACAGCAACAGCAGTCATTGACTGGGGTTGATACCAATTATTGTGAAAATCGCGCATTTGCTGAGGTTTCAGCTGAGAAATTACCGATTCCGGCCCTAATACTGGACGGTGATAAGGTAGCACCTCAAACGCTGTTTCCATTGCCCGCCGAAACGTGCGACGGCGCTTATTATCTTCTGAACGTCTAATCTCTTCTAAAACTACTAATCGTTCGCGTTCAAAAGCATCATCAGGAATACTAGCGTTACACACTACGTCTATTTGCAGTGGCACAAGCTCAGCAAAATCCTTGGGAGCAGTAGTTATGTAGTAATGAGTATAATCTTGGCTGGTAGCTGCGTTAGTGACAGCACCCCGTTCTTCAATACGACGCTCAAACTCACCACTAGCCAATCTTTCGGTTCCCTTAAAAATCATATGCTCTAAAAAGTGAGCCATACCGTTAATGGCATCCGATTCCACTGCTGAACCAACTTTGAGCCACAAACTTAAATTAACGGCTGCAACTGGCACCTGCTCTGCTACTATGGTTAAACCATTGGGCAATTGATGTAGCTTTGGAGCATTCAGACGAGGTAACTGTAATAAAGTTGTGGTCATTGGTAGTAGTAAGTGAGAGATCGTTACTCTTTTATCTTATCTATGACTTCAAACTAGCAGTGCGATCGCCTAATTTTAAGCAATTAGCATAAAAATGGCTGAGAATTCTACACCAGTTATGTTAACTACGTTAGACAGAAATTAATAACGCGCATTTGTACAGGTGAGTATAACCAGTTAGTATGCATCAACCAAATATCTCTTTATCAGCCGTTCCTATCCACCCTAATCATTAATTAACAACTATATGGACATAAATAAACATAACTATATATACATAAATATCATACTATGTTTGTTTTTAGACGGAGGATTGGTTATAGATTAACGTAACAAAACTTTTAACTTTATTCACGTCCATACTTTGTTGTGAAAACTTTACTCTATCAATATATCTAGAGTTTTTAACTCTATTTTTTACTTTTACTTTATTGAATCTTTAAATTCTTGAGGGTCACTGAAATGTTGTTAATGCTTAATTCGGTTAAAATACACATAACTACCGTCTAAAATTTGTATACCATATATCCAATTTATGAATTTTAGATAGCTTGCCAAAGCGCTTATTTCTCATATCTGAATAACCAAAGATATTAAGAAATTATGCAAAAGTTACAAGTAGAGTCAGCACCAAATGCAGTGACTGGCAACTTGATCTCCTTTGGTGAAAATATTGGGTGCATTCAAACTGGATAATAATTTTTCAGTCAAGATTCAACACACAAAGCTTTTAGTCCTTTAGAGAGAAGATTGAATAGGAAGTTTAAAACTATTAGTAGAATATCATCGTATAAATAGCAAATTAACACTTTTACTAGACAAGCTCTTTGATTTCTAGAGCAGCACTTTGCCCAAAATGCTATCTAGATAGATTAGATTACTGTAACCAAATTACCATAGAAATGATTGAACATATTACCTATGAGCATCAACTCTTAGCTATAATCGTGTCTCGGCATTTTAACGAGTCGGGTATTCACTTTTTCACGCCAAACGAACTGTCTCAGCAGTTGGCATATATGCATCATCCCGTAGGCAAAGTCATCCCACCCCATGTGCATAATGCTGTGCGTCGTGAAGTGCAATACACCCAAGAAGTTTTAGTGATTAAAAAAGGCAAGTTGCGTGTTGATTTTTACAACAATCAGCAACAATATTTAGAAAGCCGCATCTTAGAGTCTGGCGATATCATACTTTTAGTTACCGGTGGTCATGGTTTCGAGGTACTAGAAGAGGTTCAAATGGTTGAAGTTAAGCAAGGCCCTTATGTCGGGGAACAAGACAAAACTCGGTTTACTGGGATTACCGCAGCACAAGCCAAGATAGTTGTGAGGTAGGTAAGCCATGAACTCAATTCCAGTTAACCAACCACTACTAGATGGTAATGAAAAAAAATACTTACTTGAGTGCATCGATAGCGGATGGATTTCTTCTGAAGGATTATTTGTTAAAAAACTTGAAGAACAGTTTGCCGCTCGAATGGGACGTAAATATGGCATAGCTGTTAGTAATGGTTCTGCTGCCCTTGATGCTGCGGTTGTAGCACTAGGAATTACATCAGGGGATGAAGTTATTTTACCGACATTCACGATTATTTCTTGTGCTGCTGCCATTGTTCGTAGCGGTGCTGTACCAGTAGTAGTGGAATGCGATCGCCACACCTGGAATATGGATATCAACCAAATTGAGGAGAAAATTACACCCAGAACCAAAGCAATTATGGTTGTCCATATCTACGGATTACCAGTGGATATGGAACCTGTTCTAGCCTTAGCTGATAAATATGGGTTGCATATCATTGAAGATGCCGCAGAGATGCACGGTCAAACTTATAAAGACCGCCCATGCGGTAGCTTTGGTACTATTAGTACCTTCAGTTTCTACCCCAACAAACATATCACAACTGGCGAGGGAGGGATAGTACTCACCGATGATGAGCAAATAGCAGAACATTGTCGTTCATTACGCAATTTATGCTTCCAACCTCATAAACGTTTCGTACACGAAGAATTGGGCTGGAATCTACGGATGTCCAACTTGCAAGCAGCTCTTGGGGTGGCTCAACTAGAGCGATTAGACGAATTTGTCGCTCGTAAACGACGTATCGGGCAACGCTACACAGAGCTATTGTCAGACATCCCCGGACTACAACTACCGCTACCGCGATTAGACTATGCTGACAATATTTATTGGGTCTATGGTCTAGTTTTAAAAGATGAAGTTCCTTTTGATGCCCAAGAAGCAATGCAGCGTTTAGCTCAATATCAAATCGGGACTCGTCCCTTTTTTTGGCCCATGCATGAACAACCTGTATTCCAGAAAATGGGCTTATTTGCTAGAGTGTGCTGTCCTGTTGCCGAAAGAATTGCTCGTCGTGGTTTCTACATTCCTAGTGGAATGGCACTAACAGATGAGCAAATCTGTCGAGTCACACAAGTCGTTGCAGAGGTAATTAAATGAAGAGAATTATCAAATCGTTGCCTTTTGTCAAAAAGACGTATCAGTCTTTTCAAGAATCAAAATATGAACGCCGATTTGCAGGAGAATGCTACGGTTGTTTTCGAGGAGTTTTTAACACATTTGAGCAAGCTATTCAATCAGCACCTAAAACTAAGACCATTGGTTATGACAATAATGACCTGGCTCAAGAATATCAAGAAATGTTGGAGTCGGAAAATTGGGAACAGAGCCAACACCTAATCAATTCTTATGATTATCCTGTTTTATTTTGGTTAAATTCTATCTTTACTACAAATCTTGTAAATCATATTTTCGACTTGGGTGGAAATGTAGGTATTCATTTCTACGCTTATAAGAAACACCTCAATTGTCAAGAAATCACATGGACTATTTGTGATTTATCAGAAATCATTAAAGTAGGTAAAAAAATAGCTGAAAAACGTCAGCAAAAAGATTTATTTTTTACCACATCTTTTGCAGAAGCGAATAATAAAAATATCTTACTTGCATCAGGTTCTGTGCAGTACGTCAACCATTTTTCTCAACAGATAGAAAAGTTACTTGTTAAACCAGTACACATTCTAGTTAATCGTTTACCCATATATGATGGTAAACAATTTGTTACTTTGCAGAATGGCGGTAAGGTTTTCTATCCTCAGTATGTGTTTAATAGAAGCGATTTTATTGAGAGCTTTAATGAAATTGGCTATGAATTAATTGATATTTGGCAAGATAGATTAGGTAGCTGTATGATTCCCTTTTATCCAGAAAATTCAGTGCCTTTCTATCATGGAATGTATTTTAAATTAAGAGAGTAAATTATATGAGCATATTTGACAATTATGCATGTTATTATGACTTACTATATCTTGACAAAGATTATGCAAAAGAAAGTCAATTTATTCATCAATTACTACTAACTCATGCACCTAACACAGTTTCTATCTTAGAGTTAGGATGCGGCACAGGTATCCATGCTGCACTATTAGCACAAGAAGGTTATCAAATTCATGGTGTGGATATAAGTGCCCAGATGTTAGAACGATCGCGATCGCGTTTGACACAACTTTCGCCTGATATCGCTGCAAAGCTGAAATTCTCTCAAGGGGATATTCAAGAGTTCCGTGTTAACCAGCAATTTGACGCGGTAATTTCCCTATTTCATGTAGTTAGTTATCAAACCACAAACGAGGCACTTGAGAAGACTTTTGCCACAGCCAAAGCTCATCTTAAGCTCGGTGGAATTTTCATTTTTGATTGTTGGTATGGCCCCGCTGTATTGAGCGATCGTCCAACTGTGCGTATTAAAAGATTAGAGGATGAAGAAGTCAAAATTACCAGAATTGCTGAACCTGTAATCTACCCTAACGAGAATTTAGTAGATGTTAATTATCAAGTTTTAATCAAAGATAAAAACAGCAAAGCTGTTGAAGAACTACAAGAAACCCATCGAATGCGTTATCTATTTAAACCAGAAATAGAATTAATTTTAAAGCAATTTCAAATGGAAGCGATCGCATATCGAGAGTGGATAACCAACCAAGAACCAGGATTTGATACTTGGGGAGTTTACTTTGTAACTGTAAATAATAACTGAGATAATATAATGAATAAAACTTACTGCATATTTTTTTACGAAGGATATATCAGCATTGCGCCAACAGTGATTAACTTAGCCAAATCACTCAGCGAACAAGAAGACAGAGTAATTATTTATGCTACTAAAACCAATTATCCAATTTTCAATCCCCCAAATGAAAAAATAGCTGTTGTATACTTTTTGAAAGGCTATGACATACCGCTAATTAATAGTTTTTACAATTTTCTAAATTTTAAAATCAAAAAATTTATTAGTATAATACCTTTGATAGAGCTAATTTTATTTGTTTTTCAAGCTTTTTTATATACCTTAAAAAATTATCAATTTGTCTCTCCTCATCAAAATATTAGTATAGGTGTTGACACAAACGGCTCAATCTTATCTTTGATTAATTTTTGGATATTTAGGAAAAAATTTGCATATCTTTCCTTAGAAATTACTTCATTATCATATTTTGGGCAGTTATCCAAAGTTGTCAAATATCTTGAGTGCATAGCATATCAAAAAGCAGAAACCGTCATCATTCAAGATGAAGAGAGATTTAAAAGCCTTTGTAGTTACAACAACTTCCAGCATCCAAATGTTTTTTATCTAGCAAATTCCACAAGTTCACTTGACAACAACTATTTAAATATCCATGATGAAAATAATTACATTAGGAAGATGCTTAATTTAAGTAAAGAAAAGTTTCCATCTCTAGTTCTTCAAGCAGGCATGATATGCAACGATGTGTATTCCGAAGAACTAGCTTATGCTTTTAAATCTATTGACAATGGATGTGCTTTAATTTTTCATTCAAGCCACAAAACAGATATTCAAAACCCATATATACAGTTATTACAAGAAATTAACTCAACCAATCTTTTTCTTTCCCTCAACCCTCTACCATACGAAGAAATAGATAAAGTATTTGCTTCAGCCACCATTGGTTTAGCATTTTACAAACAAATCAACGATAACTACGCTCAAATTGCCAAAGCATCAGGAAAACTATCCTTTTACTTAAAACATGGCAAACCAGTACTAGTAAACAACCTAGAATCATTATCTGCACTTGTGCAAAAATATCAGATAGGAGTCGTCATCAACGATCCTACCGATTCCATAGAAATTCAATCAGCTCTAAAAACAATATTAGATAATTACAGCTTCTACTCCCAAAACGCCATAACTTGCTTCACAGAAGAATTTGACTTCGCCAATCAAGCAAAGCCTCTATTATCCCTAATGAGTAATTGGTAGCAAACTTAGATCAATGGGGGATGGCTTCGACTTCGCTCAGCCAACGGGAAATGGGACAATAGATAAGAAATTCTCATTCTTCTCTGCGTCTCCGCGTCTCTGCGTGAAAAAAAAAGATTTATGCAACAAGTCCAATGCCTAAAAATCACTCACAACGATATAAAATTATGAATAGAAATATTAAAAATTGTAAATATAAGTATCAATGCCTAACACCTCTATTGACAAAAGTAAATCCCGCGTCATTGTTATTGGTGCAGGAATTGGTGGACTCACAGCCGGGGCACTATTAGCCCGCAGAGGTTACAGCGTCTTAATCTTAGACCAAGCGATCGCACCAGGAGGTTGTGCTTCCACATTTAAACGCCAGGGATTTATCTTTGATGTTGGGGCAACTCAAGTAGCAGGGTTAGAACCGGGAGGTATTCACCACCGCATTTTCTCAGAACTAGAAATAGATTTACCACCAGCCACACCTTGCGACCCCGCTTGTGCAGTCTATTTACCTGGGGAAAGTACACCAATCAACGTTTGGCGCGACCAACAGAAATGGCAAACAGAACGACAACAGCAATTTCCTGGAAGCGAACCTTTTTGGCAATTAATGGCAAACTTATTTAACGCCAGTTGGGAATTTCAAGGACGCAACCCAGTATTACCACCCCGAAACTTGTGGGATTTGTGGCAGCTAACTCAGGCAGTACGCCCCAGCACATTAACTACCTTACCCTTCACCTTATTTACAGTCGGAGATGCTTTAAGATTATTTGGGTTAGGAAACGATCGCCGACTGAGAACATTTCTAGACTTACAACTAAAATTGTATTCTCAAGTCAATGCCGAAGAAACAGCCTTACTCTACGCCGCCACCGCATTGAGTGTATCCCAACTACCCCAAGGATTATTTCACCTCCAGGGTAGTATGCAGGTACTGAGCGATCGCCTAGTAGAAGCCTTAGAAAGAGACGGTGGTAAACTATTGATGCGTCACAGCGTCGAACAAATCAAAGTAGAGAACGGCAAAGCTACCGCTGTCGTCATTAAAAATCAGAAAACTGGCGAAGTTTGGACAGAAACCGCCGACCATATAGTCGCCAACGTTACCGTACAAAACCTGGTGCAATTATTGGGAGAAAAAGCCCCATCCGGCTACAAACAGCGGGTAGCAAAACTACCACCAGCATCAGGGGCGTTTGTAGTGTATTTAGGAGTAGACGCCAGTGCTATTCCTTACGCGTGTCCTCCCCACCTGCAATTTATGTACGACGCCAACGGCCCGATTGGCGAAAATAATTCCCTATTTGTTTCCGTCAGTCATCCTGGAGACGGTCGCGCCCCGGATGGCAAAGCCACAATTATCGCTTCATCATTCGTCGAACCGACACAGTGGTGGCAAATCCACAACTATCAAGCCTTAAAACAAAAGTATACAGAAGAGGCGATCGCTCGACTTGCCCAATATTTTTATCTCAAACCAGAAACCATCATTTATCAAGAAGCCGCCACACCCCGCAGCTTTGCCCATTACACAGCACGCGATCGCGGTATAGTTGGCGGTATCGGTCAAAGAATACCTACTTTTGGCCCCTTTGGTTTCGCTAATCGTACACCCATCAATCATTTGTGGTTAGTGGGAGATTCCACCCACCCCGGCGAAGGTACAGCAGGAGTTAGTTACTCAGCACTAACAGTAGTTAGACAGATTGAAGCGCTAAAGTAGAATCGGAAAACGCTGACTACCTAGAACGGGAAAACAATTTTTCCCCACATCAGAACTAGAATTCTTGGCTCAAGCAGTGAATACAAATATTATCTTTGAAAAAGATGACACAGACAGTGTCACGAATTTAAGACCAACTAATTAACAGATAAGACCACAGAGACAGCCTTAAAAATTCAAAATTCAAAATTATTGGTCGTGAATAATTAATGTCTCCACCTGTACATCCAGTTAGATAAGCTAATATTCATTCACATAGCATCCCCCCATCCCCCCATCCCCCCATCCCCGCGTCTCCGCGTCTTTCTCAAGCAAAGGATTATACAACTTCAAGGGAGATAACAAATTACTGTCCATTAGTAACCCCTGACGGCTCAAACTGCTGCTGCGGTTCAGGATTGAGAAATTGTTGCCAGGTCTTAATTTGCTCTTGCGCTGCACTGTAAGCAGAACTCCCGCGAGGAATCAACTTGGCAATTTCAATACCTTTATTAATATCAGCCTGACCTTGAGAGCGTGCCATGTCAAGCAATTGTTGACTCCATTGGTCAATAGCGAGATTGGCATCCATCCGCAAGATGCTACTGTCTGACACCCGATTAGCTAGCCGGATAGCCTCAACTAAGGCTTCTGTCGTCCCTGCTGCTGCTACTTCTTGCGCCCTTTGCCAGTTTTGTTTAGCACGAATTTGCCCTTCCCACTCATCTATAGCCGCTTGTGCTTCACCAGAAAGCGCTCTTCCTGACGAGGCAATTTGTTGAGCTGCACTAATGGCTGCTTGCAGATTTCCGCTTTGAGCCAAATCTCGCGCCTGATCTAACAAGGGTTGGTCTTGAATCCGCTGAATCTTTGCTGACCAATTGCGAATTTTTTTCCTTGCTTCTGGATATAATGCCCGACCCCTGCGAATTTGGCTTGCCTCAATGATCGCCGCTTGCAGAGAGTTAACATCTTCAAATACTGCTATTTGTTCAGCACGTTCTAAAAAGGGTTGGTCTTCGATGGTCTCAACTTGGCTACGCCAGCGTCCCACTTCTTGTTTAGCTTCTGAGGCGCGGGGGTTATTGGAAGGGATGAGTTCGGCTTCGGCGATCGCAGCTGTTAAATCATTAACTGTTCCTTGACTAGCAAAGGTTCTAGCTCTTTCTAAGCGGGCGACATCTTCGATTTCTAACTGCCAACGCGCGATTAGTTGCTGTGCTTGATCATAATTTGCCCTAGTCGGATCAATTTGCTGAGCCTGAGCGATCGCTGCCTCCAAGCCAGGAACATTACCTAGCCATGCATTCCTTTGGGCTTCACCCAAGGCGATAAAGTCTTCGATTTCTGTTTGGAGTTTAGCACTTGAGGGAATCTGTCTAACAATTTCTAAGGCATCATCCGCATTTTTGCTATCCATCTTGGACTGGGCCAATTCCAGCATTTTCCGGCCAAAGGCAGGAATTAACTCTTGAGATTTTTCGTAAAGGTAGCTATCTTGTCCAATGGATTCAGCTAGTTTGATGGCTTGCAGTAACTTATCTACGACTTTGCTGTTAGCTAAACCTTCAGCCTTGGCTAACTTCTCGCCATCTTCTCGCGCTGAGGTAATAATGCGGTTTAGTTGGTCGTACTTCGCACTTGCCCAATATTTATTATCTACACGCAATAATTTAGACGACAGCATAAACGCCGATTGCCAGCGTCTTTCTCGCACTTCTGCTTCTGCTTTATTGTAGATGCCTTCTGCTTTCGACCATATAGATTGCCATTTGGCAATTTGCTCATCTACTAATTTATAAGCTGCTAGGTCTTCGGGAAGTTTGCGAGCTGTAGCGATCGCTTCTTCTATATTTCCGGCTTGGAAACTTTGATCGGCTAGCCGCAAAATATCCCGCGACCATTCTTCAATAAACCGATCAATTTCTTGGCGCATCGGGTGAGTATCCGGCAGTTGTTTAACTAAAGCGATCGCTTGTAACAAGTCGTTCACTTTTTGCTTAGAAGCTGCCAATTGAGCGCAGTGTAGCCGTACCGAAGCACTAGCCAAGGGCCAAAAAATCGATGGGCAATTTGGTGCCGATGGCAGTTTCAACAGCATTGCCATTGCCAGAAATGCTATGCTACCAGGAACTAAAGTTAGCAATACCGACCACAATACCCAGCTTTTCAGCCAGCGCGGCAATTTTCCAGTTTTTTTACTTGGTGGAAAAGTCGGTTCCACATCGCTATCTGTTGGTAATCCTTGAGAATTGTATTCTTTTGGCTGCTTCACTGATTTCGATGTAGAACCAGTAGCTGAGACACCAAATGCTTTTGTTTCACCGAATTTTTGCTTTCGGGATAATCTGGATTTTTTATCTGACTCTTTAGCTCTGGCCGTGGGCCAACTGTCTGGAATATCCCGCTCTGTCATCTCTCACACCAAAATAATTGAACAGCGATCTGTTTTAAATTGATAATTCCATTGTTGACATAGTAACTTTCTCATCATTAAAAAGCTACTTTTTTATGCTCTCTGTCCACAGATACCATTAAAGATGTCAATGTTTAGTGTTCTTTTATACTTATCCCGAAACTTGAGATTCTGTTTGTAAATCAACGATTAGCTGCGCTAGCTGTTCGCTGCTTGCTTGGTATACCCTGCCACAAAAGTCACAAGTTGCTTCAGCACCATCGTCTTTAGCAATCATGTCCTGTAGTTCGGTCTCTCCTAAAATTTTCAGTGCCCCCAATACGCGGTCAAAGGAACAACCACAGTGGAAGCGTAGGATTTGACTTTCAGGAAAGATATTTAACCCCATATCTCCCAACAGATCTTGGAAGATTTCATTCAAAGTTTTCCCTGTTTGCAACAAAGGTGTAAAACCTGATAGAGCTGCCACCCTTGAGTCTAAAGTTGCCACTAAGGCGTCATCCCTAGCAGCTTTAGGTAATACCTGTACTAGTAATCCCCCCGCAGCAGTTACTCCGTTTGCTCCGACAAACACCCCTAAAACCACAGCTGAAGGTGTTTGTTCAGAATTCACCAGATAATGAGCCACATCATCGCCAATCTCTCCTGAAACTAGTTCAACTGTACTAGAGTAAGGATAGCCGTAACCAATATCTCGTACTACGTAAAGGTAGCCGCTACCCACTGCACCACCAACATCTAACTTACCTTTAGGATTGGGAGGTAGTTCCACAGAAGGGTTTCCTACATAGCCGCGGACAGTGCCATCTAACCCGGCATCTACCAATATACCACTTAAAGGCCCATCGCCCTTCACACGGACGTTAACTCTAGATCCAATCCGCTTCATGCTAGAAGCCATCAATAAGCCCGCTGCCATAGTTCGACCCAGAGCTGCTGTCGCCACATAGGAAAGCTTGTGGCGCTGTCGTGCTTCTTCTGTTAAACGCGTGGTGATTACGCCTACTGCACGAATCCCACCTTCGGCTGCCGTGGCACGAATTAACTGATCTGCCATGAAAAACCTTACATTTCTTAACAACGTCACTTTTTCTATTCTAAGTTCTCGTTTGTCAGTTATTGGTGATCAGTCATTCATTAGCATTACTATGTTGTATTCTTTACTTGATTAAATTACTTGGTTAGTTTTCTGAAGCAAAAAGAAACCAAAACCCATAGTCTTGTATCCCCATTTTAAATAGCCACGCTGCCAGTCGCGTACCCGTTTGAGCGCTATTTCGTCATTCTTTTGCATGGCGGCAAGATAGCGCTGATGGGCGTGTCTACTCTCAAAATCATCCCGCTCATCCTCACTGCTACGACATAGATAAAACCGTTCTGCAATACGAATTAAAAATTCTCCCTCACCGCAACCTAGATCTAAAACACGACAACTATCAGTAAGTGTGAATTGCTCAATCAGGCGCTCAGCTTTCTCTCTACACTTAGGGGACTATTGAACAAATTTACCCTCCAGCTTGAAAAATTTGTTCAGTGGTTAAATTCAATTCTGGGAAAGTGGGTGATAAGATGCGATCGCTGCCGCGAAACTGGTTAGTTTGGTATTCGCCCTCAACTAGTGAATAAATTGATACTGTAGGCTGTTTTGGGTTACCAATAAACCGTCGTCCTCCCAAAGCAGCATAATCCACAATCCAGTATTCTGGAATACCAATAGATTCGTATTGACCTAGTTTTGTAAAATAGTCATCTCTCCAGTTGGTGAGGCAGTGCGTTGCGGGGGTTCCCCCCGTTGTAGCAACTGCCGTACTTACCACCTCAATTACTAGTGGGATAGATCCTGCAAGGCTAACAGTAGACTCTTTCTTCCACAGAAATTCATTTATTAGATTGGGGTGATTCAATAACAGCACATCTGGCGAGTAAGCTGATTCATTTTCAGGTGGCTTAACTAATGCTGTTTTGGGTATGAAGTATGGAAGGCTCAAACGTATACATTCTCTAGTCAGCTCAAAGGCTAAAAACCCAACTACCTGTTCATGATCACCCGACGGTTGGGGCATTTCAATTACTACTCCATCGTGCAACTCGTAATGTTTACCTGTGTTATCTGGATATTTAGCAACAAACTCATCAAATTTAACTAGTTTTCGTAAAGCTTGAGTCACAATCTGCTACCTCCTTGGTTGGCGATCGCAATGCTAGCTGTAACTACAAAAATCAATAGATTAACGGAACAAAGCCCCAAGTTTTATCTGAGTACGTCTTGTATTGCTCTCCAAATGCAGTTTCTAGCATCTGTTCTTCCTTGCGAATGCGATAAGCACGCGATACAATACCTGTCACCGCAATCACCAAAAGTATAATCCAATTGGTTACAGCTAGTCCTGCACCGATATCCATGAGGAATGTACCCAGATAGCCAGGGTGTCGAACGACACGATAAATCCCTTGATTAACGATTTGATGACCATCAAGAATTCGTAGTGTACGAGTGTAAAACTCACCAAGCGTTTTGGCTGCCCAATAGCGTATCGTCAATCCAATAAACATCAACAGCAGTCCAACATAACCGATATAAATTTGATGCCAGTACCCAATTTGATAAATGTTGAAGACAGGCGCAAGTAATACAATAGAGAGAGTGAATAAACCGCTAACCCACATTAAGCGGGAACTACCTTGGTCAGATAAACCCGGTTGAAGACTAAGCGCTTGCTCACCCTTCCTTAACAAACGCTCCATCACCAAGTAGCAAGCGATTAAAAGATATGCCAAAACAGTTGTGGTTGTCATACCGCTTTCTACCAAATTTGATTGTTTTTCTCAAACATATTTCGTAGTATCTTTAACTCACTCAGAGTCTCTCAAAAAATGCTAGGTACTTTTCAACAAAGCCAACTCCGGATAGAAATCGCAGCATCAGCAACTACAATTCATGACAGTCTGCTGCATCCTCAGCAGCTGGAAAAATGGCTCTTAGGACAACGCTTTGCTTCAGGAATGCCAGAAGAACTACATTCAGGATTCCAGTTTACAACCTGGACTGGGCCAGTTGCGATTCATCATCGAGTCGATGTTGTCAAACCTAATTGTCTGCGCTTACTGCTTAGCGGCGGTATTGATGGATTTCACGAATGGTATTGGGGAGATGGTTGGGTACAGTCTCGTTTAGAAGGAGTATCAATTCTGCCCCTGAATTTAGGACAAACTTTAAGTTTGTTGAGCTTGCGTCAGTTTTTGACAAGTCAAACCGCTGAAATTAATTAAACGTAATAATAAAATTATGGTTCGTAGTGAGCGATGAATCGCTCATAGCAAAGGTCATGGCGTTGTTTTACCTAATTCTAATTCGGCTTTACCACCAAAACAGAACAATTGGCCTCTTCTACCACTTGACTACTAACAGAACCTTGAACAATTCGCTTTATTCCTGTCAAACCACGACTGCCAATGACAATTAAATCAGCCTTGTAGATATTGGCAAGGCGAATAATCTCGTCAGCCGGATCACCAGTGACTAGCTCTAATTCACTCTCAACTGATAACTCTTCTTGATAAGATTGCAGTTGTTTTTCAATTTGGAAATAAGAAAGCGTTGGTGACTCTGGGTGAGGACGATCAACGGGTAGCTCCATCTCTGACTCTGGGTGAGGAAACACATGACAGAAAACAATTTTGCTATCTGGTGACAATACTAAATCACTCAAAGTTTGAGTTACTCGTTCTCCAATTTCCGTACCGTCCAGAGCTACCAAGATATTTTTTAGCACCGCTCTCGTCTCCTAAAGAGTAGACCCCTTACCATTAAGTACTTAATATAGATTATTGGTAGCTACACCAACCAATTTATCAGTAGTAACTTAATTAAGTTTGTATATTGCGAGGCTACGCCGTATGGAGTTTTTTTTTAAGCAGTGCTTGACTCGTGATGAGTTGTAGCAACTACTGTTTTTTCAAGCAAAAATCAGTTATCAGTTATCAAAGGATATCAAGTGACTCGTTCCATCTTGATAACTGTTCACTGAATTTTGGCAACTAGTGTGATTAGATAGTTCACACAAGTGGCTCCTCCCTTGAGACGTAAGCCATCCAGACTTTTAGTTTGAAGCCACCCAATGAATTTTCGCAACAGCGTAAGAAAAAATTAAGCATTCAAATTACTCTTCTTGCTGAATTCGGCGTCGGACTGAATCGGCATGGGAAGGTAAGCCTTCAGCTGTTGCTAGCACGTCAATTGCACTAGCCACTTTTTCTAATGCAGTTTGAGAGTATTGAATTATACTAGAGTGTTTAAGGAAAGTTTCTACTCCCAATGCTGAAGCATAGCGAGCTGCGCCGGAAGTGGGCAAGGTATGGTTAGGCCCTGCGAGATAGTCTCCTACAGCCTCTGGTGTTGAGTAACCTAAAAAGATGGCTCCAGCGTGGCGAATCTGGGGAATTAGTGCCCAAGGATCCTTGATTTCTAACTCTAGGTGTTCAGGGGCGAATTCATTCGAGAGTTCTGCTGCTGCTTCTAGAGATTCCACAACGACAATTAAGCCATAGTGAGCGATCGCTTTTTCTGTATCTAGTCGCCGTGGGTGGTCTACTAGTTGTCTTTCCACAGCTACTTGCACATTTTTTGCCAAACTAGTATCTGTCGTTAGCAAAATTGCTGCTGCCATTGGATCATGTTCGGCTTGAGCTAGCAAATCAGCGGCGACATGCACCGGATTGGCACTTTCGTCGGCGATGATCAGCACCTCACTTGGCCCGGCCAAAGAATCAATACCAACAGTGCCGTAGACAAGTTTTTTCGCTAAGGTGACATAAATATTACCAGGGCCAGTAATTACATCCACCTTGGGGATGGTTTCTGTGCCATAGGCTAAAGCGGCGATTGCTTGTGCGCCTCCAATCCGGTAAATTTCTTGCACCCCTGCTTCTTGGGCAGCCACCAAAACTGCTGGGTTAATCGCTCCTCCCACTCCGGGTGGCGTTACCATGACTACACGAGGTACACCAGCTACCCCTGCCGGTACTGCATTCATCAGCACCGTACTAGGATAGGCGGCGCGGCCACCAGGCACGTACAACCCTGCTCGATCAACGGGGGTATAGCGTTTGCCTAACACAATTTCATCATCGCCAAAGTGTACCCAGCTTTTGGGGACACGCTGACGATGAAACGCTTCAATTTGGCGGCTAGCTAACCGAATTGCCGCCAGCAGCTCCTTCGACACCTGTTGATAGGCTGCATCTAGTTCTGAGCCTGTAACGCGTAGTTCTTCAGGCTTGAGGGTTTGGTGGTCAAATTCGGCAGTATAATGCAATACAGCTTTATCGCCTTGGCGTTTTACTGCTTGCAACACTTCTCGCACCGTTGCTTCTTTGTGAAGCACCTGTTCGTCATGGGTGCGATCGCAGATCCGTTGTAGTTCTGCTCTGACGTCTGCCTGCTGAGTAATGATTCGCAGCATGGAGTAAGCACAATGCCAAAATGTTAGAATATTCTCGCTTGAAAATTTAGTCTTGCTCTTAACCCACTTGAGTCAAGAGCTGCACTCTAATTCTCTTCTCTAGCTTAACCTGGATTTTTTTGATACTCCCAAGACCGGCAGCACTGGTTTGCTTGAGAAGGCAACTTAAATGCTCAGTCCGATTCGCCTGTTGAGCTTCTCGGCAGGGAGCGAGTATGCCCACTTCCCGCTACCCTTGACCCTACACCTGATTTCTTGCAGCAGTGGAGATGATGTTTTTGCACATCCACTTCCCCAAATTTCAATAGTGTATAGTTCTGAGTATAATTTATGCTTATTTTTTTACTTTAGTAGCTAGCACCTGTACAGACACGATATGTCGAGTCTCTACCTTTATAAGGTCACTATTCATTGAAGTACCTAATTTTAACGCATTTCCTTTATTGGTGATGTGGGGAATTGGTGTTTGCTAAGTTGTCATGCTTACAGATTGTACTATTTGTATTGTGATTCTCTTGCAAAAGTCCCTCTTTGCGTTCTCTTCTCTGCGCCTCTGCGCGGCAGTCGCTCATGGGGGAGACCCCAAGACCGCGCTGCCTTGCCTCTGCGTGAGCTTTTCACAGTATTATTCAACAACATTAAAGTATTTATGCAAGAAGTCTTGTGAATAAAAGCCTAAAACCCTCTGCACCCTGCGTTCTCAACGTGCAAATTAATGCTTAACGGCTTAATTTCTCTTTCTGCTTCCTTTCAGCCCCCATTACACCCTATCCCCATTTCGAGATTTTTTGAGGAAACTCTTACATTAGCAAGTATGAATGCTATATTAGTAAGTCTAGTAGTGTGTGTACATAATATTATTAGTTTTTTTGGAACTGACTGTGGCGAATACAAAGTCTGCTCTTAAGCGCGCCCAAATTGCAGAACGCAATCGACTGCGTAACAAAGCTTACAAATCAGCAGTAAAGACGCTGATGAAAAAATACCTGAGTGCTGCTGATGTTTATGCAGCTAATCCGACTCCAGAATTAGAGCAAGAAGCTCTGTCTCGATTATCTGAGACTTACAGCAAAATAGATAAAGCTGTCAAACGAGGTGTTCTTCACCCAAACAATGGAGCCAGGAAAAAATCAAGATTAGCTCGCAAGCTAAAACCATTGACACAAAAGGCACAGTAGTCATTAGTCATTTGTCCTTTGTCATTAATTTACGTAAGTAAGGACAAACAGCTAAAAAATGCACCTAATAGACACCCACGTCCACCTCAACTTTGATCTGTTTCAGTCAGATTTAGCCGCAGTGCGATCGCGATGGCAAGAGGCAGGTGTTGTACGTTTAGTACATTCCTGTGTTGAACCTTCAGAGTTTTCTAGTATCCAAGCCATAGCACATGAGTTTCCTGAACTCAGTTTTGCTGTAGGATTGCATCCTCTAGATGCCCAAAAATGGAATGCTGGAACAGCCGAAAAAATTACTTTTTTGGCTGGCTCAGATTCTCAAGTGGTGGCAATTGGGGAAATGGGGCTAGATTTTTACAAAGCAGACAACTATGAGCAGCAGCACATGGTGTTTGAAGCCCAATTAGCGATCGCCTCTGAACTCAATTTACCAGTAATTATTCACTGTCGTGATGCTGCTATTGAGGTCAGAGAAGTGTTACAAAAATGGCAAAATATTCAAGGAGAAAGAATACGGGGTGTCATGCATTGCTGGGGTGGAACGCCAGAAGAAACTCAATGGTTTCTGGATTTAGGTTTCTACATCAGCTTTAGCGGCACAGTGACATTCAAGAATGCCAAAGCTATTCAAGCCTCAGCGGCAATGGTGAGCAGCGATCGCCTATTGATCGAAACAGATTGCCCTTTTTTAGCTCCAGTTCCCAAACGGGGCGAACGACGTAATGAACCGGCCTATGTCCGTTATGTAGCGGAACAAGTCGCCAAATTACGCCAGGAAACAGTAGAGGCGATCGCTGATCAAACCACCCAAAACGCCTGTAAATTGTTTGGTTTGTCGATATAAATCAGGTGCGCTCTCCTCTTGATGATCCCGTTGTGAAAAAAATAAAACTCTAGGAGGACAAAAATATGCTAAGATTAATCCCTCCAAAACATTTATGTTGCGCCATAATGGTAAAGGAAGGAACCTAGAGCTTCTTGGCTTGAGCTTCACACTCTCATCGACTTGTCCATCCTCACACCTCTACAAGTGGATGCTCTCAATACACGATTAACCGTGTCAACTCAGGTTGAGCTAAACTTTTGCACAACATCGCCCTCTGTGTATTTAACCTATAGAAAATCTTTAAACAAAATTGCCTTGTGAGTATAGTCCAGCCAAGTAAAGCCATTCCGATGCAAATCCAAACACACATGAAGCGTTACCTCAGCTTGAAAATATCACTGAGAGTAGTAGAAATGGGGTGTATTAATATTATACACGAAATCATCATAGATGCGTAGGTTAACTAACGCGCTTTTTCGGAGGGGAAGTTGAGGAAACCATATCAAATTCAGGAAAATCTCGACTATCTACATATTTTGGAATCAAACTTACAGCTGGATTTTCGCATTTCTGTACGAGCATTAGGGGAATTACCCCCTTGTCAGAATTGCCAATTCCGGCTTTAATTGCTGCGTTTGCCCATACCTGTAAACAGCAGGCGATGTCAGGAGCAGTTCCCAAACAGCGATGACGGACACTAGCTAGGATCGGGAACCGTTAGACAGCAGTGTCCAAGGGAAAGTAAAACCAGGTTGAGAAAGGTAGAGGCATGAATTACGACGACGACAAATATTTGGAACCCGCCTTTTTGTTGCCCGACTTGATTGAAATCCAGCGTTCAAGCTTCCGCTGGTTTTTGGAAGAAGGGCTGATAGAGGAACTTAACTCCTTTAGTCCAATCACAGATTACACTGGCAAGCTAGAGCTACACTTTTTGGGTCAAAACTACAAACTCAAAGAGCCAAAGTACAGCGTCGAAGAAGCCAAGCGGCGGGATAGCACCTATGCCGTACAAATGTATGTTCCCACACGTCTAATTAATAAGGAAACCGGGGAAATTAAAGAGCAGGAGGTATTCATTGGTGATCTGCCTTTGATGACCGATCGCGGTACGTTCATTATTAACGGGGCTGAGCGGGTAATTGTCAATCAGATTGTGCGATCGCCAGGTGTATATTACAAATCAGAAATCGATAAAAATGGGCGACGGACTTATTCTGCGAGCTTAATTCCTAACCGGGGAGCATGGCTGAAGTTTGAAACAGACCGTAACGATTTAGTATGGGTACGCATCGACAAAACCCGGAAACTCTCAGCGCAAGTACTATTAAAGGCTTTAGGATTATCAGATAACGAAATCTTTGACGCCCTCCGCCACCCAGAATATTTTCAAAAAACCATTGAGAAAGAAGGGCAGTTTTCCGAAGAAGAAGCCCTGATGGAGTTGTATCGCAAGTTACGTCCTGGCGAACCACCTACAGTTTTAGGTGGTCAGCAACTCTTAGATTCCCGCTTCTTTGATCCGAAACGTTACGATTTAGGTCGTGTCGGAAGATACAAACTTAATAAAAAACTCCGGCTTTCCGTTCCTGAC
Organism: Desmonostoc vinosum HA7617-LM4; assembly: GCA_019359515.1. Classification (GTDB taxonomy): domain Bacteria; phylum Cyanobacteriota; class Cyanobacteriia; order Cyanobacteriales; family Nostocaceae; genus Desmonostoc; species Desmonostoc vinosum. The sequence continues at coordinate 82,361 of JAHHHC010000019.1, read as the reverse complement.
ACGATGCGCGTGCTGACTTCCAGTGATATCCTGGCAGCCGTGGATTACCTAATCAATCTTGAGTATGATATTGGTAATATTGATGACATTGACCACTTGGGTAATCGCCGAGTCAGAAGTGTGGGCGAATTGCTGCAAAACCAAGTCAGGGTAGGCTTAAACCGTTTAGAGCGGATTATTCGGGAAAGGATGACTGTATCCGATGCCGAGGTATTAACTCCTGCTTCCTTAGTCAACCCCAAACCATTGGTAGCGGCAATTAAAGAATTCTTTGGCTCAAGCCAATTAAGTCAGTTCATGGATCAAACCAATCCCTTAGCAGAACTGACACACAAACGCCGTCTCAGCGCCCTTGGCCCTGGTGGTTTAACCCGCGAACGTGCTGGGTTTGCTGTCCGGGATATTCACCCCTCCCACTACGGACGTATTTGCCCGATTGAGACGCCAGAAGGCCCCAACGCGGGTTTGATTGGTTCTTTGGCAACCCATGCACGGGTAAATCAGTACGGCTTCTTGGAAACACCATTTAGGCCTGTAGAAAATGGTCGGGTGCGGTTTGATATCACCCCAGTTTACATGACAGCCGACGAAGAAGACGATTTGCGGACTGCCACCGGGGATATTCCCTTAGATGAAAACGGCTACATCAAGGGGCCGCAAGTACCAGTACGCTATCGCCAAGATTGGGCTACAACAACACCTGAGCAAGTAGACTACGTAGCTGTGTCACCTGTACAGATTGTGTCCGTAGCTACTAGCATGATTCCCTTCTTGGAACATGATGACGCCAACCGGGCGTTGATGGGGTCGAACATGCAACGGCAAGCTGTACCTTTGCTCAAACCAGAGCGTCCTTTAGTAGGCACAGGTTTGGAAGCGCAAGGTGCTAGAGACTCTGGGATGGTAATTGTCTCCCGCACCGATGGCGATGTCACCTACGTGGATGCTACAGAAATTCGTGTGCGCCCTAAACCCAATACTTCCGAAATTAAGTATTACCTCTCCAAGTATCAACGTTCCAACCAGGACACTTGTTTAAATCAAAAACCCCTCGTCCGCATTGGTGAGCGCGTTGTAGCAGGACAAGTGCTAGCTGATGGCTCCTCCACCGAAGGTGGGGAACTGGCACTAGGACAAAATATTGTTGTTGCCTACATGCCTTGGGAAGGATACAACTACGAAGACGCGATTTTGATTTCAGAGCGGCTAGTACAAGATGATATTTACACCTCAATTCACATTGAGAAATATGAGATTGAGGCTAGACAAACAAAACTGGGGCCAGAAGAAATCACCAGAGAAATTCCCAACGTCGGGGAAGACGCTCTGCGCCAATTAGATGAACAGGGGATCATTCGCATTGGGGCTTGGGTAGAGGCTGGGGATATTTTGGTAGGAAAAGTGACCCCCAAAGGGGAATCCGACCAACCTCCAGAAGAAAAGCTCTTGCGGGCGATTTTCGGTGAAAAGGCGCGGGATGTACGGGATAACTCACTGCGCGTACCCAACGGCGAGAAGGGACGCGTTGTTGATGTCCGTCTGTTTACCCGTGAACAAGGCGATGAACTGCCACCAGGGGCCAATATGGTAGTTCGGGTGTATGTCGCCCAGAAACGGAAAATCCAAGTTGGGGATAAAATGGCGGGACGCCACGGTAATAAGGGAATTATTTCCCGCATCTTACCAGCGGAAGACATGCCATATTTACCCGATGGTTCACCAGTAGATATCGTCCTCAACCCCTTGGGCGTACCCAGCCGGATGAACGTCGGACAGGTATTTGAGTGTTTGTTGGGTTGGGCTGGTCATAATTTGGGAGTGCGGTTTAAGATTACTCCCTTTGACGAAATGTATGGTGAAGAGTCATCCCGGAGGATTGTGCATGGCAAATTGCAAGAAGCACGGGATGAAACCAGCAAAACTTGGGTATATAACCCGGATGATCCCGGCAAAATCATAGTTTATGACGGTCGGACTGGCGAACCCTTTGACCGACCAGTAACTGTGGGTGTAGCCTACATGCTGAAGCTAGTGCATTTGGTGGATGATAAGATTCACGCCCGTTCCACAGGCCCGTACTCGCTAGTGACTCAGCAACCCTTGGGTGGTAAAGCACAGCAAGGTGGTCAGCGATTTGGGGAAATGGAAGTGTGGGCACTAGAAGCCTTCGGTGCCGCTTACACCTTGCAGGAATTGCTGACAGTCAAGTCTGATGATATGCAGGGTAGAAATGAAGCGCTCAATGCGATCGTTAAAGGTAAGGCAATTCCTCGACCAGGGACACCAGAATCCTTTAAAGTACTGATGCGAGAACTGCAATCATTGGGGTTAGATATTGCCGTACACAAAGTAGAAACCCAAGCAGACGGTAGTTCTTTAGATGTAGAAGTCGATTTGATGGCAGACCAATCAGCCCGTCGTACACCGCCTCGACCAACCTATGAATCTCTCTCCCGCGAATCGTTGGAAGAAGACGAGTAATTCGTAATTGATAATTCGTAATTCGTAATTGAAGAATTGATTACGAATTACGAATTAAAAATTGTTAATTACGAATTACCCTTCGGGTTCGGGAGTGACGCTCCTTCTCCCAAGGGGAGACGCTGACGCGAACGTCGCTCTAAGCGAAGCTATGCCGCAGGCTTGACGCTAGCGCTAACGGACTCGACGGGAACCGCCAAGACTCCGACTCCCTCACGAATTACGAATTACGAATTAGAAAAATGAGACCCGCCCAAACTAATCAGTTTGACTACGTAAAAATCGGCTTGGCATCACCAGAACGCATTCGGCAATGGGGTGAGCGCACTTTACCCAATGGTCAGGTGGTAGGTGAAGTCACCAAGCCAGAGACGATTAATTACCGGACACTCAAGCCAGAAATGGATGGCTTGTTCTGTGAACGGATTTTTGGCCCTGCGAAAGATTGGGAATGCCACTGTGGTAAGTACAAGAGAGTACGTCACCGTGGAATTGTCTGTGAGCGTTGTGGGGTAGAAGTCACCGAGTCGCGGGTACGACGCCACCGGATGGGGTATATTAAGCTCGCTGCACCAGTGGCTCACGTTTGGTATCTCAAAGGGATTCCCAGCTATATTTCTATCCTGCTGGATATGCCTTTGCGGGATGTTGAGCAGATTGTCTATTTCAACTCTTATGTTGTCCTCAGTCCAGGTAATGCTGAAACCTTAAGCTATAAACAGCTATTGAGTGAAGATCAATGGCTGGAAATTGAAGACCAAATTTATAGCGAAGATTCTCAGTTGCAAGGTGTAGAGGTAGGTATTGGTGCTGAGGCACTGTTGCGCTTGTTGGCTGATATCAATTTAGAGCAAGAAGCTGAAACCTTACGAGAGGAAATTGGTAACGCTAAAGGACAAAAGCGGGCGAAATTAATTAAGCGCCTGCGGGTGATTGACAACTTTATCGCCACTGGTTCTAAGCCAGAGTGGATGGTAATGACTGTGATCCCCGTGATTCCACCAGACTTGCGGCCAATGGTGCAGCTAGATGGTGGACGGTTCGCCACCAGTGACTTAAATGATTTGTATCGGCGGGTGATTAATCGCAATAATCGTTTGGCACGGCTGCAAGAAATTTTAGCACCAGAGATTATTGTGCGGAACGAGAAGCGGATGTTGCAAGAAGCAGTAGACGCTTTGATTGATAACGGTCGGCGGGGACGCACCGTTGTTGGGGCAAATAACCGTCCGTTGAAATCTTTATCAGACATTATTGAAGGTAAGCAAGGGCGTTTTCGGCAGAACTTGCTGGGTAAACGGGTTGACTACTCCGGTCGTTCTGTAATTGTGGTGGGGCCGAAGTTGAAGATTCACCAGTGTGGTTTGCCAAGGGAAATGGCAATTGAGCTGTTTCAACCGTTTGTAATTAATCGCCTGATTCGCACGGGGATGGTAAATAACATCAAAGCTGCGAAAAAGCTGATATCTCGGTCTGATCCCAGTGTTTGGGATGTCTTAGAAGAGGTAATCGAAGGACACCCAGTATTACTCAACCGCGCACCGACACTGCACCGTTTGGGGATTCAGTCTTTTGAGCCGATTTTGGTGGAAGGAAGGGCAATTCAACTGCATCCTCTGGTATGTCCAGCTTTTAACGCTGACTTTGACGGCGACCAAATGGCGGTACACGTTCCATTGTCCTTAGAAAGTCAAGCTGAGGCGCGGTTGTTGATGTTGGCTTCTAACAATATTTTGTCACCAGCCACAGGGAAGCCGATTATCACGCCTAGCCAAGACATGGTGCTGGGAGCATACTATTTAACAGCAGAAAATCCCGGTGCAACAAAAGGGGCAGGGCGATATTTTGCTTCGCTAGATGATGTAATTATGGCTTTTCAGCAAGAGCAAATAGACTTGCACGCTTACATCTATGTGCGATTTGACGGTGAAGTAGAATCAGACCAACCAGATTTGGAACCTTTGGAAGTTACAGACAACACCGATGGTAGCCGGACATTGTTGTACAAGTTCCGTCGAGTCAGAGAAGACAGTGAGGGAAATGTAGTTTCTCAGTATGTACGTACAACACCAGGTCGCGTGATTTACAACAAAGCCATTCAAGAAGCACTTGCTAGTTAGGGACTAGGGACTGGTGATTGGGGACTGGAAAAATACCCAGTACCCAGTACCCAGTACCCAGTACCCAATCCCCCAAGACTCAGGACTAATGACTAATGACTAACGAAAAAATGATTTTCCGCAATCGCGTGGTTGATAAAGGTCAATTAAGAAATTTGATTTCTTGGGCCTTTACGCATTATGGGACAGCGCGAACCGCTGTGATGGCGGACAAGTTAAAAGATTTGGGTTTTCGCTACGCTACTAAAGCAGGGGTTTCCATTAGTGTAGATGACTTAATGGTGCCACCTAGTAAGCGATCGCTCCTCGAAGCGGCTGAAGAAGAAATTCGCGCGACTGAAGCCCGTTACCAACGGGGAGAAATCACCGAAGTTGAACGCTTCCAAAAAGTAATCGACACTTGGAATGGTACTAGTGAAGCCCTCAAAGATGAAGTAGTTGTCCACTTTAAGAAAACCAACCCCCTCAACTCCGTATACATGATGGCGTTTTCTGGGGCACGGGGTAACATCTCCCAGGTGCGGCAATTGGTAGGGATGCGGGGACTGATGGCAGATCCCCAAGGAGAAATTATCGACTTACCAATTAAAACCAACTTCCGGGAAGGTCTCACCGTCACAGAGTATATTATCTCGTCTTACGGCGCGAGAAAAGGATTGGTAGACACAGCCTTACGTACCGCCGACTCTGGTTATCTCACCCGCCGTCTAGTAGACGTATCCCAGGATGTGATCATTCGGGAATTTGACTGCGGTACCACCAGGGGAATTCCCATACGTCCGATGACGGAGGGTGCAAAAACTTTGATCCCTCTGGCAACCCGCTTGATGGGACGCGTAATTGGCGAAGATGTAATACATCCAACTACAAAAGAAGTAATCGCACCCCGCAATACCCCAGTTTCCGATGACTTGGCGATCAAAATTCAAAAAGCTGGGGTTGCGGAAGTTGTGGTGCGATCGCCTCTAACTTGTGAGGCGGCGCGTTCTGTGTGCCAACACTGCTATGGCTGGAGTCTAGCTCATGCGAAAATGGTAGACTTAGGCGAAGCTGTGGGGATTATTGCCGCTCAAAGTATTGGTGAACCTGGAACCCAGCTAACCATGCGGACATTCCACACAGGCGGTGTGTTTACTGGGGAAGTAGCGCAACAAGTACGCTCGAAAACTGACGGTACAATCAAAATTCCTCGCAAGTTGCGGACAAGACCCTATCGTACCCGTCATGGTGAAGATGCTTTGTATGTTGAAGCCAATGGCATCTTAATTTTAGAGCCAAAAAAAGAAGGCTCTGAGACCCCAGCTAACCAAGAAATTCATGTCACCCAAGCTTCAACACTATATATAGTTGATGGACAACAAGTAAAAATTGGTCAGTTGCTGGCAGAAGTTGCCCTAGGTGGACGCACAACCCGTACTAATACGGAGAAAGCGGTCAAAGATGTCGCCTCAGACTTGGCAGGGGAAGTTCAATTTGCCGAAGTTGTCCCAGAACAAAAAACCGACCGTCAAGGTAACACCACAACCACCGCTGCTAGAGGTGGCTTGATTTGGATTTTGTCTGGGGAAGTTTATAACTTACCGCCAGGTGCAGAATTAGTGGTGAAGAATGGTGATGCGATCGCCTCTAATGGCGTTTTAGCAGAAACCAAATTGACTACTTTGCACGGTGGTGTGGTGCGCTTACCCGAAGCTACTCCCGGCAAGAGTACTAGAGAGATTGAAATTATCACAGCCTCTGTGGTTTTAGACCAAGCAACAGTCACAGTCCAAAGTTCCCAAGGTCGTAACAACTACTTAGTCTCTACTGGCAATAACCAAGTATTCAACCTCCGGGCTACACCAGGCACAAAAGTGCAAAATGGTCAAGTAGTTGCTGAATTGATTGACGATCGCTATCGCACAACCACAGGTGGTTTCCTGAAATTCGCGGGTGTAGAAGTCCAGAAGAAAGGCAAAGCCAAGCTGGGTTACGAAGTGGTAGAGGGAGGTACACTGCTGTGGATTCCCGAAGAAACCCACGAAGTCAATAAAGATATTTCTTTGCTATTGGTGGAAGACGGTCAGTTTGTCGAAGCTGGTACAGAGGTAGTCAAAGATATCTTCTGTCAAACCAGTGGTGTAGTAGAAGTTACCCAGAAAAACGACATTCTGCGAGAAGTGGTAATTAAACCAGGCGAACTGCTGATGGTGGATGATCCAGAAGCAGTGAGCGGGCGAGATAACACCTTTGTCCAACCTGGTGAAGAATTCCAAGGCAGCGTTGCTACAGAATTACGCTACATCCAGTATGTCGAGTCTCCAGAAGGCCCAGCATTGTTGAGTCGTCCGGTAGTGGAATTCCCTGTACCGAATAATCCAGATGTGCCATCAACCACATCGGTGAGTCAACAGACAGGACGTTCGATTCAGTTGCGGGCAGTGCAACGACTACCTTACAAAGATTCAGAACGCGTCAAGTCCGTTGAAGGTGTGGAGTTGCTACGAACCCAGCTAGTACTGGAAATTGAACAAGAAGGCGAACAAGACCACAATGCCTCTCCCCTAGCAGCAGATATTGAATTGGTGGAGGATGAGCAAGATCCAGAAGTGCAGCGCTTGCAGTTGGTGATTTTGGAATCCTTGGTGGTGCGTCGAGACATTGCCGCTGATGCTACTCAAGGTAGTACCCAGACAAGTCTAGAAGTCCAAGATGGACTAACTATTGCACCTGGATCTGTGGTTGCACGTACCCAAATCTTGTGTAAAGAAGGTGGGATTGTGCGGGGTGTGCAAAAAGGCACAGAAACTGTACGCCGCTGTTTGGTATTACGGCAAACTGACATGATAGTAACCAACACTAGCACCCAGCCGAAAGTCAAGGTTGGCGATTTGCTTGTAGAAGGTGCAGAAGTTGCTGCTGGCATCTTTGCTGAAGAATCTGGGCAAGTAGTAGATTTTGTAAAAAATACTGCCGCTACAACTACTGATGAATCAGCACTAAGTACTAAAAACTACTCAATTACTATTCGTGTCGGTCGTCCCTACCGAGTTAGCCCTGGTGCTGTGTTGCAGGTAGAAGATGGTGATTTGGTACAGCGCGGTGATAACTTGGTGCTGTTGGTATTTGAACGGGCAAAAACTGGAGACATCATCCAAGGTTTACCACGGATTGAGGAACTTCTAGAAGCTCGGAAGCCAAAAGAGGCTTGCATTTTAGCACGACGCGCAGGAGAAGTCAAAGTTGTTTATGGTGATGGTGATGAAGCGATCGCCATCAAAGTTGTAGAATCAAATGGTGTAGTCACCGATTACCCATTGGGGCCAGGACAAAATTTGATTATCCCAGATGGGGCACATATCTTAGCTGGACAGCCATTAACTGATGGCCCATCCAACCCCCACGAGATCCTGGAAATCTTCTTCAGCTTGGGTTCAGAAGACGGCGTTTATGCTTGTGCTAGCCACGCCTTACAAAAGGTGCAAACATTTTTGGTAAATGAAGTACAGATGGTATATCAATCCCAAGGTATTGATATTGCCGATAAGCACATTGAAGTAATTGTGCGCCAGATGACCAACAAAGTACGGATTGATGATGGTGGAGACACCACCATGCTCCCCGGCGAATTGGTAGAATTGCGCCAAGTTGAGCAAGTCAACGAAGCAATGGCAATTACTGGCGGTGCTAGGGCACAGTATACCCCAGTACTGTTGGGTATCACCAAAGCATCGTTGAACACTGACAGCTTTATTTCTGCTGCATCCTTCCAAGAAACAACACGGGTACTAACCGAAGCCGCGATTGAAGGTAAATCCGACTGGCTGCGGGGTTTAAAAGAAAACGTGATTATCGGGCGATTAATTCCGGCGGGTACTGGTTACAATACCTATGAAGAACCGGGTGCAATCGATGATTATGCGGCGCTTGAAAGTAGCAGCGTTTTGGATGAAGTCGATGACCCGTTGGATATGGTACTAGATGACCGCACAGCCCGGGCCTATAATTTAGATTCTCCTTCCCTGGCAGAATCTGGATTTGGCAACAGACGCATAGAAAGGTCAATTCTAGATGATGATGATGAATTAATCGCCGATGAAATTGTGGACGAGGAAGAAGAAGACGATTTTGAGGAAGACGACGACGACGATTTTGATGATGAGTAAAACCTCAAGATAAAAGTTTAAAAGGTGAAAGAAGAGTTTCTTTCGCCTTTTTCTTTTGGTTCATTCAACAAACTTTATGATTCTTAATCTTTTGCGCCTATGCATAGGGCTGACAGAAGTCCCATAATCTCATAGGCTGATTTTTATAACTAATTTGCGATCGCTATACAATCACCTTCACACAAAATGCCCTTAAAAATCGTTCAAAACTTTGATGGTAATTTCACTCTTGAACCGCAAGCTCAAGAAACTTTATTTCAGTTATTGAAGAGTGAGACTTTTGTCAAGCAGATTTGTCAACATTTGCAGTGCGAAAAAGTAGAATTTACTGAATTACTTTTTCAACCAGTTCCTTATAGCTTGGCAACTCCTAAAGGGATGCCAGCTATATTGGAAAAATATTATGAATCTGATGAATACGCTATTATCAATGTACCACCGAATTTTATGTTTAGTGCTAAGATTTTTAGCCCCAGTCGCCTTTGTGCAATTTATCGGAAAATTGGTTGTACTAATTCTGGATGAAGATATCAAAACTATATGAGAAACGAAACGCCTTAGACGCATTCGACGAAGTTGTTCGCACAGGGTAGCGGCTTACCACAGGTTAGATATCAAGGACGCCAAGCAAGAAGAAGTAAAAAAGTTTAGTGCGGCTTTGTGTTTAACAGGTATTTTTAATAACAAGATTCAGAGATTTATATAAGCATTAAAACAATTAGTCAATTTCAATTTTATTTATGACTACGGAAACTAATATTCCTGCTTTGATAGACTTGGAGTATATTGCTTACATTGACAATCAAGGTGAATTATCTGAACAATTGCAAGGGAAAATAGGGGTGTATGCTATTTTCAACCAAGAACAGGTACTGCAATTTGTTGGTTACTCACGTGATGTTTATCTTAGTCTGAAGCAGCATTTGGTACGTCAGCCACAACAATGTTATTGGGTAAAGGTTCAAACTATTGAACTTCCCAGCCGTAAGATTTTAGAAAGTATTGAAAAAGCTTGGATTCATGAAAATGGCGTCGTGCCATTGGGAAATGGAGATGATAAACAAAAATGGACTAACCCCATTGATGTGAAAGCAATGATGACGGCGGCAGAACAAACAAGCTATCAAAACCCTACTAATGATGAATTAGCACAAATGAAAATTATTAAAAATGTAGCGCGGCGTGTAGAAGCAGAAGTTTTAGCAGAATTAGCAGCACGTGGTTTACAAATGCAAATTCGTTTTAATCCTAAACTCAAAGAAGAAGGTTTATTAGATTTAAAATGAAGGTTTTATGTTGACGAACCCTTTGGGAGACGCGCTATGAAGCGTCTCTAGATGAGCAATTTGCAATGACCTCGTGCTTAGCTAAAGCTGTGCTAGCACAACTACGTTTAGGAGTGGGATTTACACTACAATACGCTTACAAACAACTATATCGCTTTTCAAGCGGGCGGCGGGAATCGAACCCGCATTAATAGCTTGGAAGGCTATAGTTTTACCACTAAACTACGCCCGCAAATTTCCAACTTTATAAGCATAACATAGCTTTAGCTAAAATTAAAAAATTTAGCCCTCATGGAAGAGGCTGGATTTGGATACGTACCATCAGGTCACTTGGCTTTGGATCGTTTGGATCGTTGTCGTATGCAGGTTCAAACTCCCAGTTTTGAAAAACTTGATTGGTAATAAAATCTTGATAATAGCTTCTTTGATCTACTGGTATTGCTTCGTCTTCAATCGCAACCTTTTCAAGTTCACCCTTCTCTGAAATTGTTAATATCACCGTGAGTTCTAAAGGCTGACCAGGTTTCTTTTCGATATACTTCACATATTCGAGACCTTTGGGAAATGGCTGGTTGCTTGGTTTGATTTTAGCTGGGTGATTATGTCTATCTCTTTCTAGCTGTTGAGGTTCTCCTACTAAACTTGCTAAAAGGCTTCCAGCATCTGCATTAGAAGTTTGCAAGGAAGAATCTTGAGTATTAGGAATACCTGGTAAGTTACCAGGAGTTTCCGAAGACAAATTTTGGTTATTGGCTTGCTCGTCGAGTTCACGTTGATGCTGTTCATCGAGTTCGCGCTGACGCTGTTCGTCGAGTTCGCGCTGACGCTGTTCAGTGAGTTCGCGTTGACGTTGTTCGTCGAGTTCACGTTGACGTTGTTCGTCGAGTTCGCGTTGACGTTGTTCATCGAGTTCGCGCTGACGCTGTTCGTCGAGTTCGCGCTGACGCTGTTCAGTGAGTTCGCGTTGACGTTGTTCGTCGAGTTCGCGCTGACGCTGTTCGTCGAGTTCGCGTTGACGTTGTTCATCGAGTTCGCGCTGACGCTGTTCGTCGAGTTCGCGCTGACGCTGTTCAGTGAGTTCGCGTTGACGTTGTTCAGTGAGTTCGCGTTGACGCTGTTCGGCGATCGCCTGTTGTCTTTTGGTAAAATCTATAGCACTTCTATCTTCAGGCTCAAAGGTAGCTTTTGCTGTTACTTGTGGCTTTTGAGTTGTAGATAGCGGTTTAGAAGGAACTGGTTTTGCTCTTGGCTGAGTTTGAGCAGGAATTTCTACAATTTCTATTGGAATCGTGGCTTCATCATTTTGCTGCTGTCTCAGGCTAAACCCAGATGAGCGCATTAGCCAGAACACCAGCAAATGCAGAGAAATCGAACCCATGATTACAGCAACCCACAAACCTGGTGGATCAGTGTGTCGCCTCCAGATTTTAGCTGGAATTGGAGTTTTGTCTGCGATCGGTGGTGTCATATTAATTCGTAATGACGCTCCTTCGGACGCTCGTACCTCGCTAACGCTGCGCTAACGCTACCAATGACGCTAACGTAATTGTTAATTCGTAATTAAGACACACTCAAAAAGTTGTGAACTAAGAACTTTCCAATACATTACCTCATTATACTTATGGCAAAAATCTTAAATCTGGTCTCTTTCTCTGTGACTCTGTATGAGGCAAAAAATATATATTTATTCTATGGGTTTGTTCTTAAAATAATACATCTTAAGGAAAATTAAGTGTCTAAAATCAAACACTTTAACTAATTTATTGACACTAATCAACCCAGTTTAAATTTTAGCGATTAATTCTGGCGTCACAGCAAAAGTCAAAACTGTTTCATCTACTCCTTTAAGTTCTAACGGACTACCTTTGATAATTTCATCTTCCTGCAAATAATCAGCCACAGCCGCAGAAACCAGAATGGTACCAGGAACAGCCGCAGATTGTAACCTAGCAGCAATATTTACACTTGGGCCAATGGCAGTATAATCAGCACGTTCCGCACTGCCAAACATTCCTACAACAGCTGTACCTTGGTGGATACCACAACGAAATTGTACCCCCGTGAGTCTGTCACTGTCGAAAATACCTTGCTCTCGCCAACGCTGGTTTAACACAGCAAGCGAACGGTGCATTGCTTTAGCTGTATTAATAGCTCGACGCACCTGTTCGTTTGGGGTCAGTTCTTCTGGCGCTCCGTATAAAGCTAAGATAGCATCTCCCATAAATTTATCTACAGTACCGCCATTGTCAAACACAACTTTGGTCATAGCTTCTAAATATTCATTAAGCAACTCTGCGACTCTGCGAGATCTCAGAGTATTGGCTAGCTGGGTAAAACCGACAATGTCACTAAATAAAACTGTAATCAAGCGTGGTTCTGGACGTAAATCTAGCGATAAAGTTCCGGCTGCGGCTTTTTGTACCAATACAGGTGGTAAAAAGCGCTTAAGTACAGATTCTGTTAAATAAGTATTTAACTCTAAAACTCGCCGTTCATTTGCTTTCAAAGCTAGAAGATTCCGAACTTCCGCTAGAAGTTCGCGATCATTGAATGGTTTGGCTAAATAAGCATCCGCGCCATGCTCTGTCCCTTCGATGCGGGTTTCCTCATCAACTTTCGCTGTTAGTAAAATGATTGGTATTCCTTTGAGATTCTCCTCTTTGCGGATCATCTGAATCATTTCTATTCCAGTTACTAAGGGCATCATCAAGTCAGTGACTATCAAGCTAGGTGCAACTTCCTTAGCTATACTATATCCTTCATGACCATTACGAGCCGTTTGTACTTGATACCCATCGCGGCGGAGTATGTCAGATACGTAAGCTCGCAGATCTGGGTTATCGTCTACAACCAAGATAAAGGAGTGAGGTAAAGTTGCTGGAGAGTGAATGTTATCATCTTGTATGTGTTTTTCTTTGGTAGTTTCTTCTTCTACCAACTCTAAATCGGCCAACTCTACACTAGCGCGGCTGGTATTTAGTTCACAAGGAGTCTCTAGCACTTGTTGTATGGGCAAATGAGCAGCATCAGGAAGCAACCATACGGTAAAAGTAGTACCTTGTCCATAAACTGATTCTACAGTGACTCTACCGCCGTGCAGTTCTACCAATTCTTTTACTAAAGCCAAACCCAAGCCACTGCCTTCATAGGAACGGTTTTCTGAACCTTCAGCTTGGCGGAAGCGTTCAAATAAGTGGGGAATTTGTTCTTTAACTATGCCAATACCAGTGTCTTGTACTTGCAGTACGCAATGATTTTCTTGAGATTTTAACTTAACGCTGACTGTACCCCCTTCAGGAGTAAACTTCATGGCATTAGACAGCAGGTTGTAAATTATCTTGTCAAACTTTTCGACATCTAAGTAAACCGTGGGACATTCATCCAACTGAGTGATCAGATGCAGTTCTTTTTTTTCACAATAAGGGCGAAACGACTCAACAATTTGGTTAACAAATTCAACTAAATCACAGGGGCGGAAACTAGGCTGCATCCTCCCAGCATCAAGGCGTTGCAAATCCAACAGTTGATTGACTAATCTCAGAAGACGGCGAGAGTTACGTAAAGCGATCGCACTTTGAGAGTAAGATAATCCTTCACCAGCTGCCACCGCCGACTCTAAAGGCCCTTGAATCAAGGTGATGGGAGTACGGAATTCATGCGAAATATTTTGGAAAAACTCTGTTTTTTGCCTGTCTAATTCCAGTAAGCGTTCTGCTTGTTGGCGAGTTTTTTGGTATAAATGTGATTGCTGTACTGCGATCGCTGCTTGTGCTGCTACTGATTTAGCCAGTTCAATATCAGATGATAACCACTGGCGTACTTTATTACCTTCACGTAGAGTAATACTACCAATACATTTTCCATCAGCCAATAATGGCACAATCATGAGCGATCGTGCTGGCATTTTCGATGGCAAATCAAAACCTTGAATTTCTAAAAAAGAATATTTGCTATCAGTAATTACTACAGGTTCCTGTGTCCGCAAGATTTCTTGCAGAATCAGATTCTCCTTAATTGTGGCTTGAGAATTGGGTAATTGCTGAGTTGAACTTTGATCGCTAGTATTTTCATTTGGAGAATTATCATACAAGCCTACACACTGAACAAACTCATCTTCTTCTGTCCACAAAGACAAAACACATCCATCAACTTGTAAAGCCTGTCCCAATTGTTGGGTAATCGCTGCAAAAATATCTTGAGGATCTAGGCTAGAGCGAATTGCGCTAGTAATCGTATTAATTAAGACTTCTCGCTTAGCAAGGGCACGTACCTGTTCATAAGCATAGGCTTGGGATAAAGCCAAAGCTGCCTGATCCGCTACCATCAACACCAACTGTACCTCCTCATCACCCCAAAAACGAGGCTCTGAGCATTGGTGCAGTGCCAACATTGCCATCAGTTCCTGTTGACAAATCAATGGCACAACTAAACTTGAGCAAATATTAGCAGTTGCAAACGCTATATTACGTTGGTACAGTTCGGGCGTATCACCCTGAATCCGTTCATCACCAGCAACATTATGAATTATTTGTACTTCACGAGTTTCCCACACTGTCTGAGCGAGAAAAGACAGAGAGGAATTTAAATTTACACTCTCCCCTGTTTCCTCTAAAAAAACTTTCTGATAAATGAATCTTTCATCTACCAATTGCTCATCTTGGAAGGGACGTAATAAACAAACATCCACCTCCAGCATATGACCTACTGTATCTACGATCGCTTGCAAAATTTGCCGATAGTCTAAAGCACTGCGAATCGTATTCGTAACAGTGTTTAACAGCGATTCCTGACGCAGTGTGCGAGTTAATTCGCGAGTGCGAGCTTTGAGAACATTATGAGTATCCAGAGCTTGGCGTACTACTGCCTTGAGTTCCTCTGCTTCCCACGGTTTAGTAACATATTTGAATACCTTACCAGCATTGATTGCTTCCACCAAGTCTTCGACATCGGTGTACCCTGTGAGGATAATACGGATAATGTCTGGATATTGAGTTGCTGTTAAACTCAAAAATTCCGTACCGCTCATCATCGGCATCCGCTGATCGGAGATAATTACTGCGACTTCTCCTTCTTGGGCGAGCAGATCGAGTGCCGCAGGCCCGGAGGATGCCCTTAGCACTTTATAATCGCGATAGAAAGTGCGATAAAGCAGGTCAAGGTTGTCTAACTCGTCATCAACAACCAAAATTTTAGGTTTACTGTTTGCTTGGGATTTCATGCGCCGCTTTCCTGCTGCAACGGCAGTTGGATAAAGAATAATCTGATCAGGTAAGAGCAGAGCATTTCGACCATTAAGGCTGTTTGGTTACATGACTGCTGAGTGTAGAAGCGTTTACTCACAGTAGTTCGTCTCACTCAATAATTTATACTGATCGCCATTCGCTCTGATGCAGCGGAATTAATTGCATAGTTTGTTTTATTGTTACAGAGTTGATGCTTGCTTGCCAAATTTTGTCTCACCTCCGGTGAGAAGTATCTGATATTACATAAAGCGCTCAAAGCTGGCTGAAAAATCCAGTTAAAGCTGCATACTAATTTTTCCCCTTGCAGCAGTTGCACTAACACTTGCAGGTAAATTTTATTTATGGTAGTCATGGTAGAGTCAGGGACGTGACAACAATAAGGATTTAAAAGCAAAGTATACTATTAGACAAATACCTGTTTCCAATTTAGCAATCAGAACAATCACTGAGTATTTTTACTGTAGCAGCAGTTGAAAAATTATTATTGCCACATTATCTAATCATTTGGCAAATTTGAAGTTTTCATCCTAGTCGGATGATGTTTTAGGATATTGAAGAAGATTTTCGTTAAATAATATCAATACTAAACTAGCCTTGACATCCTGGTTTTTTCACCCATACTATCAACAAACAGTCACAGGCACTACTAAGCCAGCTTCTAGCCAATTCCAAATTCGTGCGGCTACGCCTGATGATTTAACTGATGTTGCTCAAATCATTGCTGAAAGTTTTCACTCCCAAAAGGGGCTATGGGGATGGGCTTTTCCCATATTACGTTTGGGTATTTACGAAGATTTAAGGCATCGACTGCTATCACCTGCGCCTCATCACGTTTGTTTGGTTGCCGTAGACGCTACTGCGAATAAGGCTCATAACTTAATGGGAACTGTAGAAGCAGGGGTGCGCTTCAGCGATGCATGGACTCAATGTGGTAGGAGTTTTCTTTACCTGTCTAATTTAGCTGTTCAGCCAAAATACCGCAGGCATGGAGTAGCCTCAGGGTTACTGATCAGTTGTGAAAAAGTTTCCCGCGAGTGGGGATTTCAAGACTTATATCTCCATGTTTTAGAAAGTAATTACCAAGCAAGGCAGCTTTATTTTCGCTTGGGATATCGAGTACATAAAATTGAAGCGAGTTGGAATCCATTTCTCGTAGGGCGATCGCGTCAAATATTATTACACAAGCGCTTAAACACTGACAGATAATTAAAATCTGATCTAAGTCTGTCAAAAATTAGCGATCACGTGTGAGTATTTATATTTTCTCGATGTACTTGAGATTATTTGAGTAAGATACCTTTGAAGTGTTTAGTATTTGAGATTTTTACATGATGAAATGACGCATTTTTTGTTGGTTATTTAGTATTGCTGATACCTAACTCTATTACCTAAAAATTTTACAAAAATTTATATAAATATAAATCACTAAATCGTTATATAAAACAGAAATCAAAGATGGAAAATTACCCAAGAGTTTTATGCTGAAACTTTCCGGGTTTTCTCCTCATAATCATAATATTTTGCTGCAAATCTTTGACGGACAGAATGATTTATGTTAATAAAAAAATAATATTTTTTTGAAAACTAATATTTATTATTCAGAGCAAAAAATAGTATTTTAAATTTTTTGAATTTACTAATGCTCAGTATTTTAATATCTAAAAAATGAACTATAATGGAAGCATCCGTAAAGATACGATTATTAAATTGCAAATTCCTCATAATAACTTTGTAATTAAGATATTTATCTTTATAAAAACTTTAACAAAAGAGCCTATTAGCAGAAGACAAATTTAGTTAAATCTCATAAAATATAATTAATCAATTACTGAACAACACCTACTTATTCCTAGCTTTGTGAGACTGACCAAAAAATCTTAATAATAAGAAAAAGCGAAAACTTAATTTTAGGTAACAGTTAGTTCCGTTTTGAAGTGCATACTACTACCACATTTAATTAAAAGTTTAAGAAAACATGGATAGCGAAAAGCATCGGCGCTATCAGATTACTATGGTATCAACTTATTCCCCTGAAGCCAGTTTCCTTGATCATCTTGTCATGTCAGATGGAACTGAGCAATCGCAAGGCTCGGATATTCTTACGCTTTTACACTCTGGAAAAGTTTTCATTGTTAATAGTCGTAGGCGGAATGGATTAATACTTTTTAAACGTTACCACGCAGAGTTTGCTGGGCCTGGGGCTGCCGTAGGAGGAGATTATGATTGGGACTGTCAAAGGGCATTACCCATAGGTAATCTATCTTTATTAACTCCCGAATCTAATGAGGAACGCCAAAAGGCTTATCTAATCAGACGACAATGGATTAGGTTAATCAAGCAGATTACAGAAAACTCAGTACCTCAGCAGCGAGTTCAGAAGATTCTCGACCAATTTGAACAATACTTTCCACCAGAAACAGTGGCTTATTTACCGGATGTTGCCTTTGCGCTTTTGGTGGGTGTACTACCACAAACGGTAGGTGCAGTACGGCGTTTAGGCAGCGATGTGAATGGCAGGTTTAATTACTAATTTGTAGGCTTTGTCAAAATAGCTTGTACTCGGTTGATTGTACGGGAATTTTCTTCAATCGTTCCTACAGTAATTCGCAATCCTTTGCTAATTTGGCGTACAAGAGTACCTTGCTTGCTCAGTTCATGGTAGAGACTGTTTAAACCGATGTCTTGTGAGTCAGAATTATTAGGTTTGAGACGCACAAAGATAAAGTTAGCTGCGCTTTCTGTAATTTGTAATGTTGAGTGTCTAGATAAAGCGGCGATGAGTTTGGCTCGTTCACTTATAGTTTGGGGGACTGATTCTAGCAACAGTGAGCGATTTTGCAAAGCAACTGAGGCGGCTGCTAGAGAAAAACTGGATAGATTATATGGTAAACGAACTTTTTCGAGGATGGCGATCGCATCTCGATGACCGACGCAATAGCCAACGCGAACAGATGCTAAACGAAAAGCTTTAGAAAAAGTGCGTAGTATCAACCAGTTAGGGTGTTGTGCTAGTTCAGCAACTAAGGAAGTTTGGCTAAATTCAAAGTAAGCCTCGTCAATGACTACTAAAACTTGCTCACTTAAGCCTCTTAACCAGGTTAATTCTGTTGCAGTTAGGCTATTAGCTGTTGGGGAGTTAGGATGCACTACAAAAACTACCCGAATGGGAGGATTTTGAGTTTTTTCTATGGCGGACTGTGCAGCTTGTAAGTCAATCTCAAAATCGGCTTCATTTCTAGCTACCACCACAACGGGAATGCCTAGAGTTTGTGCTGTAATCCCGTACATTGAAAAAGTGGGATTGGCAACTAGAATACTGCCTTCGCCTCCTAGACAGGTGGCAATTAATAAAGAACGAATTAATTCATCTGAACCATTACCAACAGAAATGTTAACAGCAGTGAATAAAGGGGGTGAAAGTCCAGCTGATTCATTGACGTATTGGGCGATCGCATTCTTGAGTATCTCATGTCCACCATCAGGATAACGATTTGTTTCAATAACTTGCTGATACGTCCACGCCAGCTTTTGTTTTAACTCAGGCGGCAAATCATAAGGGCTTTCATTCGTATCCAGCCGATCCAACTGCGTTGCAACTGGTTCGGCTGTATCACTACTGGGGTGAGGTTTGTAAGCGTTGAGTTGGACTAAATCTGAGCGGATAAAGGGAAGCATATTAAATAATTCGTAATTCGTAATTCGTAATGACGCGACGCTCCTGTGTCGCTCTAAGCGAAGCTATGCCGCAGGCTTTACGCTGACGCTCGTACCTCGCTAACGCTGACGCTCGAGGACTCGCTACCGCTTCGCTATCGCTTCGCTAACGTAATTCGTAATTAATTTGGTCATTGGTCATTGGTGAGCTAGTGCGGTCTTGGGGAGCCACCCCCGTGGGCGTGGGAGTGGCGTGGTTTTCCCCATCTTCGCAACGCTTGCGTCAAGCCTACGGCATAGCTTCGCTTAGAGCGAGGTAGGAGCGTCACCCGTAGGGTTATTGGTCATTAAAAAGACAAAGGACAATTAACAAATGACATTAATAGTATGAGGTCTTATATTTTACAGCTTTAAGGTAACTGACAGAAAAAACAAATTGCCTGCCAAATTTCTGCCATTACGTTACCTAAAGCGTGATCACTATCGAGTTCCACTAACTCCACCCAAGGACGCGATCGCGCAAAGTCGCGACTTGCTTCAATGGGGATAACTTCATCTTTTTTCCCATGCAAAATCAAGGTAGGAATCGGACGCTGTAACATTTCTTCTCGATACTGGGCAGCGTCTGTAACGAAATCGTAACTTAAGGGTAGCGATCGCCCTTCCCCGTAGTGGTAAACCATGAGATATTTTTCTCGTTGCCAACGCTGCACTTCTTCATCTCCTAGCTTGGGTAGCCAATGAGATAAAAACCCAAAGGCAGGTGCTAGCAAGACTAGACGTTGTAATTGTAAATGTTGCTGTCCCAAGTGAGCAGAAATCAACCCACCTAAACTAGAACCTATGAGTGTAACTGGCACAGAATCATGACTAAATTCTGCGGCTACTTGAGTTAGCTGGCGAGTAATTGTCAGATGAGAAAAATCACCAGCATTCAAGTCGGGAATTTGTAGTTGAGTCTGTATTTGGGTAAAGCGATCGCTTATATCCCTTGCTTTGGCAGATTTGGGGCTGGAGGCAAAGCCGTGAAGGTAGATGTACTGGGTGGGCATGAGGTTTTTGTGATGTTGGTTGTGCAATAACCAATAACCACTGACTTATCGCATGGTGACGAATTCTTCTGCGGCTGTGGGGTGAATACCAACGGTGGCGTCAAAGTCTTTTTTGGTTGCGCCCATTTTGACAGCGATCGCTACACCTTGGATGATCTCAGCTGCATTGTCACCTACCATGTGAGCGCCTAGTACTTTATCAGTGTTGGCATCTACAAGCAACTTCATCATTGTTTTCTCTTGCTTGCCAGTTAAACTGTAGTACATGGGGCGGAAACGACTGTGGTAAATTTTCACTGCGTCACCGAATTTTTCCCTGGCTTCTGCTTCTGTCAAGCCTACTGTAGCGGCTTCAGGGGTAGAAAAGACAGCTGTTGGTACATTCTGGTGACTAAATTCTCGGTGATTATTGCCAAATTCGCTATCAGCGAAGGCGCGGCCTTCACCAATTGCTACAGGAGTTAAATTTAAGCGATCAGTAACATCGCCTATGGCGAAGATATTTGGTTGGCTAGTTTGACTATATTGATTGACAGCGATCGCATTTGTGGCTTTGTATCCTGGCCCTTCCATAGAACTAGCAACGACATCAACCCCTGCGTTTTCTAAACCTAGTCCATCGATGTTGGGAGTTCGACCAGTTGCTACTAAAAACACATCGGCAATTACTGGTTTTTGCTCTGACTCTGATAGGGTGATTTTCACACCTTCCGGCACGCGTTCAACTGTTTTCACTACATTATTGTTAATTAATCGGATGCCGTTGTTTGTCATACCCGTTTCAATTTCTGTACGGATATCTTCATCAAACCCTTTTAAGATTTTTTCACCTCTAGTAATCTGTGTCACCTCAGAACCTAAACCGCGCATGATACAGGCAAATTCTATGCCAATATAACCAGCGCCAATAATAGCGATATGTTTCGGTTGTTTTTGGAGATGAAACATTTCGTTAGAGGTAATGCCATATTCCATGCCTGGCAAATCTGGTTTGACGGGACGCCCACCAACAGCAATTAAAATTTTGTCTGCTGTCACTTTGTGTCCATCAACTTCTATGGTGTGAGGATCTATCAAAGTAGCGCGATTGGGAATTAGTTCAACTCCAGCTTTTTCTAAAAAGCTGATGTGTAATTGTGAAAGTCGTCGCACTTCCTTATCTATAGATGTAATGAAATGTTCCCAGTTCAATTCTAGATTACTGGTTTTCCAGCCATAGCCCTTGGCATCATCAAGCAGTGCAGGAAAATGAGAGCCATAAACCATGAGTTTTTTGGGAACGCAACCGCGAATTACACAAGTACCACCAACCAAATCATATTCTGCGATCGCCACCTTTGCCCCGTAGCTCGCTGCTCGTTTAGAAGCTGCTAAGCCTCCAGAACCAGCACCAATTACAAACAGGTCGTAATCAAAAGTCATAGATTTTATGTCTCTTTTGCAACTAGTTATTTCGGGATTTCTACAGGGGACATCATTATTGAAACATAATTTATATCCAGAAATTCTGCGTCAGTCCCGCTCTTGCTTTAATTTAGCGCTACTAGATGCTTTAGTGTCAGCTGCAAGCTTGAATTTTACTGTTTACAGCAGCGGTTGATGTAGTAATCAGTACAAGCGTTAGCTTAGGGAGCAGGTTGTGGGTCTGGTGTTGGTTGTGGATCTGGTGTTGGTTGTTGTGGGTCTGGTTGTGGGTCTGGTTGTGGATCTGGTGTTGGTTGTGGATCTGGTGTTGGTTGTTGTGGGTCTGGTTGTGGATCTGGTGTTGGTTGTGGATCTGGTGTTGGTTGTTGTGGGTCTGGTTGTGGATCTGGTGTTGGTTGCGGGTCTGGTGTTGGTTGTTGTGGGTCTGGTTGTGGATCTGGTGTTGGTTGTGGGTCTGGTGTTGGTTGTGGATCTGGTGTTGGTTGTTGTGGGTCTGGTTGCGGGTCTGGTGTTGGTTGCGGGTCTGGTGTTGGTTGCGGGTCTGGTGTTGGTTGCGGGTCTGGTGTTGGTTGCGGGTCTGGTGTTGGTTGTGGTATTGGAACTTGATCAACCTGATTATTACGTTCAGATTGCTGAGTATTATTTAACAAGATTTGTCCTGTTTCCACTAGGGATTCTACTGGGTTATCATTTGTGAAAGTTTGATTGTCAGGCAAATTTGTAGAACCAGTAGTTTGCTGTGAAGAACCAGTAGTTTGCTGTGAAGAACCAGTAGTTTGCTGTGAAGAACCAGTAGTTTGCTGTGAAGAACCAGTAGTCAGCTGTAACAACGATGGATTTTCAATTACTTCCTTGCCTGTTATTGGTGCCTGTGCGTTTACAGCTGCCGTGGTCTCCGCTTGAACGCTAGCGATCGCAGGATCTGGAGTTGGTTGAGAGTTTTGTCTATTTAAATCTAATCCTCGAACTAGATCGCTTGTTTGATAAAAATTTCTCAAATCAAAATCGAATAAGCCTTGAAATTCACCCTTGACTATAACCATCATCTGTCCGGCTTGTAGTTTCTGAATTTGAGAAGCTTTGTTAGAAACTTCAATACCGCTATTGGTCAGCGCACCTACAATCGTGACATCTTTTTCCTGGTCATAGCGGACAAATAATGCTGAACCACGAATTGCTGCTGCGGCACTCGGCGTTTGTATACGTGTCTGCCCCCGTCCAGGCGGGATAAGTAATAACACAGTCCCGCTTGACAGTTTAAATCTGCGAGTTTTAGGTAAAAATTGAAATATAGCTTGTTCCCCAACGCGGGCTAAAGAGCCATCGTTAAAGCGCAAATCTGCTACTGAAGCTCTACCGGTGGATAATCCATCCCCAGGAATCATAGCGTCTGCTTTACGCGCTTGACGCTTCCTCGAACCGTTTCTAGGAATCAATTGCACCAAGTTGCGGAGGTTCCGAATTTCGGCGCGAATTAGAGGAGTTGTAGCATCTGCTTGATTGGGGACAGACAGCGCCATCATTCCCCATAAACTAATCATTAACAGTGATAAAAATCTGTGATACATAGCTTGGAACCTCGCAAACTTCAACTGATATCAAACAAGTTAATCCTTGAGTTGAATACGAAAGTTTTTAGCCTTGGCTAAATTATCTGAGCAAGTTTTTTAAGCAAAATTTGTCCGCATTCTAGTGTAAATTTAATAGTGAAAATACACAACTAACTGCTTATGTTTAGTTTATTTAAGTTTTTACTATTAAACTAAAATTGCTTGAAACCCTTTTACAGAAAGACTTTCAAATCAAGAAGATATTTACAAGCAGATGATGAACAATTGACAAATAATCTTTCATGACTATATGAGCTTATAAGATAATAAGAACGCCATAGAAGTTTTTCGAGGATAGATGTGAGGTGCATTACTGGCTGAATTTGACTAAAGTTGAGCATAAATTGGCTCTTGTGAGTCAAAACTTGCAAAGTAAATTTTGCGTTTACGTTGGTCAGATGCGATCAGCGCCATCAAAAATGCAAAACAAAGCCTGGAAAAATTTATTGTTTTGGATTTTGTTTGTGTCTTGCCCAGGAGCCTGGTGTTGTATCAGAGTGGATACAGTTCAAGCCACAAATTTAGATACACAGGTTAGTCACGAAAATTTGACAAAAAGCACAAAACTGCAAGCAAGTACACTGATAGATTATCAACCATGTCAGCAATTAGCGAAAAAAACAGTCCAATCTTTTTGTCAGCAGCCTAGTAAGTTGCCTAGTTTACAAATACCATTAAATCCAGCACAACAAACACAAATTTCCCAAGCGGAAGAAGGTTTGACAGACACTGAAAAGCAGGATGATCCACCACCGTTAGAAACACAACCAAACGATTTGCCCCAATCTTCTCCAGTCCCAATGGAGCAACTATTAGATACACCTGAGATTGATGAATCTGATAAGATACAAAGACTCAGACGAGCTTTGCAAGAGCGAAAACAGCAGTCTTCTGAATCAGATATCAATCAGGAATTAGGTTTGCGCGTTAGACCACGACCTTTAGAACAGTTACCATTGCCACCGATAGAGGAGCCTGTAACTGAATTTAAACCTATAGGTAGCCTACAGGCTCGTTTAGGCTTTTTCCAAACAAGTAATATTTTTTCCTCGGATGAGCCGCCAATAGAGGGTGGTTTGGTTTTTACTGGGCTAACATTAGCCTCTGCATATTTTCCTTTGGGGTCTAAAACTTTTTTAAATGGTTCAATTGATGGCAACCTCATTCGTTACATAGATCAATCAAAGTATAATTACAACCAAATTAGATTTAATCTGGGTGTTTATCAGCAGTTCTCGCGGCGCATGTATGGAGAAATTAGTTTCAGTAATCAACAGTTATTTTATGCCAATAACGACGATCGCCCCGATGGCTTTAAAGCAGGCGATCGCTTTTTGAATGAAAATTCTCTGCAACTATCATTAGGACGGCGAGATCCCTTAACTTCGAGATTAAGCCTCAATAGCTTTTACGAATTGAGTGTGAATTTTGCTGATCCTCAAAGCCGCGATCGGATAATTAATTCTTTTTTAGTTTCTTTGAACTACTACTTACAACAGCCTCTGCAAGTTGGTCTAGGTTATCAATTTAACTACTCAGACTTTACTCAGCGCGAACGAGAAGATCAATTTCATCGGCTATTTGGAACCTTAAATTATCGAATATCCGATTCCAGCATTATGAATGTACAGAGTGGTCTGACTTTCGGTGGTTCGACCGATCCAAATATTGATTTTGATGGTTGGTTCTTTAGTATTAACTATAGTTTGCAGCTGGGTCAGTTTTGAAATTTGTCATTAGTCCTTTGCAATTAGTCCTTGGTTATTACAAATGACTAAACGTAACTAATCCAATCACTCCAACTGCCGGCATAAAGTTTACCTTTGCTAATGCCGACTAATTCTAAAGAAAGTAAATTTACACAAGCAGTGACGCCAGAACCGCAGTAGACTAAAATTTCCTCGGCTGTTTCTAGCTCTTGCCATCGCCGATGTTGTTCTGATTGGGGGAGTAGGTAGCCAAGAGAGTCTGTAACTTCTTGCCAAGGGTAGTTAATTGCACCGGGTATGTGGCCGGCAATTTTATCGATTGGTTCCCGTTCTCCTCGATAGCGATCGCCCTCTCTGGAATCTATTAAAAACACGTTTGCGTTATCTTTACGACTTTTGACATCTGTGATATCCACTAGTTTTTGCTTTTGGATCTCAGGCACAAAGGTACCCATCTTTTGATCAGGAACAATGTCTGTAGTGGGATATCCAGCTTTTTGCCATCCAGCAAAACCGCCATTAAGCACCACTACTTGCTCATGTCCTAGATAACGCAATAACCACCACAGTCGAGCAGCAAAAGCAAAACGAGAATCATCATAAGCTACAACTAGAGTTTTTTGATAATTCACTCCCATAGTTGATAACTTATTAGCTAGATCCTTGGGATTTGGTAGAGGGTGTCTTCCTCCATGTTCTTCTACAGGACTAGACAAATCTTGGTTCAAGTCTAAATAATAAGCTCCACTTATATGACTTGCTTGGTACTGTTGTTTTCCTAGTTGTGGATCGGCTAGAGAAAAGCGACAATCCACAATGACAACTTGCGGATCTTCAAGATGTTCTAGTAGCCATGTTGCAGAAACGACGAGTTGGGTCATTTGTTATTTGTCAAGAGTTGGCAATTCTTCCCTGTTCCTTTTCATAAAATGTCAGATTTAGAGGATAGTTTCACGCCACAGCTAACAGCTGATGGTTCTTTCACCTTTACTTCTCAAGAGTTTGGTGAATCGTTTCACAGCCATTATGGAGCTAAGCAGGAGAGTTTTCTCAAATTTGTGGTTCCGACTCAACTAGCTACAGTTGCCCACAAACCTAGCTTACGGCTATTAGATGTTTGTTATGGTCTAGGATACAATACAGCGGCAGCTTTACAGACGATATGGTCTGTAAATCCTAATTGTGATGTAGAAGTAATGGGTTTAGAGTTAAATCCATCCATACCACGAGCTGCGATCGCTCATCATTTATTTGACAACTGGGACTATAAATACACCGAAATTTTAACTAAGCTAGCTTTTGAGCAGCAAGTACAAACGGCTTGTCTTGAGGCACAGCTGCTAATTGGTGACGCCAGAAACTCTATAACCCTAATACTTCAGTCGGGTTTCCAGGCTGATGCTATTTTCCTCGATCCTTTTTCACCCCCGCAGTGTCCGCAGTTATGGACTATGGAATTTATCAAACAACTTTCGTTATGTTTGCAGGCTGATGGTTTACTGGCTACTTATTCTTGTGCGGCAGCTGTGCGGACAGCACTTTTAGCAGCTGGCTTGATTATAGGTTCTACTCCACCTGTAGGTAGGCGATCGCCAGGTACAGTTGCAGCTCATCCTCAAGGAGTGAACAATGCCTCTGTTCCTCCTTTGTCTGAGTCTGAAAAAGAACACTTGCTAACCCGTGCTGCCATTCCTTACCGCGATCCTCAATTAAGCGATCCTGCAGAAATCATACTCATGCGACGACAACAAGAGCAACAAGCCTCTTCACTGGAATCTACTTCCCGTTGGCGAAAAAGGTGGTTATGAAAAACTGTAGGTAGATTTTAGGGATTAGTTGAACTGCGATCGCAAGCACAAAACTGAATAATTGCAACTTATATCCAAAAAGTTATACATTTGTTCATAAAAAATCTAGTTTCTTTTTTTATCTTCAAATTAATGAGTTTTTACCGACTCATCATTTAAACTAGTAGTGAGTAGTCAATAATACATAAATTTTAATATTCATCGATGATTACCATAACTATATAAGTAAAATCCTTAGAGATGTTTATCTTATAAGAAAATAAAAATCAAACCTATGTACTTTGTTATAACTTAGCAATGACAATATTTTCTGGCACTGCTAGCTTCAGTGGATCTCAGTAAAAAACCTGATTTAATATTTATAATAATTGCTCATACTGGAAATAAAGCTCAAAAACATGGCAGCAATACTACTCTAGTGTTCGTAAAATATAAAACATATGCTGTGAATTACTCCAATAAATAGCTTGACATAATGCATAATTCTTATGGAAATCCTTGCTCAACTAAAATCCAATACTAAACCTGCTTGAGAAATCAGAGATTGTTAATTTTTTCTTAAATCTGGAGTGCCTTTGTGATTCAAGGGAAATTCCCCAATACAGGCTTTATCGAACCAATT
Organism: Desmonostoc vinosum HA7617-LM4; assembly: GCA_019359515.1. GTDB lineage: Bacteria > Cyanobacteriota > Cyanobacteriia > Cyanobacteriales > Nostocaceae > Desmonostoc > Desmonostoc vinosum. The sequence continues at coordinate 55,206 of JAHHHC010000019.1, read as the reverse complement.
ATTAGTGAGTCGGATTCCCCAAGTAAAGTGAAAAGTATCGGTTCAAATCATGCCACCGGATTGCAGGATTCTTCCTTAGACTTATCTGAAGAAAACCTTATGCTTAAAGATACTCAAGCAGTGTCTTCTTGGATGAAACCGGATGTTGATGGTGGTGATTCATTAGTCTCTAGAACTCTACAAGCTGACGGTTCTAAAGTGAGTGACTTTGATTCTGATGTGCCAAAAATTTTAGTAGTTGATGACCATGCCGCCAGTCGCCTAACTGCTGTTGCACTGTTGGCGATGGAAGGATACGAAGTAATTGAGGCGGACAGAGGTTCTATTGTTGTAGAGTTGGTAACACAAAAACAGCCAGATCTGATTTTGCTGGATGTGATGATGCCAGGAATGGACGGGTTTGAGGTGTGTCAGTTGCTCAAGCAAGATGAACAAACTAGACTAATTCCAGTAATTTTTATTACAGCATTAAACGACAGGCGATCGCGCATCCGAGGAATTGAGGTTGGAGCAGATGATTTTCTCAGTAAACCCTTTGACCGGGTGGAATTGTCAGCACGTGTGAAGTCCTTGGTGCGGCAGAAGCGTCTCAACGAAGACTTAGACCACGCCGAAAAAGTGCTGTTTTCCATTGGTATTGCGATTGAAAGCCGTGACCCTAACACGGGGGATCACTGTCATCGGCTGATCAAGTTAGGACAAGCCTTCGGTGAATATCTCCAACTCTCTCGTAACCAAATTCGAGATTTGGTGTGGGGTGGCTATCTTCACGATATCGGTAAAGTGGGTATTCCCGACTCAGTATTACTAAAGTGTGGTAAACTTACCTCCCAAGAGTGGGAAATCATGCGGCAGCATGTTTTAATTGGAGAAAAAATCTGTCAGCCACTACGTAGTTTACGGGGTGTAATCCCCATTATTCGCCATCATCATGAACGCTGGAATGGTTCAGGTTATCCTGATGCGCTTAAGGGTAATGAGATTCCTTATCTAGCACAAGTATTTCAAATAACTGATATTTATGATGCTCTCACTAGCGAGCGACCTTATAAAAGAGCTTTTTCTTCAGAAGAGGCTTTAGTAGTGATGCTAGAAGAAACTGCTCTAGGTTGGCGCAATCCTGTACTGATGCAGCAGTTTGTAGAGTTTATTCACTGTTGGCAGGAAGTAGAGTAAACCAGAAAAAAGACGCGGGGATAAATTTGATATTTCAGTCTTCGATGATTAGCTGGTATGATTTGAGCCTAAATCTCAATGTATCAACAGTATTTATCGTAAGTTCACTGATAGCTGATAGCTAATTATGGTAGTTGTAGCAATTCTAGCGGCGGGACGCGGCACACGGATGAAATCAAACCTACCCAAAGTTTTACATTCTTTGGGTGGGCGATCGCTAGTGGAGAGAGTTATCGAAAGTGTGGAACCGCTTTCACCCTCACGACGGATAGTGATTGTAGGGTATCAAGCTGAAGAAGTTAAAGCAGCTATGCAATCAATCCCTACATTGGAGTTTGTGGAACAGACTGTGCAATTGGGTACAGGTCATGCTATTCAGCAGTTACTTCCTTGCTTGGAAGGCTATACTGGGAATCTGTTAGTGCTAAATGGCGATTTGCCTTTAATACGCTCTGCAACTCTCAAGCAGTTATTGCAAACTCACCAAAAAAATCAAAACACTGCTACTATCCTCACAGCAAACTTAAATGATCCCACTGGATATGGTCGTGTTTTTTGTAACAACGAAAGTGTTGTGCAGCAAATTGTAGAACATAAAGATTGTACTGCTGACCAAAAACAAAATACCCGCATTAACGCTGGAGTTTACTGTTTTAGCTGGCAAAATTTGGCACAAGTGCTACCCCATCTGCAAGCAAACAATGCTCAAAATGAATACTACCTTACCGATACTGTTACTCAAGTAGGCAAAGTAATGGCAGTTGATGTGGCAGATTACCAAGAGATTCTTGGCATTAACGATCGCCTACAACTAGCAGCAGCATCCGAAATTTTACAGCGGCGAGTCAAAGAAAAATGGATGCTGGCGGGTGTTACTCTCATCGACCCAACAAGCATTACCATTGATGAAACAGTAGAATTACAGCCGGATGTAATTATTGAACCCCAAACCCATCTACGAGGAAATACGGTAATTGAAACAGGCAGCCGCATCGGGCCGGGGTCTTTAATCGAAAATAGTCAATTGGCTGAAAATGTCATAGTCCAGTATTCTGTGGTGACAAATAGCCTTGTTAAGGCAGGAACTCGCATTGGCCCTTATGCACATTTACGCGGTCATGCACAAGTCGGTGCTGGTTGTCGTGTAGGCAATTTTGTAGAATTGAAAAATACGCGTTTAGGCGATCGCACTAATGTGGCACATTTATCCTATTTAGGCGATGCTGTGACTGGTGATCAAGTCAACATTGGTGCAGGTACAATTACAGCCAACTACGATGGTGTAAAAAAACACCCAACCAAAATAGGCGATCGGACTCAAACTGGTTCTAATAGCGTTTTAGTTGCTCCGGTAACATTGGGAGATGATGTTTATGTCGCAGCTGGTTCTGCTGTTACAGAAGATGTTCCTGATGATTGTCTGGTAATTGCCCGTGCCCGTCAAGTCATAAAAGTAGGTTGGCGCAAGAGGAAAGCTCAATCCTAATTGAGGAAGGAACTCGCTAAACCCTCTGCAACTATAGACGGTAAACCTCTTGCATAAATATTTTTTATCTCACGCAGAGGCAAGGCAGCGCGTTGCGGAGCGAGTGTGGTCTTGGGGAGCCACCCCCGTGGGCGGGTTTCCCGACTTGAGGAGCCACTGCGTTGCGGGGGTTCCCCCCGTTGTAGCAAGTGGCGTGGGAGTGGCGTGGTTTCCCCCATGAACAACTCGCGTCGGGGTTCCCCCCGTTGTAGCGACTGCCGCGCACCAGACGCAGAGAAGAACTTTTGCAAGAGGTTTAGTATTCTTTGAGCGTGGATAAATTGCTTTTTTATGGTACAATTGTACTATACAGACAAATATTACTGACTGCGAGGGGAAACTGCCTCGCAGTTTTACCTAATAAAAAAAGTATCCTCTTACGGATTTCTGCAGTTTTTTATGAGCGAATAATCGCTGGTAATATTACACTTCAAACTTTCATAGCTATAACAACTTATTTCTGAAGCGTTCAAACTTCAGCAACTGTTATTTGAGAATAGTTGCAATATTGATAATAAAATTAGCAGGTGGAAATATGGTAAATCAAACTGGGAAAATTTTGGTTTGTAATTTTTTAAAAAATCACAAATCTGGCTCTAATCAAAGAACAAAGTTTACTCTTTACAATTTAGCAGGACAAGAGAAGTATTACTATTTGGTCGATAAATACCAAATCAAAGAAATTTATCAAGTTTTAGATAGTACGACGGCAACATCTGTGGCAGAACCACTAGCAAAAGAATACACCTATCAAGTATTCTTTTCTAGAATTGCCAAGCAAATTTATGGTACACATAAAACACTCAAGCTATATGGAGTTAAGCCAGAAGATGAAGGAATAATTTATAAATATCAATTAATTACTAAAGATGTATATCATCAACTTCGAGATGTACCTATAGCACAAAATCATGAATCAGTTTACGCCTTTGCCAAAGCTAATTTAGCTGAAGGAAATTTAAATATTGCCAAGTATGCGATCGCAAGTACTTTGAATGCGACTCTTATAGAAAAACACGCTAAAGCACTCACCAGTCAAGATATCGCAAAATTTGCTCAAGATATTGACAGTATTTTATTTTATCCAAATTCTTTACAAAAGTATGAAATTCTTGATTATGTACAGGTAAATCACAAAATCTCTGTGCTAGAACTCATTAAAATTTTTGAGGAGCATCGCAACAACATCATCATCAACATCAAGCATTTACAAGATAATTATCAAAGAAAAAGTATCAAACGAATTGCAGGAATCAGGGATGAAAATGAGGAACTGATTAAGCCTTGGTTACAAACAGAATATATTGATGACAGCGAATATATTGGTATGGGTGTATTTGAATTAAATCGTAATACCGCTACTATTAACCTGCTTGTCAACCGCAAAATTAAGCTTGTCAAACTTGAAGATACAACGCCGATTTTAGAGGTTGCAGGTTTACTAACGAACGACCTAGCGAGTTTCAATAATTACACAATTGTCAGTGATGGACAAATCAATATCAAAGCCTTAAAAGTCAAAATTAGTAATCAGAAAACCTTTAAGTTACTCAAAGAAAAAGGTGTTATAGAAGCAGAAGAATTTGATTTTCGTTCTGCATACATTATTCAACTAGATACATTGCCGCTTGTACCGATTGACAAAAATTATAGCAGTATTGATGGATTATTCTCTCAGCTAGCAGAAATCAAAGTGCTTGCTAGTATTATTTATGCTCACCTAAAAGGCGAGTCAGATACATTTGTACCAGCACAATTAGATGATTTGAAAAGTCATTGTCTTTCTAATAATATTTATACAAATTTTCCCACAACTAACGAATATACTAATATCAAACAAGCTCTAGTGAGTGGTATTATTTGTTCACGAGTGAGCTACAAAATCGATATTGGTAGCCAAGACATTATTAACTTCAGTAAATTGCATTCTGCTAATAAATTCCTCAACAGAATGTATCGAGCTTATGACAAAGAAACTGGAGAAATTTTCACTAAGCCTAACTTAAGAATGGTATCTGATGAAAATATTGGTTTTAGACATAAGTTACTTTCATCTCGTACCAAAATAACCAAAGTCGATGAATTGATGAAACCAATTTTTGACGACTTTCTCGGACTGAGACCAAACGGAACAGTTGCAAATATCTTGACAAAAGTCAGTGCTGACAGTTTGGTGCAGATATTACAAGATAAACAAGATGGCAAGCAAGTTAGCAAAGAAGAAATGGTGACAGTATTGACGGCAGCAAGCACCAAGCTAGAGCAATATATCAACCAAATATATCAAGAAAAAATCTCCCCTTTAGTATTTTATATTGGTGCCACGGGATTGCTACCAAATAACATGGTAACTAAAGCTATGAATGCTGAGGAGATAGCTGCTAAATATCCTGATTTACAGTTTTCTAAAAATGAGCAAACAGGCACATTTTTTGTAGTTGGCGATAGTATTATTAGTGTGTATGGTAAAACTGAGTATTACAGCAAAAAACTTGCTATCGGTGTAGAAAAATAAGTTTGCAAAGCCTTAGCTGAAGGATAAAGGATGAAACAGCTTTATCCTTGTTAGCGACACAGGAGCGTCGCGTCATTACGAATTACGTTAGCGCAGCGTAAAGCCTGCGGCATAGCTTCGCTTAGAGCGAGTCCTCGATAGCGTTAGCGTTAGCGAAGCGGTAGCGAGTCCTCGAGCGTCAGCGGTAGCGACGCAGGAGCGTCGCGTCATTACGAATTACGAATTATTTAATCATTGCTTGTATGAATAAATTAGCAAGAGCATTGAGTCCCATGCCTAAACCCGGAACTATAAATAAAAACATCATCGCAAAGATGCCAAATTGGGTATTTTCTAATGGCTTTAACTGAGGAAAAATCTCACTGAAAACATGAAAGCCATCAAGTGGTGGAATTGGTAGAAGATTGAACAGAAATAAAGTTAAATTGATTTGAGCAGCTAAATAAATAAATTCAAAACTTAAGAATCCCGAAATACCAGGAGCAAAGAAAAGTTTGAGTCCTATGGTAAATATGATGCCTAAAGCCAGATTTAACAATGGCCCAGCTGCGGACACTAAAATATTGCCTAGTTTGGCAGAACGAAATTTAGAAGGATTTACAGGCATTTGCCCCCAAGCTATACCAGTGAGGCAAAGAAAAATTAATGACCCCCAACCCATATGAACTACGGGATTGAGTGTAAGATGACCAGTTTTTTGGGGAGTGTTATCTCCCTGACTCATCGCAGCTATGCCGTGAGCAAGTTCATGTAAGGTAATAGAAAATATGACAATAGCGACGATTCTCAGAAATAGAATCGGCTCAGTAATTAATGTTTCGATAAACATGTATTTTAGCTAGTATTATTGGGTTCAGATGCTAAGCTGTTCCACATATAACTTGCATAATTAGAGCGGGCAAGATGCCCACTCCACAAGAGTTTTATTTAATTTGATTATGTAATTTAGATGTTTTTTAGCTTATCCCTGTTATCTGAGGATGAAATACAAAACTTACACGATAGATTCCAGAAAGTCTGTTGAAGGTGAATTTTTGGAAGTTCACAGCTAAAACAGGTGTTGCTTTAGTCAATCAATTGGCTATGTTTTGGTCATGCCTCATCAGTGTAATAACTTGCTGTTTATACTAATATTATGAAAATAATTACGTAACTAGCTACTGTATATTTTGGTAATTATTTAAGATTAAAATTAACTCACTTGTGTTATGCCTAATTGTTTTTCATAGCTTATAAAAAAGGGTTTTTAGCATTTAGCACGCTAAACAGCCTAGTAATTAATACTGAATTAATTTTAAATAATGTATATTTTTTTAATTTGTATGTGATATGCATTGTTGCTTTTCTGCATAGGCGATCGCTATTTCCAATGGTTTGATCTGAATGGATTAACCTGATACTTAGAACCTCGACTAGTTATTTTTATTACCAAGTGCAACTATATTGCTTCTAAATAATTAAGAAAATAATCATAAATTAGACGGTATAATATCTGCTTCTTGGTATTATTTTTGATGCACTGACGATAAACAACAATGGATGAACATCAGCGTCGCTCTTATTGGCGTGCTAATACAGCTTTAATTCGCAATCTTTTAATTGTTTGGGCACTAGTTTCTCTCGTTTTCAGTATTTTGTTGGTTCAACCATTAAATACGTTCCGCTTTTTTGGTGTGCCTTTTGGCTTTTGGATGGCACAGCAAGGATCAATCCTGATATTTGTGGGATTGATTTTTATTTACGCCTTCCAAATGGACAATATAGACCGCAAGTATAATAAAAAGTGAGGAAAAACGGTGACAGTTGAAGCTTGGACGATTTTAATAGTTGGACTTTCATTTCTTGTATACATCTACATTGGTTGGCAATCGCGAGTCGAAAATACTAAAGACTTCTTCATAGCAGGTCAAGGGATACCTTCAATTGCCAATGGTGCTGCCACTGCTGCTGATTGGATGTCTGCGGCCTCGTTTATTTCGATGGCAGGGCTAATTTCTTTTTTAGGCTATGACGGTTCTATTTATTTGATGGGTTGGACTGGCGGCTATGTATTATTGGCATTGCTGCTAGCTCCCTACTTGCGGAAATTTGGTAAGTATACTGTGCCAGATTTTGTGGGCGATCGCTACTACTCTAATGTCGCTCGTTTAGTGGCAGTGATTGCAGCTATCTTTGTTTCACTCACCTATGTTGCTGGACAAATGAGGGGTGTAGGCATTGTTTTTAGCCGCTTCCTACAAGTAGACATCAACACAGGCGTGATCATCGGCATGGTGATTGTGGGCTTTTTTGCTGTCTTGGGGGGGATGAAGGGCATCACCTGGACACAAGTCGCGCAGTACTGCGTGTTAATCGTCGCTTACTTGATTCCAGCGATCGCGATCGCTTGGTTACTTACTGGTAATCCTTTTCCCCAGCTTGCGTTTACATTCAGTGATATTGCTGATAAGCTCAATAAAATCCAAGTTGACCTTGGGTTTAAAGAGTACACTCAAGCATTTGTGAACAAGTCTATGATAGATGTACTGTTCACCACCATTGCACTGATGGTAGGCACTGCGGGCTTGCCTCATATTATTGTGCGTTTTTACACAGTACCTAACGTGCGTGCTGCTCGCTATTCCGCTGGTTGGGCGTTATTATTCATTGCGATTCTTTATACCACTGCTCCCGCCCTTTCGATGTTTGCCCGCTATAACCTAATTGATTCTCTACATAATCAGACAATTGCAGAGGTGCAGCAGCTAGACTGGGCGACCAAATGGGAAAAAACTGGACTACTGTCATTCGAGGACAAAAATAAAGATGGGCGTCTGCAATTAACCCCAAGTAAAGACACCAACGAAATTAAGATTGACCGAGACATTATCGTGCTGTCAACCCCAGAGGTAGCTAAACTTGCTCCTTGGGTGATTGCCTTAGTAGCAGCTGGTGGTTTAGCCGCTGCTTTGTCTACAGCATCGGGTTTGTTGTTGGTAATCTCTAGTTCTGTTGCTCACGATGTCTATTATCGGATTATAGATTCAAGTGCCTCAGAACAAAAACGGGTGTTTGTCGGGCGCGTGATGATTGGGCTATCCCTTGTTCTAGCAGGATACTTTGGGGTGAATCCGCCGGGTTTTGTGAGTGAGGTGGTGGCTTTTGCTTTCGGTTTAGCAGCCGCTAGCTTCTTCCCGGTAATCGTCCTGGGGATTTTTGACAAGCGCACCAATTCCCAAGGGGCGATCGCTGGCATGTTGACGGGTTTAATTTTTACAATCGTCTATATTGTGGGTGTCAAATTTGCAGGCGTACAACCCTGGTTCTTTGGAGTTTCCCCCGAAGGAATAGGAACTTTAGGAATGCTAATCAACTTAGTAGTGACTTTCGTAGTTTCTCGCCTCACACCACCCCCACCACTAGAAATTCAAGCCCTCGTGGAAGACTTACGCAGTCCAACGATTGAGGAGGCGTAGTTTAATTGGGGAACTCACATCTTGCACCTGCCAGTGAAAATAATGAGTCTGCCGCAATAAAGTTATAAAAATTACATATCTATTTGTCTCTGCATTTAGTCCATTTCTAATGGACTTTTGCTATAAGACAGGGATTTACAATCCCTGGCGGTAGAGAGCGAAGCCGAACAATTAGGTAAGTTTTGCGACTGACAGTTTGAAAGGTGCAAGATCTGAGGGAATGGGGAATTGGGAATAGGTGTTTGTTATTCCCCCCAGCCTCCCCAGCTTTTTACTCCCTCATCTCCCCCCACTCCCCAATCACTGCAACCTCTGAATATTACTCATAACTTGCTCGTATAAGTCGGTGTTATTTTCACTGCGGAAGATGGCTGCTGCTTGTTGGAAGTCCTGACGCGCACCTTCTATGTCTCCGTTGGCGGCACGGGCGTTTCCTCGGTTGTTGTAGGCGGGGCCAAAGCTATCATTGAGACGAATGGCTTGATTATAATCGGCGATCGCTCCCTTGAAATCTCCACTGGCGGCGCGAGCATTACCCCGGTTATTGTAAGCGATCGCATATTTAGAATTGAAGGTAACAGCTTGATTGTAATCATCTAGCGCTCCTTTTTTATCTCCATTAGCAGCGCGAGCATTACCTCGATTATTGTAGGCTTCGGCATATTTGGGAGCAAGACGAATTGCTTCGTTGTAATCTGGAATTGCTGCTTGATGGTTCCCTAAAGATGCGCGAGCATTACCCCGATTATTATAGGCTTCAGCGTCCTTGGGATTGATCCGCAAAGCTTCAGTGTAATCTGCAATCGCTGCTTGTTTGTTTCCTAGATCAAATTGAGCTAATCCCCGGCTTTTGTAAGCATCACCATATTCGGGATTCAGTTCTATGGCTTTAGTATAAGAGGCGATCGCTGCTTTTGAGTTGCCTTTGAGGTGCTGATTCTGTCCCTGAACATACAACTTACCAGCACTGGATGTTTGAGTTGAGCGACGATTAGAGGAAGTAATACCTATCTCTGTCACCAACACATCATTATTGTTTTTACTACAAGAAACGCTGATAATTGCGCTTAATGTGGTCAAAGCAGCTATGGTAAATCCTTTACTAATCTTTATCCAGTTTTCCTCCATTAAGCACCATTTCATAAATTGCTATCTACTCTACACCTGAGTAATGGGAACTAAATTTTTACTGCGTTTTAAGTTTTCCGTCTTGATATGCGATAAATCAGCACCAAGCAACTATAAGTTTATTTGGCGTTGCATAATTGCGGGATGATTTATCGGGCTACGCCCCGCTACGCTAACACGCAGAGGCAAGGCAGCGCGTTGCGGGGGTTCCCCCCGTTGTAGCGACTGCCGCGCAGAGGCGCAGAGAGAATAAAGAGTTTGAGATTTCAATCCATCATATTTCATCCCATGATTCAGCAACGCCGTTTATTTAATACTCTTTCCGCTCAACATCACTTTCCTCAGTTTTGGGAGTTAATCGCCAAGCAATAGTTTTGTCAATATCCACAGACAATTGTTCTAGGTTATTACCCAAATCTTTTTGAAGTTTCTGAGTTAGTGTTACAGGAAAATCGAAATTAATCTCTTGGTTTTGTACTAATTTGACTAATTCTGTAAATGCAACTTTGATTGTTGTACGCTCATAACTAGTCAGTTTGCAATAATTAGTCTCCGCTATGTTCTGAGCCTGCATAGCTTTTTTAATGCGCTCTTGCAAATGCTCAAATTCAGAATTTAGCACCTTTAATTGCTGCTCAAATTCTGTATATCTTCCACCCAGGTATATTAAATCTTCTGCTGCCGGATCAGGGTTATTTTCTGCTTGTAGTTTTAGTAAGTGCTTATGTATTTGAGCTAGATAAATACAGTCTAGGTAAGCATATTCTATCTGTTCTTCAGTTAAGGGTCGCTTTCCCCAATTACTGCTTTGTTCCTGTTTATCGATATAGTTAAACTGACAAAGTTCTGTAGCAAGAGTTTTGAGTTGATAGTTGGGTAATGGTAAAAGATAGTAAGGAATTTTTTTGGCAATATCTAAAGTGCAAGTGATATTTTTTGCTTTTTTGTTTCCTAGAAGTTTCAAATCATAGCTAGCATTATGAAATACCTTTTCAATAGCAGGATTTGTCATAATTTTTTCAATAAATTCTGCTATAATATCAGGCTGATCTAAGACATCTAAAAGGTAAACGCGATCGCCACTCATATCTTGAGGATCATCCAATACCTGAATCAGTGACAATCTAGGAGTACGGCTTTTATAATCAGCCACTTCTGTATCAATCCACAGAGTTTGGGCTGTGGTATATTCAGCGACAAGTGAAAGAATTTTGCTAGCGTCTGTGAGATAAGGCATTAGTATAAATATACGGAGTTTTTTCCCAAATCAAGAACGCATAATTTACCCGTAAAAGGTACGATATAAATAAGATTTAGTTAAATAGTACATACCACTGGCGATATTATATGCTGCCATCGTCAGCAAGTAGCGATCAGCCTATTAACAATTCTCAAACTAAGTTAGATCGGTTTTTAGTTTGTGGACTAGGAAGTTTGGGTCAGCATTGTGTTGCTATTCTCAAGGAATATGGTGTTATTGTCAATGCCATCGACCAAGAACAGCCCAAAAATTGGCAAGTACCGGACGTATTAAGTTTATTAGAACACTTACTAATCGGAGATTGCCGTCAAGCAAACATTCTAGAACAGGCACAAATTTGTCAATGCCGAACTGTGCTTTTAGTTACTGGTGATGAGCGAGTTAATATAGAAGCTGCCTTTGCAGCACGACTTCTCAATCCTCAAGTGCGTCTTGTTGTACGTTCTGATAAGCAAAATCTGAATGAACTTTTAAGTCAAAATCTCGGTAATTTTATTGCTTTTGAGCCCAATCAACTATCTGCTTCTGGCTTTGCTATTGCAGCTCTTGGAGACGAAAATATTGGATATTTCACACTCGAAGGACGCCAACTTCAGGTAGTAAAGCATCGAATGCAAGCAAGCGATCGCTGGAGTAATCATCAGCATTTATATGAACTTAATACCTCATCTCGTAGGGTATTACATCACACTAATAGTTCATCTAATTCGGTTACAGAATTTTATCAGTGGGAACCAGAAGCAATATTACATACTGGCGATACTATTGTTTATATCGAAGTTAGAGAAGAGGTGACTCGTTCGCCACAAATTGTTACTCAATCTCGCTTTAGCTGTCAGCAATTGTGGCAAGTGATTGTATCGGTAATAACTGAGAATCAATTTAAACAAAAAATCGCGCAATTGTGGCAAAAATTAGAACGTTATCAAAGTTTGAGATTAGCAATAATTTGTAGCATTACAGTACTTTTATTATGGTGTTTTGGCACAATCGTTTATTGTTTAAATTATCCTGAAATTAACCTAATAGAAGCATTTTATGCTACTGCGGTATTGCTGTTGGGAGGATATGGAGATTTATTTGGCGGAGTTAACTTTAAAATACAGCCAGAACCAGCCGAACACATGCCAGGATGGTTACGATTATTTAGTCTCGGATTAACTTTGACTGGTATAGGTTTTGTGGGAGTATTATATGCCTTATTAACTGATACTCTCTTAAGTTTGAGATTTAAATTTTTTAGTAGCTACCTACCAGTAATGCCTCAAAAAGATTATGTTGTAGTCATTGGATTTAATCGAGTAGGTCAACAAGTTGCTGCTTTGTTACAAGAACTCAAGCAACCTTTGGTGGGTATTAGTAGCACTGGCATTAACGTAGATTTGCTCAACAAAATACCACTGATTATTGGTAGTATTGCCGAAGCTATAAATAAAGTAAATCTTGCCAAAAGTAAAAGTATTATAGTCGTCACAGACGATGACATGGAAAATTTGGAAATAGCTTTGATGGCTCATGCTCAAAGTCCTGATACTCACGTGATCATTCGTACTTATGATCGGCGTTTTAGTGAGAACATAGCACGGCTATTTCCCTATGCTCAAGTTCTGTGTACCTCTGTAATTTCCGCAGAAGTTTTCGCGGCTGCAGCTTTTGGGGAAAATATTCTCAGTTTATTTCACTTTGATAATCAGACTATTTTGGTAGTGGAGTACATAATTGAGGTTGGTGATACACTCAATGGATTACTATTAGCTGAAGTCGCCTATGGTTATGGTGTTGTGCCAATCCTCTATCAAAAGTATAGGCGATCGCCTGTTAAGTTAATGCCTACTGATGATATCAGACTGGTTGCTGGCGATCGTCTAATTGTTTTAGCAAATAGCAATAGTCTTCAACGAATTGAACGAGGTGAATTGTTACCACGTACTTGGTATGTAAAGGTCGAGAAAGCTTTAGCTCAAGATGCTATTTTTGACGGTGCAAATGAAATAAGTGTGATTTCTGGCTGTAGTATAAATATAGCTAGAATATTCATGCATAATTTGCCGGGACAGTTACCTATGGCATTATATAAACATCAAGCTCTGCGTTTAGTACGAAGATTGAGTAAATTAAGAGTCACAGCTCAGATTAATTCGTAATTAACAAGTTCCGTGGGTTTAAGTCCCCCAGTTCTATAATCGGCAAGTTTTGTGTTGGGGTCAAATCCCCATTACAAAACTTAATTACGCGCTTCGCAGCGGTAGCGAGTCCGCGAGCGTCATTACGAATTACGAATTACGAATTACTTAAGCTGTTCCACATTTAACTTGCAAATACTGGGCAAGTAAGACGCCATTGGTGTCAACTTAACCGCGTCAGCAGCGGTTAGAAACAGGTCTACACAAACAAAACCCACCTACATGGGTTTCAAACCTTTATAGATGTGATCACCAGTATCTTCATCATTATCTTCGTCTTTGACAATTAAATAGTCTGTTTGATGTGGTTTTGGTGTGACATGATTTAAATTTGTATTTAGTGCAGCATAAGTTTCTATTTTGGCAGATAGCATGAGTAGAGATACAGTACTTAGAAAACTTAAGGCTGTTACTATTTGCCAATTTTTAACTTTTATCAACATCAGAATTAACTCCAGCTACTAAATAGATTGATAATCATATCGATACAAAAATATTCTACTTAGTTATTCTTCCTCAAGAGCGATCGCATAATCAATTTATGTTGATAAGCAGCATTTTATGATTAATATGTTCATCCATAAGCATGATGCAAATCTGAAGCTTTCAATAGGTCAATCGTTTTCAGGATTTTAGCTACAACAAATTGTTAAATATATTTGTGATGATGAATACGTGCATTTTCAGAAAACCTATTCCCTGTCCCCTCCTTTGATGAGATTTTCATAACATAAGTGGGAAAACCGTACTCATCTGATAGGTTTTCTTCACCATAAATCTGAGTTTAGCTAGATACAATCGGAGTGTGGCTTGAGTAATGCTGTTGTCTAATAAAGACTAAAAAATCTAAAACAGCATTAGTAGGAGAGCAAAAATATGACAAATCAATTGAAAACTGCTGCTTTATTGGCTGCGCTTAGTGGCTTATTGATTGCAGTTAGTTACTGGGTAATTGGTGGTACTGGTGGCTTGATTATAGGAATTGGTCTAGCAGCAGTAACCAACTTATTTTCTTGGTATCAATCAGATAAGATTGCATTAGCAGTTTATCGCGCTCAACCTGTGAGTGCTTCACAAGCACCAGGACTCTATCAGATGGTGCAGAGATTGAGCGATCGCGCTAATATTCCTATGCCAGCAGTTTACATTGTCCCTAGTCAAACTGCTAACGCCTTCGCCACAGGTCGCGATCCTGAACACGCTGCTGTTGCTGTTACAGAAGGCATTTTGAATATATTACCAGAGGATGAACTCGAAGGCGTAATTGCTCACGAACTAACTCATATCATCAATCGTGATACGTTAACTCAAGCTGTTGCTGCAACTGTTGCTGGTGCTATATCTTTTCTCGCACAAATGGTGAGTTACAGCTTATGGTTTGGCGGTGGTTCACGAGATAGTAACAGAGGTGCAAATCCTTTGGGAGTTTTATTAACCGTATTACTTGCACCATTCGCTGCCACAATCATTCAATTAGCAATCTCGCGCACACGCGAATTCTCTGCTGATGCTGGTTCTGCAAGATTAACAGGTAATCCCCGCGCCTTAGCACGGGCGCTACAACGGCTAGAAGCTACAGCACGACAGATGCCTTTAAATGCTAATCCAGCTTTTGAACCGTTATTAATCATCAATTCTATCTCTGGACAATTTTTAGGTAGCTTATTCTCTAGTCACCCTTCTACTGAAGTACGAGTTCAACAGTTGCTGAAATTAGAACAGCAATTAGCGACGACAGTTTATTAAAGGATTTTTTAACTATGAACGACGGCAACATCGAATCCACAGTGGTAGTAGAAATTAGTTCTCAAACTAACGAAATGGTGGAAACCGAAATGGTCGGTGAAACCGATGAAGTGAAGCACGAAACCAAAGCGCTGATTGAAGCACTCAAAAGACGTGCCCAAACAGAGGCAGAGTCAGCAGGTACTCTCACCCGTGAAACCTATTTGAATGCTGTACGCAAAGCACGAGAAGCGATTGAAGGAGAAAAATTAATCGAACGCGATCGCTTAGAACGTTCTTGGGCAGTAATTCAAGACGAAACAGACAAAAACTTGCATCTACTACTTAAAGAATTAGCAGATTTAAGCGATCGCTTTCAGGCTGCTACCAAAGCTGCTTGGGAAGCCTTCAATGCACCCCGCCCTCACAATTAATTAACAGTAGAGACGCGCCATGGCGCGTCTCTGGATTTTTTGATAAATACTTAATAAATTTCTTTCCAAGCTTTGACAGTACCTTTACCTATTTCACTGTCTATAGTTTCTCCACTTTCCGCGACAAGTCTAATATTCACATTTTTTGGCGGTGAATTCTTCAAAGCATTTGCTAGCTCATTGTTGACACTAAATGTGCTATTCTTTCCTTCTAGACGGAAAATTTTGTCTTCAATTTTTAGATAAAGGTTAGTTACTTTCAATGCAGCATTTGATACTACACAATCGTTAGTAACTATAGTTTTATAGAAACTCTTGCTAGATAAACAATCGCGATCGCGGTAAGCCAAAAGAAAGCGTACCGAATCTCGACTCCAGAGGCTGACAACATCAACCTTGGCATTAGTATTGAGTAAACGCTTGTAAAACTGATGTCTGTCAAATATCCCAACATATTCCCCTTCAAAGGGGTCTTGGATTCTCACAGGTCGCGACCAAGGTACATTCAAGTCAGTACCTAAAGCTGCCGATTTGACAATTGGGATTTCTGTGGATGCTTTTGTTGTTGGTTGCTCATCAACAGCCTTTACTGACCCCACAGGAATGACGCTAAAAGTTGCTACACAAAGACTGACTAAACCTAACCTGACTATCCTTTGTTTAGTCAAACCTAAAATAAGTTGATTCCCGCCGTTGCAATACATCGGCATAATTCAAAAACCGAATTATAACATTCATACTTCAATTATAGTTTTAGGCTTGAAATAATAACCTTCAACTACTCAATATAAAAATCCGACTTGATAACTGAACATACTTGTGTAGACAGGGAACAAGGAACAGGAAAAAGACGAATTACGAATTACGAATTACGAATTATTTAACGCCACCCCAAAAAGCGCAACCCAGGAACAATGATGTAATAGCTAATCCCTAACCAAAAACTCGCAAACGTGCCAACACAACCAAAAAAAGCTACAGGTGTCCATAATTCAGACCAGCTTGGTTGTAGAGAAAATTGCCAAATAGTTGGTACCAATTTTAAAAATATTAAAACTGCATAAGCGATCGCACTGCCAAAGGAAGCAACCACAGTATAAACTAAGTGATGGCTGCGAAGACCCAAACTCAAGGTAAATAAAGAAACAGCAACTAAAATAAATGCTACCAAGCCCTCACCGCTGTCGTTGGGTGTAATTAAATGCAAGACTAGCCAGCCGAATCCATAGCTAATCATACTCATCAACGACGCTACCAAAAATCGCCGTCGTTGTCCAAAGCATCCCGATACAGTCAAACCCCAAGCAGTTCCCAGCCCTGCAAAAATGAACACCAGAATATCAGCCCCAAAAACAGGTTGAGTATTGGGAACCAACTCATTTACTTGATATCGCATCAATTCCACAATTTGCTTGCCTAAGCTTGTCCGATAGGCCAAAATAAAACCAGCGATCGCACCCATAAAAGCGCCAGCACCAGTCAAAATCATCGCCCAAATTGTTGCCACGCAAGCTTGGAAAACTTTGAGAATCGTTTTCACGACGAAAAAAGTAGTTTGACCAACAGATTGAGTCAAGTCAGATCCAGCTTGCTTAACATTTTGTTTCAATAAAGTAGACTGGCGGGATACTTGTGTAGCGAATAGCTTGGTAGTGTCTCGCAGTTGGGAAAATAGCCCCTTTTGTGAAGATGCTTGGATAATTTTTGTTAAACGCCTTTGAATAATTGCTGCATTAGTCGGACGCGATCGTACATTCTCTTGTACCATCTCATTCAGCAAATCTGCCAATTGCGGGTTAATATTCACCCTTTCGCGCCAGCGCAATTCCCCAGTCTGTTGATCTTCTAACTCTGGTGGATATTTGCCTGTAAGCAGTTCAATCATTGTCCGACCGAGGGCATAAAAATCAGCTTGTGGCCCCACATTACCCCCAGTCACTTGTTCTGGTGGACTGTAACCAGAAGAAAATAACCTAGTAGAACTAGATTGAGAACGTAGCTTTGAGGCACTAAATTGTTTTGCCCCTCCAAAATCAATCAATACTAATCGGTCTTTCCCTGTTCCACCTTGAGGTAGCGCATCCGGCAACAGAGTATCCAACATTAAATTAGAAGGCTTAATATCCCTATGAATAATTTGGCGTTTGTGTAATTCCTGTAAAATCTTAACTACTTGGACAAACCAGTTTAATACTAAATTTTCTGGGCACCCTTGAGGATAATCTTTGAGCATCTCCTCTAGAGTCCGTCCATTAATTTTTTCCATCACCAGACAAGCTAATTGGCGACGTTTAGGATTAAATAAATTTACTTGAAAATACCCATCCGCCTCAACTCTTGGAACACCAGGATGCAATAGACTACCTAAAACGGCGGCCTCTTGCGTAAACAATTCTAATGCTTTAGGTGAATCTTCCACCAAAACTTTCAGTACTTTCTCTGTTTGATTTTTTTCATCCCAAACCGTGTAAATTTGGGCAAATCCTCCCGAACCCAAAGGCTGAAGTGGGACATAACGATCTAACAACTGTAGCGGTGCGCCACAGCTGTTGCAAAATTTGTTTCCCCAAGGCTGAGGATAAGGGCGTTGACAATCAGGATTTATGCAGTGAACCTTAAAACGAGCGTAAATCAAGGTTTTTGACCTTTAAATCATTTTAGATACTCAAATAGCACTTAAAATAGTGCTTTTAAGTGCCTGAGCATTTACTTTGATGCTGATTTATACATTATGTTATTAAGTAGACATGCTCAACTAATGCTCCTTCTCTATTATCAACGCAACAGACAAGATAGCTATGTCTATCCCCAAAAACCGCCTCAAGTGAATGAGTTGACATACTCACCGAGCTGAAGTCGGGCGTGATTCTTGACACGCTCGGGTTTTCCTAAACATGCAACTTTAAATTTTATACTTACCGACTTCTCATCTATCCACTTGGTATGACGCTGCCCATCGCCCTTTATGATCAAAATATCAGAAAAATATGAAATCACCAGATTTTCACCACAAAACATGGGCAGCATTTGGGAAATAGATTTTTACTCCCGTCCAATTTTGGACGCAAATCAAAAAAAAGTTTGGGAAGTTTTGGTGTGCGAAAGTCCTTTGGGTGTAGATACGAAAACAGATTCTCTGTTTCGTTATGCTCAATATTGCCCTAGCACCCAGGTAAATTCAGGTTGGTTGCGGACAGCACTACAAGAGGCAATTAACAAAGCCGAAGCAGCACCAACGAGAATCCGCTTTTTTCGTCGCCAAATGACCAATATGATTACCAAAGCCTGCCAAGACTTAGGAATTGCTGTTCAGCCTAGCCGCCGTACCCTGATTCTCAATCAATGGTTAAAACAGCGGATGGAAGAGGTATATCCTCAAGAACCAGGGTATCAAGGAGGGACAAATCCTTCAGTACGCTTAGAAAATCCCTTGCCTCAACGTTTACCAGATGCTTTAACAGGAGAGCAATGGGTATTTGTGAGCTTAGAGGCTAATGATTTTGCAGAAATGCCAGAGTGGGAAATTAGCTTTGGTGACGCTTTCCCACTGGAATTAGCACAGATACCGCCTGATACCCGCATTCCTGGTATTTTGATTTTCTCATCGAGAGCCTTAGCGATCGCAGGTTGGATGTCTGGTTTAGAGTTAGCTTTTTTGAGATTTGACACCAGCTTGGGAGCAAGATTGCTCCTAGAGACTGGCGCTACTGAAAGTTGGATTCTGGCAAACATCAAAAACCCGCAGATATTAGCTGAAGCTAAAGGTTTTGAAGAAGCTAAGCAAAAAGCCAATGGAGTGCATTTTATCGGTGTACAGTCCAACCCCCAAGCAGAATCTTTCGCTGGTTTTTGGCTATTGCAAGAAATTATGAATGGGGAGTAGGGAGTAGGGAGTGGGGAATTGGTGTTTGTTCTTTCTCCCCCTGCCTCCCCTGCTTGTTCTCCTCTTTCATCTCCTCATCTACAAAATCTGGAAACCCAGACGAAATCGAAGTTTCTTAATTACGAATTACGAATTACTAATTACGAATTCGTATAAGACAGTCCAATGATTTGGGATAATTATCTGCGTCCATCCGCGTTGATCTGTGGTTCTAAATTGCAACTGCACCAAACACACCGATAATTCTTGAAAATTATCTGTGTCCATCAGTCTACCTTGCGGTCAACCGCTCTAGGGGAGTCTACATCTGCAATTCAAAATCCACAATCCACAATTCACTAAGGGTCATGGGTTCTGAAAATATGTCACAAGATACGCTAGCAGAACATCTGCTGGAATTAGCCATCAAATCCGGAGCAGAAGTTGCTGAAGTGTATCAATCGCGATCGCTTTCTCGACCAGTGTTTTTTGAAGCAAACAGACTCAAACAACTAGAAACTAGCCAATCTGAAGGAACAGCACTGCGGCTCTGGCGAAATGGGTGTCCTGGGCTGACTGTAGCTTATGGCTCTGTTCCACCACAATTAATGGTGGAACGAGCTTTAGCCTTAAGTCAACTCAATCAACCAGAACCAGTAGAATTAGGCAGCAACTTTCAGCCAGCCTACCCAAATTTGGGCGAGGCTGTGCCACCTGAGATTTTAGTCAACTGGGGTAAAGAAGCGATCGCTCTGATTCGTAATGTCTACCCAGATGTACTATGTAATGGTGACTGGGAATGTGATGTTGAAACTACCAGACTTGTCAATACCAGAGGTCTAGATTGCCACTACACCGACACTACTCTGAGCTGTTACATGTCAGCTGAATGGGTACGTGGTGATGATTTTTTAAGTGTTTCCGATGGACAAACCCAACGGGGCGAACTCGAACCTCAAAAATTAGCTAACCAAATTTTACAGAGGTTAATCTGGTCGAGAGAAAATGTTCCACCTCCGACAGGTAGAGTTCCAGTTTTGTTTACTTCTAAAGCTGCTGATATGCTTTGGGGTACTGTACAAGCAGCTTTAAATGGTAAAAGAGTCCTAGAAACAGCTTCTCCTTGGGCGGAACGCCTGGGTAAACCAGTAGTTGCATCTAGTCTTACCCTCTACCAAGATCCAGAAGCCGGGCCTTATAGTTGCCCTTTTGATGATGAAGGTACTTCCACTAGTTCTTTAGTGTTTATCAAAGATGGAATACTACAACATTTCTATTGCGATCGCACCACCGGACGCCAACTAGGTATCGATACCACTGGAAATGGTTTTCGTCCTAGTTTGGGCAGTTACCCCACCCCAGGCTTATTTAATTTCCTAGTTAAGCCAGATTCGGCATCGCTACAAGACTTAATTCAACTGCTAGATCATGGCTTGATTGTAGATCAAATGCTGGGTGGCGGTGGCGGTATTTCTGGAGACTTTTCCATCAACATTGATTTAGGCTACCGTGTGGAAAATGGTCGTGTAATTGGGCGCGTTAAAGATACAATGGTTGCCGGCAACATCTATGCAGCCCTCAAACAAGTGGTTAAACTAGGTGGAGATGCTGATTGGAACGGTTCTTGTTACACTCCTTCTCTTATAGTAGAAGGACTATCTACTACCGGGAGGAATAATTGAATTGGGGGATTTGTAATTCGTAATTCGTAATTCGTAATGACGCTCGAAGACTCGCTACCGCTGACGCTCGAGGACTCGCTACCGCTTCGCTAACGCTAACGTAATTCGTAATTCGTAATGACGCGACGCTCCTGCGTCGCTAACGCTGACGCTCGTACCTCGCTACCGCTGACGCTCGAGGACTCGCTACCGCTTCGCTAACGCTAACGCTATCGAGGACTCGCTAACATAATTCGTAATTCGTAATTCGTTATTGGGGAATTGGGAATTGTCATTTGTTTTTTGTCCTTTGTCCTTTCTCTGCCTGCCCCAATCCCCAGTCCCCAGTCCCCAGTCCCCAATCCCCAATCCCCAATCCCCAGTCCCCAATCCCCACTCCCCACTCCCCACTCCCCAGTCCTCACTATGGCTCAGCGCTTTCGCATTTGGTGGCAGCCGAGAAAAGGTTTAGCGATCGCCGAGGCTTCTGTGATCGGTGTTGTTGCTGCTTTGTCTGCGGTGTTCCTCAAGGTAGGATCGGGATGGCTGGGAACATGGCGAGTTCACAGTTCCCAAGTTTTTCCGGCTTGGTTCGCTCTGCCAGTAGTTGGGATGGGATTAGGATTTTTAGCTGGCTGGCTGGTACAGAGGTTAGCACCAGAAGCCGCAGGCAGCGGTATCCCACAAGTCAAAGCTACTCTCGCCAATGTGCCACTGAGATTATCCTGGCGTGTGGCCGGGGTGAAGTTACTCAGTGCCATTATCTTGCTGGGTTCAGGAATGACTCTCGGAAGACAAGGCCCCACTGTCCAAGTAGGGGCGGGCTTAGCAGCAGGGTTGAGTCGCTGGGTGCCCACATCCCCAGATCATCGACGGCAAATGATTGCCGCTGGCGCTGGCGCTGGCTTGGCGGCTGCTTTTAATGCCCCGCTTGCCGGTGTATTATTTATCGTGGAAGAATTACTCCAAGATTTATCGGGCATTACACTAGGGACAGCCATCATCGCCTCGTTTATTGGCGGCGTAATTTCCCGGCTTTTAGGTGGTGGCAGTTTCAACTTAAATCTGGAATTTACACAGTCTTTAAGCAAGTTCTCTATCCCCGAAATCCCCTTTTTCTTACTATTGGGCATCCTAGCAGGATTTCTCGGTGCATTATTTAATCACGGCATCATTTTTAGTATTAAATTTTACAAAAATCTACACATTAGTTTACCTTTGCGAGTGGCATTAGCGGGCTTTTTGTCTGGTATTATCGTGTCCATGCTGCCTGTTTCTTTCCGTGATAATACTGGTTTGCGTGAGTATTTGATTACTGGTGAAGCACGTCCGGTGATCGCGGCGATCGCTTTTATGGCTCAGTTTCTCCTCACATTAATCGCATTCGGTTCCGGTGCCCCTGGAGGGTTATTTGCTCCCAGTTTGATTTTGGGTTCTTGTTTAGGACACATAGTTGGTGTGGGTGCATTCTCTCTGCTGGGGGTAGGTTCCCCTAGCACCTATGCTCTAGCAGGAATGGGTGGATTTTTTAGCGCCGTTTCCAAAGTACCAATCACAGCGATCGTCATTGTGTTTGAGATGACCACAGATTTCAATCTGGTACTACCTTTGATGATTGTAGCTGTCACATCTTACTTGGTTGCAGATAAAGTCATGCCTGGTTCGCTTTATGAAAAACTTTTGCAACTAAACGGCATCACCCTTACCAAAGAAGTTGCTATAGAAGGAATATTAAGTAAATTAACAGCCAAAGATGTCATGCAAGAGCGGGTAGAAACATTAGATGCAGAGATTACACTAGATGAAGCCATGCAAGCTTTCGCTCGTTCTCACCATCGCGGTTTCCCTGTGGTAGAAGAGAATCGGCTAGTAGGAATTGTCACGCAATCAGATTTATTGAAAATTCGCGATCGCAATTTATCCAGTGATATTTTCCTGCGAGAAATTATGACACCTGTGCCGATGACGGTATCACCAATCCATACCCTCAGCAATGTATTGTATTTGCTTGACCGTCATCAAATTAGTCGCTTACCAGTAGTAGACGGACGCAAACTGATTGGGATTATTACCCGTGCTGATATTATCAGGGCGGAAGCTAACCACTTAAATTGTCAAGATGGGGTTCCCAAAGCACGAGCAGAACCCTCATATGTAGTGTATCAGACGCGATCGCCCAGCATTGGTAGAGGTAAATTATTAATACCAGTAGCCAATCCAGAAACAGCAAACATCCTCCTACAAATGGCCACAGCTATTGCCCGCGATCGCCACTATGAAGTAGAGTGCATCCAAATAATTTTAGTATCGCGCCACGCTTCTCCATCTGAAACCCAAGTCAAGACAGCAGAAAGCCGTCGTTTATTACGCCAAGCTGAAATTTTAGCAAAAAAGTGGCAAATTCCCCTACATACCCAAATTCGGGTGACTCACGATATTGCCCAAGCCATTCTAGAAACAATCACCGAACAACACATCGACATCATCCTCATGGGATGGAAAGGTAACACATCCACCCCCGGACGGATTTTCGGCAATGTTGTAGACACAGTTATCCGCCAAGCCACCTGCGAGGTTGTTTTGGTGAAATTGGGTAAAAGGGGAATGAGGAACGAGAAAGAGGACGCGGGGACGCGGGGACGCGGGGACGCGGGGACGCGGGGACGCGGGGACGTGGGGACGCGGGGACGCGGGGACGCGGGGACGCGGGAGGGTTTCCCGGAGCAGGCGACTGCGAACCCGAAGGGGGACGCGGGGACAAATTCCATCTCCGCGTCCCCCCCTCCCCCACTCTCCACGTCTTCCTCATCCCCCCCTCTCCCCCTCTCCGCGTCTTCCTCATCCCCCCCTCTCCAATTCAACCGTTGGTTAGTACCGATGGCTGGCGGCCCTAATGCGCGGACAGCGATTAAATTGCTACCTGCTTTAGTCACATTGGGTAATAATCCTCAAATTCGTCTAACACAGGTGTTTAAGCGGTCTGAGTTCAAGCCAGACATGACAGTTTTAGAACAGGCTATCCGCCAATTAATGCGTCGTCGTCAATTGTCCAGCACTGTAATTGCTATTCCTGTTCAGGCTGACTCAGTTGCTGAGGGTGTAATTAATTTAGTGAACAGAGAAAATTACGATGTTGTAGTTTTGGGTGCTTCTCGTGAAGGCTTATTACAGCAAGCAATTCAAGGTAATATTCCCGAAGCGATCGCTTCGGGTGTAGATAGTACGGTAATTTTGGTTAGAGGAGCGATTAACGACTAAAACGTAAGGATTCACAGACCTGGTTATCCGCGCCGGGCTAGCCCCTAAATTCTATTTATGGGGGCTAGCCCGGCGCGGGCGAATAAATTCGCCGTCAAGTTTCCTTTTGGTTTTGAATGTACATTTTAACTACGTCTAATGGCGCACCTCCTACTGTTGAAACAAAGTACGAGTTAGTCCATAAGGAAGGTAAGCGACTTTTTAATTCTGGAAATTCTAAACGCAAATATCTAGATGTTGTACCATTAAATCTCTTTACAACTCGGTGGACTCCAAATTGAGGATCAATATCTATTAAAAGATGTACATGGTCAGGCATTATTTCCATTTCCAAGATTTCAACTTTAATCTCAATAGCTATTTGAGCAAGCAACTCTTTGAGCCTAGATGCAATCGCATTAACCAAGACTTTTCGCCTATATTTGGGGCAAAAAATTACATGATATTTGCAAGAGTAAACAACATTATTGTTGGATTTAAATTTTTCAGTCATTTCCCGAAATAGAAGTTTGCTGTACTGTATATATATGAAAGGATAAAGAGAACTAATAAACAACTACCAGGAGGTGATTAAGAGTGTTGGTATTGGAATACAAAGCAGTTGTCAAAAAAGCCCAAACAAAAGCCATAGATGAGGCTATTCGTACTAGTCAATTTATTCGTAACAAAGTACTTAGATATTGTATGGATAATCGCGGTGTGGGTAAAAAAGAACTATACCAGTACAACACTCAATTAAGAGCAGAATTTGAATTTGCCAGAAATCTAAGTAGCCATGCTTGTCAAGCAGCAGTAGAAAATGTAGAACGTGCTATCAACAGATTTTTTAGCAACTGCAAAGCTAAAAAACCGGGGAAGAAAGGCTACCCCAGGTTCAAAAAAAATAGTCGTTCAGTTGAGTATAAGTAGCAATCTTGGAAGCTGCACTCATTAAAACGTCGTATTACTTTTACCGATAAAAAAGGTATTGGTGAACTTAAACTATTGGGTAAATGGGATGTCCATCAATACCCTGTTGAACTAATTAAACGAGTTCGGATTGTGCGGCGTGCCGATGGTTATTACGTTCAGTTCTGCGTGAAGGTTGATAGCCAACAAGATGCACCAATAACTACATCTGAGATTGGTATTGATGTGGGCTTGGAATACTTCTACTCTGATAGCAATGGCAACCATGAAGAAAACCCGCGATATCTCAGGAAATCCGAGAAAGATATCAAACGGGTACAACGCAAGATTTACAAAAAGAAAAAGGGGGCGTCTGGCAGAAGAAAAGCGCGTGGTGTTTATGCTCGGAAACATTTAAAAGTAACTCGACAAAGGAACGAACACGCTAAAAGAATAGCGCGTAACTTATGCCTAGCTAACGCTAAGGTCGTCTTGGAAGATTTAAATATTTCCGGCTTGGTGAGAAACCACAAACTTGCTAAGAGTATTTCTGATGCTTCTTGGTACAACTTCCGTCAGTGGCTCGAATACTTTGGAGAAAAGTTTGGAAGAGAAATAATTGCTCTCCCTTCACATTTCACTAGCCAAGAATGTAGTCGTTGTGGTGCTAGAGTCTACAAATCACTTAGCACTAGAACTCATTCTTGTTCACATTGCGGGCACATCGAACAACGTGATGTGAATGCAGCCAAAGTAATCTTAAGTCGTGTAAACGCTAGGGGAGGGCATCCCCAAAGTAACGCCAGTCGAGATGTTCCCTCTACTTTTGTTGGACGCAAGTTCAGTAAAAGCAAGGAGCGTCAGTGACGCTGGAATCCCCCGCCTTTAGGCGTGGGGAGTGTCAATGAGCAAATCTTCGTAAAAAGCTCCAAAGAGATTTTGAGGATGAATCAAGTGTACCTCAAGTATCCAATAGCGTTGATGACCAAATCTATCAAGAGCGCTCATTGGTTTTGTGTTTTCAGGACAGATATAGTCAAACTCAGTATCTCCAAGGATTTGTTCATGGGGAAAAATCCCGATTAAATGACCTGAGTGCCTTTGTGAACTTAACTTCCAACCATATTCTTCTGCTAGATACTGCATGTGTTCATACAGTTGCCTACCAGTCATGTGCTGATTTTGGAGATAGTAGGTTTTACCCTTGACAAATAGACGCTCACAGTCATCACAAATCCTCAATTTTTCCGGATCAATATTTGGTTCTGGCACTATAAGGCTACGTCCAAGATCCACCTCTGTGCCTATGCTTAAAACAGGCCCCAAGTCAACAAAAACAATATCCCCCGGCTGAATTAAATTGTTCCTAGTTTTGACACAGTAAGGGTAAATAGTGTCTGCACCCGCACGCAAAATTTGTCTGTGCCAAAATCGTGGTTTTTGTCCTGGGGGATAAAGTATTTGGGCAGCCAATTCGTAAATTGCCCTTTGCACTAACTCAGTTTGAAATCCGGCTTGAATTAGCTGACGTGATCTTATTTGCTCGATAAATAACAAACCACTTTTTCGAGCCTCAATTAACTGATTTTCTAATCCAGAATCAGCATATGTAGAGCTATTTTGATGTTGCACCAATAATACCTCTTGTCGATTTCTGACGTGCTTTGTTGCCTATAAAACCCAAGACCATCAAGCCAAGTACGAACACCAAACCCCCGCCAAAGGTACCCATGACTGCAACGACTAAAACTAAGGTGAAGCAACCAAGCAACCTTTGCCACCATTTATGAGTTAATTTCAGATAGGCAATGACGCTGAGGGCGTTGACTGCGAAAAAGCCTTGACCAGCTAACCCAAACAGTAGGCTCAAAGGCAGTATTCCCAAAAAATTTAATCCCGTAGCGATCGCAAAAGTTACCATTGTTAAAGTAACTGCAACACGGGGTATTTGAGAGCGCGTTTCAATTTTACTAAGTCGCTGTGGTAGAAGTCCTTCACGGGCAGAGGCAAATACTAAACGAGATGCAGCCCAACTTCCCCCAATTAAATTTGTGGTAATGATTACCACCCCGATCATGGCAACTAATTGACCACTGGCTTTACCAAATATAGAAGTGAGCATTGAGACGATGGGCGCGGTTGCCAGACTCGCGTCATTAGGCGATAAGGTCAACTGGACAGCCAAAGCAATAATAATATAGAGCGCCACCACAATAATGAAACTCACACCCACAGCGATGGGAAAATCCCGCTTGGGATTGCGGTATTCTTCAGCGGTGAATGACAGCATCTCAAAGCCAGTGAAGGCAAAGAAAATAGTATCCAAAACCGAAAATGCAGTATTCAACTCTGATAAAGGGACTATACCTGTGCCTGCATTTTTATTCCCCAATAATAAAGTTGCGATCGCTGCCACACCCAGCAATCCAACCAGAGAGAAAGCTAAAAACTGCTGGATGCGACCTGAGACTTTCACACCTTGGTAATTCACCACCCCTGCAAAGGCAATGATTGCCAGCGAAGCCAACAAAGTCACAACTCGTCCTCCGCCAACTGCGGCAGCAAAATAGTTACCACCCGTAATCGCGATCGCCGGGCCACCCATCAAGAAAGTCCCCAACAGCAAAGCCTCAGTCGCCGCCGCCACCGGTCGAGAGAAAGCGGCTTGCACAAACCCAGCAACACCCCCAGCCGTGGGGAAATTTGCTCCTAGATGTGCAAAAGTCACCAGTAATGGCACAACCAACAAGGCATTGAGTAGCCAAGCATACACCGCAGCACCACCCACTTGTTGATAAGCCAAGCCAGGCAGAACTAATAAACCACTACCAACAATAGTAGTAATAGCTAGAGCGATCGCCTGTCCAACTGTTAATGTTTTCGCTAGCCTAGCCATTTATTCCTCCTGTTTGATTTTGTTGTATTCTCGGCATACCCTTACCTTGAGTCAGAATCTCGCGAGGACGACAACGCAGACAAAGACAAAATCCTGCCCACCAAAGGCGATTCAATATTTTCATACACTAATTCCAAATCATTTGTGAAATTCTCTGTACATCTGTTCTCTTGGCGGTTCGTTATCTTCAAACCGCCAAGACAAGGCAGTGCGTTGGGCGGACTTGTAGCGACTGCCGTGCCAAGAACGCAGAGTAATCAGAGTTTTAGAGAATTATTACGTCAGTCTACTCCTGTCCCAGAAAAGCATTTACAGCATCTCCAAACTCTACAGGAAACTGATGATGAAAACCATGTGCAGAGTCTGGGTAAATAATTAATTTAGCATTAGGTATTTCCCGTTCCAGCACATAAGAATTTTGAATTGGTAGAGCAATATCATCCTTACCTGTTGCAATCAAAACAGGCTGTTGAACGAGCTTTAATTTATCGAAATAGTTTTCTTTGTTCTCGAACCAACCGACAGCAGCACCGAACTGTGTTTGCCAAGCTTTTGTCTTAACATCTGGGTCAAGATTTGTTGTTCTCTGTTTGATTCTTTGCAAAGATGCTAAACCTAGATTTCTACTGGTTTTAGAGTTTGCAAAAAACATCTCTAAATGGTCTTCATTCGTATACTTTTGTTTGACAGCTACATCTTTAAATTTCTTAGATACAGCTACAAATTCTGGATTTCCTGGTGGTGTAGATGCAACCAACACAACACGACGTACAAGTTTTGGATATTTAACCGTCATCGCCTGAGCCACCATTCCGCCTAGTGACCAACCAAGCACGTCTACTTGTTCATATCCTAAAGCTTTGACGAAACGTTGTGTATCATCTGCCATTTGCGTGATTGTAGTTGCAACTTTTCCAGTAGACGAACTAATACCACTATTGTTGAAGATAATTACACGATGTTTTTGTGCTAAACGTTCTATAAACAGAGGATCCCAGTCATCCATATTTCCTCTGAGTCTTTGAATCAGTAGGAGTGGGCGACCATTACCAATTGTGCGATATGCAAATTTCTGCCCATCACTCTCTACATAAAGAGTAGGGATTTCTGTTGCAGGTAATTGCTTTTTAGTAACACTTTTGACATCAGATGTGGGAATAGTTGCTGATGATTTGTGATTAAGAGTATTGACAACTGTTAAAGTTCCCAAAAATCCTACTAGAGAAAAAGTTAGTAAAGATTTGCAGAAATTAAATTTTTGCACAATGAATGCCTCCAAAAGATAGTAGAAGGGACTAGGGGTTAGGGGCTAGGAATGAGGGAGAAAAAACAAACACCAATTCCCAATTCCCCATTCCCCAAAATTAAGCAAATTAAACAACTTTGAGCGTATCCTGAGTTGAAATCTCTGGAGTAGCCAGAAGGTTGCGATGTTTGAATATGACGGGTGTTGTCTCTGACCCTGGTAGAATGGCGACTACAACATCGTGACGCCAAATTAAGGGTATAGCGAGTTGCTGTAGGCGATGAATTGAAACACTGGAGTCGTGCCAGGGACAAACGATCGCATTCTTTCGACAATTTAAGTAGCCTAGATGTAATGGCCCCCCTCTGTGAGGACATTTATCTACCACTAAGAATGCACTACCGTCAATCGTTGTGAGAAAATAGCGGCGATCGCCATGAATCAAAAAATTTGATTGTCGCGGATCAAATTTTATGATAGGCATTTTTTGTAGTCTCCAATTGAATAGATGTTATACACGCATTCTTCGGAATCAATGATTGCACCGTGTAAACGATTGCGTTGAATAACTGTACCTTCACCAGCATTGAGGACTGTGTAGCGATTATTGCCAGTTACAAAATGTAGCACGCCAGACTCAATGTAACAAAGCTCGTCACCGTCATGGACGTGAGTGACTGACAACTCTCCACGGGGTTCGATAAACTGTTGCATCTTGGGATTGATGCTACCATCCTGAATTTTGGCGTAGACGGGTTGTGCTAAGGCTTTGTACTTGGCTCCTTCGTCAGCCCAATGCACTTGGTCGATGAAATCTTGATCGGCAATTTCGGTGATTAGCTTAGCTTCTTCAAAACCGCGCACGATTTCAGGAATGATTTTCTCTCCATATTTAGCGATCGCAGGTTTAATCATCTTATCCAACACCATGCGACTGTGATGATGGTCGATATGAACGTGTTCGAGGAAGTAGCGATTATTAATGGTCGAGCCAAAAACTTTCTTCAGTGTTTTAGCCATTAGTTCGCAGGACTTAATAAAGCTCGTCTCTGCGTAAAAAATTGCTCCCAAGTAACGGAAAAACTTAGAGTGGTCAGCGCAGATATAATTGAAGTAGTTATTTAACATCAATGAAGATGTGAGATAAAACTGCCAGTAAGTATGTGGTGTTGATTCTAATCCCACACTTTCTAAAGTCTCTTCAAACAATCTGCTATGTTTGGTTTGATGAACACCATAACCGTATTCATCAATCACAAGTTTAAATAACTCAGATTGCAAAGAGCCAAAGGAACCTAAAATATTCCTAGACATTGCTGAGGATTCAACTAAGAAATCACCAGCTAATTGAATCAAAAATGTTTTAGCCGCATGGACAGGATCTATTGAGTTTTCAATAGTTTCCATCACCAAACTACTTTCTGTGTTCTTGACTGTTTCAATGTATTCATTGAAATACTCTTCTACAGCGGTAGCAGTCCAATTACCTGTTACTGTCACCTCGGTATCGAGGAATGAGAAAATGTATTGCTCTAACCAAGGTTGAATTATAGACCCTAGTGTTTGCAATCGGGAGTCATAGAACTTTTCAAAATCTTTGCGTTTCTCAGAAAAATCATGTTTTGGTAGAAACACAAAATTGCTTTCATACACAGTCAACAAGGTGCGGTTAGCAGTCAAACTGTTGTAGGTGAGCAAATTTTGACGATTTAAAGGTTGAGAAAAATCCAAATGATGGAAAATATGAGGGCGTAGGGTTCGGCGGTAAGGGTTATCATCTAACACCCATTCCTCTGTATCTTTAAAGAGGTTACATTTGCCGTATTCAATTAAGCACGATTTGAAGTATTCGTAATCGAAAATGTTTAACCCAGTGGAGGTTTCTTGAGAGATTGCAGTTGCTGTTTTCATGATGTACCTTACCTAAATTGAAGTAACTAACTAGTTTGTTAACTGGGCAAATGCGCTCAGATGTTATGCATTTAAGTTGCATATTCACTGATGGTTGTCATTAGTCATGAGTGTTTAAAAACTACAAATGACAATTTTTACAAAAAAGCGCTTAGACAACTTGGAAATCAATATTGGTATCACTTTGTCTAACCATTAATTCCAACAAATCACCTTGCTGAACATTAATAGGTCTTTCAAAGCATTGCACTGCTTGCATCCAATGAGATTTGGGATTATCTACAGCATTATTCAAGATCACTCCATTACCTAAATCCAACTCAAACCAAAAAACTACACCGTGAACAGTTCCGCTTTGTTCGGCTCTGACACATATTTCTTCCTGACGTGGATTTAATGAATCAACTTGGAAATCAAATTCAAATGCAGTTTTGGGTTGACTGAGCAACTGATGCGGCCAAATCCATAGTCGGACTGGAAAATACCCAACTGTAGAGAAGGAATTGAACATGGAAACATCAAAGTTAACAGCGTCAGATGCGAAGTTAAGATGATGTATTTCGCTACTTTCTAACAAGCTAAACTTCACGACTGCTTTCGCAGGAACAATTCTGGCATCTGGAACCAGTAGTGATTGTCGAGCATGACGAATAATAGGGATTATGCCTTCGCCAAGAAGCCCGCAATCTACAGTTTCAGTGATTAAAATCTCTGCTCGTTTAGCTAAATCCACACCAACTATCAAATCATCTGACTTTTTGGCGATAATTTTGATTTGATCTTCAAACCCGTTGAGAGCGACAATCTTTTTAGCCAAATGTGCGATCGGTTGGAGCATTTCGCATGATGTCACAGAACCAGCTCCATGACGAGCAGCCATCATCGCCAATAATCCAGAACCTGCTCCCACATCTAAGACTGTGCAACCTGGATACATTGCAAGTTTAATCGCAGTCTCAAACGCTTCGTTGCGTTCAACATCATTGAGCATGGCAAAGTGCCAGCGTGGAATCAACTTGCGATATATCTGACTAAACCCTTGCTGCAAATTGATCGTAGATTGATCAAAAACGCGAATTTTTTCAAAATCCTCCGACATTTGTTGTAAAAGAGCCAGAGGTACTAAGCTTTGTTGCTCTAGTGTGTAGTGATTATCTACCTTTCGCTCAAGCTTTTGATATGGTCTGACAAGTGATACAGTCATGTTAGTAGCTCCAAGTTAAATAGGTTGTAAAAATTCTGTAGACTTCAGCTAGCTTTGATAAAATCAAGCACGACAATCTGTTTGTGCTGTAAACACAAATGATGGTCTAGCAAGATAAGTAAAAGCAGAGTCAAGATTTAATTAAGAACCACCCGAATCAACCCGATAGCGGTTCTCAGTTGAGTGAAGTGGAATTAGGGAATTGGGAATGGGGAATAGATATTTGTTATTTGTCCCCCTGCCTCCCCGGTCACTGAGCGTAGTCGAAGTGCTACCTCCCTTGCTCATCCCTAGCGCTTTCGCAAACTTCACTTAATTGAAAACGGCTACGAGATATGAATTGCTGCTACTCCCAAAGTTATTGAAATTCAGAACAGATGATGCGCGAATGCGATGTGGTTGAACACATCACAACTTAGTTTGGGTGCAAGCTTGTAATCTAAAACTTAGATGGTGCTGCTATTCCCATCAGTGCGCCACTCAAGACTTGTGGCGCGGCGATGAAATTTACACTGGGATTCAAGAAAATGAAGCTAAAAAACTTCTCTGAGCTTCTTCAATGCTAATTGAATTTGCTCTAGTTCCTGCGAGTCTAACCGCACAAACCGCTCTTTGAGATAGGCAATATGGGCTGGAAAAAATTGCTCAAAGGCCCACTCTCCAGCTGGGGTGAGAATGACGGTGAAACTACGTCGATTATCAGAAGGCACTTCTCGCCGCACTAGACCCTTTTGTTCCAAACGATCAATAATTCCAGTGAGGGTACCTTTGGTAATTAACGTTTTCTCTGCCAGCTTATTCATGCTCATACCTGAAGTGTTACCCAAGGTACTAATAATGTCGAACTGGGCAGGCGTCAAACCTAATGTCCGCACATGAGCATCAGAGTAATTGGTAAAAGCTTGATAAGCTCTAGCCAGTTCGCGCATAATGGGCATGAATTCTTCTGACGCTGCGGTTTGTGTTGCAGTCTGAGTTGTTCCTTTCGCTTGCTTGGTCATAGTTGACTTGATGATGAGCTATATCCCACCATACACGCTTTAGTACTTGAGCAAACTGTACTGAAACAAACAAATTTTATTTATCTGCGAAAAAGCTCATGATGTTACTTGAATGTTGGCTTTTTGTTTGTTTTA
Organism: Desmonostoc vinosum HA7617-LM4; assembly: GCA_019359515.1. Classification (GTDB taxonomy): domain Bacteria; phylum Cyanobacteriota; class Cyanobacteriia; order Cyanobacteriales; family Nostocaceae; genus Desmonostoc; species Desmonostoc vinosum. Next base: position 21,742 of record JAHHHC010000019.1, on the reverse strand, counting down.
ACCAGTACACTAAAAACTTACCACAAGAACTGTTTGAATGTAAACAGTTTGAGTAAAAATATTTTTTAGAACAGCTCCCGTAGTTTTTTCAAAGCAGCTCGAATCTGCTCTAACTCTTGCCTATTGAGCTTTTTAAAGCGCTGTTGGAGATGGTAGATGTGAGCGGGAAAAGTTTGGTTAAAGACCCGCTCACCTTCTGGAGTGAGTACAGCGATAAAACTACGTCGGTCGTCAACTGGTACTTCGCGCCTGACTAAACCTTTTTGCTCTAAGCGATCAATGACTCCTGTCAGCGTTGCTTTGGCGATCGCAGTTTCTTCTACAAGTTTATTAAACGGCATACCCTGACCTTGTGTATTGCCTAAAGTACTGAGAATTTCAAACTGGGATGGGGTTAGTCCTTGGTTGCGGATGTGTTCATTAGAGTAGCTTGTCAAGCCTTGGTAGGCTCGAACTAGCTCTCTCATCGTTGGTATGAAAGATTCTTTTGCTGCCGTTTGGGATTTTGGCTCGTTTGCAGACTTTTCTGATTTCACGTTGCTGTATCGAATCAAGATTGATAGTTGTTCTATATCCTAACGCAATTAGTTCTAATTCAAACTTTTCAGCTAAATATCCTTTGTTCTGATATGCTGATGGTTATCATAATCAAGAGAAAAATAACACTCATTCGTTATCTATCTCAAGATAGATGTCGTGAGCTTAAGATATCGGCTAGATCTAAGCTAAAGCCACAAAAAATTAATAATTTTTTCAGATTTTTGATTTTTTGTGGCCTAAAATACCTTGGTTTTGAAGTTATGTCTTGTATGCTTATATGTTGAAAGTCTAAGTTTAAACTAATTTAAAAACGATTTTTTTTGCTTAATTAGTTTGCATTTAGACTATCAGCACTAAAATGGAGATACAAATATGCTCGATCTGCAAACACGCTGCACATTAGCAAAAGATATTGTAGATTTGCGTTCAGCCTTAAGTTATCTCTCTACGATACCTAATCAACTCCTAACCACGAGGGAACCAGTAGATCCCCATGCAGAACTAGCGGGTGTGTACAAGCTCATCGGGGCTGGAATCCCAGTGGCACCACCAACCCGTATTGGGCCCGCGATGTTATTTGAAAACGTCAAAGGTTACGATATGCAGGTAGTTACCGGGGTGCTAGCCAGCCGAGAGAGAACTGCACTACTATTAAATAGTTCGGTTGAGCGTTTACCGTTTGAACTGCTGAGAGCTCTGAATCAGGCGATCGCCCCAGTAGTAATTCCTCAATCCCAAGCACCTTGTCAACAAGTAATCCATCACTCGCCAGATCTAGATCTGCGTAAATTAATTCCAGCTCCAACCAATACCCTCCAGGATGCCGGCCCGTATTTTAATCTGGGTTTATTGCGGGCAGAAGATCCAGAAACAAAGGAGGCAGACGTTACCATTCATCGGCTATGCGTCCAAGGGCCGGACTTACTCAGCGTTTACTTTGTACCAGGACGGCACATCGATCAATTTCGGATCAAAGCCGAACGCTTGGGTAAGCCATTACCGATTTCAATCAGCATGGGCTTAGATCCTGCCGTTTACCTTGCGGCTTGCTTCGAGCCACCGACAACTCCCTTGGGTTTTGACGAACTCACCATTGCTGGAGGATTACGCCAACGCCCTATAGAACTAGTCGATTGCGTTAGTGTTGCAGCCAAAGCGATCGCTCATGCCGAAATTGTGATCGAAGGAGAAATACTTCCTCAAGAACGCATACGCGAAGACATCCATACCAACACTGGCTATGCCATGCCAGAATTCCCTGGCTATTTAGGCAAAGCCCAAGCCGCCCTCCCAATCATTCGAGTCAAAGCCGTCACCCACCGACACAAGCCGATTTTGCAAACCATCATCGGGCCTGGAGAAGAACATACCAATTTAGCTGGGATTCCTACCGAAGCTAGCATCTTCCGATTGGTAGAAAACAGTATGCCAGGACGGCTACTCAACGTCTATGCTCATTCGGCTGGTGGTGGCAAATATCTTGCCATCCTCCAATTTCGCAAATCTTCGATTCGAGATGAAGGTCGTCAAAGGCAAGCAGCATTAACCGCCTTTGCTGCCTTCTCAGAACTCAAACACATCATCTTAGTAGACGAAGATGTCAACATCTTTGACACTAACGATGTCCTGTGGGCAATGACCACCCGCTACCAAGGAGATGTGAGTACTATCTTCATTCCTGGCGTCCGCTGTCACCCCCTAGATCCATCACAATCACCAGAATTCAGTCCCTCAATTACCGCCGAAGGCATCTCCTGCAAGACAATTTTCGATTGCACAGTACCTTATCATCTACGCGACAAATTTCAGCGAGCCGAATTTATCGAGGTCGATTTAGCAAGATTTCTCAGCTAAATTATCATCCTTATACCTGTCAGCAATCATTTTCAACACAAGAGGTTCCCTATGTCTTTAAATCTCAACTTATGTACAGCTGTTTTACCCAAATTTTCCTTCGAGGATGTCATTGATATCGCTTCTGTATCCGGTTATCAAGGAATTGAGTTGCGAGTCAGCGACAATTACCACAAAAGCTTGCAAGAGCTGAGTGGTGCAGGTGCTTTTATCCGGCGGAAAATAGAACGATCAGGTCTATCAGTACCAGTCCTCAACACCTATATCCCTGTGGAGGATGAAAAATCTGTAGACCAGTTACTCGAATGCTGTCAGAGAATGGGTATACCAAAAGCCAGATTAGTTCTACCCAAGAGCTGTTGTGCATCCGTAGCGCGTCAGGCCAATGTCAAGGAAATCATTCCTTCGTTTGAAGCAGACCGCGAACCAATGGAGTTGATGGAGACTTTAAAAAAGACACTACATAAATTGGAGTACAAAGCTGAAAAAGCAGGAGTCAAGATATTACTGGAACTACATTGGGGGACGGTGATGAGTAGTTTTAGCAGCGCCTACATGTTAACCTACGGACTTGACCCCAAATGCATCGGGATTACTTTTGACCCCGCCAATATGATGGTCGAAGGTAAAGAAGATTGGGAATTTGGATTGAAGTTAATTCGTTCTCATATTGATAATGTGCATGTGAAAAATATGTCTTGGTTTGCTGGCGAACAAGGCTGGTCTTGGGAATGGGCAGCTGTCACAGTGGGAATGGTAAATTGGCCTGAACTTATTTGTTTGCTAGAACACAATCGCTATTTGGGAGATTATGCAATTGAAGATTTCTTAGTACCTAATTATAGTAAACAGGCAGCGATCGCTTATCTGTCCTGGGTGAATGAAGAATTTAGCGAAATCTACGAACACATGAGTGCCGTAACTTTAAGGAGCAGAGCGATCGCAAGTTAAAATCTCTTGTACAAGTTCTATCTTTTGCACAAATTTTCAGTTAAGATATTTTGGAAGCTTAATTTAGGATGTCAAACCAAAAAACCAAAAAATGACATAAAAGTTCCAAAAAAGGGTTATGCTGAAATAGAAAATTAAAGCACAGCTAAATTGCTCAACTATATAGCCAAAGAGTTGAATTAAAAGACTCCCCAACTATTAAGAACAAAGTAGCCAAAACCCCCGTCATATCTAGGTTATGGTTATTCAAAATCCCTTGATTGGGTTTCATCAATGCTCTAGTTTGCTTCGTAACAAATCTTAAGTAAATGCAGCTATATTTAGGATCTTGCCTTATATGCTGTAGGTTCAAGTTTAGACTGAAACAATTTCTGGAAAATCGATTACATGGCAATTGTTAACAACAGATTGTTACACATTGTCTTCGTTGGCTAATAGTGTTTTCATTGTTTTGCTGTTTTGCGTTTAAAGTTTCACAATTAATGTCCAAATAGTTCTTGATTTATGCTTCTCTACTATCAGTAGAAGAACCGATGTTTCCGTGAGTAGTGTACAGATATGCGAAAAAATTTCGGATTGAAGTTTTTTATCTGTGCAGATAAATTATGTCCTTCTCTGTGTAATTAATTTATTGGAGATTCCAAACTCAAACATTCGCGGAATTCAAAATGCTGATATCTTTAAGCTTTGTGATTGTTGTTTAATAGTTTCGCGCACTCTTTGCCTCCATCCTATAACCCGATAGGAAAGTACCACAGGGTCTGTATTAAAGACCATTTAGCCATCCAACTTCTCTTTCCTCCGAGGCCACGTTGTACGCACATTTCTATAACTAGTTGGTTTTGTAGAAGGGGGTTGCTGAATCAAGGGATGATTCTTGTGGGGTGGGCCGGAAAGCCCGCCTGAAAATATGAGGAACGGGTTTTCCGAGCCATCCCACAACTATGCAGCGCCTGTAGAAAGTTCTAAGACTTGTGTATACACCGTAGCCTTCTAGGAGAGAGCAGAAACAACGAAGATTTCGCTATGCGACTGGCTCTTTAGAGCTTCAGCACTCGCTTGGTGGATACTTGCAATAGCAAAATACGTGTCTGCATTCAAGTCAAAATTTGACAATTGAGAAGCGAACGACCTTTAGCTTCTCAAAAGAGTGGTATTGCTGAATTTAGGGATGATTCTTGTGGGGTGGGCCGGAAAGCCCGCCTGAAAATACAAGGGACGGGCGAGACGCCCATCCCACAAAACCAATTAGATCATCCCGCAAATATGCAATACCGAAAGAGTTTGTATATAGCCCACAATCAAACAGGAAAAAAGACATGGTAAGAACCATAACCGGCACATCTAACAACGACGCCCTGCTTGGAACTAATGATGCAGATGAAATTTTGGGATTAGGCGGCAACGATACGATCGTGGCTCTAGGTGGCAACGATACAGTTCGTGGTGGTGATGGTGACGACGGGATCATTGCTGGGTCTGGTGATGACCTAGTTTATGGAGACGCAGGAGTTGACATACTCATCGGTGGTACGGGAAATGACTCTCTTTATGGAGGCTCTGATAATGACACCATTACTGGCGAAGATGGTGATGATCAACTATTTGGTGATGATGGAAATGACACTCTCATTGGAGACTTAACTAGTGGGGGATTTGGCAACGACATTCTCAAAGGTGGCAAAGGGGATGATCGATTGTTTGCTGGAGATGGAGACGATCAACTTAGTGGTGGAGAAGGCAAAGACCAACTCAATGGCGATATCGGTAACGACTCGCTCGAAGGTGGAAATGGGGATGATATAGTCTTTGGTGGTATTGGAGATGACGTTGTTAAAGGTAATAATGGGGCAGATGTAGTCATTGGTGGTGGTGGCAATGACTCTTTAGCTGGTGGAATAGGAAGCGATCGCTTGATTGGTGTTGATCCTTTTCTGCCAAACCTCAATTATGGTCAAGGTGAGATTGATAGCTTAACAGGTGGTCAAAACGATGACGTATTTGTCTTGGGAGATGTGATAGACAACGCCAACGTCGTTTATTACAACGACGGCAATGGTAAATCTCAGGGAACCAAAGATTATGCTCTCATTAAAGACTTTGGATTAGTTAATAACAGCTTTAATCGTGGAGTAGATAAAATCCAACTATCCGGCTCATCCAGTGATTATTTCTTAGGTTCATCTCCCATCGGACTACCATCTGGCACAGCAATATTCTTCAACGATTCCGTCACCAAAGAACTGATTGGTATTTTACAAGGAATATCTCTACCGAAAGTGAGCCTGAGTGATGCAAACCAGTTCAGTTTCGTTAAATCTCCCCTCGCCATAGGTAATTTAGACAAAACACCCATAGTTCGTAGTGGAACTTTGACAGGAGCAAGCCCCAGCGATGTTTTCGTATTTAACAATACAACCGCCAGTAATATCAATATCGCCTTGACTAACATCAGTGCTGGTGATGATATTGATGTGCAACTGTTTAGAGACGACGGCGACGGTATCTTTGAACCAACATCAGGTGATATCTACATCGCTAGTGGCCCTCGTCCCAGCAATCAAGACGACTCTATTAATGTTGCTGAACAACCGAAAGGTACTTATTTCTTAGAAGTTGGTCGTTTTGATTTAGGCAGTGTCGGCGATGCGTCTTACAGCCTATCCTTATCGAACACTGATCCCAGCAACCTTTTACCAATCGAGTTCCAAGTCGGAAGCTTATCGTCTAGCCAAACTTTTATTGGTAATGTCGGTAACAGCGACACAGCCGATGTTTATGCCTTCTCTCTAGATAAGTTTGAAGGTACCAATATTAGCTTGAAACCAGGAGGCGGTAATGCTGACATCCGATTGATTGCAGACAGTAACGGCAATGACATAGTTGATGCAGGAGAAGTTGTTGATAGTTCCAAGAAACTGGGTACGCAGAAAGATACTATCCAAGTCAACGATCCCGGTAAATACCTGCTCCAGGTTTATCAAACTGATGCTGATGCCGTTAAATATAACCTGGAGTTCGACTACTTCACTAAACCCGGTGCTGTACCGACTATAGGAGAAAAAACGGATTCTATCAATCTTGGCAACTTAAATGCTACACCTGTTGCCAAAAATAATACTCTTAGTGAAGCAGAACCTAGTGACATCTATGTGTTCAATACCAAGAGTACTGGTAATATCAACCTAGCTTTGACCAACATCAGCGATGGTGATGATGCCAATCTCAGACTTTTCCGTGACGACGGCGACGGTTCCTTTGAACCGACATCAGATGATGTATTTATTTCAACCGCCGTTCGCAGAACCAATGTCGATGACTCGATTAACGTTTCTGAATTAGTTGCAGGTACTTACTTTGCAGAAGTTAGTCGTGGAGACGATAGTTTAGGTGATGTTTCTTACAAACTATCTTTATCAACTGCTAATCCCAGCAATCTTTTACTGAACGAAATTCCATTAGGAAATTTATCAAGCAGCTTTGTCGTTAATGCCAACATCAGTAACAACGATGCTTCTGATATCTTCGCCTTCTCTCTTGACAAATCGGAAAGTGCCAAAATTAGTTTAAAACCAGTAGATGGTAATGTTGATATTCGACTGATTGCAGACGGCAACAAAAATGGCATCATCGATGCTAAAGATGTACTGGTCAGTTCTACATTTCTTGGTACTAAAACTGATACTGTTCAGGTGGATACTGCGGGTAGCTATTTTCTGCAAGCTTATCAAGTTAATGGCGACCCCACTAACTACACTCTTTCTTTCGACTACTTCACCGCTTAGACAGTGTGGTGGACTGACACAGCTAAAATGTTGCGATAGATTTTAGGGTCGATTCAGCTACGTTTTTGTAAGGTGCGTTACTTTGTTAACGCACCATCTTGATCTTATTAGCTGTAGGGTGCTTTGCGGCAACGCACCCTATAGCTAATGCACTTAATATTCCCCGTTTTCTAAACGGGGGCTTGACGTATCACGTTTTGTAAAGTCTTAATCTAGAAGTAATTTGAGTTCTGCTTTCAAAAGGTTATTAATTTTGATTTTTGGGGTGATACTAGCTTGTAGTTTGGGTCTACAAGTGGCGTATGCTCATGTTGAAGAACGGTATCAACTTCCTAGTCTTGATACACCTGTAAGTGTGAGGGTTTATCCAGAAGTTAGTTTATATACTAATCTACGTGTTCGCAAGAACGCGGTTAACCTGACATCAAAGGAGAAAGCAGCATTTGTTCATGCGTTAAATACTCTCAAAAACACGTATCGAAAAGGTAGTTCTATTAGTATTTACGATGAGTTTGTCAGTTTGCATGTGGGGTTGATGGAGTTCATGAGTGCGAAAATCAACATCGCTCATGCTATGCCTGCATTTCTGCCTTGGCATCGTGAATATTTACTGCGACTAGAGCAAGCATTGCAAACTATTGACCCTAGTGTTACAGTCCCTTATTGGGATTGGACTGATGCCAAAGCTTTAGATGTAATTTTGCGAGAGGATTTTTTAGGGTCAAAAGGTCAGGGAATAATCGTTAAAATTCCAGGAGTGGGGAATTTTGAAGGTGGTTTTGTGCAAACAGGTGCGATGGCCAACTGGGTACTCAATGAAAATCTCCATATTGAACCTATTCATCAATCATCTTTAGGAACTCACTTATTACGCTTTGTGAAGATACCGCCATTTGATCGCTATCCCATACCTCAAGAAAAAATTGCGGCACTCAAAAAAGTTGATAATTACGAAATTTTCCGCGCTCTTTTAGAAGGTGATACTTCTATTGATAAGTCAGGTAATTTGGTTCCTGATTGGACACTTCACAACTATGCTCATGGAATTATTGGTGGTGCTAAGGTGAAGTATCTAAATATTTTGCCATTTCGAGATCATCAAATTCAGATTTTGGGCACTATGAATAGCATTCTCAGTTCTCCCTATGATCCGATTTTCTGGTTGAATCACTCTAACGTAGATCGTCTGTGGGCTGAATGGCAAGATGACGGGCATACAGGTGCTAATTTTTACCCTAAAAATCAAGCGCCTAGAGTGCCTTTAGGAAACAATCTCAATGACCCAATGTGGCCTTGGGATGGTAATGTTTCTAGACAAAACAATTTTATCCCTCAAGGGATATTGTCTTTATTGCCTAAGTTGGCGGCGGATGATGTCGTCACACCTGCTGATGTTCTAGATTTTCGGCAGTTGGGTTATACCTATGACACGACTTTGCACAAGAACTGAATCAGGCGATCGCTTTTCTGATAGATAAATATTAAGTACATTTTTATACTTGTCAGCAAACATGACCCGCAAACCTCACGATCAGTTCGCCAAGCAATTTTTAGAAGAACTACTATCACCCTTGGGTAAAGTAGAAGCCAACAAAGAAGTGATTGATGAGGCTCGACAAGTCGATATTTTGTTTTCACCAGCACCCACATCTCTAAATCAAGCCCAAAATCTCGGACTATTAGGAACAATAGCTTTACTGAATACAGCTTTACTCGAACCATTTCGCAATCAACCCAGCAAAACAGAAGTACGCAATTGCCTATTGAAGCTTTTAGAAGTGATTGCTGATAGCCAACGCCAAGCTAAGCGAGAAAATACAACTTTACTAGAGGATGATTTGGCGCGGTTGTGGATTTTATCACCGTCAGCGTCCCCAGGATTGCTAGAAAGTTTTGGCGCTAAACTAAGATTAGAAAACTGGCTATCTGGAGTATATTTTCTGCCTGAAAGTTTGCGAACAGCAATCATCGCCATTAACGAATTACCTGTGACACAAGAAACACTATGGTTTCGGCTTTTGGGTAGGGGAAGTGTGCAACAGCAAGCAGTTAAAGAATTAGTTGCCCTACCACCAGAGAACCTAGTGCGGCGTAATGTTCTAGAAATAGTTTATAGATGGCGAATCAGCGTTATGAGCAAGCTCGAATTAACTCAAGAGGATCAAGAGCTAATTATGAATTTAACTCAAGCTTATCAAGAAGCCAGAGCGCAAGCTGTCCAAGAAGGAGTACAGCAAGGAGTACAGCAGGAACGTCGGCAAGTTATAGAAAATTTGTTGAGATACAGGTTTGCTTCTATGGATGAAGAGCTGTCGAGAGTTGTTGATAGTTTATTACTTTTATCTCCAGAAGAATTTACGCCTTTGTGTTTACAATTATCTCGTGAAGAATTATTAGCAAGATTTAGTCTATAAGAGAAATCCCATTCTTACCAGAGTTCCTCTTGGGTTTGTTGTGAAATAGTAATATTAAGAGGGAATAGGCAGGTGATATCATGTCCGTTTAAAGACTTATGATTGGGCTGACGCGGAGATAGGGAGACGCGGTGAGACAGCGAGTAAAGGAGGGTTTCCCTCCGCAGGCGACTGCGTTAGCGAGCTTGCGAGCGTCACCCGAAGGGGGACAAGGGAGAAATTTTTATGATAAGTGATTAGCCGGACATGATATGAGTTACGAATTATTCAAATGTCCGCCAAATCTTGATAAGATTATCAGCGCTACCGCCACTGGCAATTGTCTTTCCATCTGGGCTGATGGCTACAGAGTAAATATAGCCGGAATCTTGTTTTAAAGTGCGAATTTCTTTTCCGGTGGCAGGATTCCAGATTTTGATAGTGTTGTCGGTACTGCCGCTGACAAGGGTGATGTCGTTTGCGGTTTTGTTGAAGGCGACGGAGTTAATTTTATCAGAATGCCCTTTGAAGGTACGAATTGTTTCTCCTGTGGCTAAATCCCATAGTTTAATTGTCTGGTCTTTACTACCGCTGGCGAGGGTTGTCCCATCAGGACTGAAGGCAACAGAGAGAACTAAATCTGTATGTCCTTCTAAGGTGCGAGTTACTTTTCCTGTGGCTAGATTCCACAGTTTAATTGTCTTGTCCCAACTGCCGCTAGCCAGGGTTTTGCCATCGGGACTGAAGGCGACGCTGGCAACTGCCTGAGAATGTCCCTCTAAGGTGCGGATCAGTTTTCCGGTTGCTAAGTTCCACAGTTTGATATTTTTATCTAAGCTGCCACTGGCTAGGATTTTATTATCAGGGCTAAAGGCAATACTTGCTACTCCTTGAGAATGCCCTTTGAGGTTGCGGATTTCTTCACCTGTTGCGAGATTCCACAGTTTAATTGTTTTGTCAGCGCCTGCACTAGCAAGGGTTTTACTATCACGAGTAAAAGCAACAGCCCAAATCCACCCAGAGTGACCTTTGAGGGTGCGGATTTCTTTGCCTATTGCGAGATTCCACAGTTTGATTGTTTTGTCATCGCTGCCGCTGGCTAGAGTTTGTCCATCGGGGGCAAAGGCGACGGAATTGACATCGCTGGCATGACCTTTTAAGGTTATGGGTTGATGAGAAGTTGTTGATGATTGGGTAATTAGTTGCGGAATAAATTGTAAAAACCAAACTCCTCCTAATCCCAATAAAACGATCGCAGCATTTATCAATAATTTTTTTTTGAGTTTGTCGTTTAATAATGTCGGTGGAACAGGTTTTTGGGTTGTTCGCGAGGTTGTGAGTGTGGTTGCCGATGTTGAGAATAAGGTGGTTGGTGAGGATGTGAGTAAGTTTGTGGGTTCTGATGGTGGTAATTGCTCATTTGTCAAGTCTTTGATGACTTCAGCTGCTGATTGATAACGATGATGAATATCTGTTGCTAAAAGTTTATCTAAGATTGCAGTCAGGTTGATGCTTGAGTTGTTGACTGAGTGACTCCAATGTAGTTGCCAAGACTCAACCCAGCTATAACCCTGGTTTACCCATAATTTCGATGGGCGAACGCCAGTTACCAGATGAAAGCAAGTTGCACCTAAGCTAAACAAGTCACTGGCTGGGTATGCTTTGCCATCCTGCATTTGCTCTATGGGTGTATAACCATGTGAGCCGATGCTAGTGCCCAATTTAGTTTGTCCTGTTGCTGCTGCTGTTAATTGTTTGGCAGAACCAAAATCAATTAGTACGAAGCGTCCGTCACTGCGACGGCGGATAATATTCTGTGGCTTGATATCCCGATGGATGACGCCGCGATCGTGAATAAATTGGAGGACAGGTAATATATCTAACAAAAGTTGGTAGATTTTACCTTCACTATATGTAACTCCTTGTTGCAATTCTTGTAATAAGTTTTTGCCATCGATAAATTGCTGCACTAAAAATAAGTAATTATCTTGCTCGAAGTAAGCCAAAAGCGTAGGAATTTGTTGATGTTCTCCTAAAAGTTGCAGTCTTTGAGCTTCTTCTTTAAACAACTCAACCGCTTTTTTTAAAACTGAAGTTTCTTGAACTTTGGGAGCGAATTGTTTGACAACACACCACTCATTGAGTTTATCCACATCTTCCGCAAGATAGGTTCTGCTAAATCCACCTTCATCGGATAGCACTTTGATGACACGATAATGACCCCTCAACAGTGGTATTAAAGGTGTTCCACAAGTTTGGCAATGCTCATGACCATCAGGATTCTGAGGATTGGTACAATCGGGATTCAGGCAGCAGATCATACTGGGAATCCATGGCAGTTCATGTATATCCTAATTCAGGACGCATATTTTTGCTATGAAGTTGCCGGGGCGATCGCAGAGTATAAAATCATCAGCCTTCGAGTAACCAAACACTTTAAAATAAAAAATGAGATTATTTGCAAGTCATCAAATAAATTCAATTGCAACCTACCTGATTAAAAATAAAATTATGGTAAGAAAAATCAACAAAACATCTTTTTTCAGATTTAACTTAGCTTTAATTTTTTCTCTTAGCAGTAGTTTGTTAATAGCCAGTTATCTCTTACCTATATTCGCTTTAGGAATCCCGTCAAGAGAATTCCAAATTGCCAAAACACCAGATGAAAGGCAACCAGAAGCAGTACAACAAGGAATCGAACAAATCCCTGTTTCTGTACCCTCTCAACCTCCCCAACCCAAACAACCCATCGATTCACCCATACCTGTTCGGGTACCCCCTACTTCAACGCCGCAACCTACAGAAGGTAGTTCTACATCCACACCCCAACCATCTCCGGTAGATGCCAGCCCGACGCCGCAACCCACAGAAGGTGGTTCGACAACTACACCCCAGCCCCAACCATCGAGACCGCGAAATTCAAGCCCAACGCCACAACCAAGACCGAGAAATACCAACCCAATACCCCAGCCATCGAGACCGCGAAATTCAAACCCAACGCCACAACCAAGACCGAGAAATACCAACCCAATACCCCAGCCATCGAGACCGCGAAATTCAAACCCAACGCCACAGCCAACAGAAGGCGGTTCTACGCGTCCCATACAAAGAGGTCGTCAGCCAATTACCCCAGCAACTCAAAGTTCGCCTATTTCCGCTCGAAGTTTGCCTTTTAGAGAAATTAACTTTGTAGATATCGCTTTTGGTATTTTGTCAAGAGGTGATTTTCTCTCCCAAGGTAGATATTTTCATTTCTATCAGTTTGAAGGTAGAGAAAACCAATTATTACAAATTAGATTAGGCGGTAGTACGGATCAACGTCGCTCAAACAACTTGAGTTTGAATCCTTTTATGTTTTTACTTGATCCCGACAATAAAGTTCTTTTAAAAAGAGGTAGTGGAGGGGCAAATAGTGCAATTAAGGATGCATTTGTATTTGTGAGATTGCCTGCTAGAGGTACTTACACGATCGCAGTCACCAGCCGCAATCCTAAAGATACAGGTCGTTATAGTATAGCTTTGAGGAATGATCGAGCCAGCTATACCTTAGATGAACTCGGCGAACTCACCGCCCAAAGCTCAATCCTCAGACAAAATGGTAGCCCTTACAATGTTTCGCAGTTTCAAGGCAAAAAAAATCAATTAGTTAGCATTCGCGTAGATAGTATCAATGAAGAGTTTTCGCCTTACATAGTTTTACTCAATTCCAAAGGACAGAGAATTGCTGCGGATATTGACAAAGATGGCAAGTATAGCGCCCTGATTGATCGAGCTAAATTGCCTGAAGATGACACCTACTATATTATTGTGACTTCAAATAATCCCCAGGAACGTGGCACATATCGATTGACTATTTTTTAAGAGGATTGGGAATTGGAACTGAGTGATTAGCTTTCTTTTTAGAATATAAAGTTATCTGCGTTAGTTAAGCTACTTAGAGGTACATTTTCTACCGTCAGTAACGTTGTAGGTCGAGAGCGACTATTTGAGCCATCTGGGTCAATAAGGATAGTTGTATTGCTGCCCTGAGCTTTAAAACTTAAGTAGCGTTGCTCTTTTAGTCGGTTATAGTCTAAGCCATCTGAGTTTAGGTTATCGAACAGCTTGCTCAAGACAATTTTATCTGTACCTGGAACAAAATCAATAATCTTATCACCAGCATCCCGCAAAGAGGTATAAACAAACAGGTCTTTACCAGCACCACCTTGAAGAATATCTGCACCTTGAAAGCCAGTGATGATATCTCTGTCATTAGAGCCTATAAGCTTGTCGCGTCTTGGTGTACCGTTTAAAACTTGAGCATTTGGGGCATTTATAGTGATTAGCTTTGCTAGTATGTTATTACTTTCATCAGTCTCACGTTGGGATTGGTATCCATTTGTGACAAATAACAAATAGCGATCGCCTACTTTGGTGTCGAGCAAGGTGATATCTTGGTTTTTGGTATAACTAGCCCCGGCTGCGATCGGTGCTTCTATACTGATTTCATTCCCAACAACGGAATCACTATTATCAAGAAACTCGTCGTCAGAAATGTAGACATAGTCAGTTAAAGACTCCGAGAAAGCAGAAACTGCACCTTGATTAGTAACTGTCCAAGACACATTAATAGTTTCACCTAAAGCAACAGAGGTGGGGGTTTGAGCAGCAGATACTATTAAATCTGGCTTGACAAAGGTAATTTCTTTTGCAAGTACATTGTTGCTTTCATCTGTTTCACTTTTAAAGCTTAATGAATCAGTAGTAAATAGCAAATAGTTGTAGTTTAATGCGTAACTGGGGATATAAACATCGAAGTTTCTGGTATAACTGGCTCCTGGTGCTAATGAACTCTCGAATGATGTCAAGGTGTCAATAATTTCAATATCACCAAAATTGAAGAACTCATCTTCGGAAAGATATATCGTGTCCCACCAAAAGTTTGTGGCAGCAGTTGTACCTTGGTTGGTGATAGTGTAAGACACATTTATCGTGTTAGTTCTGATAGTGGTGTCAGTTTCGCGTAATACAGCAGGGTTGGGGATTTCAGCTGAAGAGACTGTCAAATCTGGGCCTTTTATGGTGATTGGCTTTGCTAGTACATTATTGGTTGTATCGCTCTCACCTGGTATGTTGCCTTGATTTGCGACAAATAATAGATAGCGATCGCCTATTTTCTCACCTGTTTTGGTGTAGGGAATAAAAATGTCTTTGCTTACGGTATAACTTGCGCCTGCTGCTAGTAAAGGTGTTGGTGATGTCGGAGAATATCCGAATAGAGAGATATCACTGTCATCTAAAAACTCGTCGTCAGAAATGTATACTGAAGTATACCACCCAGACAATGCAGAAACTATACCTTGATTAGTGACTGTCCAAGACACATTAATAGCCTCACCTGATAAAATAGAGATTGGGGTGTTGGCTGAAGTCACTACCAAATCTGGGGCAGATATATTAATTGCTTTTGCCAGAATATTGTTGGTTTTGTTGCTTTCACTTTGGAAATTGCTTGCATCGGCACGAAATAACAAATACTGATTGCCTGCTCTATTTTGGGGAAGGCCGATGTCTTTGCTGATGGTATAACTAGCCCCTGCTGCTAGCGGCATATTCTCTTCTATAGAGAAGGAAGTGAGAACGGTATCAGACTCATCAAGGAACTCGTCGCTAGAAATATAAACGTTATCAGACCTAGAATTATATAAGTCATCAATTCCAGTAGCAGCAGCAGGAAATGTACTCTGGTTGGTGACTGTCCAAGACACATTAATAGTTTCACCTACTACGGCAGAAGTTGGAGCATCGGCTGAAGATACAACCAAGTCTGGCGCGTTTAAGGTAATTGCTTTTGCGAGTAAATTATTAGTTTCATTGATTTCACTTCTGTTGTTGTATGACAATTCAAAGGCGGTAAATAACAAAAAGCGATCGCCTGTTTTAGTGCTAGGAAGTAAAATATCTCGGTTGAAAGTATAGCTAGCCCCTGCTGCTATTGGTGTATAGTCTTCTCTGATAATGAAACTGACAAGGGTATCACTGTCATCTAGTAACTCGTCATCGGAAACGTAGATGGTGTCAAACCAATAATAAGGGAAGGCAGGAACCGTACCTTGATTTGTAAGTGTCCAAGATACAGAGATTGTATCACCTAATACGGCCGAGGTGGGAGCGTTAGCTGAAGTTACTACCAAATCTGGGGCACTTAGGGTAATAGGCTTTGCTAATACATTGTTGGTTTCATCGCTTTCACTTTGTCGCTTCCCAAAGCTATAATCATTTGCGACAAATAATAAATAGTAATCGCCTGCTTTGCCACCGTTAAGGGTAATATCCTGGTTTACGGTATAACTGGCTCCTGCTAGTAGGGGTGTATTTTCTATTTCCGACGTTGTGCTGATACCACTATCGCTATCATCAAGAAATTCGTCTTCAGAAATATATACTTGGTCTGACCACTTATAATCAGAGAAATAATCAGAGAAAGTAGCAACTGCACCTTGGTTGGTGACTGTCCAAGACACATTAATAGTTTCTCCTAAAACAGCAGAGGTTGGGGCTTGGGCTGAAGACACTATTAAATCTGTACCTATAATTGCTAGTACATTATTGCTATTATCGGCTTCAACTTGGTTGTTGCCTCTGTCGGTAACAAACAACAAATAGCGAGCATCTTTTGTAGTTGTAGGAATGACAATATCTTGGGTTTTGGTATAACTTGCTCCTGCTGCTAGGGGTGTATTCTCTGTAATTGAGGTACGACCGACAAAAGTATCACTATAGTCAAGGAAATTGTCATTGGAAATATAGATATAGTCATACCAATCAGCAAGGGCAGAAACTGCGCCTTGGTTGGTGACTGTCCAAGACAAAGAAATTGTATTATTTGATGCATTGGAGGATAAGATTTTAGCTGAAGATACTACTAAATCTGTACCTGTAAAGGAAACTGGCTTTGGCAGTACATTATTAGTGTCATCAGTTTCCTTCTCGTCGTTACCCCCATCAGCGATGAATAATAAATAGCGATCGCCTGTTTTGGAACTAGGAAGCAAGATATCTTTGTTGATGGTATAACTTGCCCCCACTGCTAGGGGTGTATTCTCCCCAGTTAAGACACCGCTAACAAAGGTATCTTTAAAGTCGAGGAATTCGTCATCGGAAATGTAGATGTAATCATACCAATCAGTTAAGGTAGAAACTACACCTTCGTTAGTAACCGTCCAAGATACAGGAATAGTTTCACCTAATACAGCAGAGATTGGGACATCAATTGAAGATACAATCAGATCACTCTTATCCATAAAAATTCCTAATTATTTTGGTTAATATTGTTCACAATCCAATAGAGACGACAATAACCTCATCAGAAAATAAAGAGAATTTCTATATTTACTTTTATTTGCCTAACTACTGCACCATCTTTAAGCTAAGTGTGGTTTGTGTATATCTTGAAGGTGTTTGTTAACTTTTTAAGCTTAGGTGAATTTTTCTATGTATTAATACGTAAATATCTTATATCAAGTCAAGGCGACTATAATTACATTTTTCCAAAATTAAATAATTTGTAATAAAAGTAATATATATTGCAGAGCTTGGTACTAAGGTATTGCAAAACACCACTACTCAAAAGTGGGACGTAACTCATTACAAAAAGGTAAAATATGGTTTGAGAGTGACGATTAAGTAACAAGTTTATAACCATAGCAGTCAAGAAACTTACTCTAGACGAGTATCTGGCTTATAACGATGACACCGATACTCGCTATGAACTTGTGGATAGAGAGTTGGTTGAAATGCCACCAGAAAGCGATAAAAATAACTTAATTTCTCTCTATCTCCTGTCACAGTTTCTCAAGTTTATCCCGATTCAACTCATCCACCGTAAAGATAAAGAACTCGTAGTCATAGGCAACCGGACTCGTGTACGATACTCCTACTCTCAAGACAAAGTACCGCGTTTGATTTGTTCGCTTTCAATAGCTTCAAATAAGGCGCGGAAGTTACCTTCACCAAAACCTTGAGCTTGAAATCTGCGTTCGATAAATTCAAAGAAAAAGGTGGGCTGTCCAAAAATAGGTTGGGTAAAAATTTGCAGTAGGACAGCGTTTTGAACATCTTCGTTCCAATCTACTAAAATTTCTTGTTGAGCGATCGCTTCGAGTTCTTGGTTTGAGAGGGTAAAGCCTGGACGCTGTTTGAGACGTGTGTAGTAAGTTTGAGGAACTGCGAGTAAAGATAAACCCTGAGTGCGAAATTTAGCGATCGCATTTACTAGATTAGTTGTTTTCAAAGCGATATGCTGAATCCCAGGCCCTTTGTTGACATCTAGAAATTCTTGGATTTGAGAATTGCTGGAGGCTGGTTCATTAATTGGTAATTGAACGCTACCGTTAGGCGAAACCATCACTTGACTATGCAAAGCAGAGCGATCAGTTTTAATTTTAAACATCTGCTGGGGTTGAAAACCTAAAATGTTTTCGTACCAGTCAACGGCACGTTCTAAATCGCCAACTGCCACATTCAGAACTACATGATCTATGGTTGTTAGTTGTGCTTGACTACTAACTAGGGGCTTTTCTATCAAAGTATGTGTCAATGCACCCCAAGCAGCAATTTTGCCCGACTTAAAGGTTCTAGCGCCAATTTGGTATTCTTGGATAGGTTGGAGAATTTTGGCCCCCTGTGCCTGAGCTTGAGCGATCGCTAATTCTACATTTTCGACTGCAAAAGCCACATCCGCAACCCCAGGCGGGTGCTGAAGTAGAAACTCAGCTACTGGACTTGTGGGTAACAGGGGTGAAGACAAGAGAAACTGAACGTTACCGCTTTTCACCACTTCTGTACAAGTGTGAAATGAATTGATACTACTATCTACAGACTGAAAACCCAGATGGTGTAAAAACCAGTCTCGCCAGGTTTTGGCATCCTCTACATAGAAGTGAACGTGATCAATTTCCATAAAATTTGAAAATCCAGCATAACAGCTTATCTATTTGTAAATTTTGCCTTTTTTGCTAGATTTCCGTATATTTCCTAAGCAATAATTATTTAAACATACTGAATAGTCTTTTAATCTAAAAAAACAAATGATTATCAGGTTGAATATTTATTTCCATTGGTACAGCTTGCGGTTCGGCAGAAAGTGCAAAAAAAATTGCATTGGCAGCAGTTTCAGGAGAAAGCATTTTTTTCCGGTCTACTTTTAAACTTACGTTGTCCCAGAAAGGAGAATCTACACCCCCAAAGTAGAATAGCGTGAATTTGACACCAAAGCGTTTAAGTTCTTCTGCCATACACTTGCTAAACCCGACAACACCAAACTTAGAAGCAGAATAAGCTGCTGCCATTGCCATCGAATGTTTGCCGAGAATGCCAATCACGTTACAAATGTGACCGGATTTACGCTTTTGCATTTCTTTAGCAGCCGCCTGAGTGGTGTAAAAGCTGCCTTTGAGGTTAACATCTAGCATTTTTTCCAAATCATCTGGTTCGAGGTTGTTATATGGTTTGAGAATACCAGCACCAGCAGCATTCACCAAAACATCTATTTGACCAAACTCAGCAATAACTTTTTCTATCAAAGCGTCTACTTGTTGCGGATCAGTGATATCACAAGGAACGGTCAAATTTGATCCTGGTAACTCACTTGCGAGTGCTGTTAAACGAACTGCATCCCTCGCAGCTAATACCAACTTGGCCTCTGTATTAGCAAGTTTGTGAGTTAAGGCTGAACCAATACCACCAGTAGCACCAACAATAACTATCACCTGATCTTTCATTTTTTTATTTACAATTGTTTATATCACTTTACATAATATTACATATTTGGGACTGGGGGGATGAGGAGGATGAGGAGGATGAGGGGGATGAGGGGGATGAGGGAGAATAAACAATCCCCAGTCCCCAATCCCCAGTCCCCAGTCCCCAATCCCCAATCCCCAATCCCCAATCCCCAGTCCCCAATCCCCAATCCCCAATCATGCAAATTTGCCAAGCGGTGAAAATCTTGTTAACCTTTATGCTTAAAATTGCTGAAGAGGTCGAGTAAGCATCGATAAGAGGTTAAGTTAAACCTTCGCAGGACGCACCCAAGCCATGCTGACTGAAATTTTTCCTTTCCGTTTTGAGTTAGACACGATCGCAATTGCTGGCGCGAGTTTGTGGTCATTGTCGTTATATTTGGCTTTTAACCCAGTTAGTGAATGGGTGATAGAACAACTAAATCGGTGGTTTAACTTTGCCGAGCGATCGCTTTATACCAGCAAATTAGAATTTGAGAGAACTCGTCAAGCCAGAGAATCCCAAAATGCTTTCTACGCTTCATTATTTAGCATTGTGCCTTTTTTGATAGTTGGTGCTTTATGTAACTGGGGTATAGAAATCGGTTTAGGCCGCGGTTGGGCAATTAGCATGGGCATACTCGCCTGTATTGCTTCCGGTATTTACGAACTAGGGCGACGGGATGGGCAGTCATCTGACTAACAAGGCGACGTATTTTAGCAGTTGCCACAAAAGAGCCTTTGGTTTGTAGAACCTCTAGCAATACGGCAGTAACTAAGACTATGCAAAACCAGCTTGATGAATTAACTCGTGTTTGGGGAATGGCCTGCCATCTTTTTGCGCTAAGCTAAAAAACATCTAAATTACATAATCAAATTAAATAAAACTCTTGTGGGGTGGGCATCTTGCCCGCCCTAATTATGCAAGTTATATGTGGAACAGCTTAGTAGGGTTCACCATACCATTTGGCTCAACTGACTTTCTTTAAATCAAATATTCAAATATTCAAGATTAAACTTAATAACCAACTTTGGGCTGATGTGGGCGATCGCAAATGTACAAGGTTGAGATAGCTATATTCAGGTTCTTGCAATAATAATGAATATTTCTGGCGATTTTTACCGTAGGTTGTTAGCGCCCATAATACAATCGAATCCCGACCAAAGAAAGATGTTTTCCACGTTTCGCAGTTGCCATTACAAACTTCCTGTTGTGTCACTATCCGCGAAATGGTTCGCCACACGATGCGACTCATCACTACAGGGAAAGAATAGTCTAACCAAACAACTGTATCTGCTCGTCCCCAAACGATATCGCGCATCTTGCTGTAATTTCCATCTACTACCCAGCTTTTACCAGATACTGCTTGAGAAACTCGCTCACGCATGACATCATCTGGTGTTTCTACCCAATTAGGTTCCCAGTGTAGATAGTCTAATTCCACATGAGGTATGGCGAGGCGTTGAGATATTTGCTTGGCTAATGTCGTTTTACCTGAACCGCTTGTACCAACTACAGAAATGCGTTGTGGATGTTTGAGAGGCAAGTTCATATTTAATCTCTGACTAACATCGCTATAGGAATCTGACTTGATTTACGAAATTATTTGCTTAGGCAGGGAGTAGGGGAAGAGAGATTTTCTAGATATACGGAGTTTTTTCAAAAATCAAATATGAGTTTTATACTTCGTAAATCCCTTTAAGTAATTCTATTCTGGCTTCAATTATTGAGGGTATTAAAACACAACGGGTTAATAAATCGATACTTAACTCTGGTAGCAATTCACTGTCAAAAATTTGCTCATATTGATCATTTTTAAGATGATATATAGACAACTGATTGTTTTCCCAAAACCAAACTTCTGTAATTTTAAATCGCTTGTATTTTTCTAGTTTATCTATATTGCCACTAGTAATATTCACTTCAATTGCTAAATCAGGGTTTTGTTTCTTTTCCCCTAGATAATAAGACTCATCAGGCTCAAAGGAGGCACTCTTTTCTTTAGCCCTACGAGTAGCACTACCTACAGGGATAAAATTTATCCCTTTTTCAAAAAAGTACGCTTCTAGCAATATAGCCAGAACACTTTTAATCATTTCATGTTCTTCACCAAGAGTCATAAACTCTACACACCCATCAAGATAAGTTATTCGTAAACCTGGTGCATCTGCTGTTAAGGCTTCTATTTGCTCAAATTCTTCCCAAGTGTAATAACCAGGTAAGAGAAATCGCTGCTCTTTGGGTGTGGTGATTTTGTCTACGAGCGGTGTTGCCATAGCTACTGCTGATAATTAATATAACTAGTGACAAATGACAAGACTACATATTGGGATTATCCTAAACCGAATAATTTAGCGATCGCAGGTAATAATTTATTCGCTTCTTCTACTAGCTTGGCAACAGTAGGTAAGCCAGAAAATAAACCTTTTAACATTGTAATTGCTGTTTTTGCGGTTT
>JAHHHC010000018.1 GCA_019359515.1 Desmonostoc vinosum HA7617-LM4 | reverse complement strand
GTTGCCACTTCCGTCTTTAGTGTTGCAGTTTGTAGATGCTGGTTTATCATAGTCTGCTTTTACACTTTTACACTCAACCGTATTATCTCGTACTCTTTTTCAAAAATCAAATAGGAGTTCTATATCAGATATGATATAAACAGCAGATGAATGAAGCAGATAAACCCTTGGTTTGGTTGCATGGTGAGATCAAAACACCTCCCTTTAGTCAACAAGCACGAATAGAAACAGGAGTTTTGTTGCGACGGTTACAGCAAGGTGAAAACTTGGGACTGCCCCACTCAAGACCGATACCAAGTATTGAGGCACACTGCCACGAACTACGGATTCGAGACGCACATAGAAATTGGAGAATCATCTACCGAATTGATGACGACGCAATTCTAATTCTTGAAGTGTTCAACAAAACAACCAGAACAACACCCACCAGCGTTATTGATAAGCTGTTCCACATATAACTTGCATAATTAGGGCGGGCAAGATGCCCACCCCACAAGAGTTTTATTTAATTTGATTATGTAATTTAGATGTTTTTTAGCTTATCTGTCAAAAACGACTCAGCAAATACGGCAAAGATACACAGGATTAAGCGTATGAAAGAAGCCAAAAGAAAAAAGCTAGAAGAAAAAGGTTGGACAGTTGGAAGTGTTTCAGAATTTTTAGAACTTACCCCAGAAGAAACTACACTTATTGAAATTAAGCTTGCTCTTAGCCTTTACCTTAAAGAACGACGACAGAAATCAATGACGCAAACTGAACTTGCAGAGAAATTACACTCTAGCCAGCCTCGGATTGCTAAGGCTGAAAATGGCGATGCTTCGGTTTCTATTGAGTTACTCATTCGGGCAATGCTGGCAACAGGCGTAACTCCTCAAGAAATTGGACAAGTTATTGGTGACATACTCCCTGCGCCGCCCTCCGGGACGGCGAGGGCTTCTCAGCCACTCCCCCCAACGAGTCGGGGAAGTGGTTAGGTAAAGGACACGACAAATCCGTAGGTAGTACATACTATCGTTTCCATCCCCGTTAGGGGAAGTGGTTAGGTAAAGCTATTCTTCCCAATTGGGAAAAGGATTATCCATGTTGTTTCCATCCCGTTAGGGGAAGTGGTTAGGTAAAGTTTTTGGGCAATGTATATCTCTGTACAACTAATGGTGTTTCCATCCCCGTTAGGGGAAGTGGTTAGGTAAAGTTTTTGGCAGATAAGTTGGATAGTCTTGATGACTAACTGTTTCCATCCCCGTTAGGGGAAGTGGTTAGGTAAAGATTGTTGGCGGCATTCCGGGAATAGAGGATCAAAAGTTTCCATCCCCGTTAGGGGAAGTGGTTAGGTAAAGTTAAATTGCGCCCCTGCGCAAGCTACTGTGAATAGATATACGTTTCCATCCCCGTTAGGGGAAGTGGTTAGGTAAAGACAATTTATTTGCAGAACATAATCTTTTACTGAGTAAGTTTCCATCCCCGTTAGGGGAAGTGGTTAGGTAAAGAAAGTGGGACTTGGCGGAGAGGAGCCTTGCTTAGATTTATCGTTTCCATCCCCGTTAGGGGAAGTGGTTATGTAAAGAGTTACCTTTTAGAAACCTTACTGAGCAATGGTTTCAGACCCCCTAATCGACACCACTTTTCAAATTGTCAATAATCGTCAACAAATTCTCAATAAGTAATGCGTTTTGTAGCCTGAAATCTTTACTGTGCAAGCAATCGACACCAGTTAACGAAATTATGCGGTTTTCAAGGTTCTGATGAGTGGTGTCGATGAGTTTCAACACACTCAATAAACAGTAAAATATGTTACTTAAGTTTGTCAAGCTTTTAACAAATGCGATGGCGCAAAGCGCCCCCAATGAGCGATCGCTTGGATTGTTCCACTCCTTATTCTCAAGTGGGCTAACCGATGCTGTAATTACCTCATGACAAGAGCTTTTTGACAGACACTGAAACATCTGTGAACGCCAGTGGTATAATCGTTCCTTCCCCAAGAGTACATTCTTCAACATACTTACCCTCTTGAGGATTCCTGAATACGATTATCTGCTGAGTAGAGATGATACTCATCTACAGACCATTTAGCCAGCGTCTTCATAGCAGAATTGCTCACATTCTTGTTTAGCTAACTCAAGATTACATGCTTTAGCTGTCATAAGTTTGTTATACAAATCAGGAGCAGTGGCTTGTAGGGGTTGGGTGAGGAAAACTGGCACGTCTGCTATGAGTATAGACAAACAATTGCTGAAAGCATCTGTCTGTTTAAAGAAGAACTAATTTAATTAAAATAGAAATTAAAAATTAAACTATGGAAAAACAACCAATACAAGTAATTGGAGGTGGACTAGCTGGGACAGAAGCAGCATGGCAAATCGCCCAGGCGGGAGTGCCAGTCATTCTGTATGAAATGCGTCCCAAACGCTTTAGCCCAGCTCATCATACAGAACATTTAGCCGAATTAGTATGTAGTAACTCCTTTGGGGCCATGGCAAGCGATCGCGCTGCTGGATTATTGCACGAAGAATTACGTCAACTGAGTTCCATAGTTATTTCTAAAGCTGATGAACATGCTGTTCCCGCTGGTGGGGCGCTGGCTGTAGACAGGGGACAATTTAGTCAAGACTTAACAGAGACTGTATCTCGTCATCCTTTAGTAGAATTTCGTCGTGGCGAAGTGTCCGCAATTCCTGAAGGAATTGTAGTTTTAGCAACTGGGCCTTTAACCAGTCCCGAACTTGCAGAAGATTTACGTCGCTTTACGGGGATGGAATACTTGAGCTTTTTCGATGCTGCCAGCCCAATTATTGTGGGAGAATCGATTAATCGTGATGTTGCCTTCATGGCATCACGTTATGACAAGGGAGAAGCGGCTTATCTCAACTGCCCGATGAATAAAGAACAGTATTTACAGTTTTGGCTAGAACTCTGTAAAGCTGAACAAACAGAACTCAAAGACTTTGAACGAGAAACAGCGAAATTTTTTGAAGCCTGTCTCCCTATAGAAGAATTAGCGCAGCGGGGAGAAGACACGATGCGCTACGGCCCTCTCAAGCCAGTAGGGTTATCTGATACTCGCACGGGTGAACGCCCTTACGCGGTGGTGCAACTACGCCAAGAAGACAAAGCAGGTCAACTGTGGAATATGGTAGGATTTCAAACTAACTTGCGTTGGGGTGAGCAAAAGCGAGTATTTCAGCTAATTCCCGGTTTGGAGAGAGCAGAATTTGTCAGGTTGGGAGTGATGCATCGCAACACCTTTATTAATGCACCTCAATTAATGCATCCGACATTGCAATTTAAGCAGCGTCCGACGTTGTTGGCAGCTGGGCAATTAATCGGGACTGAAGGTTATACCGCAGCGTCTGCGGGTGGCTGGTTAGCGGGAACAAATGCCGCACGCTTAGCTTTAGGTAAAGAACCTTTGACACTACCAGCCACCACAATGATGGGGGCATTATTTGAGTTTATCAGTTCCGCTTCACCTAAGCATTTTCAACCAATGCCGCCCAATTTTGGCATTTTTCCCGAACTGGGTGCGAAAATCAAAAACAAACAAGAACGTTATGGACGTTACCGCGATCGCTCTTTGAGTGACTTAGCGGATTGGAGATTGGCCCTTATTTAGGTAATCCAGCAATGCCAAAAATACAAAATGCGGCAAACTGTTTCTTGGGAATTGCCTATGATCAAAGTACTAGATGAATGGCAATCAGATCATGCTACAGTACGATCCGCTGGACTGCTTACCTTCCGCTGAGGATTTGCCCGACTCAGACGATACCCCTGTGGATAATCAACTACAACATTTGATTTCTGTGTTACTAGAAACCATACTAGCTATGGCATGGGCAGACCGGATGGACTGGTTCTTTGGCGTTGATATGGGGATTTATTATGATCCTGATCAGCCTGCGATTGTACCAGATGGGTTTTTGAGTCTGGGAGTTGAACGGGTTTTTGATGAAAATCTGCGTTTAAGTTACGTTCTTTGGGAAGAACAGCGCATACCGATTATGACAATAGAGGTAGTTTCCCAAAAACGGCGTGGGGAATACAGCACCAAGAAAGAATTTTATGCTCAGCTAGAAGTTTTATATTATGTCGTTTATAATCCCCAACGGCGGAGAAAACCGACTTTAGAAGTGTATCGCTTAGTAAATGGCAAATATCAATTACAGCGAGGAAATCCCGTTTGGCTGCCAGAAATTGGTTTAGGGATTGGCAGCGAACAAGGGACATATCAAGGCATTACACGTGAGTGGCTTTATTGGTATGACGAATCGGGTAAGCGCTTATTAACACCAGAAGAACGGGTTCGACAAGCAGAACAACGCGCTCAAATCCTGGCAGAACAACTAAAAGCCCTTGGTGTAGATCCAAATTCTTTGGTTTAGACCAAATAGTTCTACGCCCTGACGTGCCTATTTCCATGCAGAATAGGCATGGCAAACAAACCCCATGCCAAACCCGTAACTAACCCAAAAGGCGTAACTGCATAGTTATCAAAATCCCATAAACCAAAAACCTCTGCTGCTAATTCCAGGGGATAAGCCATCATCAATACACTCGCCAACGCTGCCCCACTCCACCCATACTGATTCAACCAGTAAAAACCCTTCTCACCACTTACACCATAAAGTAAGCGCGTCACCAGCAATCCTGTAACAGTACCATAACAACGCATACACACAGCCATAATAAACGGTGGTGCTAAATCCAACCCCATCTCTGGTTGCGGACATACATGATTACCCATAAAGTAAATGATGTCCGCAATTCCAGGCAACAAAAACACTCCAGACGCAGCCAAAAAAGGAGCAACTGGCGGTCCCACAACCATCCCCGCCAGCATAAAATCAGCAATGAAACTCACCCAATTAACCTGCAACTCCTTACCAAAAGCCACTCTTACCATCTCTGTTTCTCTGCGTCTTGGCGGTTTGTTTTCCTAACTTACCCTAAACACATAGGGACTAGTCAATTTATCCAACTGCTGCACCAACAGACTTAAGAACAATCCTACATCTGTCACCACACCTACCGATTCTACAGAACCGCGATCGCTTAACTTAGTCACCACAGCTGGATTAATATCCACACATACCATCTTCACCCCTGCTGGAGTCATATTTCCCACCCCAATCGAATGCAGCATCGATGAAAGCATCAAAATCATCTCTGCACCTTCTAGGAGTTTGGCATATTCTTGCTGTGCTTTAATCAAATCCATTTGGGTATCAGGCAAAGGCCCATCATCCCGAATTGAACCAGCAAGTACAAAAGGTACGTGATTGTGAACACATTCATACATCACACCACTGCTAATGATTCCTGCCTCAACAGCTTTAGCAATGCTGCCATAGCGACGCACAGTATTAATTACCTTCAGGTGATGGCGGTGTCCACCACGGACGGCGACACCCCGCTTCATATCGACACCCAAGGAAGTACCCATGATATTTTGCTCGATGTCATGGACAGCGATCGCATTCCCGCCCAACAGTGCTTGCACATAACCTTCTCGAATCAGCCGTGCTAAATGTTCACCACCGCCAGTATGAATCACTACAGGGCCAGCCGTGACAACTACTTTACCACCAGCATCCCGAATTTTACGTAATTCCCAAGCTACTTGCTCAACCACTAATTCCACACGTCGCTCGCTGGAAACCCCTGCTGACATAAAGCTGAATTCTTGAGTATTGCGTTGTTCCCGCGATTCAGTTTTGCGGATAGTGCGGATGCCTAGCACGTCTGTGATTACCTGATCCCCAATTTCTAAATCGCGTAATATTTTACATCTAGCTACTAAACCGCTGGGGGTTTGGGTAATGGCGATCGCGCCATCCATGCGTTGATCATGCACCTTTACCCAATGACCATTAATCCGGACTTCGGTCGGATAAATCGTACTTACATAAAAATCATCCGGGGCCACGCCTGCTTGGATTACAGGCTCAAGTTTGACATCTCGCTCATCTTGTGGTAAGTCTACCGCACCCAAATCAATCAATCGGGAGATAATTTCGCCCATCACTTCATGGGATGGTGCTGACACCTTCACCTCAGCCGCTGAGGTACTTTGTCGCTGTTCTCCCAGGTTAAAATTTAAAACTTGGAAACTTCCGCCTGCATCTATAATTAAATCCAAAGCCCGGTTGATTAAGCCCGCATCGAGTAGGTGTCCTTCCATGCGAATGACGCGGCTTTCCACCGAGACATTGGCATGAACTTCCTCTCTGACTGGTTCTGTCACCCGCAAGGTTAAGCATTTAGCCGCCCCACCAGCTTTGAGAAATTCGGTGAGTGGTGTTTCCAGCACTTGAAAACCTACTTCCGCCAGACGGGCTTTTAAAGCATCACTCGCCTTATTCATGATGACGATACTGTCTACATTCACCGCGTTGCAGGCGAAGTTAACAGCGTCGGCTTCTTCAATGGCTATGCGTTTCTCTGGCGCGACTCGCATTTCGATTAAGCGGTTCGAGTAGGAGTCAAAAGCGCCTGAGTAGTAGAGTAAATAGCCATTTGCTAGGGGACAGAAGCAAGTATCTAAATGATAAAAGCGCTCATCAATCAAGCGTAGAGATAATACCTCAATATCCAGCCATTTCGCTAGATTGGGGTGAGAATCTAATTCTGAGCGAAAACCGTATCCAGCCCATAGCCAACGTCCTTCCCGATCTAGGAGTGCGTCTCCTGCTCCCTCGAAGGGCAAATCTTTGGGTAATTCGTGTACTGTGTAATTATTGCCTTCAAACCATTGTTTGAAGTAAGGTTCTTCTCCCTGGCGTTCTTTGTGTAAAAAGCGACTAAGGACAACATTTTCTCCTAGTACTAAGCCAGCGTTGGCGGTGAAAACCATATCCGGCCAACCTTTTTGGGGGGGTACCAAGTCCACAACAGCGTGTTCTTTAAGAATATGGTAAAGTCCTTGCCACTGTTCCACGGCGCGATCGCGTGACGACTTGTGAATATTCCCTTCCATCCAAGGATTAATCACATAGTCCACATCATAGTGGTCAGGAGGACACATCAAAAAGCGAATACGGGAAGTCATAAAAATCTTACAAGCGTTTTAGATGCTAAGAGCTTAATTTGGATACAGATTTTTGCTTTGCCAATCAATTGTCAAATCTGCTACAAAACCTCTACCTTTTGATAGTTGAAGGCTTTACAAAGGCTTGATCTTCATTCTATTACTGGAAAAGACACAGTGGAGCAATGCAGAAAGATGCCAAAATGGCAACAATCTCATCGGATAAATTTACGATGCTGTTCGGTTATTCTATCGTCATTTGGTTCCGATAGCTTGAAACAAAGGGAACGCTTAACAGAGGAGCCACTTTTAAGCGTTAAGCGTTCCCTTTCATCCAATATTCCTACAAAGTGTATGTAAAGTCTTCCACCAACATCCCAGGAACTAAGCTACCTCCAAGTTGGCGACCATCATAGGTACTGACTTCAGGAATGAATTCTTGAAAGTTGGTCATGTCTACTAGGTTGTCTCCCCAAAAATGATAGAGAGTTTCATCAAAGCGTAAGTTTTCAATGGGGGCGATAATTTCGCCGTTTTCTACCCAAAAACAAGCATAACGAGTCATGCCTGTAATTCTACCTGTGTGGCGATCGCTCCAATTTAAGTAATGCAAATTAGACACATACAATCCTGTATGTAAACTCGAAATAATCTGCTCAAATGCTAAATTTCCAGTACCTACTTCCGGCGATCGCAAACTTTCTGGACTATTCGCACCATTGGCGATTTTTTCATATTCTTTTGCAGTGCGAGAATTCACCAGAGTGTTTACTAACATGCCTTTTTCTATGACATATAATTCTGATGGTGCCATTTCTCCTAATTCATTAAATCGCGGTACTAAGCCTTGTTGAAAGTTTTCTTTCACACTAAATACTGGAGAAAGCTGTTTCTCTTGACGCCATAAAGCAGCTAAAGCGCTATTCCCTTGCTGGATATCAGCTTCGCTCAAACCTCCCCAAGAAAGCATCATTAATAAATCGGCAGTTGCAGCAGGTGCAAAATAAGTTTTGTAATGTCCTGGTGGTAGTTCTTTTGCTGGACGCGCAAGCATTTTTAATTGCTTTTTGGCTTCGTTGATTTTGGCACAATAAGCTTCTGTATTCCAATCACTGCCTGCAAAAGTGCCTTTAAATGCTTGTCCAGAAGTGATAAATAAAGAATAATCTAAAGTGAAAGATTCAGTAGCAAACCAGTGCTTTTGACCACTGGAATCACCATAAGCTTTAATGACAATTCCACCAGTATATAAGCCAGTAAAATCCAAATCTTTAACTAGTTTTAATACAGTTGTAGCTACTGCTTCTGTTGTCAATAATTTACCTGATTTTACTTCTCGACTAGCATTATTTCCTGATGGCAATACTAGATATGGATCGATAGGTAAAAATGGAAGTTCTTCACGTAAATCCTGCAAGGCTTGGTATGTTGCTTGCCAATCTACTTCCCAATTTCCGGTAAAGGGAAACTGCCGAAAGCTGTTGTGCTGGTCTTCCATCAAAGTTAGCTCAATCCAACCATCAGCAACATAACCAGTTTGCCGCACTCTTGCATGATTTAAGCGGGTAAATTGACTGCGTTCACTACTCAATTTGACCGTGAATTTTTCACTGTCGGTTGTTTTGATGAGCAAACTTTCAATTAATTGATTAAAGCTAACTTCTAAAGCAGATAATTCCTCAATTTTCATGGATATTAGGTTGTTGTACCTCTTCATGTTCCACCGCCGAAAATTTCGACGTTGGCAAACAGACAAGCAGGTGAACCATGTCCTACCCAAATCGCCTGATTTGGCTCTCCTTTGCCACAGTAAGGAGTACCATACATTTTCCAGTTGGACGCATTGCCAACTTTGATTAAGCTGTGCCAAAACTCTGGGGTTGTGGCTCGATAGTTGGGATTACGGAGAGTTTTAGTAAGTTTACCGTTTTCAATTAATTTAGCGTATTCGCAACCAAACTGAAATTTATAACGGCGATCGTCAATTGACCAAGAACGGTTAGATTCCATGTAAACACCATGTTCTACCCCCGCAATGATTTCTGCAAAGGTGGCGTCTCCTGGTTCTAAGTTTAAGTTACCCATGCGATCGATCGCAGGTCGATTCCAGGAACAAGCACGGGCACAAGCTACCCCTGGCACACCTGATCTAGTTTGACTCTCTAAACTGCCCAAACCCCTTTGCAGTAAGCCTTCTTTAATTAAATACTCCTTTGTTGCAACAGCGCCTATATCGTCAAAGCCATAGCTCGCAAATTCGCCGGGTACTGTGGGATCAAAAGTAATATTCATCAAGGGAGAACCGTATACCAGTTTGCCAAAATCGCTTTGATTGACAAAGCTACCTCCAGCATAATTACGTTCATCTCCCAAAATTCGGTCAATTTCTAAGGGATGCCCAACACTTTCATGGATTTGTAGCATCATTTGGTCTGGCGCTAAAACCAAATTGGTACAAGTATTTGGGCATTCGTCCGCTGTCAACAGCTCAATCGCTTGTTCGCCAACTTGCTGCACTCGATCCCATAAGTCTGCTTGCTTTAAAAGTTCTAATCCACCTTGGAAACAGTTTGCTTGCCAGCCGTTATTGGTGCGTTGCTGCACAAGTGCCCCATCTTGAGCAGTGACTCCGTAATGAGTGCCAATAAATAAAATTCTTTGATATACTTCTGAGCCATTGCTGCTGACAAACCAAGACTCTTTCTCAGTGGTGCTGATGCTAGCTGTCGTTTGCACAATTTTGTCATCAACTTTCAGTTTCTGACAAATGAGAACCAATAAATCGTTGACTTCTCCAGGACTTAAACCATCTAATGACTCATTAAACGGTGAATTATATTCACCAACGACTTTTGGGCGTTCACTCTCACCAAAGGGATGTATCCACCATTCACTAGCTACCAGTGCTTGTTTATATGCGATTTTTGCAGCGGCTTGCAACTCAGACAAATCCAGAGAATTAGTGGCTGCATAACCTATACAGCCATTAACCATAACTTCTAGCATGGCACCAACAGTAAAATATTTGCCGTTTACTTGGGGTAAACAGTCGCGCACGGAATGGTTAGTAGAAGTTTCCTGAACAGTTCTAATACCGATCCAATCAGCAGGAATATTGAGATTAGCGATCGCTTTTGTTAGTTCTTTTAACATGATTTTGGGGAGTAGGGAGTGGGGAGTGGGGAATTGGGAATGGGGAATTGGGAATGGGGAATGTCTGTTATTTGTCATGACGCTCGCGGACTCGCTACCGCTACGCTAACGTCATTTGTCAATTGGTTATTCTCCGCGTCTTCCCCAGTCCCCGCGTAAGCGCGTCTTCCCCAGTCACCTCAATTCCTGTGCCAACGCGTACCATCGCGGCTATCAATCAGGGTAATACCTTGTGCTTGTAATTCGTCACGAATGCGATCGCTTTCGGCAAAATTTTTGGACTGACGCGCTGCTTGTCTTTGCTGAATTTGCGCTTCTATCTCGGCATCGCTTAAACCATGGCATTTGTCAGTTGCCTCTAACATTTTGGCTTCTAAACCCAAAACTCCCGCTAATGTAACGAGAGTTTGCCACTGATGCTGTAACTCATCTGGTGCTGTTTTGGTTTTGCCTTCATGCACAAAAATATTTCCCTCACGTTGCAATTGTTTAGCTAATTCAAACAGCACAGCTAACCCACCAGGGAAATTAAAGTCATCATTCACCACTTCTCGGAAACGCTGAATGTAGGGATTAGTATTTTCTTTCCCATTCCCCATTCCCCAACCTAGTTGTTTCCCGTACTGATACCCAAACAGCAAGCCTTCTTTGAGGGTGTGCCAAGCGTTTGTCTTATCTGCGATCGCTTCATCAGTAAAATCGATTGGTGTACGATATTGTGCTGTCAGCACCAGCAACCGCACCGCCATTGGCTCAACTCCTCGATCCAGCAGTTCACGGATAGTAATAAAGTTGCCCAAAGATTTAGACATTTTTTCACCATCCACTTTTACCATGCCGTTATGTAACCAGTAACGAGCTAGGGGTTTTCCTGACGCTGCTTCTGATTGGGCAATTTCATTTTCATGATGGGGAAAAATCAAGTCTTCACCACCAGTATGAATATCAATAGTTTCACCCAGGCGATCGCGTACCATCGCAGAGCATTCAATATGCCATCCTGGACGACCTTGACCCCAAGGTGATTTCCAAGCGGGTTCTCCTGGTTTTGCTGCCTTCCACAGCGCAAAATCAACCTGATCTCTTTTCTTTTGATACTCTGGATCTTCTACATCAACTCGTCCACTGGCGCCAGCTTGCGAATCTTCCAACTTGCGTCCCGAAAGCTTACCATAATCGCTAAACTGCCGCACTGCATAATAAACATCACCATCAGCAGGATAGGCAAAACCTTTATTTTCCAACTCATGAATTAGCCGCTGAATACCATTCATGGTGTGCGTAGCGCGGGGATACTCATCGGCTTCTTTAATGTTCAGCCGTGCCATGTCCTCAAAATATGCTTTGATAAAGCGATCGGCTACAGCTTCCATCGATGAATTTTCTTGCCGCGCTCGATTGAGAATTTTGTCATCAATATCCGTGAAATTTTGGACATAGCGCACCTCGTAGCCGATAAACTGCAAATATCGACGCACCACATCCCAAACTATGCAGGCTCTAGCATGACCTAAATGGCAATAGTCATACACCGTTACGCCGCAATAGTACATCTTCACTTTTCCAGGTTCAACAGTCTCAAAGGCTTCCTGACGACGGGTAAGGGTATTGTAAAGGGTTAAGGTCATTTCTAGAACTCAAGCAATGAACTGCGTTTACTATGCAATTTTAGATTTGTTAGCTATGAATCAATCATAATCAGCAACGAGGTTTTTCAACTGGGGAATGGGGAATTGGGAATTGGGAATGCTGGCAAGTGTAGGTTTTTCACATTCAATCCAAAAGAGCCTATTTTTCCGTTCCGAAATCTTTCTCCCCATCCCCGCGTCCCCGCGTCCCCCCATCCCCCCATCCCCGCGTCGTTCAAATCCTTTATTATTGGTATAATAATCGTGGTTTGCTTCACAACTCGGCGGCAGTTAAATTATGCAACCCGCAGTCACTCCTCAAGAATCTCAAGCAATGGATGTGCCCAAGCAGGGGATGCCCGTAACAATTATTACTGGTTTCCTTGGTAGCGGCAAAACAACATTACTTAATCATATTCTTAGCAATCAGCAAGGTCTGAAAACCGCTGTTTTGGTCAATGAATTTGGTGAAATTGGCATCGACAACGAGTTAATCGTTTCCACAGATGAGAATATGGTGGAGCTAAATAACGGTTGTATTTGCTGCACCATTAATACTGATTTGGTAGATGCTGTTTACAAAGTTTTAGAACGTCAAGAAAATCTAGATTATCTAGTTGTAGAAACGACTGGACTAGCAGATCCGCTACCAGTTGCACTGACATTTCTTGGTACAGAATTGCGCGATTTAACTCGTCTAGATTCAATTATCACCGTTGTAGATGCGGCAAATTACAGTCTAGATTTATTCAACTCTCAAGCAGCACACAGTCAGATTGCTTATGGTGATGTAATTCTGCTCAACAAAGCAGACTTAGTAGACCAAGCAACTTTAAGTGAGTTAGAGAGAAAAATTAGCGAAGTGAAAGAAGGAGCCAGAATTCTTCACACTACGCGATCGCAAGTCCCACTTCCTTTAATTCTCAGTGTCGGTCTATTTGAATCTGACAAATATTTTGATCAACTAACAGATGGTCATGACCATCACCATCACAACCATGACCACGACCATGAGCATTCCTCATGCGGTCACGATCATCATGACCATGAACATGATCATAGCCACGATCATGAACATCATCACCATCATTCTGACCATTTAGAAAATGATGGTTTTACCTCAATATCTTTTCAAATTGACAAACCCCTTTCTATTAGGAAATTCCAATATTTCTTAGATAATCAACTCCCAACAAATATCTTCCGAGCAAAAGGAATTATGTGGTTTGACGAGAGTCCAAAGCGCCATATTTTTCACCTTTGCGGTAAGCGCTTCACTTTAGATGATGATGAATGGCAAAGTCAACCCAAAAATCAGCTAGTACTGATTGGTCAAAACCTAGATCGTGACACTTTATTGACTCAGTTGCAAAACTGTGTATGTCTTCCCTCCACAAGTAGAGGCAAAGGTTTTGGAAAATAGTTAGCTATTTAGTAGTTAGCATTTGGGGTGTGTGAGGATACTAATCCATAGCACACCCTGTATTGTTTGTGCTTTTTTTGTAACTATGCGTGAAAATTGAGTGTGCGATCGCATCCTTGTTATGATTTTCATCGATCCTGTTTCAAAATTTGCCAAGAATTAAATAATTCGTAATTCGTAATTCGTAATGACGCTCGCGGACTCGCTACCGCTGTGCTAACGTAATTAAATTTTGTAATGGGGATTTAACCCCAACACAAGACTTGGCGGTTATAGAACCGGGGGACTTAAACCCACGGAACTTGTTAAAGATTGTGGATTGATTAACAGAAAGTAGTATACTTGCCTCGGATGTCTTAATTGCCTATCCAAAGAATTCGTTTAAAAAAAAGAATCTTGGTGTTTACCATATGTTAAGTCCTGTAGTTACAGTCAGCATCTTTCAAAAACAAGCCAATCCTCAAGAATATTCCGCAGGTCAAACTATCTTTGAAGAGGGACAATCAGGTGATTTAATGTACGGCATTCTCGAAGGAGAAATAGACATACAAGTCAATGGTAAAACTATAGAAACAATTGCTACAGGTGAAGTTTTTGGCATTGGGGTACTTGTAGGAGTAGAAAAAAGAAACTATACCACCGTTGCTAAAACTGATTGCAAACTTGCCTACCTTGATGAAAAAAAGTTTCTCTTTGCCGTTCAAGAAACACCCATGTTTGCTCTAAAAGTCATGAAAAGTTACTCAGAACGCCTCAGCCGCGTCTGGCACATGTTGAGTGACCTCAGCTAATCTTTGAACAACATAGAAAAAATTACTGTTAAGCGTTCCCTTCTTCAATAGACCTCTTGCATAAATATTTTTTTTCACGCAGAGGCGCAGCGAAAAGTTCTGTTCGCGTAGCGTCTCCGTCAGGAGAAGGAGGGTTTCCCTCCGTAGGAACGCCACTTGCGCGGCTGCCGGGGAACCCGTCCAACGCAGTGGCTCAACTTTTCAAGACAGAGACGCAGAGAAGAGAACGCAAAGAAGGACTTTTGCAAGAGGTCTAATGATTATTCCAGTTGAGTACTGTAAGCACTGAAACCATAAGCTAAAGTTTTTTTCAAAGCATCTGACGATGGTTTAAGGCTCTGATTGATAGCTTTCGCAAATGGTAATGGAATTCCCTTAATAGTTTCTGGCAAAATAGCATACTCTGTTGTTGGTTCAACAATAAACTGTGAACACTTAGTTTTGAAGCCAGCAGTAATTAACATTTCCTCGATTTCAGCTGCTGAATACTGCTTAAGATAAACAGGATTTCTGCTAAATGGATTGAGCCTTCTAATGAAATTATGAATAATATGAGAAGGACAAGCCTTGTTATGAAAAGAATGATTGAAAACAAAAATCCCACCAGGCTTGAGAACGCGCGATATATCAGTTAATAGATTTCTTAACTGCGCGTCTGGTATGTGCATGAAAACGCAGTTAGAAATTACTAAATCTATAGAATCATCTTCTAAAGGCAATATTTCCGCAGAGTTACAAATTAAATTAAATTCAGCACCTGGAAAAAAATCATATTCTTGTTTAACTTTAACTAATCGGCGCAATAAAGGTTCAGAAATATCAATTCCGTAATATTTCTGGCAATTTAAGTTTTTATCTTTAGAAAGATGCAAAGGAGCGCGACCATAACCGCAACCAATTTCCAGAATAGAATCAACAGATTTATTCAAAGGAAATTTATCCCAAGTACCGCCTGGTTTACCACCTAATAGAGTGTAATCTTGTTTAATAGGCGATGTTTCGGCAATTTGATCTATTTTTTGCGAACCATAGTATGTCTTACCAATTCTGTCCCATGTTTTTTTATGTTGGGTGCTGTTTAACTGTTGATAATTACTAGGAAAATAAATGCCATCTCGCAATTCAAAGTCTTTGAGACTGGGTTTTACGTTTGCTAATTGAGTCATGATAATTATTCTCTTACAGAGTCAAGTCTGTTTTCTGTTATACTCTCAACTCAGCATTATCAGCAAGTATTATGGCTGAGTGGGAGATGCACTTCGGCTTCTGGTGTCGGAGACGCTACGCGTAGCTAGCTTCCCGTTCGCGTTAGCGTCTCCAAAGGAGAAGGGTATGCTCAGTCACCGGGGGATGCACTTGGACTTGGCTCACCAACCGGGGGGTAATATCATGTCCGTTTAAAGACTTATGATTTGGCTGACGCGGAGATAGGGAGACGCGGGGACAAGGGAGAAATTTTTATGATAAGTGATTAGCCGGACATGATATGAGGAAGTGAGGAAGAAAATTTCCCCATTACCCCTAATCCCCACTCCCCCCGGGAGCGAGGCAACGCAGGTGTTGGGTGAAAGTGGTGTAGAAGCGGTGCGTATTGAACCCCTTGCTAAATTAATGCATGTTACCAAAGGGAGCTTTTATTGGCACTTTCGCAATCGTGATGAATTATTAACAGCTATTTTGCGCGAATGGGCAACGCGCGAAACAGAGGATATTATCAAGCAGATAGAAATAATGGGAGGTGATGCGAGTACAAAATTACTCAATTTATTTGAGCTAGCTGTTCAAGATGATGGTCGCTTAGAAAATGCCATCCGTATTTGGGCTACAAAAAGTACAAATGCAGTCGCAATAATTACTGAGATTGATCAACGCCGCTTGGATTATCTTCAGCACTTGTTTGAGGAAATTGGTTTTTCTGCATGGGAAGCAAAAACACGCGCCCGTCTAGCTTATCACTCACTAGTAGGAGAATTCACTTTAGGTGTTCGGATCAGTCAACAAGAACGAATAGCGGAGTCTCGGCTTCATTATGCGCTGCTCGTGCGACAGAATTAATTTGAGCATTATGCTCTTTCAATATGACTATCTGTGTGTTAATAACAACACAAGTTCGTATACATTGGTTGATGAACGGTGACAATCGGAGGCTGGAATGATAGAAGAGTCACAGAAAAAACGGGTGGTAGTTGTCGGTGCTGGCTGGGCTGGTTTAGGAGCAACTTACCATTTAGCCAAACAAGGTTACGATGTGACACTTCTAGAAGCAGGCCCTTATCCTGGCGGACTAGTGGCTGGTTGGAAAACAGGCGCAGGGAAATCTGTAGAAGCGGGCATTCATGGGTTTTGGTATCCCTACAGAAATATATTTTCTTTGGTCAACGAGTTAGGAATTAACCCATTTACCACTTGGACTCGTTCATCGCAATATTCACCAGCTGGGTTGGAAGTTACATCACCGATTTTTCAAGACTTACCACGTCTGCCTGCCCCACTGGGAACTTTTCTTTACACTCAGTTTCAGCGGTTGCCTATAGCTGACCGTCTCAGTGCTTTGCCCTTACTTTATGCTGTTGCTGATTTCGACAATTCTGATGAGGCTTGGCGGCGTTACGATTTTGTGACTGCCCGTGAATTGTTCAAAGATTTTGGTGTGTCTGCACGACTTTATCGTGAAGCTTTTGAACCGATGTTGTTAGTGGGTTTGTTTGCCCCAGGTGAACAATGTTCAGCCGCAGCCACTTTGGGGATGCTGTACTTTTTTATTTTGGCGCATCAACCTGATTTTGATGTGGTTTGGTGCCGGGGTACTGTCGGAGAAAAGATATTTCGCCCTTGGGTGGAACGTATTGAAAAAGCAGGTGCGCGAGTATTGCCTAAGCACCGAGTTACAGATTTAATTGTTGGTAGCAATGAACATGTCAAGGGTGTGGTTTGCGGTGATGAGGTATTTGATGCCGATGCTGTGGTTTTTGCAGTTGGCATCACCGGGATGCAGAAAATTGTCTCTACTAGCGCTAGCTTGCAAAGCCATGAAGAATTTCGCAATTTGAGCAATTTAGGGGCAATTGATGTTTTAGCAACTCGGCTGTGGTTTGATAGCAAAATCGATATTCCTCGTCCTTCTAATGCTTGCTTTGGGTTTGATGCCACTACAGGATGGACGTTTTTTGATTTGAATGCCCTACATGATGAATATCACCACGAGCCAGCAACAGTGATTGAAGCGGATTTCTATCACGCTAATCAGTTTGTGAGTATGAGTGATGAGGAAATAATACCAAAAGTTCAGCATTATTTAGAAACTTGTGTACCAGGATTTCGGGAAGCAAAGGTCATTGACAGCAGTGTAATTCGCCTACCCAAAGCAGTGACTCACTTCGCCCCTGGTAGCTATCGCCACATGTTGCCAGCTAAGACGAGTTTTGAGAATGTGTTTATGAGTGGGGATTGGATTGTCAACCGCCACGGTTCTTGGTCTCAGGAGAAGGCTTACGTTACAGGTTTGGAAGCGGCGAATTTAGTAGTCTCCTATTTGGGAGAAGGTACGCCAACTGTGATTTTACCTGTTGAAGAGGATGAAATGCATATTCAAGTGGCGCGATCGCTCACTCAAACAGTACGCAACATAGGTAAATCCATCTTGCCTAATTTTTGGTTGCCATAAAACCCTTCTTTAGCTAATTCAGCTAGACCTAAAACCAGATTTATTGGATCATGAAGAATGATTAAGAAAATTGCGTATAAATAAACAAGATGACAATGCTAACTGAAAGCTTGACCGAAATTGCGGCAAGATTACAGATTGATTGGGTTTTGGTAAATACCTGCTTACAGTTTGCTAGTTGGGGATTATTCTCACTTCTGCTAGCTGAGGTCTTTAGAGATAGCTACCATGCTTTGTGTCACCAAGTTAATTGGCTTGCTAAATGGCATAACAAACATCACATAGCATACCGCCGAGATTTATCAGTAGTTTCTTTGAAAGCTTATCAAGATTCTCAACTCTACCACGACATTTTAGAATCGAGTTTATTAGTGGTGATTTTGACGGTCATCGCCTTAATTGCTCATCAATGGGGTTTATGGCTAGGAGTAGCTTATGCTTGCACCTTCTTGTATGGTGCATCCTTGCGATACATTCAAGGGACAATTGATACAGACTACAATCACCTACCTGGCCCTTTAGAAACAATACCATCCGTTTGGTTGGTGAATCGGTCTTATCATTGGCGTCATCATTTTGATGATGTCAATGCTTACTATAGTGGTGTCTTTCCTCTGGTGGATAAAATACTTGGCACAGCCCTTTCTCTCAAAGGTAAAACCATCGCTTTAACCGGGGCGTCAGGTGCTTTAGGACAAGCCTTGACTGCTGAACTGTTAAAACATAATACTAAAGTTGTCGCGTTAACTACAAATCCAGAAAAATTGTCCACACAAACTGGGATGAAAGTAGTTCCTTGGCAGTTGGGCAAAGAAGCTGAACTTAAAGATGCTTTAGAGAAAGTTGATATTTTAATTATCAATCACGGAGTTAATGTTTACGCTAACCGCACCTCACAGGCAATTAATTCTTCATATGAAGTGAATACCTTTTCCGCATTGCAGTTGATGGATGTTTTTTCAGCTACTGTGACAGGGCCGCAAGCCAAAGCAACAAAGGAAATTTGGGTTAACACTTCTGAGGCGGAAGTATCTCCAGCGCTGAGTCCACTTTATGAACTCAGCAAACGCGCGCTGGGAGATATTGTTACTCTTAAAAGATTGGATGGAGTTTGTGTAATTCGCAAGTTAATTTTAGGGCCGTTTAAGAGTCAACTCAATCCCTATGGAGTCATGTCAGCTAGACAAGTTGCTCGCTCTATTTTGTTTTTAGCCAAGCGAGATTACCGAAATATTATCGTGACGATAAATCCTCTTACTTATATACTTTTTCCTTTAAAAGAAACTAGTACTTGGCTGTATTATAAAATTTTTAGCCAGACTGAAAAGGGTTAATTATTAGTCATTTCTCATTCGTTATTTTTAAATATAAATGACCAATGACTACTAACCGAACAAGGCAAAAGTAAAAAGTTATGTGTTTTAGCTGAAAATATCTAGGCTTTAAAGACCTAGATATTTTCATTTACCTAATTTGCTGATTTTGCCGGATTAAAGCTATTTTAAGAAAAAGTTAGGCTACCTCTAGAAGTTCCTGCGGGAAAATCTTTATCCAAAGTTTCACCTGCATTAGTTCCTTTGGTTAAAGTTTCAACTTCTCCATAGACAGTGAGTTTGGGCTGAATGTAAGTCTTTTTATTAGAACTCATGATTTTCTCCTTGATTTGTTGACTTTTAATTATGGTTTTTGTTAGAGCCAATGCAATAGCTAATTTGTCATCTAGCCACCTGGATGATAATCAAAATAGCTATTTAAATTGATGTGAATACCTTGACTTAAGTCCCTGCAACACTTAAGTCATAGCAAGAATAAATCAAATAGATTCTAGTTGTAATATCCCCAAAGAAATAAGTTTTTATTTCTAATGTATTTTTTGATACTTGTTACTAATAATTTTTTGACATCGAATTAAGATCATCGTTCAACAAGTCGATAGAATTCTGATATTCCAGAAGTGACAGAAGAATAGATGAAGCGGGCGGTGCTGAGAGTTAATGGCAAACCAGTTGAACGATCGCAACGACAGATGAATTTGCTGCTAGATACCTTCATTGTGGAATATTTTGAGGCAAAGGCGGGTGAGCAGGGAGTTCAAGGATTGGCGTGGGCGAGTAGTGGTGATTGCTCATACAGAAATTGGAGATGAAATTCGAGTTATTTCAATGCGGGAGGGAACTAAACGTGAACAAATCATTTTCTTCCGAAGCCTCTCAAACTGATGGGGAACGGATTGATGCCATGCCAGATGAAGCGATTGATCTATCTGATATTCCAGAAGTGACAGAAGAACAGATGAAGCGGGCGGTACTGAGAGTTAATGGCAAACCAGTTGAACGATCGCAACGACAGATGAATTTGCTGCTAGATGCCTTCATTGTGGAATATTTTGAGGCAAAGGCGGGTGAGCAGGGAGTTCAAGGATTGATTAATCAGGTTTTGGCAGAGTATATCTATAATAGCGATCGCTAACTCAAAAACTCAACATACCAATTTGTCAAAAGAATGCGACAGATAAACTGTAGGGTAGGGGTAACCCCAGCCTTGCCAACAATCCATATGTCTACGCAAATTGTAACCATCAAGTTACATATCCAACATTTATCTGTATAAGTAGGAAGTTACAATACAGAAATTATTCTCTGTAAGCGATCGCCTTTATGTTGGGTCAGTTACTAGACGGACGTTACAAAATTATCCGCGAGTTAGGTGCTGGTGGTTTCGGTCAAACCTTCGTTGCTGAAGACATTAAACTTTATAATAACGAGTGCGTCGTTAAGTTACTCAAGCCAATGGCTTGTGATCCCATGACTTTGCAAGTAGCCAGAAGGTTATTCGAGTCAGAAGCGCAGCTATTGCACAAATTGGGTACTCATGACCAAATTCCCGGATTATTGGCACACTTTGAAGAAAATCAGGAATTTTATTTAGTACAGCAATTTATTGATGGTCATCCCTTAAGCGAAGAACTCACACCAGGCAAACGGTTAAGTGAAGCTTATGCGATCGCCTTACTGCAAAATATCCTACAACCTTTATCCTTTGTCCATCAAAATC
Organism: Desmonostoc vinosum HA7617-LM4; assembly: GCA_019359515.1. Classification (GTDB taxonomy): domain Bacteria; phylum Cyanobacteriota; class Cyanobacteriia; order Cyanobacteriales; family Nostocaceae; genus Desmonostoc; species Desmonostoc vinosum. The sequence goes on along the minus strand of JAHHHC010000018.1, from coordinate 94,384 downwards.
ACGTCGTCCACAGGGATATCAAACCCCCGAACTTAATTCGCCGCAAAAGTGATGGCAAAATAGTTTTGATTGACTTTGGGGCAGTGAAACAGATAAGTACTCAAGTAGTCAATGCCCAAGGACAAACTAGCATGACGGTGAGTATCGGCACTCCTGGCTATATGCCCAGCGAACAGAGTCGCGGTAGTCCCAGATTAAGCAGTGATATTTATGCTGTAGGCATGATTGGCATTCAAGCTTTAACAGGATTGATGCCAGATCAGTTACAAGAAGATGTGCAAACAGCTGAAATTATCTGGCGGCACTTAGTAGGAGTTGACCCATACTTAGCAGATATTTTAGATAGAATGGTGCGCTATGACTTTCGCGATCGCTACCAATCAGCCACAGAAACCTTAGCGGCAGTGCAACAGTTAACCAATCCGCACATTCCACCGACTCAATACTCATCGCCTCCAGGCTACAGGCCGACACCACCACCAACTCATCCACAAACACCGCTATACTCCCCACCACCCCAAGTTCCACCCCAGTATCGCCAAGAAATTCCCCAAAATCTAGGTTACAGCCCATCACCGCAGCCAAGCAATTCCCAGCCACTGCCCCCACCTCCTCTACCTGACATCCCCCCAAAAGTCTCGATGCAATTCACACAAAAAGACTGGGGCTTCTATCTTCAGTGGGTGTTAGCGAATATTTTTGGTTACATCGGAGGAGTGTATTTGATATCACCCATCTCCAATATTGCAGGAGATTCTATCCCAGGATTTGCCTTTTTGGGATTAGTTGTAGGAATTTTGCAATGGATAGTACTGCGACGGCAAGTTTCTGTATCTCTGTGGTGGGTATTACCTACTACTTTAGCTGCCCACTCGACTTACTTATTCGCTACGAAATTTTCTATTTATCATATGCTTACACTCGGTGCTTTCTACGGATTAATATTTGGTATCGGGCAATGGTTGATACTGCGGCGACTAGTTAACAAAGCTGGCTGGTGGATTTTAGCGAATGCTTTGGGTGCTGGGTTGAGTTTTATGATATCGGAAATGGTAGATAATAGTCTTGGTAGGTTTGGTAATCAATTATTCATTTTATTAGGCATGGTAGGTGGTATTACATCAGGAGTAGTATTAGTTTGGTTACTGCGCCAGCAAAAAAGTACCAGAAATAGTTAGAGCAATAGGACTTGTGCATTGACAGAAAATCTCAAACGTAAGTGGATAAAAAAACATCTGTCGTAGGGGCACAGCACTAGAGGTTAGTGCCAAAAGTATTTTAGCTTATTGCAATTTTCTCGCAATCTAGCGGTAAAAATAAAAAAATAGGATAGGTGATTTACCTATCCCATTAAAAAAATTTAAATTTATGGCTTAAGCCCTATCAGCTCAAGTTCCAGAAGTCCAAGAATTGATGTACTCAATTTGCTCTGCTGTGAGAGTATCGATGTTAATTCCGATCGCTTGCAATTTCAAGCGAGCAATTTCTTGATCTACCTCAGTCGGAATGGAGTGTAAACCAGGTGCTAACTTACCTTTATTTTTCACTAGGTATTCGCAAGCCAAAGCCTGGTTAGCAAAGCTCATATCCATAACTGCGCTGGGGTGTCCTTCCGCAGCAGCAAGGTTTACTAAGCGTCCCTCACCGAGAACGATCACTGATTTGCCGTTGACTAGCTGATACTGTTCGGTAAAGGGACGGACTTGTTTGATTTCCTTGGCTTGACTTGCGAGGTATTTGAGGTCAAGTTCAATGTCAAAGTGACCGGAGTTACAAACGATCGCACCGTCTTTCATGCTATCGAAATGCTCAGCACGAATGACGTGCTTGTTACCGGTAACTGTGATGAACAAATCACCCAGAGGCGCAGCTTCCGCCATTGGTAGAACGCGGAAACCATCCATTACCGCCTCAATTGCCTTAATGGGGTCAATTTCGGTAACAATGATGTTAGCGCCAAGACCACGAGCGCGGAGTGCTGTACCTTTACCGCACCAGCCATAACCAGCTACAACAATGGTTTTACCAGCTAATAAGATGTTTGTAGCGCGGATGATACCATCTAAGGTTGATTGTCCAGTACCGTAGCGGTTGTCAAAGAAGTGCTTGGTATCGGCATCGTTGACGTTGACGGCGGGAAAGGTGAGGACGCCATCTTTGAACATGGCGCGTAATCGCACAATTCCGGTGGTGGTTTCTTCGGTGGTGCCAATTAAATCTGCGATTTGATGTTGGCGTTCTTGAATCAAGGTGGCAACTACATCGCTACCATCATCAATAATGATGTTGGGACGATGATCTAAAGCTATTTGGACGTGGCGGTTATAGGTTTCGTTATCTTCGCCTTTTTGAGCAAAGACGGGAATTTCGTGATCAAGAACGAGGCTAGCAGCTACGTCATCTTGAGTTGATAGAGGATTACTAGCAATTAAAACAGCGTCTGCACCGCCGGCTTTCAAAGCGATCGCCAAATGTGCTGTTTCTGTTGTGACGTGGGCGCAAGCCACAAGACGCAACCCAGCAAAGGGTTTTTCTTGAGCAAAGCGATCGCGGATTTGCCGCAATACCGGCATTTCGCGTCCAGCCCATTCAATGCGCTGTCTTCCCAAGGGAGCTAGGGCGAGGTCTTTAACCTCGTGCTTTAATCGGGGAGAAGTTGCGGTCATTAAAAGTTACCTCAAAAAAGTAAAAAAGTTACGTAAGTTTTACGTACTCTACTAGATTATTCCATGACTAGTAGTTTTTGGTTGGCTCACCAGGTTACTAATCGATGGTTCTCAGCACTAGCTTGACGTTTGATCCCCCTGAATGTCAACTTTATTCCTAGCTTTTTTGTTTTTAATTTATCTTTGCGAAAAGTATTACTAAATATTATTTATCTCTTGACTATTTGCATTTTTTATGTAGATTCATCTATCTCGAGTTAGAGAATAAATGCAAATTTTGAGATTTGCTCATCAAAAGGAAATACTCGGCTTTAGATAAGTACATTTACTTAAATTAACTGAAGACGATAACTTATATAAGTAGTCTATTAGGAGGTGTTTGAGTGCGCTTTCAATTTTTGGCGAGTACAAAGCGGATAATATCACCTAGAGATACTCCTACTCTTCGAGAGCAAAGACAAACATTTTTAGAATCTAACATGCCAGCGATCGCTCGGCAGTCACCCAAAACTCGATTAGATGGAGGTGTGGTAATGGCGATCGCTAGTTCCATACTGATAGTGGCTGCATCTACACCCAAAGCCACAGCTCAAATTCCCTTTTTCCCACAACTGCAAGCCCCAAGCAGTGTGAATAATGATGCAAGTAACACCAGTGTTTCTGATTGGGTTTATTTAGATGGCCGCCAGGTGTTTCAAATAGCCGGATCAAAAACCAATTTTCCCGAACGTTTAGATGATGTCCAGCAGAATTTGGATCAAATTAGCCAAAATTACTTTCGTTCGTCTGATCAGCAAGTCAAGGTAGAGGTTCGCAAAATCAACGCATTACCAGTAATTTATGTCAACAAACAATACTTAATGACCATCACTGCCGATGATGCCAATCTCCGCAAGGTAGATATCATGACATCGGCAAATCAAATCAAAGAAGCTTTGCCAAAAGACTTGCAACGAGCCAAACAAGAGCGACAAACGGAATTTTTAATTAATCAAGGTAAAATTGCAGGTGCGATCGCCTTAGCAATGATCATTTCCAGTTTGGGAATATATTATTGGCAACGCCGCTCAACAAGAAATCTAGAAAACACAATTTCCCAACCTTCACAAACAGCTGAACCAATTACTACTCAACTAAACCAGCAACAACAAAAACATATCCAAGAAGCAAAGAAACGATTGCTTCAGCTGACTCAAGCCGGAATTTGGGGTAGCGGCAGTTTTATTATTTTGGGTCTGTTTCCCTACACGCGACCGTTTCAAGTCGGAATTCTCACCGCTGCTCAATTTCCTTTGAGATTGGCTGTTGTCGTGCTAGGAACTTATGTTGCTATCCGTTTAACCTATGCATTGATTGACCGCTTTACCTCTACTTTGATTAGCAGTGGTGCTTTATTAAGTTCCGAAACTTCTGAGCGGTTACAACTACGTGTTTCTACTTTCTCTGGTGTCACAAAAAGTATCGCTACTGTTGTTTGGGTGGGAGTAGGTATCTTATTAGCACTAGTTGCGTTGGGCATAGATATCGTTCCCTTGCTGGCAGGTGCTAGTTTAGTTGGTGTTGCAGTATCTCTGGCTTCGCAAAACTTAATAAAAGATGCGATTAACGGCTTTTTGATTATCCTAGAAGACCAATATGCCCTTGGTGATGTGATTAATGTGGGTAACGTCGGCGGTCTGGTGGAAAATTTAAATCTACGGATGACTCAGCTACGGGATTCTGAAGGACGCTTAATTACAATTCCCAATAGTGAAATTAAAATAGTTGCCAATCTTTCGAGTCGTTGGTCACGAGCCGATTTAACGATTCCGGTTGACTACCAAACCGACATCAACCAGGCTTTGAAATTGATTGGAACTGTAGCGATGGAAATGGATCAAGATCCACTATGGCAACGTCAAATTTTAGAAACACCACAAGTTTTAGGAATCGATAATTTTGGCGATCGCGGTTTAATTATTCGTGTGTGGATTAAGACACAGCCACTCAAACAATGGGATGTGGCCCGCGAATACCGTCGTCGCTTAAAAATCGCCCTAGATCAAGCCGGAATTTCTATTCCTGTTCCTCAACAAGCAATTTGGGTTAACGATGCTCAGTTGCTGAACTCACATACAAACGGCAAAGCCGAATAAGGTTCTTTACCCATAACCTCTGCACAGAGATTATGGGTAAAGGCGTGAATTCTCACTTTTTTAGTACAAATGTACTATAATAGATATATAGCCTGTACAAAGTCGAGACGACAGCAAAACGGCTGTATGAAAACCTTCTGGAAGATGAATTTAAAGGTTAATCCTATGATTAAGCATTACATTCTCAACCTCAATCCAACTGCTAAGCACGAATGGGACAGATGTATATTACGTGACCCATTGACAGCAAAACGCCCAGACATATCCAAATTAATTGCTGAGGCGGTTGGTGCTGATACAGGCAGTTACTTGGTGAGTGTGAATATTGAAGTTCAGGTATTAGAACAAGCTGCCGTACCGCAAGCTGAGCAACTCTCGCTTTCATTTCCAGAAGTAAATGTCGCATCACAAATGCGGGAAGCAGCGTAAATGAAACAGAACAGGAACAACTAAGCCACTCACAACAATAACTGCTAAAACAGACGTGCGATCGCACGTCTGTTTTATTTATAAATATTTTAATTCAGCAACGCCCAAGGGCAGAATCTACAACCCAAAATTGGCTACGGTAAATACTTTTGCACCACACTCCATCCAGTCAGAGATACCCAGGTGAATGCTACAAATAGAAGAACATTTATACTGATATGTAACGGTCTAGCCCAAACTTTGTTAGGAATTTGTGTTGCACTAAAAGCTGACAGTAAAACTAACACCACTACTATTAACCCAGCTGCCAAGTGTGGCGAGTGTCCCAAAGAGCCAAAGTGCCCTACAGTGCCAACAATACCAATTGCTAGCAGCAACAGCACCAAACTTACCATGGTGATGCCCATCATATAGTGGAGCGATCGCACCCCTCTATTCCCGCTTATATAAGCAGCAATTAGCGGTATCTGCTGTCTAGTTCTCCCTTGAAACATCCAAACGCCAGTAAATGCCAACATTAAATAAGCCAATAGAGCCAACCCCATCGACCAAGCAGCTATTTTCCATAACCAGAGAAAAGACGGCAAATTCATAAATAATGATTGAGGTTACTTCTATTTTTAAAAGTCCTTGATTTTAATACAAAGCATATTAAGTCACACAGTTAGATGATTGATACTAGTGACAATAGGCCAATAGCTCATATTTTAGAAGACTGGAAAATATATGTATTGATAACGCTTCTTTACAATTGTTTTAGTTATAATACAATGTATTTAATATTACTTGCTTTATTTTGTTAGCAACCTGTAAACTAAGTAAACTAGCGTGTAACTCCATACATGACAATATTGTTTGAGAGTCATTAAATCATGTTTTTTGAGTAATAAAGGTCAATTTACAATTATATTCAACGCATAAATACAGTGGTTTAAAGTATCATAATTTTTAACTTATAAGTTAAAAATTTAGATAAAATGTCACCAGTATATTGTTCCTAAGCAATAAAAATATTAAGAGTTTTAATATGTTTGACTTAAATGCAAAACGTCGAAAAACAATAGCTTCATTGTTTAGTTTGTCTCTTGCGTTTGTTCTGGTAGTGAGTTGTACTGCTACTCCCGTGATTAACTTAGCACATATAGCAACTAAGGCTAATACGCTTGTAACCTTAATTGATCTTACCGAGAAAACATTTTACATAGCTTCTAAATTAGTAAATATTTCTTATGGAGAATTAAAACAAAATATAAATAACGAAAATTTTGTAGTTGGCAAAAAGTTTTCTAATGAACTCATCGAAAATATGGAGACTCGATATTCAGATTTATCGACAAAGCATCAGGAGTTGGATAATTCAATTGATAAAACTAATACAGCCGCAAATGACTTATTTTCAACGCTTGAAACAAGAGCTAACCAAAATTCTAGACCTGACTTACAAGAAAAGTCATTACGTGGTATTCATCTCAATAAAAAAGCTTTTACTGAAAAAATAGAAGTAGCTGAAAATGTTTCATCAAAACTTAAATTGTCAATCAAAGAGTATGACAATATTCTCAATTTTTTACAGGTAACGACAGTGCTTGACGCATCACAGAAATACATTACAACAGTTGATTCAGTGATATCACAGTATGAAACCTTGAATCAGGAGGTTCAGGCAGCCCTTAATGAAGGACGGCAAATAGTCGCAAATACTCCGGGGGTTCCTTCCCAAGAGCCTAAAGTAGGGACAGTTCCCACCCCAGAACCTAGCGAAAATACAACTGAACAGTCAGTGGTAGTTCCTACCCCAATACCCAGCGAAAATACAACCGAACAATCGGTAAATCATCCCTTGTTAGGAGTAAACGGTATTGGTCTGACACCAGAAGGGCGTCAGCAAATCAAACAAGACAAAAATCTCCAACACCTCTTGCTCAATGTAGATAATGTAGATGGAGGTGTCTTGGTAGTTGAAGTAGTCAATAATTCCTCTGCCGCTGAGGTTGGTATCCAAGCAGGTGATATTATTTTGACAATTAATGGCAAATCTGTAACTGATGTCAGTGAAATTACAGCCGAACTCAAAAAATATCAAGCGGGTGCGGAGTTACCGTTGGTAATACATCGCAATCAACAGAACCTGGAAGCCTTGGTGCGTCTCAAGGCTAACCCTAACACCTCCAATTTGCAAGGAGAGAACAACTAGGCCTGTCGGATATATCTTGAAAATGGGGAGCAGGGGGATGAGGGGCTAGGGGAGATGAGGGAGATGAGGGAAAAATAAGCAACACCAATTCCCCATTCTCCATTCCCCATTCTCAAACAAAAAAGGCTGCTGAATATAGCAACCTATAAAAATGAGCAAAATTTTTTATTTTAATCAACAGATGCTAAACCAGCGACTTGTAAAGGTTTCGTGGTATCTGAGGTTTTTGTATTAATTGGTTGTACCATTGGTTTGGTATTAAATGATGAGTCTTGATCAAACTCATAGCTGCTAGGTTCATTTAGTACAAGGCGATCGCACGGAATCGTATCGGATAGAATCGCGCTTGCTATCATACCCGTATGAATTTCCAGTTGCGCTCTTTGTGGAGCTTCAAACATTAAACGTTGTCCTGGAAAAACAACCCGTTCAAAGTACCAGTTGGGAATATTGGAGATACGCGCCACCTGTATTTTGCTCGTGGCATTGATGTAGCAGCAGAGATTCTTTGTTGATTGTTCAGGTGGTAGAGAGTCTAAAATTTGAGCCATAACTGCTGAGGAGCTTTGCGCCACAATTTTACATTACACATACAAAGGTAACATCGGCTGATCCCCAGTTGCTGTAACTCCGACTACCAACTGAATTTTTCTACGCTATTTCTATCTAAAGACATGTTCAAGTTATGAAAATTGTATAAAAAAATATGCAATTTATACAATCATGGATTATTGCAGAAATTTTATCGGTTTTTTTCCGAAATCACAAAGTTTTTATTTACACAAAGTATCTCCGAGTTAAGTACAGCAACGATCTCTCAACTTCGCCCAGCAGAGGAAGTAAAGTTTTTTGTTTGATTTTTTTGGTTACTCACAGGTGAAAATCATCGCTTAACGAACGTTCTCAATGTTATGGTAAAGATATGTGAAAATTTTCTTCATAAAACCTATTTATTTTATTTGACGCCAGAAAAATTTTAGCAATTTCCATAGTTGTCAAAAAAATTAATGCATATCAAAAAACAGCTAAAATGTCAAGGATAAGTGCGATCGCGCTCAGAAATCGCCAGCAGATACTTAAAAATAGGATTTTGATCTCGATTCATCCTAAATAACGGCAAGATGGAAGAAAAACACCCATGATGGAAAATCGAATTCTCTATGTTCGCCTTCCTTGTAACCCCATCTTCCCCATTGGGGTTGTCTACCTATGCGACCATGTTCACAAGCAGTTTCCCAACATTGAACAGCGCATTTTTGATTTAGGGACAGTACCACCTCTAGATTACGCTGCCGCCTTAGATCGCTGTATTGACGAATTCCAGCCCACGCTACTAGTGTACTCTTGGCGCGACATTCAAATTTATGCGCCTGTAGGTGGGCGTGGCGGCAACCCATTGCAGTATTCCTTCGAGTTTTTCTACTCCCCCAACCCATTACTCAAGCTGAAGGGTGCTGTTGGTTTATTAAGAATTGCATCGGGATATTATGGTGAGTTATGGCGCAATTTGGGCTTACTGAAACGGGGCATTAAACGCGCTAAACGTTATCACCCTAATGCTCGTATTCTTGTAGGTGGTGGTGCTGTCAGCGTCTTTTACGAACAAGTGGGTAAAAGCCTACCCCAGGGAACGATTGTTTCTGTGGGAGAAGGCGAAACCTTGCTGACAAAACTTTTAAGTGGACAAGAATTTCGTGACGAAAGGTGCTATGTAGTAGGAGAAGATCAACTACGCGATCGCCTGATTCACGAACAACCCACTCCCCTAGAAAAATCTGCTTGTAACTACGACTATATCGAAAGCGTTTGGCCAGAGTTTAACTATTATCTGCAAGAACAAGACTTCTATATAGGTGTACAAACTAAGCGTGGCTGTCCTCACAACTGTTGTTATTGCGTATATACTGTTGTCGAAGGCAAACAGGTACGCATCAATCCAGCAGATGAAATCGTTGCTGAGATACGCCAATTATACGATCGCGGCATTCGCAACTTCTGGTTTACCGATGCCCAATTCATCCCAGCGCGGAAATATATCGATGATGCTGTGGAACTTCTGCAAAAAATCATCGATTCTGGTATGACAGATATCCATTGGGCAGCATACATCAGAGCCGACAATTTGACACCTCAATTATGTGAGTTGATGGTGAAAACTGGCATGAATTATTTTGAAATCGGGATAACTAGTGGTTCTCAAGAACTCGTGCGGAAAATGCGGATGGGGTATAACCTGCGTACTGTCTTGCAAAACTGCCGTGATTTGAAAGCAGCTGGTTTCAACGATTTGGTTTCCGTCAATTACTCATTCAACGTCATTGACGAACGTCCCGAAACCATCCGCCAAACCATCGCTTACCACCGCGAACTTGAGCGTATTTTTGGTGCGGATAAAGTTGAACCTGCGATTTTCTTCATTGGTTTGCAACCCCATACCCATTTGGAAGAATATGCCTTCAAAGAAAACATTCTTAAACCAGGGTATGATCCAATGAACATTACACCTTGGACTGTCCAGAAAATGTTATGGAACCCCGAACCTCTTGGTTCATTCTTTGGGGAAGTCTGCTTACAAGCTTGGCGACAAAATCCCAACGATTTCGGACGCGAAGTGATGAAAATTTTGGAAGAAAAACTCGGTTGTGCCGATTTAGAAACCGCGCTGACTGCACCTATTGAGGTTAAGGAAAAACAACTCGTTACAGCTGGGTAAAGACGCGCTTTTGAAGCGTCTCTACAATAGGTTGTTTGATGAGTGAATTTTTAATCAGTAGTGCTGGGTTGTGGTGCTTGATAACCTAACTCAGCTTGCTGCATTTCTGCTACTAATTGTTGGCTACGACGTAAATAAGCAACGAACAGCAAGATTGTGAAGGCAATAATTGCAAAACCAATCCAGCCTTCGCTAAAAGTATCATATGACCCATGTAACACTGCGGCGATCGCTACTCCGATAAACATAATCGACCATTTTCGCGAGCGGTTAATTGCTGCTAGTCCGAGAAAATAACCAACGATTCCTGCTAAAATCGCATGAAACAATGGTAGGGAAACAAAGCGGATAGTGTTACTGACAATGTAAGAGCCAAAGTCAGATCTACCTCTGACTAAATTTAAAGCATACAACAAAGAGTAAGAACCACCTTCGGCGATCGCAAATCCTAACCCTGACATAGCCCCATAAAAAGCACCTGTCAACGGTTCGTTTAATTTTCGAGGTTGGAGTAAAAATAAATATACTGGTAACGCTTTACACAGTTCCTCTAAAATTCCCACGCCCAATATAAAACCAAGTAGCTGTGGAATCAAGCCCAACTGAGATTCTGTAGCGGCGTAAAGTAGTTGAATTGGTGGAAATTGGATAATTAACAGTAGGAAAGGAATACCGATAAAAGCTGTAAATAACACGCATTGCAGCGTAGTCCGCCAAGAAAACCACGCTGGCTTAATTAAGTCATAGAGTACAACACCCCAAATACTGGCGTAGTAGATACCTAACAACCAAGCGGTTTGTTCCAAATTTGCGGGATTAGCAATTAAACTCACTCCCAAGGGAAATAAACCAAAATACAACAGTAATTTTACTGTATTACTTTTGTACAATTCAGAACTAAAAACATCCTTATAAGGTAAGACTGAAGCAAATTTAAAAGTTCGTAGCGTAGCTATAAATTCCGCAGCTTGCGATCGCTTCTTGGACAGTAAAAACCTCTCATCCCAAGCGGGAAACTCTTCCCCAACCTTTCGCCCATACACCTGCACCATAGTAACTGATTCTGGTTGCCAAGTAGAGAGTTCTTGACGGATAAAAGTAACAGATGGTGCTTGATTTGGAACTTGCTCAGACTCTAACATCAAATGTAAACAACCATCCTTGAGACTGGCTGTAACAGTAGTCCCCTGGGGTTGAAAATAGAAGTTCATCTGAGTTGCAATAGCGTTAACATCACCCTGTTTTGCAAGTTCTAGCCAGTTATTGTCTGTCATAAATAAATTATACAAAAATTCTAAAAATCTCTTGCCAATACCCCAATTCCCAACCCTTTCGATATGTAGCGTAATTCGAGCCTCAAAAAGTAAACTTAAAATAGTTATAAAATTTTTATTTCCCTCACCGCCTCCGCAATTCATTTGATTAAACCATGTTAGAAGGCTCCATACTCCAACAGCTAGAAACAATTCATCGCCACAGCGCTAGGCCGATTCGATTCGGAGTGTACTACAAAAATACTCTAGTATCTTTGTGCCATGCTTTAGAAGATCATATCTTGACTGCCGACGGTACACCGCTAGTCATCACAGCCTTCCAACAAGGTAAATGGTATCTGCAAGAAGCAGAACGCTATGCAGATATCGCCAAACGCAGCCGCGAAATTGCCATCATGGCAGCACCGGATACAGGCTTTGCAGAACATCCCACTAGCCAATTACCTAATGTAGACTTAGTAGCGTTAGATGCAAATGATCCAGTTGCACAAGAGTGGCACTTGATTATTTTGTCACCTAGTTACACAGCAATGGTACTTTGTCAAGAGTTATCAGCCGCTGATTATGGTGTCGGAGGATTACCAGCCTTAGATTTAGAGCGCAAATTTTATGGATTGTGGACATTTGAACCAGAGTTAGTCCAAGAGACAGTAGAGTTAGCGATCGCCCATATTAAAAAATATAACCCGGAACTGGCGCAAAAACTCATAGCCCAAAAACAGGCGATCGCGCCCTCCCTTGCCACCGCCAAAAACTTGGGTACAGTCGTTTCTCGCGTAGTAGATTACCTCCAAACAGGACAAGATAATTTATCCATCCCCGCAACGCTTCGTCAACAAGCACTAGACGGCAACTTGGTTTCTAACGAAATCCAAGCATTCTTGCGAATGGCCCAACTGATGGACATGGCAGATGTCAATAATCCTCTAGCGGCTGCGGAAGTAGTCGGACTTGCCGAAGCGATGGGACAGCTTTTAGATCTTCCCGCGTGGCAAATTAAGAGATTGCGGTTAGCAGGTTTGTTACACCGCATAGATCCACTACAAAAAACAGAAAGCGTTCTTACTTCTGATGTATCTACACGTTACCAAGAAGATGCCCCCAGTTCTCCTTTAACTTGTCCGCTAGTACCAGGGGCACAGGTATTGCGAACAATGCCCCGACTACGGGCGGTTGCCCAAATTATCACTCACCAAACCGAGTGGTGGAATGGTACAGGAGAACCAGCAGGTTTAGTTGGTGATGAAATTCCCCTAGAATCAAGAATTTTGGCCCTATTGGCAGACTTTCAATGGCGAGTCAATCAGCGCAAATCATCAAATCAGAGTCGGGAAGAAATATTCACTCAAGCTTTAGATGAGTGCAGACAACAACAATCTACCCGCTTTGACCCTAAACTTGTAGATGCCCTTGCTTTATTAGTCATGGGTTTACAACAAGGTCTCGACCTACCCATAATGACACCAAAAGTTAGCATCGGCATTTGGTTACTTGACTCTCGATGGGACAGCCACAGCAAGAATAGTGAAGAGATTAGCAGTTACCCCACATGAACATTGACGCCATTAAATTAGGAAAACTAAAACAACTCCCTGGAGCTAATTTAGAAGATGAAGAACTCTCTGGGCTTGATTTAAACCGCATAAATTTGGCTGGCGCTACCTTAGTTGGCACAAATTTTATCGGTTCTAAACTTGAAGGAGGGCATTTAGAAGGAGCAAATTTGATGGGGGCAAACCTGCAAGAAACCGACTTGCGAGCGAACCTCATGGGAGCTAATTTGATGCAAGCAGATTTAACAGGCGCTGACTTGCGGGGTAGTAATTTGCGCGGTGCTAACTTAATGGGAGCCAGACTCAGCGATGTATCTTTAGCAGGTGCTTTTTTGAGTGGTGCCAATTTGATGAACGTCAATTTGCAGGGCGTTGACTTGCGGAGTGCTGACTTGCGAGGTGTAAACCTGACTGGTGCAAATCTCAAAGGCGCAGACTTAAGTCGTACTGATTTACAAGGGGCCTTATTAAGCGAAGCAAATCTCGAAGAGGCTGATTTACGGGGGGCAAATCTAGCTGGGGCAAATTTGACAGGAGCGAATTTACTCTGTGCAGAGTTAGAAGGTGCAAATTTAAATGGCGTTAATTTAGATAGGGCTTGTTTAGTAGGTACAGTAGTGAAGACAGTTGCCTAAAACTTGCAAAAAGTCCAGTGTCTGTTGACATTGTTAAAAATTTTGCAGGTAAAGCAGGTGAAAATTTATGAGTTTACAGGAAGTTCTCAAGTTAGCGATTATTGCTGCTACAGCCCTACATCTGGGAGTACCAGTGATTAGTCGAGATAGTAAAATAAAACTATCTACTGTCAATAACATTTGGTAAAGATAAAAATGTTTACTTATGTATGACAAATTTAGTAATTGGCAAGAGTGGCTAACTGTAACAGCTTATATAGGATTTATAGTATTCATCATCTGGCGTATATTTACCACACAAAATAAATAACTAGTTCTTAAAAAAACTACATATCAGTTTTCCAGGGTCGTTGTCTGCAAATGGTATAATAGCCCCATCTTTTTGCACCTTCGCTTTAGTACGGCAGTTATAAATTTCTATTGGTCTTTTAATTGCGTCTACACTCACAACTGCCCTATATTCCCAATAATTTTTAGCACTGCGATTAATACTAACAATACAAATCTGATGCCCACTATAATTGCGACATACAGATGCAAAAGCTGGAAATGCCACCGACAAAGAAAGTATTAATAGCAGCGCAATAGCAACACATTTGCTCATAGTTAAATTTGACAACAAAATTATTGAATTTAATAGGCTTAAACTTAAGTGAAAATTATCAAGTCATAAAACAGAATCAACTTAAGATTGGATTTCAAATGATTTAATCATCTCCTGTACTCTTTTAAAGAATTTATCATAATCATTTATATCTGCTGTGTATGTAATTATGTATACTTTGTCGTTTTTTAAAGTCCAAACTTGCAGATTTTTCACGCTAGTTTTTTGATTTGTTCCAGTAAAAACTAATTCCTTGCCTAGTCTATTTGCTAAAGTAGTTGAAGATGTATTAATAATTTTCGATTCTAGCAAGCTATTTTTAATTTCGTTAATAAATAAGTTTGTAGATTCTTCCAATGTTCCTGAATAACTTTCAATGCTGATAGTCAGGTAGTCTTGGAATTTATCTGCATCGCTTTGTTTAGGTGACAAGAATCTAACTACTTCGCCTGTAATTGGATTATCGATATCTTGTCTGTCCCAAGTATCAGGATGTTTGATTTTGATCCTATATTCAGCATCGTTATAGATTTTTTCTATCACAAGTACATCTTTTTGAGATCTAATTAGTAGAATAATTGTGGCGATCGCAGCTGCTATCCCTAGTCCAACTAAAATTTTCCCAAATAGTGCAAAGCTACGTAATGAATTAGCTTTAGTGGTTTTTTCCTGACTATTTTCTCTAATTACTGGGGACTTAGAAGTTGAAAGCGATCGCTCTTCTAAAGCTTGCAACACCTCAAATGCTGACTGATATCGCTGACGGCAATCATAACGTACCATTATATCCAAAATGTCTGCTAATTTAGAGCCATCTTGTGCCTGCTGCCGCCAAAGAATTTCTTTTGTCTGAGGATCTATTGGTAGTTTTCTGTCGTTGAGAGGGTGGGGATATATCCCTGTCCATGCTTGAATACCCATGATTCCTACTGCATAGACATCGCTATTGAATTGTGGGTTTCCAGCAGCTTGTTCATTCGGCATATAACCGGGAGTACCAATAGCAACTGTTAAAATTGTTTGTCCATGCTGGTTGACTCCATTAACTTCTTTAACTGCTCCAAAATCAATCAGCACGATTTTTTGATCTGATTTCCGTCGTAGGATATTCGTTGGTTTGATATCTCGATGGATGACGTTATTTTGATGCACAAAGACTAAAACTTCCAAAATTTCTTTTAAAATTTTCATCACTTCAGCTTCATTCAAAGACTTACCAAAAGGAGGTAGCTCTTGACTTAGTTCATGTCCTTCAATATATTCTTGAACTAAATAAAAATCTTGATATTCTTCAAAGTAAGCTAATAGTTGCGGTATTTGATCATGCCTTCCTAATACTTGCAACTTTTTGCCTTCATTCTCAAATAAACGTCGTGCCTGCTGCAAAGTGTATTCATCGGTAGCCTTTGGTTTAAGCAGTTTAATGACACACTTGTTATTGTACAATTGCGTATCTTCAGCTAAGAAAGTAACACCAAATCCTCCTTCTGCCAATTGCTTGATAATTTTATAACGCCCATTACCTAGTTTTTGACCCAGCATTCTATTTACCATACTTTTGAGAAAGAATAGCTAATGAGATATTTTAAATCTATATTGGATGAATTATTCAATTTATAAACTTTACAAATTCAATGATTGCAAAGTATTGTAACAAAAATTATTTAAGTCTATGTATTCTTGTCAAGAAATAAGAATAACATGTCTAAATACTTCTACTTAATATCAATAATATGGTAGATTAAAATTTTCTAATATGCCTATTCTAAAACTAAAAATATTAATGTACTTATTTATGATTAGGAAATTTTACAGTATTAGTGTAAGTAACTGCATAAATGTAAGGGCATTGGTTTAAAATAACTTGCTGGCAGCACTTCTGAGGCATGAATTGACTTGTAATTGTATAAATATCTTCATTAAAATACTTTGAGATTTTTTGCATAATTCTATGAAACATAGGTTATTTGTTCAAGTATTAGCAGGGGTTACAAGAGCCTTTGCGATCGCAACGCTAATTTTATCTAGTACTGTTGCCACCAATCAGCCAACCGATGCTAATGGCATAACCTTCTTTTGCGGTAAGGATAAGGGTATACCAGCTACAAAAGCTCGCATCCAACGGGGAGACAGAACGATTGTTCGTTGGGTTTCCGATGATTACTTCCCACGCGATTTGACGCCGCAAAAGCGTTGTACTCAGGTATCTCGGAGATTTCAGAAAAACTTGGACAACCAGAATCTCAAAACTATCATAACTGGCACGCTAAACAAACAACCTGTAGTTTGTGCTGCTGTTAGCACAAATGACACTTGTACAAATAGCACTTTGTTATTCACCCTCAAACGTGGTGCTAATCCAAGACTTGCTATGCAAAGAATATTAGATCGGCGTGGGTTAGAACGTGGAGAAATACTAAATCAAAGTAGCGATAATACCCAGATTTATATTGATTTCAATACATATATAAATAGTCTCTCTGTTGAACCGTAAGTTTAGTTTCTAGTAATTAAAACTCTATGCTGACGACTAGAGTTGCAGTTTAATGAACAAAGCCCGTCTACGTTGATTTTTTTGAAATCTGTGGAGGCGGATCTTATCTTTTTCAAAAATTAAATTGCTAGTTATCCGGGAAGTAGAACAAGGGAGATGAGGGAGATAACTGATAACTGACTAATTCCCCATTCCCAATGAAAAATCAAATTTGAGAAATTAGTTTAAGAAAATGAAGCATTATTATACACTTACATCCATACTAATTGGTGTATCAATTGTGTTAGTAAATTCACAAGTTGCACTGAGTTTATCCATGCAAGAGATAGAACAGATTGCCAGAGAAATTACAGTGCAGATTGTTGATAATCAAAATTCTAGCATCTCAGGCTCCGGAGTAATTATCAAACATTCTGGGAAAATTTATACCGTTCTGACTACCTATCATGTAGTGAAAGATGGTAAAAAACAAATATTTACTTCAGACAAACAAAGTAA
The DNA here is from genome assembly GCA_019359515.1 of Desmonostoc vinosum HA7617-LM4. GTDB lineage: Bacteria > Cyanobacteriota > Cyanobacteriia > Cyanobacteriales > Nostocaceae > Desmonostoc > Desmonostoc vinosum. The sequence continues at coordinate 77,189 of JAHHHC010000018.1, read as the reverse complement.
TCAAATTAAGTCTATGAAACCTTTAAAAGGTTCAAACGGTTCAGACTTGGCTATTGTTGAATTTAGCAGCAACAATAACTATAAAATAGCTAGGATAGGCAATTCCGACCAAGCCACAGCCAGCACAACAGTTTATGTAGCAGGATTTCCAGCCCAGAGAGGATCTATTACCAATCCTGATCTATTTTTGAATAGAGGACAAGTAAATGCTAATGGCGCTGCTCAACGTGAAGGCTATAACCTGATTTACGATAACGATACCTTAGAAGGCATGAGTGGTGGTGCTGTGCTGAACGAACAAGGGGAACTTGTGGGAGTTCACGGCAGATCTGACAAGCAAGAATTAGGTGACAAGAGCCAAACTAAAATTATTACAGGCATCGGTATTACTATCTATTCTGCTTTACAGCAGATGTTAGCGGTAGGAATAGATCTGGGGGTGCGTCCGTCTAGTACCAATGTTGCGGCTGCACCAAAAGCCGATGACTTCTTTATCAAAGCAAAACAGAACTATGATAATCAAGACTATAAAGGTGCTGTTGCTAATTATACAGAAGCCATTCGTCTCAATCCTAATTATGCCGAAGCTTACAATGATCGCGGTGCTGTCCGCTTTCTATTGGGAGACAAGCAAGGAGCGGCAGCTGATTTTACCTCAGCGATCAAAATTAGTCCCAACTATGCCCAAGCTTACAACAACCGGGGTACTATCCGTGCTGACTACTTAAGAGACAAACAAGGGGCAGTAGCTGATTTTAACCAAGCTCTCAACATTAACCCCGACTATGCCGAAGCCTACAATAGGAGGGGTCTTACCCGTGCTACCTTGGGAGACAAACAAGGAGCAATAACTGATTACAACCAAGCCCTCAAGATTAATCCCAACGATGCCCAAGTCTACAATAACCGGGGTGTTGCCCGCAACGATTTGGGAGACAAACAAGGAGCAATAACTGATTACAACCAGGCTCTCAAGATTAATCCCAACGAACCCAACGTCCACTACAATCGGGGTTTTGCTCTTTTGCAATTAGGAAACACCGAAGGAGCAATAGCTGATTTCAACCAAGCTATCAAAATTAATCCCAACGATGCGGAAGCCTATAATGGGCGGGGTAGGTGTCGCTTTAAATTGGGAGATATACAAGGAGCAATAGGTGATCTGACTCTAGCTATCAAAATTAATCCCAATTATGCCGATGCATACTACAACCGAGGCTTTGCACGCCCTGATGTGGTTGATTTGCAGAAAGCAGCTGATCTTTATTTAGAACAAGGAAAAATAGCTGAGTATCAGACAGCGTTGAAGCGGATTAGAAGAGTTCAGCAGTAATAGCATAGCCGCATGAAAATAATGCATCTTGATATTATCTCTAAGCTCGACTTGATCCATTTGCAGTGACGAAACCCTGTTTTTGTTGAGAGAATTCGTCAGCGTACTTGCTGACATTAAGTAACGAGACAGAGCTAATCTAAGTTTAAAATATTACATTTTGACCAAGATATTTCGTGATTCTGTGGAATTTTGGTATTTTATTTTGTATCTTTCGATATTCTTATAAAAGTTGAGATGCGCTTATGCTCCTCAAAGGAACTATCCTGCGTAACCGCTACCAAATCATCAGACATCTTGGAAGTGGAGGTTTTGCAGACACTTACTTGTCAGAAGACAGAGATTTACCTGGTCATCCGCAGTGTGTAGTCAAAAACCTCAAACCAACAAGCCCCGATCCAGCAGTTTTACCAATTGCTAGACGTTTATTTGAAACGGAAGCACAAGTACTCTATCTGTTAGGTCAACATGAACAAATTCCCAAGTTGTTTGCTCACTTTGAAGAAAATGGTGAATTTTATTTAGTTCAAGAATTTATTGATGGTTATGATCTAACCGCAGAATTAGCTCCTGGCAAGCGGTTTAGTGAACAAGAAGTAATTAAATTGTTACAGAATATTCTCGAAGTCTTGGTGGTTGTCCATCAAAAAAATATTATCCACCGAGATATCAAACCCCAAAATATTATGCGTCGTCGATATGATGAAAAAATTGTGTTGATTGATTTTGGGGCAGTTAAAGAAATTGGCAGTTTAGCAGTGAATACTCAAGGTCAGGTGAAGTCTACCATTACCATTGGTACTCCCGGTTATATGCCAAATGAGCAAGCTAATCGTGACCCTAAATTATCAAGCGATATCTATGCAGTGGGTATGATTGGTATCCAAGCTCTCACAGGTTTGTTACCACAACAATTACTCCAAGACCCAACAACAGGTGAACTAAATTGGCGTAATTATGTACAGGTGAGTAATAAGCTGGCAGATGTTCTCACTAAAATGATACATTACCACTTCAGCCAGCGTTACCAATCTGCATATGAGGCTTTACAAGCTATAAAAGCTTTGGCACCAAAAGCGCAAACTACAGAGCTTAGCACATCTTCCATTCTGAGAATGCCACAAATTCCTAGATCATTAATACAGCCGATTTTAATCGGAATAGGAGGATTAGCAATAGGAATAATTGCTACTTTTACTCTGATAAATCGTCCTCAATCTGCAACAGTGCAACCTGCAACAACTCCTGCAACTCAATCGCCAATTGCAAGTTCTCCGGCATCAACTGCGACACAATCTCAGGAGACAAAACCTGAACCGACAGACTTGGGTGAACCAAAAGATTCGGGGAGTATCTCAGCAAAACCTGTTAACTTTGCGATCGCACCAAAATTTGATGGTGCTGGTCTTTTTTCTGAAGGTCTAGCGGAAGTAAGAGTTAATGGCAAATGGGGCTATATTGACAAAACTGGCACAATCGTTATTCAACCAAAATTCGACGAGACTCAAGCTTTTTCTGAAGGATTAGCAATTGTTTGGATTGCTGGTGAGAACACTGGTTATATAGATAAAACTGGAAACTATGTAATCGATCCGCGATTTGCTAAAGGTTCTACTGGAAAGTTTTCTGAAGGATTAGCACGCCTATGCTTGGCCAGCACTTGCGGTTATATCAACAAAACAGAATTCGTCATTGACCGGAAATTTCTTGCTGGTGGCGACTTTTCTGAAGGATTAGCCGCAATCAAGGATGGTGACAAGTGGGGCTATATTGACAAGACTGGCAGCGCTGTCATCAAGCCAAAATTTGATAATGCTGGTAACTTTTATGAAGGGTTAGCCGTAGTCAAGATTGGTGATAAATGGGGTTATATTGACAAAACTGGCAACGTTGTCATCAAGCCACAATTTGATGATAAAGGTTATTCTTCGTTTTCCGAAGGGTTAGCTGTAGTCAAGATTGGTGATAAATGGGGTTATATTGACAAAACTGGTAACGTTGTCATCAAGCCGCTATTTGATGACGCTTTTGATTTTGCTCAAGGGTTAGCAAGGATACAGAGTGGCGAAAAGTTCGGCTTTATTGACAAAACTGGTAACGTTGTCATCAAACCACAATTTGATAATGCTGGTAGCTTTTTCGAGGGATTAGCAAGAGTAAAGAGTGGTGACAAGTGGGGTTATATTGACAAAACTGGCAAAGTTATAATCGAACCACAATTTGATGATGCTGGATATTTTTCTGAAGGATTAGTGTGGGTAACAAGTGGCAACAAAAGTGGTTATATTACTAATCCCTTAAAGTAATTCACTGATTACGATCCTACCGCTTGGAGTGCGTTGAGGATTTCCCTTTGCATCTAAATATCGCTGAGGTGCGATCGCCAATAATTCCAGTATTCTTTGAGCTTGTTGTTTGCTAGTGCTAGATTGCGTCATCGTTTTTATTCCCAATATCAAAGAGACGATCGCAGCGATCGCCCCCGCATCCACCAAGCCAATCCACTCATCAGCACTACTCCCATCACACCCTGTAAAGGATTATTATTCACACCAGTAACCCAATCAGGAACCCTACCAGAATATTTAATTAATTCTCCAACATTAATCATGTAATAACCCCAAACTATCCCACCATGAAAACCCATTGGTAAACCCAAACGCCCATGACGCCAACGCTTTGCCCATACCTGCGTTAACCCCAACATTAATAAGGCGGGAAATTGCGGTAGTGTATGAATAATTGCTTCCAAGGGTTTAATAAAATGCAATAACGCAAATGCAACAGCATCTGTCCATAATGCCACACCTGGCTTATAGTCGCGTTGCAACTCATCCAATAACCAACCTCGGAATAATAATTCCTCTGCAAATCCAATCCCTAAACCAACAACTAATCCTTCTAAAACTATTCTGACAAAAAAAACTTTTGGTTGCTGCCACACCAGCCAACCAAAAAAACCTTCAATGCTAAAAAGTATCAGAATATTAATTACTCCCATTGCCAAACCACGCAGCCAATCTACTCGATTTTGTCGCGTGTTTTCTAAACCGTAATACTGCAATATCTTTGGCTGTTGATAAACATATCTGCCCCATAGCTTGAGTAAAAAAATAAACTCAACATATAGCAACACTATTGTCAATATACTTACTAAATTAGAATCACGTACTAGTAAGTAAATAGGTGCGGCTAAAGGCAACCATAGCAGTAATAAAACAGCAATAAAAAAACCCAACCTAATAGGGGCAGGGCGTTGGGCTAAACGGATAAAATTTATTTTCATGTTGAGTCAGCAGTCAATTGTTGGTTGTCAGTTGTTAGTTGTTGTTCTCATTACCAATGACTAATAACTAATAACTATTCATCAGGTTCAATAGTGCTGCTCAAGCCATGACTTTTCAATGTTTCGCTGTAGAACTCAGCATGTTCTTGAGCGCAAGTGATGACTAAAGCCATCCCATTTGTATGGGCTTCCATCATAATACTAACAGCTTGGGGCTGGGTAAGGCTCGGCACAGTGGTGATTAGTACCTGCACCACGTACTCCATAGAGTTGTGGTCATCGTTATGGAGCAAAACGCGATACCGAGGCGCGAGCTTACGGGAAGTGGAACTTTTTTCAATGGTTTCAACTGACACGGCTCTTTGCCCTTTTCTCGTTGATTCACTACAACATGGTTTTTGTTGAGCGATCGCTTAACAGTTATTTACCTATCTTATAGTATTTTTGTTGAAATACTGTGACAGGGAAAACTTTTGCTGCCAAAAGAGCTAAAAGCAGCAGTCTTGTGCCGTTTCGCTTTAAAGTTGGTACGAGTACGTGGCAGAGAGTAGGGGGAAAGAATTAGAAACAATTATTTGTATCAAGTATTTCAAGAAATGGTATTAGGATACTGTCGGCACAGAAATAGCTTCTATTCTCCAGCAGATTTGCTGAGTATAAGTATTCTCAATCTTAAAATAAGATTAAGCTGCAAAAACTATCTGCCACTAACCGAACTGCATAATCATGAACATTAGCCTAGACTTTCAACCAGGACAAATCGTGTCTTTAGAGCATGGCGACAAGTATCTGTATGCAGAAGTTATTCAAATCATAGTTTCCCGTCAGGTGTGCTGGGTGCGTCCTTTACTGCTGGCTACCTACACCAAAGAACCACCCTTAATTACCGACTTGCGAGATGCATCTGACTTACTTTGGCCAATAAATTTATTTCGCCCAGCTTTAGACACAGAAGTAATTACTCTATTTAGCCAGGTTTTAGCCAAAGAACCCAAAAATGAACCTGACTCAGATGCGAAGCAGCAACTTCATCAATTTATTCATCAGATGTGGCAAACATATCAAGAGGGAGTAGGGAGTAGGGAGTAGGGAATTGGGAATTGGGAAATTGTAATTATCTTTCTCCCTCATCTCCCTCATCTCCCTCATCTCCCCCATCTCCCTCATCTCCCCCATCTTTCCCCACTCCCCTGCTCATCCATAACGAATCCCGGCGTCTCTCATGCGTTGAATGGCTTCGCGCAACCGCTCATCAGGAATAGTTAAAGCAATGCGGAAAAAGCCTTCTCCGGCTGCACCGTAACCATTCCCTGGAGGCACAAGAATACCACATTTGTCAAGTAGCAGCGCTGCAAATTCTGTTGAGGAGTATCCAGGAGGGACGGGTGTCCAAACGTAGAGGGTGGCTTTTGGAGGCTGAAGTGGCCAACCTAGAGATTGCAGTCCCTCAACAATGATGTCACGGCGATTTTGATAGACTGAAATCACAGTTTGGAGTTCTGCATCACTGCTATGAGAATAAGCTGCGATCGCACAGGCTTGAATTGCTTTAAATACTCCAGAATCAACATTAGTTTTTACCTGTGCTAAACCTTTAATTCCGATAGCATTACCAGCTACAAAACCAATTCGCCAACCTGTCATATTGTACGACTTAGACAAACTGTGAAACTCAATCGCGACATCTTTGGCCCCTGCAACTTGTAATACACTTGGCGGCTTGTAGCCATCATATGCCATTTCTGAATATGCATGGTCATGACATAACAAAATATCGTATCGCTTGCAGAAAGCCACCAATTCCTCAAAAAACTCTAGCGTTGCCAACGCCCCAGTAGGATTATTAGGATAGTTAATCCACAACAGTTTTGCTTTATGTGCAACTTCTTGAGGAATTGCACTCAAATCAGGTAAAAAGTTGTTTTCTGCCTTCAGAGGCATAGGAAAACACTCGCCACCAGCGAAGATAGTTGAGGTTCGATACACAGGATAACCAGGATCTGGTATCAGCGTATAGTCACCAGCTTCCACAAAAGCTAAGAAAGTATTGTGAATTGCTTCTTTTGAACCAATAGAAGAAACAATCTCTGTGTTTGGGTCTAATCCAGCCACCCCAAACCGACATTGCATCCACTTGGCAGCAGCTTCCCGAAATTCTTGTGTACCTTGGTAAGGTGGATAATTGTGGGTGGAAGCGTCATCAACAGCTTCATGCATTACCTGAATGATCCACTCAGGAGTTGGTTTATCCGGATCGCCAACTGCCATGTTGATGATATCAACTCCCTTCGCAACGAGTTCATTCCGTTTGCGGTTGATCTCAGCAAACAGATAGGGAGGAATTTTTTCTAGGCGTTTAGCGAACTGCATGGATATTAATTACTAATGCACAATATTAATGCTCATTAGCACAGTTTACACTAACTTAGAGACCACAGCGCTTTTCCAGCAGAAGTAGTTCGCGTAGCGTCCCGCAGGGAAGTGTCGAAACCCGGCAATCGAGGTGAGGTTTAATTTAGTTCTTCTACTTATCAGTACACTTGGAAGCTATAATGCCTTTATCAAAACTTATCTTAATACTATAGAAAAATTTGATTGTTTTAGTCTTTATTCAATTAACTTAATACAATTAAAAAAGTCTCAATACTAGATTAATTGCACCACTATCCAAGGCTAGGAACTAACTGAATTCGACCTGCATCCATCTCGGCCATCAATAATTCTAAGGCTTCATAGTCAACGTCTGATATGTAACCTAATTCTGTTAACTCTGAGTTAATTTCATTTTCTATCTCAGGAGTTAATTTTTTAATGTCAAGGGCTTTTTCTACTAATTGACGAATAGCGTATTTAGCTCTCATAAGTAATAAACCAAATATATATGATCCTAATTATCTTGGATGAAGTCAGGCATGATTAGTGATCTAAACAGCAACAAGTCAGTGATCCAGATCACAAACTAGGTAGAAAGACTGTGACCTATCACCTTGCCATACACCACAGGTAGTTTTGAGATTGATCTTTATTTACTTAAAGCTGACTGTTATCTAAAATCAGCCTTGTTTCCGTAAACTAAGCAAGCTCGATCAGCATAGTTACGGATGACTTATTTACTCTTTTGCTGTCTATGTTGATTGTTTTTGAACTTAGATAAAAAAAAAGTATATATAAATACATTTTAATCTGCTTTTATAACAATCTTTAATAGCAATGCACAAGCAATAAAGATTCAGCAAAGAGATTTAATACGTGTGGTCGATGCTATAACAAACAGATTATGTTCAAATAAACCTCAGATAGACGCTTCAACAACTCTCATAGGATATCATTATGCAAGCAGTGCTTCATTATCCCAAAGTTAAGATTACTCGTCTCCAAGGTAGCCTAAATGCCGCAAATGCTTTGGAATTTGAGCGAGATCTCACCACAGCATTAGCTCAAGATGAGATTTCCATTTTTGTAGCAGATTTAGCAGCAGTAGAATCCATAGACAGTGCAGGCTTAATGGCATTGGTATCTGTACTCAAGCTAGCCGGAAATTTAGGTAGAAGTTTCCGGCTTTGCTCTATTTCACCATCAATTAGAATTATTTTTGAACTCACGCAACTCGATAGTGTATTTGAAATCTTTGAAAGCGAAAGCGAAGCTGAGCAAGCAGTATAACTTCCTTAACAAAGAGTGACACTAGCGCCAAACTGAAGGTGTAATCAGATTTTGTGTAAAAAAGTTCTAAGTTAGAACCTTTAACTCTCATAGAAGACTTAGATCAATGCTAATGTTGGAGGTGATTAGCTGTAATTAAGTAGCTAAGAGATAGCACAGTGGCTGTTGCAGTTGAAAAATTAATTACGTCGGAAATTTTCAAGCCAGCGCGTTATCTAGGTAACGAAGGCTTAGCGGTACATAAACCTTGGGATGCAGCGACAATACGTTGGGTATTGACCTACCCAGAAGTATATGAAGTTGGTGCATCTAATTTAGGGCATGTGATCTTATACAACATTTTGAACGCCCAACCACGGCAATTATGCGATCGCGCTTACCTGCCAGGCTCAGACCTAGCAGCCAAACTACGGCAAACAAATACACCCTTGTTTGCCGTAGAATCAAAGCGATCGCTTACAGACTTTGACATTTTGGGCTTTAGCCTCAGTTACGAACTCGGAGCCACCAACATCCTAGAAATGTTGGATCTAGCCGGAATTCCTCTAACGTGGCGAGAAAGGCAGGGAGGCAGGGGAGCAGGGGAGGCAGGGGGAAAAATAACTCAACTCCCCAATTCCCATACTTCGACTCCGCTCAGTACAAGTTCCCCATATCCCCTAATTTTCGCAGGTGGACAAACAGCGACATCAAACCCTGAACCATACGCTGATTTCTTCGACTTTTTTGCTTTGGGAGATGGCGAAGAACTCCTACCAGAGATCGGTTTGGTTTTGGAAGAAGGCAAACAAGCAAGGTTGAGCCGAGAACAACTGTTATTGGATTTGGCACAAATACCAGGTGTATATGTCCCCCAATTTTACGATATGGCGGAGGACGGTTCAGTACATCCGCTGCGCCCAGATGTACCAAAACGCATTCTTCGGCGGGTAGCAACTCCCATCCCGGCTTATTCCATTGGGTTAGTGCCTTACATGGAAACCGTGCATGACCGATTGACGATTGAAATTCGGCGCGGTTGTACTCGTGGCTGTCGCTTTTGTCAACCGGGAATGCTCACTCGGCCAGCACGGGATGTAGAACCTGATCTAGTTGTAGAAGCAATTGAAGCAGGAATGCGAGCGACTGGTTACAATGAATTTTCCCTGCTTTCTTTGAGTTGTTCTGATTATTTATCTCTGCCAGCGGTAGGGATGGAAATTAAAAATCGCTTGAAAAATGAAAATATTACTCTGTCTCTCCCTAGCCAACGGGTAGACAGGTTTGATGAGAATATTGCTCACATCCTTGGTGGTACGCGACAAGGTGGACTAACTTTTGCTCCCGAAGCCGGTACTCAGCGGATGCGGGATATTGTCAACAAAGGTTTGACAAATGAAGAATTGTTGCGGGGTGTAAAAACTGCTTGGGAACAAGGCTGGGATAAAATCAAGTTGTATTTTATGATCGGCTTACCCGGTGAGACAGATGCTGATATTTTGGGCATCGCCGAAACAGTCAGCTGGCTGCAAAGGCAATGTCGAGCCAAAGGTAGAAAACCCCTCAACTTTAACCTGACGATTTCTAACTTTACGCCCAAACCCCATACACCCTTTCAATGGCACTCAGTTTCTACCGCTGAATTTAAACGCAAGCAAAACTTGCTGCGTCAAGAGTTCCGCCGGATTAGGGGAGTGAAGGTGAATTTTACTGATGTCCGCCTTTCGGCAATGGAGGATTTTATCGGCCGAGGCGATCGCACTCTTGGTAAAGTATTACATCGTGCTTGGGAATTAGGCGCAGGTATGGATTCGTGGTATGACAATTTAGACAAAGCTTTTAGCGCTTGGGGGTCAGCGATCGCCGAAGCAGGTCTAGATTGGAAATACCGCCAAGTGGAAAATGGTGAGTGGAATTTGTTTCAGAAAGAAGACACAGAGACAGGAGGACACGGAGACGCAAAGACACGGAGACACGGAGACACAAACACAAACATCCCCGCGTCCCCCTTCGGGTTCGCAGTCGCCTACGGAGAGAAACCCTCCTGCAGCGCTGTCTCACCGCGTCCCCTCGTCCCCGCGTCCTCCACTCCCCACTCCCCATTACCCCTAATCCCCACTCCCCACTCCCCACTCCCCACTCCCCACTCCCTAGACACTCACCTCCCCTGGGATCATATTGATACAGGAATTGACAAAAAATGGCTGCAAGAAGACCTACAACGCGCCCTAGCAGCGGCAATAGTGCCAGACTGCTCTTTTGAGGGTTGTTCTCACTGTGGGGTTTGTGGTATTGACTTTGGTCACAATATTGTGATTGAACCACCTATAATTCCCGAATTTGCTGGTGAGTTTGTTCCCAACACCACCAAAGCACAACGGCTACGTGTCTGGTTTGGTAAACAAGGTGATATGGCCTTAGTAAGTCACCTCGATTTGATCCGCCTGTTTGACAGAGTTGTGCGACGAGCAGGTTTACCAGTTGCTTTTACAGGTGGGTTTCATCCCACTCCACGGATCTCTATTGCTAGCGCTTTGGCTTTGGGAGCTACTAGCAGCGGTGAAATTGTGGATTTTGAGTTAACTGTGCCCATGGCAGTTGATGACTTCCAAAGAAAGTTAGCTGACGAGTTGCCCACAGATATACCCATATACCATGCAGTAGAACTGGATTTAAAAGCTAGTGCCGCTAATCAAGCAATGGAGGCTGCGGAATATATAATTACCGTAGCCAGATCACAAGCAACAACACCCATCCAATGGCAAGACTGGATTGATGCCATCAAAGCCAAAGATGAACTGTGGTACGAGCAAACTACAAAGTCAGGTAAGACTCAGTTAATAAATCTGCGCGATCGCTTGTTTGAACTAGAATTATTAGAAACCCACAGCAACACACTAGATTCTACATCTGTGATGCGTTATGTGGGTAGCTATCGTCATGATGGTGTGCTGTTGCGTCCCGAACAAATCATGTTTATGCTGGAAACAGTGGCTAGTGTAGAATTTCTACTTTTACACATCCATCGCAATCGGCTAATTTTAGGAGTATAATTCCAAAAAGGTAACTTGCTAGTAGTTGCCCCAACACAGCACATCACAAAAATTGATTTTTAGCAAGGTTGCGTTAGAATGGGATGAAGAGAAATTTTCTGGCGCTGCATTGAATTAGCTGGTTCACCACCCCCTTATTTAGGGGTCGAAAGCAAAGATATTAGAGTGCAACTTCTAGGATGTTATCCCAGACAAACTCAGGCAGATTAAAGAACACTCTCTATAGATACTTTGTGAATCAGTAATTAACACAAGCTCCGTCGGCTTCTCTAACACTATGCTTTTTAAAACAACTGCTGAATGCCCAATCTATAGTAGTGATGAAGAATGAATACTGAGGCAGCCTAGCGTTGCTTTGGTTGTAAGGTGAAAGCAGGTGGCGTTACTGAGTACAATCCGCAGGATGACTCTAGGGGATAGAAAACAGAAATAGTTTCTTTTTCTTAACGACTCGGGTCGGTTACTCTCAAATTCATCATCCTGACTCAAAAACTCACCCACTCACGCCAGTTGGCTCCAATTAGGGAACCGATCAACAAATCAGTGAACAGTGAACAGTGAACAGTTACCAGTTTTTTCATCGGGAATCAGAGTCCCTCACTTGTATTAAGTGGCACACTTGAGTTATGGTCTAAGTCCTCAACTCAAACTTTTATAACTGAATAATTGATAACTGTTTTTATGCAACTGACTCCTCAGAATTTTTCCATCAAAACTCCCTGTAGCGAGGGGACGGTATCACAAATCAACCAAAGACGGTTGATTTAATTGCTGAGACAATATGCTGAATTTCTGGAATAATCAGGCGTGTGAACGCAATTCCCCAGTCAATAGCTCTTTAACTTTGAGCCTAAATTCATCATTTTTATTACTAGTAGCGCCTTTTGAGGCTTGCAGGGGCAAGAGGCATAATAAACCTCCAAGTCTGTTGGTGCTACCAATTTTTGAGGAAATTGAATGCCAAAACAAATTATCATAGCGGAGCAGCATCAAATTGCTGCTGTCTTTTCTGAAGATCAAATTCAAGAACTTGTTGTTGCCACAGGTCATCACCAAATTGGTGATATTTACTTAGGTGTAGTAGAAAATGTATTACCTGGGATAGATGCGGCTTTTGTCAATATTGGTGACCCAGAGCGTAACGGTTTTATTCATGTCACTGACTTGGGGCCATTAAGGCTAAAGCGTACAGCAGCGGCGATTACTGAACTATTAACACCGCAGCAAAAAGTTTTAGTCCAGGTGATGAAAGAGCCAACAGGAACCAAAGGCCCAAGGCTTACAGGTAATATCACCTTGCCGGGGCGTTATGTAGTACTAATGCCCTATGGCAGAGGTGTAAATTTATCTCGTCGAATAAAAAGTGAAAGCGAGCGTAACCGCTTGCGGGCGTTAGCGATTTTGATCAAACCGGCGGGAATGGGTTTGCTAGTGCGTACAGAAGCAGAAGGCAAACCAGAAGAAGCGATCATGGAAGATTTGGAATTGCTACAGAAGCAATGGGAAGCAATTCAGCAGGAAGCACATTCTACCCGTGCCCCAGCATTACTTAATCGCGATGATGACTTTATCCAGCGGGTATTGCGCGATATGTATGGTGCAGATGTGAATCGGATTGTCGTAGATTCCAGCACCGGATTGAAGCGAGTTAAACAGTACTTGCAGAACTGGAGTGGTGGGCAAACACCGCAGGGATTGTTAATTGACCATCACCGCGATCGCTCGCCGATTTTAGAATACTTCCGCATCAATGCCGCAATTCGAGAAGCTCTCAAACCCAGAGTAGATTTACCATCAGGCGGCTACATCATTATTGAACCAACCGAAGCATTAACAGTAATCGATGTCAACTCCGGCTCATTCACGCGATCGGCGACAGCCAGAGAGACAGTTCTGTGGACAAACTGCGAAGCTGCAACAGAAATCGCTCGCCAAATGCGTCTGCGAAATATCGCCGGGGTGATTGTCGTTGATTTTATTGATATGGAATCACGGCGCGATCAACTCCACGTCCTCGAACACTTTAACAAAGCCCTCAAAGCAGATAAAGCCCGTCCTCAAATAGCCCAACTCACCGAACTGGGTTTAGTAGAACTGACTCGTAAGCGTCAAGGTCAAAATATTTACGAATTGTTTGGTGAAACTTGTCCCACTTGTGGCGGATTAGGGCATACTGTACGCTTACCTGGAGAACACGAAAGCCGATTACCAACACCAGCAGAAATACCAGAGCGTTTTGTACCTCTCCCCAGCAGAGAACCACGTCCACTGACTGCCCGAATCACAGAACCAAGAGAAACCTACGAAGGATTTGGGGAAGGATTCGATGGTGAATCGGAAATGGGTGCTTTAAATTTAATTAATCATCCTAGCTATCAAGAACTTGGCGATCACAACAAGCGTCGTACCCGCACTCGCCGAAATCGCATCGGCATCAATGGAACTAATGGGAAAGATGAAACCAGAACTGCTGCCAATCCCCTAGCTTTTGTTAATGATCCAGATCTAGACTTGGATGGCGAAGCAGAACTAGAAGCACCAGAAATTCCATCACCCAGCATTGGTAAATCAGGTTGGAGTGAGAGAGCAGAGCGCACTAAAATTACTAAAGTGGAGCCAGTCAAGCCAGTGGTAGAACCACCGGAGATTGTCTCTGTAGAAATGACACGAGATGAGCAAGATGTTTTCGCTTTGATGGGAGTCTCCCCGTTGGTGCGTTTGAATCGGGAAGTCAAAAATTCTAAATCTGTGATTATTAACGTCACTCTGCCAGGACAGCCACCGATGACATCAACGGAATCAACTTTAGATGTAACTCCCACTCCCATTGAAAAAATAACACCTGAAGTTAGTGCGAGTAAAATGCCTACTCTCAAAGTTGAGTTAGAAGAAAAATCCTTGCCGCCAGAAACTACTGAGCTATCAGGATTTAGCGAAATTGCGGAGGAAAGTGAAGCCATGAGTACCGCCGCCGCTAATCGTCGTCGCCGACGTCGTTCTTCGGCCACGGATACATCGACTGATGAAAGCTAATTCAACTTATGGCAGACACAGAACAAACTGCTACTATTCGTTCGCCAACATGTTTAGGTGAACAGAATTGGTTAGAGTTATCCACCATGTCGGGCATTCAAGGGTTGATCGCAGGTGTAGATGAAGTAGGGCGAGGTGCGCTATTTGGCCCTGTGGTTGCAGCGGCAGTCATACTACCAGATCATGCATTACCAAAACTGATAGCAGCGGAAATTAAAGATAGTAAAAAGCTCTCTAGTTCACGCAGAACTCAGCTAGCGCAGCAAATTAGTCTGCTGGCTGTAGATTGGAAAATTGGCTTTGCTTCCACTGCGGAAATTGACCGGATGAATATTTTACAGGCAACACTGTTGGCAATGAAGCGAGCCGTGTTGAAGCTGAAAGTACAACCAAAAATCTGCTTGATTGATGGTAATCAGTTAGTCAAAGATCTGCCGTTGCCGCAACAAACAATAGTCAAAGGGGATGAGCGATCGCTTGCTATTGCTTCTGCCAGTATCGTAGCCAAAGTTTGGCGTGACGAACTGGTGTTGCGTTTAGCCACAAAATACCCTATGTACGATTTGGTTCATAATAAAGGTTATGGTAGCCAGCGGCATTTGCTGGCTCTCCAACAATACGGCTCCTCACCCCTGCATCGCAAGTCTTTTCGTCCTTGTCAAATCACTACTGAGTGTTCAAGCGCGGTAGCGGAACGTTGAGCCGCGTGCTGAGTGCTGAGTAGGTTTTAATTTACTCAGTACTCAAGGAACTATAAAAATATTTCTTCCCTACTCCCTATTCCATATTGAGGATTGGGAAATCAGTACTCTCATTGTCAAAACCTTGCTCTGTAGTTTGCGATATTACCCAGTGGCGATAATCGGCTAAAAGCTGATGTAGTAATCGTTGCTTAACTGTTAACAGCACACTCTTGAGTAAGCCATTGCCAGTGGCTTCTAAAATTGGCTTGGGAGTAAAAGAAAATGGTGGAGGCAAATCCACCTGTACCTCTAAATCGGCTCTCCCTTGCAGCCGAGTCCCAGTGCTGAGTTGATAAGGAGACAAATGTCCTTTTAAATCTAAAGCAAAGCGCTGGTTAATATACTCGAAACCAAGAATTTCACAACTTAGCGATCGCAAATAGATTATGCCATTTGATTCTGCCCAGACTTTCATGTCTACAGTAGGCTGGATACTTAGTGACATAAAGGCCATAGGACGCATTTTCAAGCGAAATACTTCCTCTGAAAGTTGCTGAATGCGGCTATTATCTACCAATGTCTTAACTAGCCGTTGAGGCTGACGCAAGTAGTGCTGAATAGGAATAGGCTGCTGGGGGACAGCGATTTCCACCGATTGGGAGGCAGTAAACTTGGTAGCCATGAGTTGTGGGAAGTAATTGTTTTAATAATTCTATTATTAATTAATTTATTGTGCTTACTAAACTTGATTTAGTAAAAATCAGACATACCCCATTTTGTTGATCTGAGAAATCTATATTTAGTTATAATTGTTTCTCATCATTACGATAGAAAAAAAATACATTTAATATTTCTAAAAAAGGATAATTATATATCAAAAAGTTGCCCAAATTATGTATTAAATGAAAAACCGCTCTCATATACTACTACTATTGCTATGGTTAGTCATTGGCGCTAGTTTGCGCTTGTGGCGTTTGGCATCTTTACCCCCTTGGACTGATGAGTGTGCCACGATAGTTTTTAGTTTGGGTAATAGTTTTCGTTCAATCCCACTCAATCAAATTATGAGTGCAGATGTTCTGTTGCAACCACTGCAACCTACACCCGGAACTGGAATTAGCGCAGTAATTGAGCGCTTATTTGCCGAAAGTACTCATCCTCCGGTTTATTTTGCACTAGCACATTTGTGGATGAAAATGTTTTCGTCTTCAGGGGAATTAGCTTCAATTTGGGTGGCGCGATCGCTTAGTGCTTTGTTTGGTGTAGCAGCAATTCCCGCCATGTTTGGCTTTGGCTACTTAGCTTTTCGTTCTCATGTAGTAGCCCAAATGGCAGCAGCAATCATGGCAATTTCGCCCTATGCCGTTTTTTTAGGTAGAGAAGCACGTCATTACACTTTAGCAATTTTGCTAGTGATGGCTTCTGTGTGCTGCCTAGTCAAAGCTATTGAGATCATCTATCGTCGGCAACTGCTACCCATGTGGCTGGTATTAGCTTGGGTGGCAATCAACAGCTTAGGGGTAGCAACCCATTATTTTTTCACACTGAGTTTGTGCGCTCAAGGCTTTGTATTGCTGGGGCAAATTTGGCAACAGCGCCGAACTAATTCTGTGTCAGCTAATTGGTGGCGCATGTTGATAATTGTCATGGGTAGCTTGGTTGGATGTTTGATTTGGATACCCACTGTGCAAAAGATTCCTGGCAATGAACTTACAACCTGGGTGGCAACTAGCAATCTCCATCTCAGATGGATAGAACCGCTAGGACGGCTATTGCTTTGGGTGATGAGTATGTTATTGCTACTGCCTTCAGCACTCACTAGCTTACCTTTGGCGATTGTGGTTGTTTCTGGTATGGTAACTTTGCTGTTTTTGGTTTGGAGTTTACCAAAACTCAATTATGGGCTGAAAATCCAGCAGCAAGACTCTAATGCTCGTCTTGCTATTGGGGTATTAAGTGGGTATGTTTTTGGGGCGATCGCATTGTGCTTGGGTTTTACCTATGGTTTGGGAAAAGACTTAACTTTGGCTGCTCGTTTTCAATTTATCTTGGCACCAGTAGTAATTTTACTGATTGGGGCTGCCTTAGCAGGCTGTTGGCAACGAATAAAGCATACAGAGCAGAAATTCTCACCCTTAATCAATGGGAAAGTAGCAGTCAGTATAATTTGGCTGATGGCAACGCTTGGAGGAGTAACAGCAGCTGGGAATCTAGGCTATCTACAAAATCAACGCCCAGATATCCTAGCTTCGATCATTCAAAAAGCATCTCCAGGAAATGTACTAATTGCTACTACTCACAAGCATCATGGGCAAACTGGCAGAATGATGGGGTTAGCTTGGGAGTTCCCACACCAACCTACTCAAAATTTGCAATTTTTTCTGGCTCGCCAAGATCTGGCAGATAATACTTATACCCAAGCAATGCAAGTGTTACAGCAACAACTAACCACAATTCCCAGACCTTTAGACTTATGGTTGGTTGAATTTCGGACTCGTGTCGATTTGGCATCTCAAGGCTGTTTCTTCGATCCGCAAGTCGGAAAGTCTGCTGGTGAATATAGTTACAAGTTATATCGTTGTAATGCTAAAACAAACGGTACGTAACCAAAATAATCAAATTCAAGCAAAATTACGCCTGATGTGAAATATAAAAATCAATCCTACATCAAGGATTTTGCGCTTTGTAGAGACGCGCTTTTGAAGCGTCTCTACACCAAGAATACAGGGTTTCAGCCTCTAATTCACATTAAACGTAAATTATGAAATAACAGGTGAATTCATCTCCGATATAGTCTATATAAATGTGATGTAGGGTGCGTTGTCGCCCATTGGTGTCAACTTAAGCTAGAAATAGCTTCGGTGTTGGCTTCCTCACCCGCCAAGAAATAAATTTCTTGGCTAATAGCTCAAGTCTACTAAAGTAGACTCAAAATCTTGGGGGATATTCAGTCATCTTGAGATGACTTTTGCTATCAGCAAGGAACTTCAGTTTCTTGCGGGACATCGGTTCTACGTTAACTTGACACCAATGGTTGTCGCTAAGCGCCGCACCTCGAATTCAAGCCTGTTCCCTGTTCCCTGCTATATCTAATAACTAAATGCTATGACCATATCCATTGCCCATTTAGGGCCTCCTGGCACTTACGCAGAACAAGCAGCAGCTTTTTATGTCAATTGGCTGAGCAAAAATAGGCAAGTCGAAGCAATCTTGTGCCCTCATCCCACTATTGCCCAGTCATTGCAAGCTGTTGCTGCGGGAGCATCGCAGTTGGCTGTCGTGCCTGTAGAAAATTCTATTGAAGGAAGTGTAACTATGACAATGGATACACTGTGGCAATTGGACAATTTGCAAATTCAATTGGCTTTGGTGATGCCTATTGTCCATACGCTAATTTCTTATGCACCTAGCTTGGATGAAATTAAAACTGTTTACTCTCATCCGCAAGCTTTAGCACAATGTCAAGGTTGGCTAGAGCGGTTTCTGCCAAGTGTGCAGCTAATTCCAGGCAATTCTACAACTGAAATCCTACAGCAACTCGAACAAGAGGTGACAATAGCAGCGATCGCATCAGGTAGAGCAGCTCAACTATACAACCTTCCCATACTTGCTAGCGGTATTAATGACCACCCCGAAAACTGTACTCGCTTTTGGGTGGTAAGTCAGAGTCAAATAGATACAGCTAACCCCTTCTTAACAGCAAGTAAAAGTCATACTTCACTAGCTTTTAGTTTGCCTGCTAATATGCCTGGAGCGCTAGTTAAACCTCTGCAAATATTCGCTCAACGAGAAATCAATCTGAGTCGAATTGAGTCTCGCCCAACGAAGCGATCGCTAGGGGAATACTTATTTTTTATTGACTTAGAAGCTGATGTCAATGAAGCACAAATGCAATCTGCCCTAGATGAATTAACTACCTATACAGAAGTCTTAAAAATCTTTGGTAGTTACAATGTTTTGTCAATTAGCGCATCTAGTTCTTTGTCATTTGAGAACACAAATTACTCATAACTTCTGATTAAAAGTATCTTTGAGAACAGCGCGAGCTGCCAAATGATTACGAGTAGAAGTTAAAATTTCTGCTTCTCTTTCCAAACGAGCGATCGTATCTTGCATTTCTAGCAATGACTGCTGCTCAGTGGCAACTCCATAAAGATTGCTCGCTACCCAATAGGATAACTCTGTTGGCAAGTCGGGTAAATCTTCTGGTAGTTCGATGTTTTGTTCAGTTAATTTCGCCGACAAACGCACGACATCTCGCAGCAGTTGCTCTACTTCTGAGGCTAAAGGACGCAAATCTTTAATTGGTGGATGGTCTTCGATCCACTCTACTAAGCCTACACAGTAGGGCTTTTCGCGGACATATTCTAGTACACGAAACCTTTGTTGTCCCAGGGTCAACATCTTCATGCGGTCATCTGGTAGCCGCTGATGATGAACAATTTCAGCACAGCAGCCAACATTTGCAATCGTTCCCTTAACCGGATCAACCATTAGCACGCCAAACCTGCGATCGCTTTCCAAGATCGTGTTCATCATGATTCGGTAGCGAAATTCAAAGATATGCAACGGTAATGGTCTGGTAGGGAAAAGAACTACTTCGGATAACGGGAACAGAGGTAGCTCGCGAACTGCAATTTTAGAAGAGGATGCCATTGTTACCTTTTAGTATAAATTTAATCTTTAAAAATTCTTTTTCTCTGCTTTTCCCGTACTTTGTCTACATTCTATCATTTGTTTTATTGCTAATAAAAAGCCCTGAGATATATTTCTTCAGGGTCAGGTAAATATTAATACTAATGTCATTTGTCCTCTCTTACAAAGTTCTGAACCGAGGAAACCTCTGTTCAGACTTTGCGCTTTGAGCTTTATCTGTTTTCAAGTGTAAATGAATGACTAATGACTAGTGACAAATTACAGTTTTACTTCAATATCTACACCCGATGGTAGATCCAGTTTCATCAAAGCATCAATAGTTTTAGAAGAAGGCTGATAGATATCAATAATTCGGCGATGGGTACGGGTTTCAAAATGTTCTCGCGAATCTTTATCGACGTGAGGCGATCGCAGTACACAATAAATCCGCCGTTTTGTTGGTAAAGGAATTGGCCCTATGGCTGTAGCGTTAGTACGGTTAGCTGTGTCTACAATCTTTTCGCAAGATGTATCTAATAAGCGTCGGTCAAAAGCTTGTAAGCGAATTCTAATCTTTTGCTGCTGTAGGGTTGCCATCTTTGATTTTCTAGGTTCGGATTAACTAGGGGACTAGGGACTGGGAACTGGGGATATACCTAATACTAGTACGTGATCCCCAATCACCAGTACCTGAAATTGAGGGAAGCGAAAGGAGCAGAGAGGCATTTTTATGACCGTCTCTGCTCCTTGGTAATCAGAGCCAAAAGGTGCTATTTGACGATTTTGGAGACGACACCAGCACCGATAGTACGACCACCTTCACGGATAGCAAAGCGCATTCCTTGCTCGATCGCGATGGGGTTGATCAATTCTACGGTCATTTTGATGCGATCGCCTGGCATGACCATTTCCGCTGCACTACCATCATCTGAGGTGAAGGTCGTGATCGTACCAGTTACATCTGTTGTCCGTACATAGAATTGAGGACGGTAGCCAGGGAAAAATGGAGTTTTCCGACCACCTTCTTTCTCGGTGAGGACGTACACTTCACCCTCAAATTGAGTGTGGGGTTTAATGGAACCAGGTTTAGCTAACACCATCCCCCGTTCAATATCAGCTTTTTGGATACCACGAAGCAGTACACCAGCATTATCTCCAGCCATCCCTTCGTCGAGACTCTTCTTGAACATCTCGATCCCGGTGACAGTGGTGCTGCGGTTGTCTCTGATCCCCACGAGTTCCACGTTGTCGCCAACTTTGACTTTACCCCGTTCAATCCGTCCGGTAGCAACGGTACCACGACCTGTGATTGAGAATACGTCTTCTACAGCCATCAGGAAGGGTTTGTCTACATCGCGTTCTGGAGTGGGGATGAAAGAATCTACAGCATCCATCAACTCATAGATCTTGTCTACCCATTCGTTTTCGCCTCGTTGGTTCTTAGGATTCTTGGTCATGGCTTCAAGGGCTTGTAGACCAGAACCTTTGACAATGGGGATGTCGTCACCAGGGAAATCATAGCTAGACAGCAATTCCCGCAGTTCTAGTTCCACTAGTTCTAGCAGTTCTGGGTCATCCATCAAGTCTTCTTTGTTCAAGAAAACAACCAGACTGGGAACGCCGACCTGTTTTGCTAGTAGGATGTGTTCGCGGGTTTGGGGCATGGGGCCGTCGGTAGCAGCAACTACAAGGATAGCTCCATCCATCTGAGCCGCACCGGTGATCATGTTTTTTACATAGTCAGCGTGTCCGGGGCAATCTACGTGAGCATAGTGCCGATTTTCGGTTTCATACTCAACGTGAGCGGTATTGATGGTAATCCCCCGCGCCTTTTCTTCTGGGGCGTTATCGATTTGGTCGTAGCCTTTAGCTACTGCCTGACCAAGAGCTGCCAAGGTCATGGTGATGGCTGCCGTTAACGTAGTTTTACCGTGGTCAACGTGGCCAATAGTACCGATATTTATATGGGGTTTATTCCTTTCAAACTTTGCGCGTGCCATGAATGCTCGTTTCCTTTTTTAATTAAGCGTTCCCTTTGCTTTTTGCAATGATTGCCTCAGCGACGTTGCGAGGCACTTCTTCGTAGTGGCTAAACTCCATTGAGAAGATGCCCCGACCTTGGGTTTTCGACCGGATATCTGTGGCGTAGCCAAACATTTCTGCCAACGGAACTTTAGCTGTTACTTTGGCAATACTCTGCTCAGATCCCATCCCTTCAATTTGCCCACGACGGGAATTGAGGTCGCCCATAACATCCCCAAGGAAGTTTTCGGGAACTTCTACCTCAACTTTCATCATAGGCTCTAAGAGGACGGGTGAAGCTTTCATCACTGCCTCTTTCATCGCCATTGAGCCAGCGATCTTGAAAGCCATTTCTGAAGAGTCTACATCATGGTATGACCCATCAATTAGCGTTGCTTTCACGTCAATTAGCGGATATCCAGCTAATACACCGGATTCACAGCTTTCTTTCATCCCTTGTTCTGCGGGGCCGATGTATTCTTTCGGTACAGTACCACCAACAATTTTGGAGACGAATTCAAAACCGGTACCTGGTTCTCCTGGCTGCAAATCGATGACAACGTGACCGTATTGACCTTTACCACCGCTTTGACGGATAAATTTGCCTTCAATTCTAGAAACAGCTTTGCGAATTGTTTCGCGGTAAGCTACTTGCGGCGCACCGACATTTGCTTCCACTTTGAATTCGCGTAGCATCCGGTCTACCAGAATTTCTAGGTGTAGTTCTCCCATCCCTGCGATCACGGTTTGATTGGTTTCGGGATCAACGCTAACGCGGAAGGTTGGGTCTTCTTCTGAGAGAGATTGCAGCGCCTTGGAGAGCTTATCCATGTCGTTCTTGGTTTTGGGTTCAACCGCTACCGAGATTACAGGCTCAGGAATAAATAGGGATTCTAGTATGACTGGTGAGCTTTCATCAGTAATGGTATCACCAGTTAAGGTATCTTTTAACCCCAGAGCCGCGCCCAAATCACCCGCTCGCAGTTCGTCAACATCTTGCCGATCATCTGCTTTGAGAACTACTAAACGAGAAATCCGTTCTTTCTTATTCTTAGTAGCGTTGAGAACGTAACTACCTTTTTTTAGAACTCCAGAATAAACGCGAACGAAGGTGAGGCGACCATAAGGGTCAGCCATAATTTTGAATGCCAAGGCGGATAGCGGTTCGCTGTCATCAGCTCGACGTTCAACAGTATCACCATTCAGCAGTGTGCCTTGAATGGGTGGTACTTCGGTTGGTGCTGGCAAGTAATCGACAACAGCATCCAGCATTAACTGCACGCCTTTGTTTTTAAATGCTGAGCCACAAAGTACGGGGACAATCGTACCAGCAATTGTGCCTTTACGTAGAGCAGTAGCGATTTCATCATCTGTAAGTTCTTCACCCTCGAAGTACTTAGTCATCAGATCGTCATCTGTTTCTGATACTGCTTCGATCAGTTTTGTCCGATATTCTTCAGCTTGTTCTTGCAGTTCTGCCGGAATTTCTGTTTCTTGGATATCTGTTCCTTGGTCGTTAGCGTAAATATATGCACGCTTGTGAACTAGGTCAACAATACCCTTGAAGTCGTTCTCACTACCAATTGGCAGTTGAATGGCAATGGCATTAGCTCGCAGGCGATCGCGCATCTGCTCGTGAACTTTGTAGAAGTTCGCTCCTGTGCGATCCATTTTGTTAATGAAGGCTATCCGGGGTACTTTGTAGCGATCTGCTTGTCGCCACACGGTTTCGGATTGGGGTTGTACGCCACCTACAGAACAAAATACTGCGATTACACCATCCAACACCCGCATGGAACGTTCAACCTCAATGGTGAAGTCTACGTGACCTGGAGTATCGATAATGTTAATTTGATGATCTTTCCAACTGGTACTAATAGCAGCAGCAGTAATGGTAATTCCCCGTTCCCGCTCCTGATCCATCCAGTCTGTTACGGCAGTTCCTTCATGAACTTCGCCAATTTTATGAATTATTCCAGAGTAAAACAATATTCTCTCTGTTGTTGTCGTTTTGCCCGCATCTATATGCGCCGCAATACCGATGTTGCGTACTCTCTCTAGCGGGATCGTACGTGCCACAGTTGCCTCCTATAGTTTTCGCCTCATGATATCTTGTATATTACTCTTTGTTAAGATTCTATACTTTTACGGAAAACCGTCTTTATTTGAAAATCATACGATATACCGCTTTTAAAACAACGGCATATCGCTGTTTTACTTAGTAACGATAATGTGCAAATGCTTTGTTAGCTTCTGCCATGCGGTGCGTTTCTTCCCGCTTGCGAATGGCATTTCCGGTTTCATTGGCAGCATCCATTAGTTCGTTTGCCAATTTGCCTGCCATTGTGCGGCCTGGTCTTGATCTAGAAAACTGCACTAACCAACGTAGTGCTAAGGTAGTACCCCGTTCTGAACGTACTTCCATGGGAACTTGGTAGGTTGCTCCCCCAACTCGTCGAGCTTTGACTTCTACCAAAGGCGTTGCATTCCGCACTGCTCGCTCAAAGGTTTCTAAGGCATTATTGCCTGTGCGTTCTTCAATAGTTTTCAGTGCATCATAAACAAGCCGCGCGGCAAGAGATTTCTTACCATGACGCATGATCCGCCGGATCATCATACTAACAAGGCGACTGTTGTAAACTGAGTCAGGCGGAACAGGGCGCTTTTGAATAACACCACGACGAGACATACTTCACCTTTAATTTGAAATTTGGCAACGAAACTATATGCTATCAGACACTGGAAACTCAAAGCGGAGTAACCCGCTTTTGAGAATTTGGGAATTTTTCTCTACAAGTTGCAGCGAGACTAAACTAAATTAACTTGCTACTTGCAACTAGACATTGATCAAAAACGGCATAATTAACTTTAATATTTTGATTAAAGTACTGTCGCCTACTGGATTTTACTCAGAGCTTTCTACACTTGCTCGCTTAGTGTAGGGTGTAACTTAACAGCAGGGAACGCTTAACAGAGAGCAGCGCGGTCTTGGGGTTTCCCCAAGTGTAGCGACTGCGGAGGAACAGGGTTGAAAGTCTTTTTTATATGACTTTGTTCTTAAAACTTGTACCTCATTTACCTGCAATTTGCTGTAATTTTTGGGAAACAGAGATCACTGCTGATGTTTACTACTGTTTCAAGCAAGCGCTAACTTCTTTGTTTTTTAGGACTTCTAGGAAAACGATTAATCGCGTCAGACACGATTAACCGCCCAATCCTATTTTTTGGCTTCTTTGGGACGCTTGGTTCCATATTTGGAGCGGCCTTGCTTACGGTCTTTGACTCCGGCTGTATCTAAGGTGCCACGAATAATATGGTATCTCACGCCCGGTAAATCTTTTACCCGACCGCCACGAATCATCACAACTGAGTGTTCTTGCAAGTTGTGCCCAATTCCTGGAATGTAAGCTGTAACTTCAAATCCAGATGTGAGCCTTACCCTTGCTACTTTACGTAGAGCTGAGTTAGGCTTTTTAGGTGTGGTTGTGTATACTCTGGTACAAACGCCCCGACGTTGAGGGCATTGTTTCAGAGCGGGAGATTTGGTTTTCTGACGAGCTTGTTCGCGCTCGTTACGTATTAGCTGCTGTATGGTTGGCATGAGTTACAGCGCGTAAAGCTGCTTATGTCTAAGTTTTAACAAATCCTGATTATAGCTTTTTTATGGTTTTATGTCAATCGTCAATTGTTCTTTGTCAGTTGTTTTTTACCATGAACCACTGACTACTAACTACTGACTAATAGAGAAGGAGTTACCACAGCCACAGGTGGCGATCGCCTGGGGGTTATGGAAGCGAAAGCCGCCACCCATCAGGTCTTCGGAATAATCCACTGTTAAACCATTGATGTAATTTAAGCTTTGGGCGTCTACGACGGTCGCAATTCCATGTAAGTCTAATATGCGATCGCCATCTTTTGCCGCTTCATCGAAAGACAGGTCATAAAACCAGCCAGAGCAGCCACCAGACTTAACTGCTAATCGAAACAAGACGTTTGGTTGCTGCTTGGACTTCATCCGCCCGATTTCAGTTGCGGCTGCTTGACTTAGAAGAACCATAGAATTTGTTGATTTCTATTTAAACAGCCTAACACAACAGGCTCTCTTTTTTGCTTGCCGCTAGTAGAAAGAGAGCCTGTTGTAGTTACCAATAGCTAATTGGCACACAAAAGTATTTGATATTTTTCAGATTAAAGCTTTTAAAGCCTGAAACCAACTAAAGACACTTTGGTTTTAATCTTTAGCACGGGCATAATCATCTTGGTAGCGAATAATATCATCTTCTCCTAAGTATTCGCCATTTTGTACTTCAATTAATACTAAAGGAATGACGCCAGGATTTTCTAAACGATGAGCTGTACATTGAGGTACATAAGTTGATTGGTTATTGCCTAACAGGATTTCTTGCTCGCCACAAACTACTCTGGCTGTACCAGAAACAACAATCCAGTGTTCGCTGCGGTGGTGATGCATTTGGAGACTGAGGCGGTGTCCAGGCTTAACTTCAATGCGCTTAATTTTGTATCCACGCCCTTCTTCCAAAACTGTAAAAGAACCCCAAGGACGTAGCTCGGTTGCAGCAACGCCACGAGAAGTGATAGCTGAAGATAAGTGTAGGGTGTTGGTTTGTGTGGTTTCTTGTAATTGAGCCATAGTTACCTTATTTGGAGACGGAACAAACATCGATACTCTTAGCTATTGATGGAAAATTTGGCGCTATTGTGCAACGGTGAAAACCAGCAATTTAATTTCACTCTGCTAAACATAGCAAAATCAAACATTGTGGTGTAAACCATTACCGCAAAAACTAGTATGTCTACACTAATTCTTCATCAAGCAAAATGGAGGCTTATTGTAAACTTTAAAAAGGGAGTGGGGAGTAGGGAGTAGGGAATGGGAATGGAGACGCAAAGACGCGGAGACAATATTCTCCTCATCCCCCTCACTTCCTCATCTTTTAGTTGGTGAGCGAAGTCGAACCACATCCCCCTCATCTCCCTACTCCCTACTCCCTACTCCCTACTCCCTACTCCCCACCCCGCGGTTGCAGGAAAATACCTATGCCGTTATGGACGCGAGCGGCTGTACTGGGGGAACGATCGAGTAGTTGTCCTCCTAAGTACAGACTAGTGGAACTACCACCGTCTAAATTTAGGGCATTTACACACCCTAGACTTTGCATGAGCTGGGCATGTTCTGCCAAGGTGGGGCCAGGGCCACCAGCGCGATTATGCACAGTAGTAATCATGAGAGTGCCTGTTGCTGTTGTGCAAATACCGCTGCGAATAGCTTTTTCTGCAATAAAGGCGTTGCTAAATTTTTCGCTTTTAGCATCAAGAACTATTTGACGATTTTGGATCAGCAAGGGCCCTGCTCCTACGATATGAGGGTAACGGTTAAAGTCAGCTGGCGTTGTGGCACTAGCAATATTGACTGTAGTGCTAATGGGCAATTGTGGTGCCGCAGTAGCAGCAGTGCCGCGTAAGGTTAGCAAATAGCCATCTTGAGGAATGGGAACTGCAATTTCATTAGCTTTCCCTCCTGGTAATTGGTTAGTTATTTGGTTTTTCTGAATTACCAGAATGATTTCATTGTCTGTTAGGGGAGTGTAGGTTGCACCCCAAACTGGGGTGTAACGAGCAATACCACTTTGGGTGTAACCGCTATTAAGAAATATAATTGGTAGACGCTGGTTATTGGCAGTAATTAAAGTTTCTTCTAAGGTGAGACGACCAAAGTAAAATTGTCCAGAATCATTCCAAGCGATCGCGCCTCGGTTGAGAATAGGGCCTGATAACCACTGATTATCTCGACGAATTGCACCTAATGGTAATTTGTTATTGCGGTTAAAATAACCACCATTAATTGCCGCAACTGCTAAGTATTTTTGCGCTGTTTGAATTAAGGGAGCAGTACCTGTAAGGGTATTAAAGTCTGTCCAAAAGGGTTTCAGCTTTAATCCAATAGTACGAGGGTTAATTTCTAGCCACACAACCGGAAATCGCTCAGTGCCTAAATTTACATAACGTTGTCGCCACTGCAATCCAGGTGCCCAAGTAATACTCCGTTCCACCATCGCATCGGGTCGAATATCGATGATGAGGCGATTGGGATTAGCTACGGTACTAATCTGAGGAGACAGACCAAAGGGAACGCTCAAACGAATAATTGTTTGGTTATTGATTACCTCTACTCGTCTAATTAGTGGTTCAGGGATGGGTGTTGGTAATTTTGGTGTGGGGGTTGGTAATGTTGGGGGTGTTGGAGTCGGTGTTGGTAGTGTTGGGGTGGGTATTGATGGGGTCGGTAGCGTTGGAGGTGTTGGGGTGGGTGTTGGTAGTGTTGGTAGTGTTGGGGGTGGTGGGGGTGGTGGGGTGTTTGGTGATAATTGTTTGAGTGGGTCTGGCTGTGGCAGTGTGACGGGTAGGACAGGGGTATAGCGTTCTATTAGGGCGGAATTGGCTATACCATCTAAGGTAATGATCCACTCTCGGTTTGGCAGTGTAGTGATTTTGGGAGTTAATGTATCTGGGTCGGGGGTTGAACTTGGGGTTGTTTTAATTGGCAATCCTTGTATAATTTGCCAAGGGGTTGGTCGGTCTAAATTGACAACAAGGCGATCCTGTTGTGTAGGAGTTTCGCTAACACCCGCAGGCTGTTTACTTTGAACAATATCTATGACTTGCGTTTGCGGAGTGCTAATGAGCAGAATGTTACCGTTAGCTTTTATCTGCCATCCTGCTGTCCCCGCAAAGTTAGTGATATCTAAATAGCGATATGCTCCCAGCAGTCTTGTGGTTAAAATTAATGGCTTGGCGACCGAGGAAAACCACTGTATTGGTTGTTTAGCTGGATTGCTGCTGTTGAGAAAATCGACTCCGATTAATTGTTTGAATACCCCATCACTGAGATGAGTTGTCAACTGATTAGCTGTACCGAGTTGCTGTAGCCAAGTTCCTGGTAAGGTACGACCATTCAGAGAAATTTGATTACCAGAGAATGATCTTCTTGGCAAGGGGGGTGTAGGGGTTTTTGGGGTCAACCTTGGTATTGGTTTAATATTTGTTGGGGACTCTTGAGCATTAGTAATACAGGTAGCTGTTAAGCACAGTGCGATCGCAAGTATTGGTGACACAGAAGAGCGAAAAAAACTACTATTGCCAAATAAGGAAATAGCAAAGGGGTATCTTTGTTGGCAACAATTCAGCATTTTTACCATCATTTACTAGGTACTTTTGAAAGTTATCACCCCAAGCGCAAGCTAACCAATTATTTATAAATATTAAGGAATCATGACTTTGTTTGTCAGCAAATGTGATAGCTTATATATTGGCTTCTTGTCTCTTCTAGAAATCAACCAACGATTTTGCAGCTAAAATCACTGGAATTAAGTGTTTTAGCTGGCATTAGTTCCAACCAAACTATAATAGTAGTCCTAGTGACTAAAACTAGATTGAGAATGTTTCATCCTCACAATGGTTGCTACTGGTGCTACTTAAGTGAGGCTAAGTTATTACTAAGACAGGTAGCAACAGCTAGAAAGTAAAAATCTAGACAAAAACAAAAATATTAGGAATTGTCAAATGGGTATACTGTGTAATACTCTGATTTTGTTGCTGAATCAGAGTGAAGCGATCGCTTCGAGTTCAGTCTCAGGTAAGTAAAGGCAGGCTCTACCTGAAAAATTAGGTGCATCTAGTAGAAAAGGAAAATTGAGAAAATACTTAGCTTCACGATATAAATGTAAAAACGCCAGGGCAAAAAGTTTGTCCGGGTAAAAGTGGTTTGTTTGATAACCACTGCATTAATAATAAATACAAAAATGACGCGATTATTTTAACACGGGTGAATTAAAAAGTAAAACCGAAGTTAAAATTTTTTTTCCTCAATTTTTAACAGGTAAAAATTAGAAATTTTTCTTATAAGTAGCAGCAAAATTGGTAACTCAACATTTTAGGAACAGGGTATGAATAATCAACCGATGAATCAAGAACAGACAGTCACAGCGGCTATTGACTCAAGAAATACCTACCAGGGGCAAAGGTGGTTAGTAGAAGAACGAGATGCCTGTGGTGTAGGTTTTATTGCTCATCGCCAGAATCATGCCAGCCACGAAATTATGGCAAAAGCGCTAGCAGCTTTGACTTGCTTGGAACACCGGGGTGGGTGTAGTGCAGATCAAGACTCTGGTGATGGTGCGGGAATATTGACAGCTATCCCTTGGGAGTTGTTTCAACAAGACTATATTGTCGCAGGGAAAGAATTATCATCTACTAGTAATTTGGCTGTGGGAATGATTTTTCTTCCGCCTGATAAAGAAGCAGCCAAAAAAGCCAAAGCCACGGTTGAGCAAGTAGCTATTGAAGAAAAATTTACTGTACTGGGTTGGCGAGTAGTACCAGTACAACCTGATTTGCTGGGTGTACAAGCAAGAGAAAATCAACCCCAAATAGAGCAAATTATTTTAGCTGCCACAGACACAAGCGGCGATGAACTCGAACGTCGGTTGTACATTACTCGCCGCCGAATTAGTAAGGTTGCATCGGATATCTCAGAGGATTTTTATATTTGTTCTCTATCAAGTCGCACAATTGTTTACAAGGGCATGGTGCGTTCTGCGGTGTTGGGAGAATTTTATCAAGATTTAAAAAATCCAGCCTACAAGAGCGCCTTTGCAGTTTATCATCGTCGCTTCAGCACTAACACCATGCCCAAGTGGCCTTTAGCCCAACCGATGCGGCTATTGGGACACAATGGAGAAATTAATACACTTTTAGGTAATATCAACTGGATGATGGCGCGAGAAGCCACCCTGAATCATCCGGTGTGGGGTGATCACATCAATACTCTCAAGCCATTAGTCCACATTGACAATAGCGACTCCGCCACACTAGATAATGTGCTGGAATTGTTGGTGCGTTCTGGGCGCAGTCCTTTGGAAGCCTTGATGATCATGGTTCCAGAGGCTTATCAAAATCAGCCTTCCTTGCAGAACTATCCCGAAATTGTCGATTTTTACGAATATTACAGCGGTTTGCAAGAAGCGTGGGATGGGCCAGCGCTCTTGGTCTTCAGCGATGGCAAAAAAGTTGGTGCGACACTAGATCGTAATGGTTTAAGACCAGCACGTTATGTGATTACTAAGGATAACTACATCGTTGTTGCTTCTGAGGCTGGGGTTGTAGATTTCCCAGAATCTAACATTATTGAAAAAGGCAGACTTGGCCCAGGGCAAATGATTGCTGTGGATTTAGTCAACCACGAAGTTCTGAAAAATTGGGAGATTAAGCAGCGCATCGCCCAACAGCAACCATACGGGAAATGGCTGCAACAGTACCGCCAAGAATTAAAGTCACTAGTTGAGAGTTCGTCATTAGTCAATGGCAAAGGACAAGTGACAACCGAAAGACAAACCCTACTTCAGCATCAAATTGCCTTTGGCTACACCACAGAAGATGTGGAAATGGTGATTCAAGACATGGCCAAAGAAGGTAAAGAACCAACCTTCTCGATGGGGGATGATATTCCTCTAGCTGTGCTGTCAGAAAAACCTCATCTCCTCTACGATTATTTCAAGCAACGCTTTGCCCAAGTCACAAACCCAGCGATTGATCCTCTACGGGAAAAGCTAGTGATGTCGTTGAAAGTGGAACTGGGTGAACGGGGTAATTTACTAGAACCAAAACCAGAATACGCCCGCAGACTAAAACTCGAATCGCCACTGTTAACAGAGGCAGAATTAGAAGTTGTGAAACTGTCAGGATTTGCCACGGCTGAGTTGTCAACTCTGTTTACAATCGCCAATGGCCCAGAAGGACTCAAAGCAGCAGTGGAGTCTTTACAAGCACAAGCAGCTGAGTCTGTGCGAGCAGGTGCGAAGATTTTAATATTGAGCGATCGCACAGGGGATGGGATCAGTGCAGAATACAGTTACATTCCACCACTGTTAGCTATAGGTGCTGTACATCATCACCTAATTCGTGAGGGATTGCGGATGAAGACATCCCTGGTGATTGATACTGCACAATGCTGGAGTACACATCACTTTGCTTGTCTGATTGGCTATGGTGCTGGTGCAGTTTGCCCTTACATGGCTTTGGATACGGTACGCGATTGGTGGCATGATTCCAAAACCCAAAAGTTAATGGATTTGGAGAAGATTCCTAACCTTACCTTAGAGCAAGCTTTAAGAAATTATCGCAAAGCTGTAGAGTCGGGTTTGTTAAAAATTCTCTCCAAAATGGGAATTTCTTTACTCTCCAGCTACCAAGCAGCACAAATCTTTGAAGCTATAGGCATTGGTGGAGATTTATTAGATTTAGGATTTAGGGGTACAACTTCTCGGATTGGTGGTTTGAGTGTCAAAGAACTGGCGGTTGAGATACTATCTTTCCATAGCAAAGCTTTCCCAGAACTGAATACGAAAAAGCTAGAAAACTTGGGCTTTGTGCAGTACCGTCCCGGCGGTGAGTATCACATGAATAGCCCAGAATTGGTGAAGGCGCTACATAAAGCGATTGATGGCAAGAAATACGACCATTACGAAGTCTACAAAAAACATCTGCAAAACAGACCAATCACAGCATTGCGTGATTTACTCGATTTCCAAAGCGATCGCTCGCCCATTCCCCTAGAAGAAGTAGAATCAGTCGCAGATATTTTTCAACGCTTCTGCACAGGTGGCATGTCTTTGGGTGCTTTGTCAAGAGAAGCTCATGAAATTTTAGCGATCGCTATGAACCGCATCGGTGGTAAATCAAATTCTGGGGAAGGTGGCGAAGATCCAGTTAGATACAAACGGCTGAATGATGTCGATGAGTCTGGTCACTCACCCACCCTACCGCACCTCAAAGGATTGCGGAATGGTGATACAGCTTCTAGTGCGATCAAACAAGTTGCATCGGGGCGCTTTGGTGTCACACCAGAGTATTTAGTTAGCGCTAGGCAAATTGAAATCAAAATTGCCCAAGGTGCAAAACCTGGGGAAGGTGGACAACTACCAGGGCCGAAAGTCAGTCCTTATATTGCGATGTTAAGGCGTTCTAAGCCTGGTGTTACCTTAATTTCACCACCACCACACCATGATATCTACTCCATTGAAGACTTAGCACAGTTGATTTTTGACCTGCACCAAATCAACCCGAAAGCGCAAGTATCGGTGAAATTGGTTGCCGAAATTGGCATCGGAACGATCGCCGCAGGTGTAGCGAAAGCCAACGCTGATATCATTCAAATCTCCGGTCATGATGGTGGTACAGGGGCATCGCCACTCAGTTCAATTAAACACGCCGGTTCACCTTGGGAGTTGGGTTTAAGCGAAGTACACCGCGTCTTGATGAATAATAGTTTGCGCGATCGCGTCATTCTGCGCGTCGATGGCGGACTAAAAAGTGGCTGGGATGTGGTGATGAGTGCGTTGATGGGTGGTGAAGAATTCGGCTTCGGTTCCATCGCCATGATTGCGGAAGGCTGTATTATGGCGCGGGTTTGTCACCTTAATACCTGTCCCAAGGGTGTCGCTACGCAAAAAGCAGAACTCCGCGAACGGTTTACCGGGATACCGGAACACGTCGTCAACTTCTTCTACTTCATTGCCGAAGAAGTGCGGAGTTTGTTAGCACAGCTTGGCTATCGTTCTTTATCAGAACTGATTGGGCGTGCAGACTTATTAAAAGTGCGCCCAGATGTGAAACTCACCAAAACGCAATCATTAAATCTTAACTGCTTGCTGCAACTCCCAGATACCAAAGAAAACCGTGGCTGGTTGGTGCATGAAGAAGTCCACAGCAACGGCGTGGTTTTGGATGATCAATTGCTTGCAGATCCAGAAATTAAAGCAGCTATCGACAATCAAGCTGCTGTGACGAAGACTTTAGCGATAGCTAATACTGATCGAACTGTCGGTGCTAGGTTAGCTGGTGCGATCGCTTCTAAGTATGGCGATAGCGACTTTGAAGGGCAAATTAATCTCAACTTCACAGGTAGTGTTGGACAAAGCTTTGGCGCTTTCAACTTGGGTGGTGTGATTCTCACCCTGGCAGGAGAAGCCAACGACTACGTAGGTAAGGGGATGCATGGTGGTGAAATCATCATCAAACCCCCAGCGAATGCTACCTATGAAACATCACAAAATGTGATTGTTGGCAATACTTGTCTTTATGGTGCTACTGGGGGAGTGTTATTTGCCAACGGTTTGGCGGGAGAACGCTTTGCGGTGCGTAACTCCAAGGGTGTAGCCGTGATTGAAGGTGCTGGCGATCATTGCTGTGAGTATATGACTGGGGGCGTGATTGTCGTCTTGGGGAAA
The DNA here is from genome assembly GCA_019359515.1 of Desmonostoc vinosum HA7617-LM4. Taxonomy (GTDB): domain Bacteria; phylum Cyanobacteriota; class Cyanobacteriia; order Cyanobacteriales; family Nostocaceae; genus Desmonostoc; species Desmonostoc vinosum. The sequence continues at coordinate 43,197 of JAHHHC010000018.1, read as the reverse complement.
GTTGGACGCAATGTTGGCGCAGGTATGACTGGCGGCTTGGCATACTTTTTAGATGAAGACGGCAATTTCGCAGAGTTAGTTAACCCGGAAATTGTCAAAATTCAGCGAGTGGAGACGGAAGCAGGTGAAAAGCAGTTGCAAGAATTAATTAAAACTCATTGCGATCGCACTGGTTCACCAAAGGCGCAGCAGATTTTACAAAACTGGCAAGAATATCTACCTAAGTTTTGGCAAATGGTGCCGCCTTCTGAGGCTGATAGTCCTGAAGCTAATTCTCACAAAAAACAGCTAAGTCCTGTTTAATAGTTGATTCATGAGGGCATAACGGTTGTTGTGCCCTTATTATTTACGACAATTTCGTATCTAATATTAGTTGCCTTGTGTCAATACAAATGACTAGTGACTAATGACAATTGTTATTTTTTATTAGCAATCATTTCGTCTTTAGCTTGCATTTCTAAAAGTTCTGGAATAGTTACAAAGCTGTAACCTTGTTTTTTGAAGGTGCTAATAATTTGTGGAAGGGCTTGTACAGTTCTGGAACGATTACCTCCGCCATCATGCATGAGGACAATCCCACCGGGTTTGGAATCTTTGACGACGTTATGGACTAATCTTGGTACAGTGGGCAGCTTGTAATCTATGGAGTCGGCTGACCACATGACTACGGTATATTTTTGGCCTTTGGCGTAGGCAACTAATCCATTGTGCATCATTCCTCCAGGTGGTCGGAACAGAGTTGTTTTCGCACCTGTGACTTGATAAATTAAGTTTGTTGTGCTTTCAATTTCAAAAGCGGCTGCTTGTTGGTTAAAGAAATGATACCAGTGATTCCAAGTATGGTTGGCGATGACGTGACCTTCAGCCACAATCCGCTTGCCTAATTCTGGGTAATTTTTGAGGTTCCGCCCAACGACAAAAAATGTTCCTTTGATATTGTTGGCTTTGAGGACATCTAGTACTTGTGCTGTTGTCTCAGGCCATGGGCCATCATCAAAGGTGAGAGCGATCGCTTTTTGACCTTGAGTGAGTTTTGCCGACTTAATTATTGCACCTTGAAAGCTTGCCGGCACAGGATAACCAAAGCCTTTTGCTTGTGCTTCTTGTTGCCAAGTTGAAAGCATCGCGGCTCTAAAGGATTCAAGGCGTTGCTGAGTTCCTAATTTCGGGACTATATCTATATCTATATTTTGTTGACTTTGAAGATGTTTGCTTTGAGCCTCTGAGGCAATTGGCTTGATTAATGTCATAAAGCCAAGGCTTAAACTACCACCTAAGGCAAGCAGTCCAACTAATATTCCTGGAGACCAAAGAAACGACTTTTTGTTTTCCACTTCATAGCTCCTTCAAGGGTCGAACCTCCATCTGTGGTTCTGACGGTATTTGATGACACACTTTTCTATATACTTGGATACTCAGTTACCCTGATAATTCTCAAAGTTAGTATAGAGATTAACAGAAGCTTTGTAACTGGAAAGATAGATTATATAGGTTTAACTTAAGCTTATATGATCTAGCTTGGAGCGATCGCAGTCTGGACAATATTTGGTACTGTTTAATCTATTTAATTTCTATTACATACTCACGAAAACTAAGGTTTGCATCTGTATATTACTACCGCTAGCTTGAGGCAGGAGTGCAATTAGGTAATTAACCACACCTCGATAAACCTGGCTACTGAACAGCTGATAATTGATTGTTTTCTCTAGTCTTTCCGCTAATCGATAATGAAGCTTTGATCCCCTAACAGGTCTTATTCAAGACTTTGAAATTTTACCAATTAAGTAGGCTAGTTAATTAGCGAGTTATTATACTTACACTATTCATAAGGGATAATGCACATAATTAAAAAGGTTAATAAACTGTTAGTTTCATAGTTAATAAGTTATATTCTACTGCTTGTGACCTCTGCTTACTTTTTAAGAAAAAGTTAAATTTTTAACTTAACTTAATATCGTTTTTTGTTTTCTATTTAAGAGATAGACGAAAATCTACTTAATATAGTTTCTCTTTGTCAACAGGCATTTATTCGTCAACCTAGATAGCTTGGCTAATCCGCCAAAGATAATTTTATCAATATTTTAGTGCTGTTTTTGATACTCTTGTACAAGAATCCTATTTGATTTTTGACAAAGCTCAGTATTCTTGTACTCTCTTTTTCTGCTCCCTGCCTACGCAAGTCAGTAGGCTACGCCAAGCTAGGCTAACAGAAATCAAAGCAGACTGCTATCTTAATCTGTATTGCTCATAGCTTTATCTGGTGTTGCATATTTGCGGGATGATTTAATTGATTTTGTCGGATGGGCGTCTCGCCACCCGTCCCTTGGCTTTTAAGGCGGGCTTTTTGACCCACCTTACAAGATTCATCCCTAGATTCAGCAACGCCATAGCTTTATCTGTATTGTTTTATGGTTGGCCTCACTTAATCTGAGGTTATACATCATAAATATTACAGTTTTACATATATTGTTAGCGTATAAATACGGTAGTTGATCACAATATATTAGCCAAATCTTAACAGGTTACTCACAATATGTGCTAATTTTGGATCTTCTGACAAAAATTTACGTTTTTTCTTATGTAAAAGTATTTTTTTGTACTTAACATTTGGGTATTACTTTCACTTTGTTTTAATTTCTGATTCTTTAATAAAACCTCCTGTTTCCTTTAAAGTATAGATAGGGCGACCTTTAACCTCTTCATAGATGCGGCCGATATACTCGCCTAAGATGCCAACACAGAGTAATTGTACAGATCCTAAGAAAAACATGGCGATCGTAATTAATGTGTAGCCGATTAAGGGAGATACCGGATCAAATAAACGCCAATACAACACTAGTAATATCATCAATAAAGCTATTCCAGCGGAGAGTAACCCGATGTAAGTTGCTAGTTTTAAAGGAACAGTCGAGAAAGAAATAATTCCATCGACTGCTAAAGCCCAAGACTTACCGAAGGTGTACTTGACTTTTCCAGCAAAACGCGGGTTTCTTTCAAAGAGTACAGCAGTTTGGCGAAAACCTATCCAAGCTCGTAAGCCGCGAATGTAGCGGTTACGTTCTGGCATTGTATTGAGGATATCTACTACTTGGCGATCCATCAAGCAGAAGTCCCCCGTATCACTGGGTATATCGACATTAGCCAACCGCCGCAGGATGCGATAAAAAGCGTAGGCGGTAAAGCGTTTGGGCCAGCTTTCTCGTTTGCGAGATAAGCGCTGAGCGTATACTACTTGATAGTCTTGTTGCCATTTTTCGATCATCGTTAAAATTAGCTCTGGCGGATCTTGGAGATCAGCATCCATGACGATCGCACATTTACCTTGCACAAAGTTAAGTCCTGCTGTGACTGCAATTTGATGACCAAAATTTCGAGCCAAACTGAGATAACGCACCCGACTATCACGATGGTGGAGTTCGCGGATCAAATTTAAAGAGCGATCGCGGCTACCATCATCAATTAAAATCAATTCAACCTCGCCATCTAACTGTGCCATGACATTATTTAGACGACGGTACATTTCGGGGATATTTTCTTCTTCGTTATAAATGGGAATTACTAAAGAGTAAATTGGCTGAGTCACGATAATTATTTGTGTAGACAGGGAGTAGGGAATGGGGAGTAGGGAGTAGGGAGTAGAAAATTAGGTATCCGAAGTTTTTTCACCAAATCAAATAGGAGTTCTATATTATTTCTATTTGATTTGTGAAAATTGCCTATGTTTAAATTCCCGACTTTGAGCAAAAGTTGAAAATATGTATGAATTCAATTATTAATAAAAGATTATCCCAATTTCAGATATGCGTTTACTCCCAGAAAAATATTGGTTATTAGGCTTAGTTGTAGGTTCTTTAATTTTGTGGTTGATTTTTTTAGGAAATTCCCCCTTACGAGACTGGGATGAAGGTACTGTCGCACAGGTGGCACGAGAAATTTGGCGTGCCCCAATTGGTTCAATGCATTGGCTTTACCCTACTTTAGGCGGTGAACCATATCATAATAAACCGCCTCTAATCCATTTATTAATTGCTTGGACTTACTCTGTAGGAGGCGTGAGTGAATGGACAACACGTTTACCTGGTGCAGTATTAACCGCTTTGGGAGTGCCTTTGCTTTACTTAGTTGGGCGTTTGCTTTTTAACCAAAGTTTACCAGCTTTGTTTGCTGCTTTAGTTTACTTAACATTGTTGCCTGTGGTGCGTCACGGACGCCTAGCAATGCTGGATGGTGCGATGATTACCTTTTTTTTACTTTTGTTATTTTGTCTTTTAAAAGCGCGTCAGAATCAAAAATATGCTTTGGGTGTGGGATTTTGTTTAGGGTTAATTACTTTAACCAAGGGAATGATAGTTTTATTGCTAGGAGCGATCGCTTGTTTATTTCTACTGGCAAATCGGCAATTAATTTTATTGAAAACTCCCTATTTATGGATAGGAATATTTTTAGGAAATGCCCCGGCGGCTACTTGGTATATAGCTCAATGGCAACATTATGGAAATGATTTTTTCCAGGTTAATTTGCAAGCACAAACCTTTGAGCGGCTTGTGCAACCTGTTGAAGGCAATAGTGGCCCTCCTTGGTATTATTTAATTGAGTTAATTAAATATAGTTTTCCCTGGATCTTATTTTTGCCGGGAGGATTTTATTTAGCTGGGAAAAAACGTCATGCTGGTTGGGGCTGTCTAATTCTTATAGGTACAATTGTTTACTTGGGAACTATCTCTTTAATGAGAACAAAACTCCCTTGGTATATCATGCCTGTATACCCATTTTTAGCGTTGGCAATTGGTGCGAGTTTGAGTGAAGTTTGGCAACAAGGTTACTTGAAAAACCGAATTTTGGTGATATTTTTTTGTGTAATAGCGATCGCGGGTTTAGGGAGTTGTGTTTACTTTTTTGTTACTAATCCTGAGCCTGTTTTAATTGTGATGAGCAGTGTTTTGGTGGTAAGTATGGGCATCGTGGCATGGTTAATTTTACAGTGCGATCGCCGATTTATTTTAGTTTTATTTTCTGGAATGTATTTAGTTTTAGCCCTGTTGATGAGTTCGCAATCTTGGATTTGGGAATTAAATGAAAACTTTGCAGTTAAGCCAGTTGCCACATTAATTCGCACCCACACCCCACCAGGAACAAAGATATACACTTCATTTGCATATGCTCGTCCTAGTTTAGATTTTTATTGCGACTGTCAAGTTATCCCTGTAACAGTACCTGTTTTACAACAAATGGGAACAAGTAAGAATTACTTGTTGTTAGATCATGCAACCATACAACAAGTAAATTTACTTGATCATCCAGCTTTAGGTACAGCTGAAGGATTTACTTTGATTTCTCCTTCAGCTAGTTGAAAGCGATCGCGACGAAAGACACAGAAGGGGACACGGAGAGTTTTTGAATAATAAATTGTTCCCTATTCCCTATTCCCCATCATGCTTCACAGTTATTATAAGGATACAAAAGTCCTTGGGCATATTCATCGCGGGAGAAAGGAGCATAATCAGAGTGATGAAATTGTTGTACAACTTCATCAGCAAAGAATGCACCAAGTTTTGTTAATTCAATTTTTTGCTCATCTTCAACAATTAATCCAAAAGATTTCAGATTTTCAATTTTGTTACGGAAAACGTGATTCAGGGAGACTCCACCTGTGACTTTTTCAAAGTAACTTTTCCACACAGTTCGATTCTTTAAAGGCAGAATAATCGCCCATCGCATTTGTTCTTCTTGATTTCTGACTATACCTCTATTGATTGGCATTTTTCCCGCCGCAATCATAGAGTAATATTCGTCAAAATCTTGTGTGTTGAGTATAAATCTATCTCTGAGACTACTAAAAGCTGTCAAACCAAATCCCACCTGATCTAACAATCCGCAGCACTGATTATCAGCATAGTGAGAGTAATGTTTGCGTTCTTTTGTAAATACTCGACGGAGATTTTCATGATAACCATGTTCATTCAAAATATCGATTGCCAACTGTTTCATCATCAAGGTTTCTTCGACAGTTGGTAATTCATCTGGTTGTCTTTCGCTCAAGCGTTTAATTGGGCCTTGAAAATCTCCATAAGCTTCAATTTTCAGTCGATATAACTGGATTTCTTCTGTTCCTAAAGACACGGCATGTTCCATGACTTCAATCCAGTTATCTAAAGTTTGCCCAGGATAGCCAAAAATGAATTCTATATTGACTTGATAGCCAAACTCCTTGGCATTTTCAATAGATTCTAGTATCTCCTTGACGCCGTGATGACGATTCATTTTCTTGAGGGTATCTGCATTCAAAGATTGAGATCCTATGGTGAGACGATCAACACCATAAGAACGCATTAAGCGTAATCTCTCTCTACCTTCTTCACCAATTAGGGTTACGGGATCAACATCGTAGTTAAATTGAGTGCAAGTTGATAAATCTACCCGTTGCACAAAGAAATTTAAAAACTTATCTAATTGCTCTAAACTTAGATAAGTTGGTGTTCCTCCTCCTACCAGAATTGATCTAGCTTTAATTTTGTCAATTCCTAACCGCCGCATGTAAAGATCCATTTCTTTTTCCAATGCGTCTAGGTACTGGTCTTTTTCTGGATTTCGTTCTCCTAATTGCACTGGATAATGGCAGAAAATACAACGTTGCCGGCAAAATGGAATATGGATATAGACATCCAATAACCCATCTTCAGGGAGAGTATAACTCTGAAATAATTCTTCTTCAGTAATCGGAGAATACATCGTGATCGGCGGATAATGCACGGATGGGAAAAAATCTCCGTGAGTGCAAATTAATCCTGCCTCTTGTAATCGTTTTAAATCTGCAACTCTTTCTTTCGCTCTAGCAATTAGTAACTCTTTACGGTTCGTGATTTTATTTGGAGCAATTGTCATTTAATTTTCTCCTATTTTTAAGAAGTTAATTTTTCCAGAAACTAAATCTTATAATTATTGTATTAATACCATATTTACGAACTTAAAAATCTTGAAAATGGTAAATATAAAAATTAAATTATGCAAATAATTACTGAAACAATTGTTTACTAAAAAAATCATCGCTTGTGAGTGGCTTGGTAGTCACTGTTTCCTATGCCCTGTCATTAACTTACACAAATACAAATAATTCCGATTAGTGTGAGTATTGTACCTAGCACTGATCTAAAAGCAATTTTTTCTTTGAGGAAAATTGCCGCTAAAGGTAAAATAAACAGAGGTTCTGTTGAGCCTAATGTATTGGCAACAGAAACATCTACATATTTAATTGCCACCAATGACAGCCAAAAACCTCCAAAAGTGATGACGCACACTGATACCAAGAAAAAGTAAACTAGATTGCGATCGCGAAACGGAATCATCCAGCGTCCTAGACGTTGGGTAACTGTACCAAAAAAAAGTATTCCCGTGGTTCCAGACAACATGCGAATGAATGTTGCTTGGATTGTTGAGACCGATTCTAAGCCTTTCTTAGCAACAATCATCGATATCGACATACACAAAACTGATAAAAGTCCGAAGGCAATTCCTCTCCATTTAGAGAATTGCATTTCTCCTGATAACTTTGCAGACAGAACTACGCCAATACCGAAGATAACTAGGGCAATACCAAACCATGCAATTAATGTTGGCGTTTCACCAAGCAGAAATACTGCTAAAAATACAGTTAAAACTTCTCCGATCATTAATAACATGACTAGAGCATGTGGCCCCAAATCTTGCAGAGCTTCAAAAAAGAAAGTATCGCCTAAGCTAATACCTAGTAATCCACTAAATATTAGTAGGATTAACGCCTGTGATTGGATGTCATTGTAACCAGTAAAAACTAGAGCTAAGCTTAACAAAATAACACTAACTGCCCCTTTAGCCAAAGTCATTGCTAAAGGTGGAATATGTTCCCCTAATTGTTTAAATAGGATTGATCCTATCGCCCAGGAAGCAGCAGAACCCAAAGCAGCAGCAATCCCAATTGCTCGCAAATCCATTTTTAGTTTAGTGTATGATTGATTTTTGTATTTCAGGAATCAATACTACCGATTCCTGAAATTGTTACAAGCAAGCTAAGTAGTTTTCTGGAAAACTAAAACGTACCTTTGCGGAATAAAAGCGTAATCTTTCACAAACTTGAAGCCATAATTTTGCAATTGACTAATAATTAGTTCCTTGGCAATGTATGGCCCATGGTAAGGAAGTTCAGAATCTTTAACTAAACCATTATCAACAACAACTAAAGTTCCCTTATTTTTCAATGCAGTTTTGATACTGTTAACAAAGTTATCAATATCATAATTAGTAGACATAGCGTAGATGTTATGGTAAAGAGAACACATAAAAGCCAAATCCACTTGATTGGCCTTCAATCCAATTGTGTCACCACCAGTATGAACGGATTTAATATTTTTGATGCCAAGTTTTTGACTGGTACTGTTGACATAATTAAGATGATTTTGCACAGTATCAATCGCAAACACATTTCCTTTTTCACCAACTAATTGAGAGAATTTGAACGTATAATATCCTGGGCCACTCCCAATATCAGCGATATTTTGCCCAGCTTTTAAGTTAAGAGAACTGAGAATCTTGCTAGTTTTTTCCCATTCTTCTCTTCTAGGATTGCTAAAAAGAATAAAGTCTTCTAGAGATGCTTTACGGTCTTGACCAGCTTGGTTATCTTGATCGGCAAATGTTTTTAATTTATATTTGCGCTGAATGTATTCTTTTAAGTTGGCGAAGTCGTTGGCAGCAAAAAAGTTATAAAAACTGGCAACAAACTTATCAGATAAATATTTTTGCTTTTCACTATCCGTAGCTAACAGATATTGACAGAACCATTGTAGAGCTGAGTATTCTCCACCATAATTCTCTCTGGGAATGATTTTATTGTAAATTTGGATTGCGGCTTTGCCGGAGTTTACTTGTTTATTTTCTAAAAAATCTAGAACCAATTTTCCAGCTTGGATGCCATCTTGAGTTGTAGCAAAAGAATCATTACTTCCAACGTGAATGATCGATTTTTGGGAAGTAATTTGCACCCAGTCAAATGAAGAGTTTTTCGACTGAGTTGTCCAGGGATTAAATGTGTATAAAACTACTGCCAGGATTGCAGTTAAAATTGACAAGACAATCAAAAGCAAAGTGCGCTCTGCTTTTCGTGTCCGTATTGTTTCACTCATTTTTATGATGATTTTTGCAATTGATGGAACAGTAAACAGACTATAATCTGTAGAATTTTGATTTAGCTTTACCTCTAAGAAATGAGCGAATAGTTTAAGCTTGTTTCTTGAGAGGGTAGATGAACTTGTAAACCTGCCTCTTCAATAGTTTTGAGAGCATGGTCTAAGCTGACTACAAAGCGTTTTTCAGAGTAAATACGGAATTTTTGACGGTATCCTGTGGGAGTAAAGTTGATAGTCAGTACATTAGCTCCTGCATTTAATCCCATGAGTTGGCCATGTTTTTGAATCTTTTCTAGAGCGCTGACTGTAGGAATTAATGCCGATGGTAGCGCTAGGCGATAAATCGCCATTGTATTCAAAGTGTAATTAATATTGCCATAAGACAATTTTTCTAAAGGTGTATTTTGATTGGGAATAAATGGAGAAGAACTGACAAAATCAGGCTGGAGTTTAATTGCTAGTAAAATATCTTCGGCAAGGGTATCTAAGGTTTGATTGGGTAAACCAACAATATTTCCTGTGCCAACTTTAAATCCAGCTTCTTGAAGCCAGCTAAGACATTGAAGTCTTTTTTGGAGAGATGTATAAGCGATTTCTTTGTAAAAATCAGGGTTTGAAGTTTCAAATTTGAGAATGTAAGAATCTGCTCCTAGTTCAGCAAATTTAGAATAAACTTCTCTTGGTCTTTCCCCCAAGCATAAAAGAACATTTAAATTTAATTTTCTAAGTTCTGGGATGACTTCTTCTAATATGGGATCACAATTGGGGTCTTGTCCAGATTGGAGAAAAATGGTGGAGATAATATTAGTTTTTTTAATTTCTTCGGCAAGATATAAAATTTCTTCGGCGCTCAATCGATATCTTTCTAAACCTTTATTTGCTGCCCGCATAGCACAGTAGTCGCAGTTTTTTTGGCAGTAATTAGAAATTTCCATTACGCCTCGCAACATGACTTTATCTGTTCCATGAAGACGGCGCATGACTCTAGCTTTCTGGAACAAACTTTGCTGCATTTCTCCTTCTAGCTGTAGCAATTCTATAAGTTCTGACTTAGTTAATTGCTTGATATCTATGTTTTCTTCTTGTGTCCAAAATTTCATAGCTTCTATCTCTCTAGTCCTGTGCAGAATGAACAAACATAATTTGTAGAGGAGACTGTTGATAATTGTTGATGACTTTTTGGCTGGTATGTCCAAATCACAAACAACAAATCACAAACAACAATCTCCGTAGTTACGTTGATTTATGTCTATTTATTTGGTTTAACTTATGAGGGTGGAGATGGTAATGATGTAGGATCTAGCTTGAACTCTTTACCTTTAAGAGTTTCTAGATTTTTCTTTTGTTCTGGTGTGAGAACAGCCAAAGCTTGCTCATTAGTATTTTTAACAATTTGCTCAAGTCTTTGGCGATTTTGAGCAATTACCTGAGTGCGTGGTTGCTTGCTATTGTCTGGATTTTGCCAATTTGCCCTCATTTTCTGAACCATCTCATCGCGCAGTTGATTCATTTTTTGAAGTTGCTCTGGGGTAAGCTTTAAATCAGCAGAGTAATCATCTTTGGTCAAAACTCCCCAACCATATATTTGCAGAGCAATTTGCTTCCAGCGTGTTTGTTGTTCTGGTGTGAGAACTGCTCCAACTTTGGTGCGAGTGTCTTGAATTTGCTTGTCTAAATCCTTGCTGATTTCTGTAATTTTCTGTTCTTGCTGTTTTTCATCAAGCCCTTTAAGACTCACTCCAGATACTCTCTGACGCAATGAAGCACGAAAATCTTCTTCTATTTGCTTGATTTTTGTACTCTGCTCGTCAGTGAGATTTAATTCTTTTTTGATTTGTGAATTTTGGAGTAATTTTAATGGATCAGAGTCTGTGCGATCGTTTCCTGGTAGCAAACTAGTAACAGGGCTGATTTCCTTACTGTCTGCTCCTGTATCAGATGTTGTCTTTACTGGTGATTCCGTCTGACTAGCTGTTGACTGTTCTGTAGGTGTATTGTTGGTCGCTTGGTTGTCTGTATTGCTACAAGCAGATAAGGACACAAAACTACCAACGGCAAACAGCAAAGACGCTAAAGTCAAAAGACTTTTTTGATAGCGCCGGTTCATTGTTCTCTCCTCATCTTTAGATTTGGTAATTCTATATTGTTATACAAGTATCAGATTTTTTTTACTTATAAAAATTTACAGTCTGTATAGATACAAATCAACTATAATTTATAGCAACAAAGCTTAATATAAGTTTACAAAACAAAACTTATCGAAAAATAGGCCAGTTTACTCATAACAATCTTCAAGTAAGCAGCAAGTAATCAGATTGGGTTTGTTGTATCCAATATCCTAAGATTAGGCAAAAATATTGAGTTTATAAAAAATTATCAATATGCATTATTTGTTAATGTTAATTATTTTAAAGTAGGATTGCAAACTACCTATTGACAAGGGTAGGTTACTCAAATACTTAACTATTGTTTGGTATCTTATTAATCCCAAACTGTTAATACTCCATCGCCTTCTTTGAGTTAAATTTTGAAGGAAATATGGAATTTAGTAGTAAACAAGCAAAATAAGAGCTTGATATATCAACTAGCCAATTGCACAATAACTTCTAGTTAAATGTGCATTTTGTAATTGTAAATATTTGTATATAGCTTTAGCAAGTAAAAATAAATGACTAACCAATTTGGTCGTACAGCTCTTTTAAGTAATAATCCCCGACTTGAGATTAATTATAAAGGAAAATCTCTTTCATTTGATTTAACTGCTGATGTGCATATCTTAGGAAGAGAGCCAAACCTCCCTCTACCCCAAGGATTGAAAATCCCTGAAGATTGGTCAGTGGTAAGTCGTTGTCAAGCTACTATCAAAAAGCAAAACGACTCTTATTATATTTATGATGGAGATGGAGAAAAACCAAGTACTAATAAACTATTTGTTAATAATACTGTAATTACGCCCAAAAAAGGTTTTCGTTTAGAGAATGGCAGTGAAATTAAAATTGCTAATAATCCCCAAAATTGGGCAATTTTAACCTACACAGAACCACGTATTAATCAACCTGTAACACCTTTAAAGAAACGCTCTATTTATCTAAAAAACCAAAATAAGCCTATCGTTTTAGGGCGTAGTGCTAATGCAGATTTAGAATTAGATGCGCCGATGATATCTCGTCGTCATGCCACGATTGAAAGAGATAGTCAGGGACATTATCTGCTGCGCGACCATAGTACTAATGGTTTATTTGTGAATCGGGAAAAAGTTACCAATTCAGTGGTTTTGTCAGCAGGTGATATTATTCAGATTGGCCCTTATACTTTTGTATTATATGGGGATGAATTAGTTCTCGCGGATAGTGGAGATAATATTCGCATTGATGTTCAACATCTTGTTAGAACTATTAAAGATAAAAATAAACAACCGATTAGATTACTTAATGATATTTCTTTAGTGATTGAACCAGGGGAGTTTGTTGCAGTAGTTGGAGGTAGTGGGGCTGGAAAATCTACTTTGCTTAAAGCTTTATTAGGTATTGAATCAACCAATGAAGGTACAGTTTATCTGAATGGGGAAAATTTAAGAACTAACTTTAATATTTATCGAAACCTGATCGGGTATGTTCCTCAACAAGATACTGTTCATACTGGCTTAAGAGTGAAGGAAGTTCTTTATTATGCTGCGAAACTCCGACTTCCTAATGATACTAACGTTGAAGAAGTTGTGCAAAAAACATTACAACAAGTAGAGTTATCTGAGCGTCAAAATACCCTAGTCAAAAACTTAAGTGGGGGACAGTTAAAACGGGTAAGTATCGGAGTTGAACTATTAGCAGATCCAAAATTATTTTTTCTCGATGAACCAACTTCTGGACTTGACCCAGGATTGGATAAAAAAATTATGCAACTGCTGCGGAAATTAGCCAATGAAGGGCGCACAGTTATTTTGGTTACTCACGCAACCAGTAACATTACTATATGTGATTTTCTAGTGTTTCTCGGTTTAGGCGGAAATCTTTGTTATTTTGGCCCACCAAATAAAGCTGCTGATTTTTTCCAAATTAATAGTGAAGAGTTTGCTGATGTTTATATAAAACTAGAAACTAAAGAGGCTGTAATTAAAGAAGCTGAAAAGTATTATGAATCAGATTATCAAAAAGAATATATTAATAATCGCTTAAGTGAGGAGAAGCAAGAAAATAACTCATCTCCTAAACCAGTTAATCGATCATTTTTTCAACAAATTACAATTCTTATTCAAAGATATATCAAACTAATTCAGAGAGATACTATTTACTTAGTTTTATCTTTGCTAACTGCACCAATTGGTATTGCTTTAATGACTTTGGCGATTCTAAATAAAGATTTTTTAATTCCTACCTTTGACCCTAAAGTTGATTTGGAATATGCATCTTTAGCAAGAAGAGTTTTATTTGTCTTTACTTGTGCAGCAATTTGGATAGGACTTGCTAGTTCTCTGCAAGAAATTGTTAAGGAATCTGCAATTTACTTGCGTGAGAGGTTAGTGAATTTGAGTTTAACAGCTTATTTAGGATCAAAAATTATAACTTTAGGTGGATTAGCTGTTATACAAAGCATATTAATCTCTCTTGTGATTATTTTGTGCTTTAGTTCTCCCACTCCTGAATTAACAATTAATTATCAACCACTCTTGATTCCTGTTCCCTGGTTTTTAGGAGTTTTTGTTACTACATTTTTAACTATCTTGACTTCTGTAAGTTTAGGATTATTGGTATCAGCTAGTACCAAGAATAGCACTCAAGCTAATAGTGCGTTACCTCTGTTGTTGTTACCTCAGATTATTTTTGCTGGGGTGTTGTTTGACATGAAAGGGGTGGGTGAATATATTTCTTGGTTAATGTTAAGTCGTTGGTCAGTTGGGGCTTATGGAATATTAGGCAAGGTGAATCTTTTAGTTCCAGTAATCACAAGTGAGGATAATGATATAAGTTCATCAATTAAACAGCTGCCAATGTTTGATAATACATTGCAAAATCTGCTTTTAAGTTGGGGATTGTTGCTTGCACACACAATTGTTTATTTAGTAATTGCTATGTGGTTACAAAAACGCAAGGATATTGTTAAGTAATTTCGCGAAGTCAATTGATGGGTTTGGGAATGGGGGAAGAAATTTTCTTATTATCTTTGTGTAATATTTACTAAGCTACCCATTGATTTTGAGCAAATCGGATGGAAAAAAGCAATAGAAGAATGGCAAAAAAGCTGATGATTGCATATCCTAAACGTGGATAACGAGTTAGTAGTAAACCGAATGCGATCGCCATTGACACAATACCATAAACATAGCGCTCAGCAGAGGCAGTTATTCCTGTATTAAAAATTAAACTGTAGGCACAAATTCCATAAATAAAGGTGACAAGGGGAATTTGATTTTTTGAAAGCAGTAACAAACCAAAACCACCAAAAATTACCACACTTTTAATTAATTCATCACCTACCAATAACCATAATAATAACCATAAAGTATATAATCCATAGTGGACTTTGTCTAAGCCTAAACGTTGATGAAATTGCCATAACAAATAACCACCACAAATAATTAATAAAAACAGCAGTGGATGCCATATATCTACAATCTTGCCGTTCTGCCAGTTTGCTTTTCCCACTACAATTTGCATCAGCATCTTTAGCCAACCTTGCCAAGCAAACCCAGCTGATTCACGCCATCCTTTCTGCGCATGAACAAAGGCTAAAGCATCACCAAACTGAATTTGGCAATACAGGCTGTAGAGAAGAATACCTAAACTAACAGCAAAACTTGCACTGTAAGCTTTAATACCTCTGCGTTCTTTCCAAGACATAAACAAAAAAGCAGGTATCAGTGCTAGTCCGGGCGATCGCGTTGCTGTAGACAATGCTCCCCAAAAGGCTGCTAAAATATACTGTTGTTTATCAAAAGCTCTTAAAGCAGCTATACTACACAACAAAAATAATCCTTCAGTGTATATTATCGTACCATAGATAGAGTAAGGACACCAGATTAAAACTGCTGTTGACCACCGTGCTGCATTTGTACTGTAACGTTCCTCTATCCAGAAATAAAGGATGATTAACGCAGCTAAAAATGCAAGGTTATTTACCAACGTACCTGCCATTTCAAAAGAGAAACCGATACTCATCACCGCACGGATTAATAAAGGAAATAACGGGAAAAATGCTACAGAAAATTCTCGTTTTTTCATGGAAAAATCGTAACCAGAAGTAGCAATTTTCCGGTAAAATTCACTATCCCAAGCTGAGAAAACATCCCACCCAAATGTTATTGTAGTGTTTGAAGGGTTGGGTAATAAAGGCGCAACTAATAGCATGGCAGCAACTATCAAAAGTCTGCTAGATAGCCACATTGCTATCGGGAAAAATAAACTATTCTGCGATAAATATTTGGACTTTAACATCAGGTTACTCAAAAAAGTATTTATCAATCAAGCTTTTTGACAAAAAAATACATATCATCACGTTGATATTGCAACTTAAAGTTTGATTGATTTTTTACTTGTTTTATTAAGTTTGTAGCAAACTCAGATGTACTTGACCATCCAGGATGGCGGACATTTAATAATATATAATCAAACGCATTTAAATCATCAATTTTCGGGAAATCTGTAGAGATAAACTTAATTAATTGACGATGGGTTAGATGTGGGGCAATTAAATCTGTGGTGAGAACATTACCTTGAGTTTTAACTAAAGCGATCGCTTCTCGTGTAGCTTGCCAATTATCTAAATATTTAAGATGTTGTGAACCAAAATAGCCAAATTTAGCTAAGGCTAAGAAGGCAACTAATGACCACAAAATAATGGCTCGCTTATTTTGTAACCATACTTTTCTTGTTGCTAATCCGGTAATTATAGCCAATATTAAAAACGGTATGATTGGTAAAGAGTAATGATAAATTAAATTTTTTTGAGAACGATGGTCGGCTAGGATATTTAGCAATAAACAAGGGATGGCACTAAATAAAGGTGTAATCTCTTGAGGTGAAAGTCCCCAAATTACAGGTGCTAGTAACAATACTAAATATTCTAAATTGGTTAAAGAAAAAACTTTTCCTAAAATCAGTCCTGGTTGGGTCAGCAAAATTTTAGTCATTTCTGGAAAAGAATTTCCCAGATAGCTATATCGATAGAAGTGGCGATTTAACGTAGCAGCCTCACTCCCAAAGTATGGGATGATCACTTTATTAGCAATTAAAAACCAGGTGATACCACTAATAATTGCGATCGCACCATACAAACGTCGCTTTTCAAAAAACCATAACCAAATTCCCATCGCCGCTACTGTCAGGGATAACACCGCTTTACATCCCAACACAATGAGAATACTCAAACAAAACCATCCAACCTGACCTAACCGTGCCGCTAAGACTGCCCACAAAAGTGCTGGTACGGCGATCGTATCTGGATGGAAATCAAATAAATTAGCGTTATATATCAACGGATACAGTAAGTAAACGATCACCATAGGTATGGCTTGGTTTGCCGTCAGCCCAGCTTGACGGGCTAGATACCATGTAGGCAATGCACCGAATGCTAATGCAAATGACTGTACCGCAAATAACCAGTAAACATGGGGATAAATTTTGTATAGCAAAGCTATGGGATACAAAATCCCAGCAGCATGATCGCCCAGAATATGAAAACCCAAGAAAGATAAAATTGGCGGTTTTCCTTGACTAATTAAGTAAACTGCCTGATCAAAAACTCCTAAGTCTCCACTTGAATTAAACAACTCGTGTCGTAAGCAGCTTGACGCGAATAAAATTAGGGCACTCACGCTAATCATCCACCCAACAACACTAAGCTGATTTAGTTTTTTTCCCATCTACAAATAGACCATCCTGATTTATCTCACGCATAGACGCAAAGCGGCTTCCCGTAGGGTAGGCGCAAAGGCCCAAAGAAGAACGCAAAAATATAGAATACCAACTCAGGGTAAGTGTAAAAAAATTCTGTCTCATCCTAGTCCCAGTCCCCAGTCCCCAGTCCCCAATCCCCAGTCCCCTACCCCACCCAGCGTTCTTGAGCAAATCCTACAGCAATCTTGGCAAGTAAGGCGATAAATAAACCTAGCGTTAAATATCCTTGGCGAGGATGGCGAGATAATAGCACACCTGTGGCTACACTGATGGGCACAATTCCGTAAGCAAGACGACTTAAGGAAATAGTACCTCCAGACGCTAGTAGTAAACCAATCCCACAAAAGCCATACATAACAGTCACTGGAGTCAGTGTTGCGCGTAAGTGCCACAATACATAACCGCCGCCCAAGACCATAACTGCATTCAGCAAGCTGTTAGTCCACTGTTCGCTAACTAGTATCAATAAACACAGAACTAAAGTATAAAAACTGTAAGCTACTACAGGACTCAAATGTTTACGGAAGCGCCATAAAAGATAACTAGTGCCAATAATTGTGACAAACAACAGAGGATACCAAGGATCTTTAATCATCCGAGAGGGGTCGTAAACCCAACCATATTGCCAGTTCTTTGTACCCAAGGGAATTTGCATCAGCATGTTTAACCAGCCACGCCAATCAAATCCTAAAGAAGGTCGCCATCCTCGCTGGGCGGCGATGAATGCTAAGGGGTCGCCAAAATGAATCGCACAATACAAACTAAATAAAAGGACTCCCGTGGCGGTAGCTAAACCCGCAATATAAGCCATGGGTGATCTGCGTTCTTTCCATGCAGCGATCGCAAAAGCTGGAATCAATGCTAAACCTGTAGGGCGTGTTGCTGTAGCCATTGCACCCCAAAGGGCTGTCCAACCGTATTGTTTTTGATCAAAAGCACGTAAAGCTGCTGTACTTAAGAATAAATACAGTCCTTCTGTATAAATTACTCCCGTAAACATGGCTGCTGGACACCAAGTTACCACAGCAATTACCCACTGGGCTGTACTAATATCATAATGATCCCGAACCCAAAAGTATAAGTAATAAACTGCTGCAAAAAAAGCCAAGTTATTTACTAACGTGCCTGCCAATTCAAACGGCAAACCCAACTTCATCAACATCCAAATGCTTAAGGGAAATAAGGGAAAAAAAGCCAGATTATGCTGATTGCCGTCGTTAACAAATTCATATCCAGAAGTGGCGATCGCGCGATAATGCATACTATCCCACGCGTCAAATACTGCCCACTCCATATTGGGCACAATTCCTTCTACGGGTAAAGGTAGCTTTGGTGCAATCAGCAACATCGCCATCCCAATCAATATGCGACTGAGAAACCACATTGCTGCGGGAAATAGGAAATCATTTTTCCATAAAATTTTTATTATATTGAGCGGAACTTTTACCATAGGTTTGAACGTTTTCACAGACTCCTTCATGCATCCTCTGACCTATGGCTGTATTCTTGTAATTTGTAAGTAATTTTTTCTACCTTATATATTTTATTAATACAGATTTTGAACTGAACAAATCGGTACATAATTGAGAGTATTTCCTACTTTGGTTGTGTTGGTAAAATTCTCAGCATTTATAATTATATATATAGTATTTATAAACACATATTTTGTCTAGTTCAATAAAAATCTAGCAATTTAAGTAGTTTATGACTAAATAAATATAACTTCTCGGTGATTACTGTTAATAGTGAGTCCCAGGCAATTTATAGTGAGAGTTGTCTGTAAATCCTTAAACAATTGTGAAAGCGATTACTCTTGTTGGTTCTACTGGTTCAATTGGTACTCAGACTCTAGATATTGTCACCCAATACCCAGAACAGTTTCGGATTGTGGGATTGGCCGCTGGGCGCAATGTAGAAATGTTAGCTGCACAAATTCGTCAGTTTCGTCCGAGTATAGCGGCGATTTGCGAAGCCGAAAAACTCCCAGCACTCCAAGAAGCCATTAAAGACCTTGATCCCCAACCGATTTTACTAGCTGGCGAAGCCGGAGTTATAGAAGTCGCCCGCTACGCTGATGCCCAAACAGTCGTCACCGGGATCGTTGGTTGTGCTGGTTTATTACCCACAATTGCCGCGATTGAAGCTGGTAAAGATATTGCCTTAGCAAATAAAGAAACTTTAATTGCTGGGGGGCCTGTAGTTTTACCATTAATTGAGAAACATGGCGTAAAAATATTACCAGCAGATTCTGAACATTCAGCGATATTTCAATGCCTGCAAGGGGTTACCCAAGGAGGCTTACGGCGGATTTTGCTAACTGCATCGGGTGGGGCTTTTCGTGATTTAGATGTAGAAAAGTTAGCAGAAGTGACAGTTGCTGATGCTTTGAAACATCCCAATTGGTCGATGGGACGTAAAATCACAGTAGACTCTGCTACTTTGATGAATAAAGGTTTGGAAGTAATTGAAGCACACTTCCTATTTGGGTTGGATTATCCAGATATCGAAATTGTTATTCATCCCCAAAGCATTATTCACTCACTGATTGAGTTGCAAGATACTTCAGTATTAGCCCAACTCGGTTGGCCAGACATGCGCTTACCTTTGTTATATGCTTTATCTTGGCCCGATCGCATCTATACAGACTGGGAAAGATTAGATTTAGTCAAAGCGGGAAATTTAACCTTCCGCGAACCAGATCATCAGAAATATCCTTGTATGCAGTTGGCTTATGCTGCGGGTAAGGCGGGTGGTTCGATGCCAGCTGTGTTAAATGCGGCAAATGAACAAGCTGTAGCACTATTTTTAGAAGAGAAAATTAGGTTTTTAGATATTCCTCGGTGTATTGAATTGGTGTGCGATCGCCATCAAAATGATAACCGGACAAATCCCTCTTTAGATGACATTTTGGCAGCAGATCAATGGGCAAGACAAGAAGTTTTGACAGCAAGTGAAAAGTTAGCAAATCATACACCTGTGCTGCTTTGAATCAAGGGATTGGGGAACTCGGGGCCCCCACTCCCAGAGGGAGCGGGGATTAGGGGTAATGGGGACTGGGAATAATTTTTTCTTTAATACAACTTTTAAAGAGCAAGAAATATTGCAGCTGCAAACACATATTCATACTGCTAACACATCAAAAAAATTACATAGTTTAGACAACCAAATGTCACCAACTTAAAGATTTTATTTCCTACTTTTATATGTATATATAAGAACATATATAAATCTTTACAATATTTTTGTGAAAAGTGTTGCTTTCTTAATAAGAAATAATTGTATTTTTGATAAAATGTCTACAGGGTAATTACGCAAATAAATCTAGATTTAGTAGATATTCCAAATTGGTGTAAAGCTTTCCTACCAGTGATTTTAGTTAAAACAAAAATTTACCCTTTTTGAAAAAACTACACTCTTTGACAAAGGTACTATTAAGGAATTGAAATAGTATGATCTCTACGTTGATTCTAGCTTGGATCATCTTTATAGTATTTTGGAAAATCTTGAAAACAACCATCAGTACTGCGTTTACCATTGCAGTCATTCTGCTTTTATTGCGGTTTGGTTTCGGTATTACTCCACAAGATATTTGGCATCAGATAAATCAGTTTGCTCAAACTCTATCCCAGTTTATTGGGAGTAAGTAATATCAATCCAAAATGACGCTCTCTACGAGACGCTAAAAGCGAACGCGGACTCGCTACCGCTACGAAGTGCAAAATTCATCCTTCCATTGCTTCAAGGGATCGAATTTCCGCCGATTTTTTGGAAATCTAATTGTGTAAGGCAGAAATTTTGGCCAATGCATTCTTAAAACTTGCAGGTAGCTGACGCATAATTTTACCCCTTTCGCGATCAAGTGCCACTAAAGTTACCTTGGCAGTGACGTATAATTGTTGTCCATCAACTGAAGCGATCGCATAATCCCAATTAATCCGGACACCAGTCACCTCAGCCATACGCGTTTTGACAACTGCTGCCATACCCAACTGAATTGAACGGTGGTAACGCACCGATAATTCCACAACTGGTAAATCACAGCCTAAAGCTACTAAATCAGCAAATTCAATTCCTATCGAACGCAAGCATTCTACCCGTGCATCTTCCATCCAAGTGAGGTATGAACCATGCCACACAATACCCGCATAGTCAGTATGGTGTGGTTGAACTCGAATCGGATACTCAAACCAATTCTCAAATTCATAACTCGATAGAGTATCAATAGCAGTGGTTGGTGGTAATTTTGGTTGGCTTGGTGTTTCTTCTAACATTTTGATTTTTTTGAGCTGCAATAAGTTTTTCCAATCTGGAATAGTACAAAAATTAATTGTGTTGGGGAACTACATAATCTAAAATTTACCCCACCAAGTATAGGGAGTATTTTGTCATGCAAATAAATCTTTGGAACCTCGATGTTGTCCCTTTGGCAGGAATAATTTTAATTGGTTTTGGGTTCACATTCCCAGCACAGGCTCAAGTAACTTTTAATGCAGGTTTACTTAACCCATACATAAAAGTAGCTCAAGCTTTACCTGATAACAATCGTACAGCAGAAATTGCCAGACTTAACGAGGAAGGTATCAAACAATTCCAACAAGGTAACTTTTCAGAAGCATTACAGAGATTACAGAAAGCTTTAGAAATCAGTAGGAATTTAGGGGAACGCTCTTGGGAAGCAGTAACATTTAACAACATTGGTAGAGTTTACCAAAAGCAAGGACAGTATTCACAAGCATTTGAATCTTATGAACAAGCTTTATTTATTGACAAAGAACTCGGAGATTTGGGGCGACTAGGCAAAACCTACAGTAATCTAGGTTATTTATTTGATATTCAAAATAAATCAGAGTTAGCTATTTTTTACTACAAACGCAGCATCATTAATCGTGAGAAATCTCGCCTCAAATCATCAGCACTTTCTGTGTCTCAACCAGACGCTTATAATATCAGTGTTCCTCAAACATACTATATTTTGGGTGAACGATTACTTAAATATGGGCGTGTTGCTGAAGCCCAACGAACAATCGATTTACTGAAAGTAGAAGAATTAGCAGGATATATTCAAAATGTGCCAGGTAATAAAAGTACTGCTAAAGGTATCGAAATCATTCCAGGGGAACAACTAGTTAAACGCAAATTAGATCAAACTCTTGATGATGCTGTTGTGCTGGGTAAAGAATTAACAAAATTACGTAAAATTCCTCCCCAAAAGCGATCGCCTCAACAAAACCAACGCATTGAGGAATTAGTCTCAACTCAACAGCAACTTTTGCAGGAATTTAACAAATTTATTAATAGTACGCCAGTTAAGGCACAAATAAATCAAATTAATCGCACAGCAAAACGGCAAAATTTGGATTTAGAAAGTCTCAACGAAATTCGAGATAATTTAGCGCGGTTGCCAACAAAATCTGTACTAATCTATCCATTGGTTTTAAAAGATAGCTTGGAATTAATTTTAGTAACTCCTGAATCTCCGCCGATTCACCGTACTGTTGCTGTCAAAAGTGAAAATCTTTTTCAAACAATTGTTACTTTCCGCCAAGCATTACAAAATCCTAGCAAGGATATCAAAACACCCGCCAGCAAGTTGTATGAATGGCTAATCAAACCAATAGAAAACGACTTGCAACAAACAGGAGCAAAAACTATAATTTATGCACCAGATAATCAGTTACGCTACATTCCTTTATCAGCTTTATATGATGGCAAGCAGTGGCTAGTTGAGCGCTTTAGTGTCAATCATATTACAGCTGCTAGTCTCACTAATTTGAATGTACCAAAAGAGTCTAGTTTACGGATTTTAGCAGGTGCTTTTACTAAAGGTAACTATCAAATTAAAATTGGCAATCGCCAAGTTACTTTTGCTGGTTTGCCTTATGCAGCACAGGAAGTGGCAATCTTAGCCGCAGCAGTTCCAGAAACTAAGAAACTTTTAGACAATACTTTTAGCCCCAAGGTGGCTGTACCGCAAATGGACGATTATACAATAGTCCATCTAGCAACTCATGCCGCCTTTGTGGTGGGTAAGCCGGAAGATTCTTTTATTTTATTCGGGAATGGCGATCGCGTTAACCTCAAAGACGTTGCTACTTGGTCACTCCCACATGTAGATTTAGTAGTTTTGAGTGCCTGTGAAACTGGCTTAGGAGGTAACTTAGGTAATGGTGAAGAAATTTTAGGCTTTGGCTATCAAATGCAACAAACAGGCGCTAGGGCTGCAATTGCTTCTTTGTGGGCTGTGGATGATGGTGGTACACAAGCATTGATGAGTGCTTTTTATACCAATCTTTCCTCTGAAAAGTTGACCAAAGTCGAAGCTTTGCGACAAGCACAAATTGCCCTAATTAAGGGAGATTTAAAAGCCATTAATCAAAATATGCCCATAGCAGTCAGTGGCAACCTTAGTCACCCCTATTACTGGGCACCCTTCATTTTGATTGGCAATGGACTCTAAATATTTTTTGCTGAGTGATCAAGCATAAAAATCCCTCTTGTCCCACTCCTTACTCCCTATTCCCCATTGTTTGGGAATAGGTAAACATTAACACTTCTTGACAAGGGTTTTAGAGGTTGTAATGTTTTGCATAGATTGCTTGACAAGATTAGCAAGTTCTTGCAATTGGTTAATTGCCTCTGCTCCCTCTAACTTCATTAACTCACGGTCATCCCGCATTTCTGTCCAAGTGATCCCGTAGTCGGATACTAAAAACCGAATCAGATGGTTATCACCTAAGCTCACCATAAACGAAGCACTATTCATTTGGTCGCCACAGGTATAACAGGATGCAGGATATCCTCGTCGCTCTAGTACAATTGCCAAGGCTTGTAAATTCATTACCAAGTCTTGAACGAATTGCCGATGTTGATGCGCTAATCTCAGAAACACTTTTGTCCTCCAGACACCACAGTCATTTTAGTTTCTTTTATATTTTCTTTAGATTTTCTCATCCACTGGTATTGTAAACTATTCATTACAATTGCCAGAGACATAAGAATCTTTAATTGGCTACCTTGCTTAGGGTAGTGGATAAATCTTGAGCTTGCCGTATCAATTTATTCAGTTTGCAGGTTGCAAATATCAGACAAAATTTCTAAGCTTAACGTTTTCTTTATATTGTTCTCTCAGAGTAGGTGTTTGCTGAAAGCAACCCGCCTTAAGAGTAACTCAATTTTGGTATCAGTCAATCAGAGAAAAACTGCTTATTGCAGGATTGTAAGCAATTTACAGCCAAATACAGTGGTTATGTAGGCTTTAGCACTACCTTACGCGTTGTTAGTGCCTTTTCCTGAAACGCATAGGCAACACACTCTTCTAAATGAATTCTAAGTATACCAAGTTAGGCTCTCCTGGATATAAAGATTTGAACAAATGACTATGCAAGTTTTGAGATTCTGGACTGGTGACTAGTTGTGCTAATTTGAGATGTTGGGTTATCTAGCCAGCGAGTAGCGCTGTTTCGAGCTTCTCTAGCGGTATCGTCTTTTCCAATTTAGTGTTTGATAGTGTTTTTGTAAAAACACCAAATTTAGGTATAGACAATAGACTTAACACCGAGAATAACCAAACTCTAGAAATCTATGTTGCCGAAATGGCAATATTTTTAGATTTTTAGACGAATAGAGCCTATTTTGAAGACTCTGTAAAGCAATAATATTTAAAACTTAAATCGTCTTACTCTGGCAAGAGTAGTAAATAATATCTCTACACACCAGAGTATGAAGAAATTTAAAAGTCTATCAAAGAGTTTAATTTTATTAATATTATTTTAGGCATAACTTATTTTAATTATTTATTTCAACTAATTAATTATCTTTTATTTAAAGATGATCGACGGAAATCTAGACATGCACAGAGGCGAGGCAGTGTGATCTTGGGGAGCCACTGCGTTGGACGGGTTTCCCGGCAGCCGCGCAAGTGGCGGGGTTTCCCCCATGAACAACTGCCGTCAGTGAGCAGGTTTCCCCCTGGTGACTTTGCGCTCAATCCCCATTACAAAACTTAATTACGCGCTTCGCAGCGCTAGCGAGGTACGAGCGTCAGCGTAAAGCCTGCGGCATAGCTTCGCTTAGAGCGACACAGGAGCGTCGCGTCATTACGAATTACGAATTACGAATTACGAATTACGAATTATTTAAGTCTCATCGAGGAAGGCAACAAGAAACTGTTCCCTGTTGCCTGTTAGGCGTTCTTTTGATTACACTACTTCCCACCAACCGAAAGCTGGGCCAATAAAACGAATTGTCACCCATGCGGCAACCATAATCCCAATGCCTACCCAAGCACCGCGAGTAGTCCAAGCAACAAATAGTTCAGCTTGAGTTTTAGTGATGGGAACCCAAGGCAAGATGCGAGTGTCTTGACCGTATTTTTCCCCAAGTGTAGTTTTCCGGCGTTTTGCTTCACCCATATTAATAATTCAAATTCAATTTGGGTTTTAAGTTTATATAGACAGGAGTCAGTTTATGGTATAAGCGAGTGAGTTTCATCTCTACCATAAGCTGATGATAGTGCTTGCTTTGGGGCGATCGCTTTGTGATTGACAAAACGTAAAAGGACAAACAGCTAAATAGAATTTTCCTCACTGCCACTAGAAAATAAACTTGGATCAAGATAGTTAATGCGTGCTAGGGGACTCAAGGCAGTCAGGATTTGAGTGCCGTAGCTGCGGTTAACTACGCGACTGTCAAGTAAAGCAACGATGCCTTGACTTTCTCGTACTGGGGCGATCGCACGTTGTAATTCATTTAAAGCTGCTGGCAACAAGTATAAACGAAACCAATCTTGGTGCGATCGCTTGTAATGAGCAACCCTACTGGCTACTAGAGGATTTTCTAAAGATGGTAGGGGTAAAGTAGCAATAATTAACAGCTGAGGCGCAGGTAGAACTGTTTGATGCTCTCGCCAAAATTCCCAACCGCTGATTAAAATACCATTTTCATCCAAACAAGTTTTTTCTACCTGTACCCGCGAACCAAACTCTGAAGCCAGAATTGCCCCTACTTGTGATTTGAGTGGCACATCCCCCACTAGCACAACCGTCAATCCTGGGGCTGTAGCACTCAAACAAACTAGCGTGCGGACTTTGTGAATAAATGCTGGTTGAAATTCTGGGGTATTAGGTAGAGGTAACTTATAAGGTACATAAAGTTGGATTGCTTCTGCTTGGCTGTCAGAGGAGAACTTGAGGCAAGTGACATCTTCTAACCCCAGACGCTGACGAAACAGGGGTGCTTCTGTTTCTGCTTCCAAAGCGCTACCAATTAAAACTACTGGCTGTCGCTGCCAAATCGGGGAGAGTATTTTTCCTAATTCAATTGGCGCGTTGTGCAAAGAAAATAAACCCTGGCGACGGGCAATAGTTGCCCAGAGGAGGGGGGATGAGGAAGTGGGGGGAGAAAGATCAACATTATTAAATTGGAAGTGTTGCCAAACATCTGGCAGATTAGCTGGATCTAAAGCAGAGTCAAGACGACTGAGAATTTCTGTTTCTGGCTGAGAAATTAGATAGCACTCATAGGGATTAGCGGGATGTTGGAATATTTCGTGTGTTAGTTGTACCCGTACCTCGCGAATGACTTCCGCTTGGTTTGGGTAAGCCAGCATGAGTTGATCCCAATCATCGGGTTGAATATTTTGGGTAAGTTGATGACGCACCCAATCTTCTAAATCGTCTACCCCATCAATAATTGTGGGAATGCCTTGAGGAAAATGCTCACCAACTAGCTGTGCTTTTAACCAAGCTTCTGGGGTCGTTAAAAGCAGTCCTTGGAACTCGTTACTTGGCCAGGCGTCACCTGTCCTGATCGGCTTATTTGCTGGTAGCCACTGCTGTAGACGGGGAATTTCTACTCGTAGCAGGCGTTGTTGTACTGCTTCTGGAGTAACAATAATTACAGGGCCATGCCACAGCAATGCTGATGCTACAAAACTGGTGCGATATCGTCCTTGATAGCCACAAACCGCACCTACTTGAATTAGAGCGCTACGTCCTAAGCGCAAGGCACGCGCTACCAACCTCGCCATCGTCAAATGATGGGGCCAGGAAGGGAAGCCCGCCTGCGATCGCAAAAAGTTGTGTAGTGATAAATGAACTTCTGCCTCAATCACACGCTTTTAATCCCATACAAAGTGACTTTCACAAACCAAGCCCCATTTCTATTATCTTGTCATTAGTCACTAGTCATTTGTCTGCCAATGACCAATGACAAATGACCAATCCCAATCACTCCAAACTATGCCAACTTACACAGGAATTTCCAGCGAAGCCTTTAGGCATCCACTGGATCGCCAAGCTGAGCAAGCTTTACGAAACTTACCTGGATTTGATTTAATTGCCAGTAAATTCGTGGAATTTGTCTATGAACGCCCTCAGTTAGTCTATCTAATGGGTAACACCATCCAAGTCGGGCCGCGCCAATATTCCACTATTTACCACATGTTTCGAGAATGTGTGCGGGATTTGGACATTTACCCAGAACCTGCACTGTTTGTCTCACAAGATCCCCAAGCAAATAGCTATGCACTGGGGCAAGAAAATCCTTACATAGTTATAAATACAGGGATACTTGACTTACTAAACGAAGCCGAGATGAGGGCGGTGCTAGCCCATGAACTGGGGCATATTAAATGTGGTCATACTATTTTAATTCAAATGGCGATCTGGGCGATGAATACTGCCTCAGCCTTGGGAGATTTGACCTTTGGCATCGGCAATTTTCTTTCTCAGGCCTTGATTTATGCCTTTTTTGAATGGCGACGCAAAGCTGAGTTGTCTGCTGATCGCGCCACGTTGTTAGTTATAGATGACTTGAATCTTGTGATGTCATCTATGATGAAAATTTCTGGCGGTAGTATTAAATATGCTAATGAATGCAGTTTACAAGAATTTATTCGGCAGTCAGAAAATTACCAAGCATTGGATGAAGATGGTTTGAATCAAGTGTATAAATTCTTGATTTACAATGGCGCTCAAGGAATGATGTTGAGTCATCCTTTTCCTGTGGAACGCATACACTATTTACGGCAGTGGGCAGTATCAGAGGAGTATCGGCAAATTCGCCGGGGAAATTATCCGCGATCGCCCGCTTCCGGTGCAGTCAATGTTGATGCTCAAAAAACTGCAACTGAGGCCGAAGCTTTGCGCCGTCAAATTGAAGAATTGCGACGAGAAATTAACAAAAAGAGAAAATCTGAGTAGATTTTTGCTGATGGGGGTGTTATGTCATGTCCGTTTAAAGACTTATGATTTGGCTGACGCGGAGATAAGGAGACGCGGTGAGACAGCGAGTAAAGGAGGGTTTCCCTCCGCAGGCGACTGCGTTAGCGCAGCGTTAGCGAGCTTGCGAGCGTCACCCGAAGGGGGACAAGGGAGAAATTTTTATGATAAGTGATTAGCCGGACATGGTGTTATGCCGTTTCACTTTAAAATTGATGAAAAGAAGTGAGGTTTAAAACCGAACTTCGTTCTGTCGCGCTCTCAGCAAAGCTATGCTATGGGCTTTACGCCCGCAAGTGACGCGAAAGAATCATTATTTCCCAAGGTTAGGTATAAACCCCAGCTATGAGTGGGTGGCTGTCTTTAATGCCCGAATTGATTCAGTTAAACATAAGGAGGTAGCCTATCTGATATCTTATTTCTTGGATTCAATTGAGGATTTTCTCAAAATGACTATTAATTTCACCAAGAGGCTGTTTATCTTAGCGAATATTATTGTTTTTATTTTCTTTTTACCTGGAATTGCTTTAGCATCGCCAGAGAAATTCCATCATGTTAATTCTAGTACAATTTTTGCTCAATCCAATAAAACTGTAGACTACTTTAGCTCATCCTCAAACACTGATCTGACTCCACAACAGCGGCAACAAATACAAGCTGTACATCAACGTAGAAATAGAGAAATTGCCGCAACTTTAGACTCATCCCAACGTACTGAACTTATTCACAAGTTACGCTCTGGTGAGAACATCAATCAAGCTTTAGAAACAATAAATTTGCAACCAGAACAGCGAAAGCTGATAGAAGCGATTATTCAGTTTACAAACTTAAAAATGAAAGCAGTTTTATCTCGATATTCTCTAAAAATTCAACACCAGAATAATATGTGAAATGGCATAGGGTATATACATAGCATTGCATTAGGCTAAAGCCATAATGTACCCTACTAGCGTGTCTAGCCTTAAATGTTGGTCTTGCAACTCTAGAGCCGCTTCAGCCATACAAATCAGAGGTTCTGAACACTATGCTCTTGACTGTAAAGGTCTAAAACTACTTCCATTTGGCTTGGGCAACGCAAATGGCTAAGTCGCGTTCCGGGATACAAAACCTTTATGTTTTCCACGGGCGTAATTTATTTTTTTTAATATGCTTCTGACTGTTTCTCTGGAAATTTCTGTGATGATGTTTCTTTTTTGAATTTCTTTGGTTAAGAGTCTCAGACTCCAATGGGCTTGTCCTGCGGGGGGTTCAGAACAACACAATGCGATGATTTGAGCTTCAATATAACCATCAACTTTACTTGGCACTGGTGGTGTTAATCGTTGACTCCGATTTAGGGCTGGTTCTTCTCCAAGCTCGAGAAATCTTTTCCTAATTCTTCCTACCGTATTACGATGCAGCTTTAAGGCTAAACTGATTTGTTCATCTGTCCATTTTTTCGTTGCACCCTCACCTTCATCGCACATCAATAGCACTTGTGCGTGCAATATTTTCTTGGCTGAGGCATAACCATTATGACTAATCGCTTCTAGTTTCTGCCTTTGTTCTGTATTCAAAAGCACTTTCCCACTACGACCTCTTCCCATTGGCTCACCCTATTTTGGTCATTTTCTATTACACTATTTTAGCCTTGCCACGCCACTACTTAAGATTTTGCATTAAAAAAGCGGAGTATAAGTCTATTTAAAGTGTTTGTCTATATTAATAAAAAGAAAGCTATTAAAATAGCGCTAAGAGCGATCGCCAAGGTAATTGCATATTCAACTCTGCGACTAAAAAATCCCACAGTTGCAACTAAAGCGATTGCCAATCCGATGATGGCAACATACTGCTCTTTTTGTAACCCGCGTGCAATTAATGGGTCTGCTTGAGGCGTAATAGGTAGTGGAGTTTCCTGAATTATTTTTTGAGAATACTCTGATTGTTGTCTTTCTTGTGACAAGAACTCTTGAGTAATATTATCAGTATATTTATGTATCATTAATTACTTACCTTGACATCTCTTCTGAAAGAGGCTTGATTAAATAATTCGTAATTCGTAATGACGCTCGCGGACTCGCTACCGCTGCGCTAACGTAATTAAGTTTTGTAATGGGGATTTGACCCCAACACAAAACTTGCCGATTATAGAACCGGGGGACTTAAACCCATGGAACTTGTTAACAATTAATAACTATATTGTGATGAATCTAAAATAAATCTTTCCTAAGACTGAAATATAATAATTTAAATTTAATCTCTCAAACTTCTTTTTGCCTTGGCGTTGGAGTTCACACAGCATCTCTAGGAAAAGCTATTGCAGAAAACTTCCACTTAGCTTTTTCGTTGAAATATTTGCATGGTAATTCATACTTTTACTCGGCAACGCCAAATATGAAAATTTAGGCTACAGGCAACTTACGAATAAGTTCCTGAATCACATCTATTGCTGCTTTACCAGTTTGCTGACAATAATTATCAAGACTTTGAGCTTCATCTAATGTGAGGCTGACAGTTATTTGCTGGGTAGCAAATTTTTTACCTGTTGTTGTAGATTCAGTAAATTTAGTCACAGATGTTTTATAGATTATGAGCGATTAATTAGCTAGATATTTGCAAACTAGCAAGAGCGCTTACAAGTGAAAATCCAGATTTTCAGGTTGAACTTAAGCTTTCATGTTTTAACTACATCAAGTATCTCTATTATCTTCAGTACTGCTCAGTATGTTTCCTAACTTTGTATAATTTTGTCTTTTTTTCAAGAGTATCTCTAAAGCAATAAGTTTATAAAATTTAAGAAATTATTGTAATTACAATACTTTCAAAAACTAATATTTAGAGTATTTGCACAATAATGCAAATTTTTAGTAGAGAACAGGGAAATTTCCATAAATAAATAGTGAAATAGTCAAAATATCTCTTCCTTAATCCCTACTATCTCTACTCTCCACTCCTCATTCTCAAGACAGCAGGTAATGTAAACCAGAATGTTACTCCTGTATCCAATCCTCTAAGTACGCCGATTTCGCCACCATGAGCATTGATAATTTGTTTACATAAATACAAACCCAATCCTAAACTTACAGAATTACGGATGTCACTACCCCGGTAGTAAAGGTCAAAAAGTCGTTCACTCTGTTGAGGATTGATGCCTACACCATTATCACTGACGGTGCAGTAAATCTTGTCCTGCTCATAGGTAGCGTTAATTGTCAAAAGCAAACCAGAGGTATTATGTTTGACAGCGTTGACAATTAAATTAGAAAAAACTCGCCAAAGTTGTGTTGGATCTGCATTTACAAGTGGTAAATCTGCTGTGACTAGATTTGTCAAGGTTACTTGATTCTGTAGCAGTAATGGTTCTAGATCAGCGATCGCAGCTGCTACTACCGTATACAATGCTAGAGGTTGACGCTGCAAAACCACTCCTTGTGTTTCGCTGATATGCGCTTCCATCAACGAATTAATCAAGTTAAGTTGGCGATCGCTGCTTTGAATCATGCGCTCGATAATCAAGCGTGAAACTGATATTGTGTCCTCTGTGCGTAAAAGCAAATTCTTTAGCACCATTAAAGTACCAAGGACTGGGTTACGTAAATCATGAGAAACTGCATGAACAAATACTCGCAATGCTGCCTCTGTACGCTTGCGTTCACTAATGTCTAGAATGACTCCCACCAATCCCCCCAGGGAACCATCGGCTTTCGAGAAAGTGGCTTTATAAAATATGACATTATGCTTGGTGCGATCGCCAAAAACAACAGAACTTTCATAACTTTGAACTTGCTGTTGCTCAAACAATGCCATGTCTGCTTGATGATATTGATCGGCAAGCTCCGAAGGAGCTATCTCATAATCAGATTTACCTAAAATCTGCTGTTTACTAAAACCTAGCGAAATCTCAAAGGCTGTGTTACAGCCTAGATATAAACCCTCAACATTTTTATAAAAAACTGGTGTAGGTATTGTATCAATTAGTACTTGTAAAAAGTCAAACTGTTCCTGAAGCGCTTCTTCAGCTTGCTTGCGTTTTGTAATGTCTTCGATTAGCCCTTCGTAATAAATTAACTTGCCCTGTGCATTACGAACTGCATATGCATTTTCTGAAATCCAGACAATGCTACCATCGCGGCGATAAACCTGAGACTTAAAACCACTAACACTGCCATATTCAGCAATCAAACGTATAAATTCTGCACGTCGGTTGGGATCAAGATATAACTGGCGTTCAATGTCAGTGAGGCTAGCGATCATTTCGTCTGGTGAAGCATAGCCATAAATACGCGCTAAAGCAGGATTTACTGTTAGGTAGCGTCCGTTGGGAGTGCTTTGAAATATTCCTTCAACAGCATTTTCAAAGATACTGCGATATTTAGCTTCTGTAACTTCTAGTTTTTGGTAAGCAGATTCAAGTTCTTTACGGGCGTAAAAATTAGAGCGTTGCAGGCGATCGTATAAGTAAACACCAAAGTCACATGTAGCACAAATCCAAAAAATATATAAAATAAACGTCACATTATATATTTCTGGATGTTCAGGTAGTGGTGTTTGCAGCCCAAGTATTGTGTTGACGCCAAAATAGTATATTAGTATACCAATTTGCGACAAAAAGTGAAAACCCCAACGAACTGGCATGAGTGTGGCTTGGCTCAAAAACAGTAGCGTCCACCCCATAGTGTCAGGGAGTGCGAAACCTTTGAGAGTAGCAAATAACTGTGATGCTAAACTAATTGACCAAGATGACCCTAAGAATAATATTTCTGGGTGATGACGACCTAATTTAGTTTTGTGTAGTGCAAAGCAGATAAGTATAATCAACAGTACAGCAAGGTTGATAATAAGTCCTTGGGTTCTCAGTACCTGTGGTAGATCCTCCAATTCCCTTAAAGGATAAAAAAAGTCATAAATATCCCGCACAGTAAAAGTTACGAGACATATGAGGGCCAACCATAACCAAAGATACAACCTTTGCCACAAAAACCGACACCTAGCAACCAGCCAATCTTTGTGTGTGAGCGAAGTGTTATCAAAAATGGTAATTTCGTCTGTGGTTGGCGTCCAGAAGGCTTTTCTCCACCAGCGTTGCACTGTTATAAATAAGGTAGCCATGAGCGTCTGATTAACTTTGCTCGTACCATCAAAAGTGTTTTCCTTCTTTCAGACTGCCACAAACTCGGACATTTGGATGGGGGAATGGGGACTGGGTAATTCGTAATTCGTAATGACGCGACGCTCCTGTGTCGCTAACGCTACGCTAACGTAATTCGTAATGACGCTCGTTCGCCTTTGGCGTCTCCCCTTGGGAGATGACTCGCTCTAAGCGAAGCTATGCTGCAGGCTTTACGCTACGAAGCGCGTAATTCGTAATTATTTATTCTTTCCCCCTGCCCTTTCAAGGGTAGGTTTTTCATATTCAGTCTGAAAAAACCTATTTTTTCGTTCCGAAATCTTTCTCCGTGTCCCCCTTCGGGTGACGCTCGCAAGCTCGCTAACGCTGCGCTAACGCAGTCGCCTGCGGAGGGAAACCCTCCTTTACTCGCTGTCTCACCGTGTAAGCGCGTCCCCACGTCAACCAAAACGCGAAATCTAAAAAACTTACCCATAAGAGTTCCTCCTGCCCCCCTCAAGTAGATAAACCAGGTAGTGGTAGGGTGAACCAGAAAGTTAAGCCTTGCTTGGGATTGGTGGTGACGCCAATTTCGCCACCGTGGGCTTTGATAATTTGGCGGCAAAGATACATTTTCAAACCAATGCTTGTAGAGCATCGGTCTTGGGGATCGCGGACATATAAATCGAAGAGGCGATCGCATTCTGAGTTACTCATTGCTATACCATTATCTTGAATCTGAGTCCGAATCATGCCCGCTTCAACATTGGCTGTCACAGTAAAGTTTAATCCTGGTGGATTGTGTTGCAAACTATGAGTTAAAAAACTTACCATTACTTTCTTTAATCTGGTTGCATCGACCATTATCAGTGGTAAATCTTCAGGAATTAAGTCATTTAATGTTGCTTGGTTTTGTAATAGTATTGGTTGCAATCCAGTGATAGTTTCCTTCAATAGCGTCCCATACTGAACCAATTGGCTATTAATAGCAAGACCATCTTTTTCACAGGAATTAATTTCTAGTAATGAGTTAATCATTGTCAGTTGACGGTCATTGCCTTGAATCATCCGCTCAACAATCGAGTTAGGGACGGGAATTGGGGATGAGGGGGATGAGGGGGATAGGGTAGTAGACTCTTCCATATCCCCGCGTCCCCGCGTCCCCGCGTCCCCAGTCCCCAGTCCCCAGTCCCCAGTCCCCAGTCCCCGCGTCCCCGCGTCCCTACTCGCTACTCCCTGATTTACCAGATTCTGTAGCACCATCAAGTTACCCATCACCGAGGTTCGTAATTCGTGAGCGATTGTATGCAAAACAACATCTTTTAAGCGGTGCAATTCTTCGACTTCTTGTATTTTTTGCTGCAATTGTGCTGTACGTTCTTGTACTTGGTGTTCTAGATTAGTGTTAAGTTGTGCTAGTTCTTGATAAATCATGCTCTGCTGAATAGCGATCGCTACTTGTTCTGACATCTGCTGTAGTAGGTCGATTTCTATAGGTTGCCAATTACGTGGCCCTGAGCATTGATTCGCAATTAAGGCTCCAAATAAGTCCTCACCTAACATGATTGGTACAGCTAAAGTAGCTCTGATCTGAAATTTTTGAAAATGCGCTCTCACTTTGGGAGACAATGTGATTTTGGTAATATCTTCAACAACTCGCTCTCGATGTTTCTTTAAGGAGTTTTTCAACTCTTGTAGATAAGTTTCATCATTGGTAGACCAACCAGAAATAGAAGGGTAATTTGGGTCTACTGATTCTGCCAAAGTTCGGGGGCCTAAATTGGCATTATCTAAACCAATAAATACTCGATCTACCTGTAAAAATTGTCTCACTTCTGTGACAGTAGTTTGCAAAATTTGGTCTAGTTGCAGGGAAGACCGAATTCGAGATAATGTTTGCGCTAGTAAGCGATCGCGCTGTGCGCTCAGGCGTAATTTTGCCTCTACTTGCTTACGTTCTGTGATGTCGTGATGGACTGATAATATGCATGAAATTCCATCTAGATCTATGACTTCGGCTGATACCAGTGCTATGATAATTTCCCCAGATTTCTGGCGAAATTCCATCTCTAAATTCCTAACAACTCCTTGGGCTTGTAAACTCTGCAATAATTTGTGGCGATCGCTTTGATTTACCCAAATATTTAACTCAAAAGCAGTTTTCCCAATTGCTTGCTCTGGCTCATATCCAGAAAGTTCAACAAATCCGTCATTAACTTCTATAAAGCGTCCTTCTTGGAGTGTGCTAATAGTAATAGAATTGGGACTACAACTAAAAGCTTTAGAAAACTTTTGTGCTAGGTTGTGGAGAGTAACTTCTGCTTGTTTACGTTCTGTGATATCGCGGACAATTGCTAATATTTCATCCTCACCGCTAACTACCAAACGCGCCTCATAATCTCTGAGTCCTAATGGTGTTGGTAGTTGATATTCGCAAGTTTGCAAAGTTCCAGAATCCAAAGTTTTAGCGATCGCTTCTTGACCTATCGCTGCCACATCAATTGGTAAAATCTCCCACATACTTTTACCAACTACTTCTTCTCTAGAAAAAGTAACATTTGCTCCTTCGGTTTTTAAGTCTAAATACTTACCATCGCGGCTGATGCGAAACATTAGATCAGGTATAGCATCCAAAATTGCTTGATAGCGTGCTTCACTCTCTTGCAGCTTTTCTTCTGTTCGTTTTTGGTCTGTAATATTCATAACCAAGCCATTCCAGAGAAAGTCACCGTTAGCTTGTCGTTCTGGCTGGGAAGTACCTTTAAGCCACTTGATACCGCTAGGTGTGATGATGCGACCTTCCCAAAGCCAAGGTGAAAAAGTAGTTTTAGAAATAGCTATGGATTCAACCAAGCTTGGCAAATCCTGTGGATGAATAAGTTTATACAGTTCCTGAAAGTCCGATTGTAAAACTTTTGGTTCTAATTCACACAAATCTTGACAATTACAACTAATATAAATGACAAAAAAAGAACCATCCTGCCGTTGCAAAACTTGGAAAATCGTCCCCGGCAAATTGAGAGCAATATTAGAAAGCAGATTGATAGCCTCTTGCTGACAATCTGGGATCCGCAGCGATCTTAAAGTTTCATCCACTCTTTGATCCTTTGATACACAAGCTACTGATGTATAATTAGACATCATAACCAGTTTGGCTGTTTTTATTTTGTGGGCATAGCCATTTAAACTAAGCTAACCTCTGCTTTCAGGGTATATTCCATCAACTAACATCGCATTCACCCAATAGGGTGAACTAATATTTGAATTTGGAATGAAGTGACGTCACCTACAGTCATATCAAACTTCTCACCTTCGAGCAATTTTTAGTCGAGTCTGGGGAAATAGCTTAGATGCTGTTTGAAACGTCTAATTTAATACCAGCCCTGGCGATTAGAAATCGCCTAAAAGTTTTCAAACATCCTCTAAATGCGGGCATTTATCGCAGGCAAAGAAGATTTTGAACATTTTATACTAATTCTAAAAAAGAATGCGACAAATGTAAACTTTGAAACCGATCTAAATCTGGATTTCTTAATGCGCGAATGTGCGAATTTTGAATTGGTACTAGCTATTAAACTTTCGGCAATATCATCTTCATCCGAGTAGAGTTTGAATGTATATCATTGTGCAGATATATTACTGATAAATAGAAGGTTAAGATATCGCACAATACAGTGCTACACAAGTTTCAACAGTCGCCATTTCAAAGGGATGTAGAGGTATGGGGGTATAGAAGACCCACGCTTCAAAGCCTGGGATTGAAAACTTAGATGCCTTTCCCTCACACCCTTATACCCCTAGTTTTTGTAATGGCGTGAAAAAGCTGAAACCTGCTATTTGTGCGAGGCTAAAAACTCTATAGAAATATGCAAAACGATTCTGGAAAAACAACTTCTATTTGGATGACAACGGCAGCCATGCTAGACGAAGGTGTTCTTGGCGAAAACCTTCATGCAGATGTGTGTGTTGTGGGTGCGGGGATGGCGGGTATGTCAACAGCCTATATGCTTAGCCGTGCAGGTAAGTCTGTGGTAGTGCTAGATGATGGTGCTATTGGTGGAGGACAGACTGCAAGAACAACAGCGCATTTATCAAATGTGTTGAGTTATCGCTACTACGAATTAGAGCAAATGCACGGCCAACGCACTTTAAGCAAGCCGCTTACATTACCTTTGTAATTGGTGTAAAAGTACCTCGCGGTTCTATTACTAAAGCACTGTACTGGGATACACTCGACCCATATCATTATGTACGACTGCAAAACATCGACGATCAATATGATGTGCTAATTGTCGGTGGTGAAGACCACAAAACAGGACAAGCCAATGATGCTGATGCACGGTATGCTGCTTTGGAGGTTTGGACGCGAGAACGTTTCTTGATGGTGGAAGAGATTCTGTTTCGTTGGTCAGGTCAGGTGATGAATGCTGATGATGGCATTGCCTATATTGGGAAAAATCCGTTTGATGAGGAAAATGTTTACATCGTCACGGGTGATTCAGGTTTAGGGATGACTCATGGAGCGATCGCTAGCATTCTTTTAACTGATACAATTTTAGGGCGAAAGAATACTTGGGCTGAAGCTTACGACCCATCGCGGATTAAGATTGGTGCAGTAGGTGATTTTGTTTCTGAGAATCTCAACGTTGCTGCTCAATATTTAGATTGGCTAACACCAGGAGAAATTGATTCTGTCGAAAAAATTGCGCCAGGTACAGGTGCAGTAGTGCGGCATGGTTTGACGAAATTAGCTGCCTACCGAGACGAAAACGGTATTTTGTGCGAGCATTCCGCCGTTTGTACCCATCTTAATTGTATAGTTGCTTGGAACTCTTCTGAAAAAACCTGGGATTGTCCCTGTCATGGTTCACGGTTTAATGTTCAAGGCAAAGTGATAAACGGCCCAGCAATTAATGCCCTTGCACCTGTGAATACTGAAAAAAGAATGTGACAGACAAACCATTGTAGAGACGAGCTTTAGAAGTACCTCCGCCAACTAATAGTTTATATCATTAGTTTTGAGTAGTTAATGGTGGTCAGATATCCGACTTTTTCATAAAGCCCGGTATCTTGCAGCTTTTCATCATTAATAAAACAGATCATTAGTGTTTCTTGGAGTGGGCAATACCCACTTTTTTATTTTCAACAAATTGAGAAATATAATCAATATTAGTTAAAGATTGTGTACAGATGCAGCATTACTGCATGGGTTTTTGCTCAATTGTCTGTATAAAAACTATAAGTTTATTATTAAAATCTCTCTGCATTCTCGCGTATTTCTATCTCCGGTCAGCCAAACAATAAGCCTTTAAAGGGACATGCTGTGACTCTTCAGTCAGATGAACGCAGATTTAAAAGACCTTAAACCTGTGAATTTAGTTTTTGTTTCTGAAAAAAATTCCAGATATTGCATTGAATAATACCATAATTGTTGATGTTTCCCCTAAAATACTCAGGTGCATGTCCCAAACCATAGCCCACACGTTTTTGCGCTTAAAACCCTATATACTAAGATTTGACTTTGAGAAAATTGAGAGTTTTGTTAATTGTGATACCTAAAACTACTAATTTTTAGATGAAATTCTAGTGTATCTATAGTTTTTAAGGTTTAGTCAAAACTATATCCAGTATCATCAAAAAACTGCCAACTTCATGTGGTGCAAAAATCAAGAGGGGAGTGAAAACATGGATTTACGTAGAGATGCATTGCAAATCCTTAAAGAAACTAGCCGGACTTTTTATATCCCAATTAGTCTTTTACCGCCAGGCTTACAGGAAGCAGTTGCATCAGCATATTTGTGTATGCGTGCCATTGATGAAATAGAAGATCACCCAAAACTAGATAACCATACGAAAACGAAGTTACTACGAACGATTAGCTTAACATTACAAGCCGGAGTGGATGGCTTTGCAGTAGATGCATTCTCTGCTGGATTTAGTGGGTATGAGAATTCCTTAGAAGAAGTGAGCGTGCGGATCAGGGAATGGTCAATATTAGCACCTGAAACCATTGCACCTCGAATTTGGGATGCTACTGCCGCTATGGCAGATAGGATGGCTCACTGGGCAGAAATAAACTGGAAAATTTATACAGAATCTGACTTGGATTGTTATACATTTGGGGTTGCTGGCGCGGTAGGATTGTTGCTCTCAGATTTATGGGCTTGGTATGATGGTACGCAAACAAACCGGACTCAAGCAATTGGGTTTGGTCGTGGTTTACAAGCAGTAAACATCTTGCGTAACCACAATGAAGATTTAGGACGCGGTGTGGACTTCTTTCCTGAAGGTTGGAGTGCAATAGATATGCAAGAGTATGCACGGCGTAATCTAGCACTAGCAGAAGCTTACACTCAAGCACTTCCTACGGGGCCGGCTTTAGATTTTTGCCAAATACCCTTAACTTTAGCTCATGGTACTCTAGATGCTTTGGCAAATGGTAAAGAAAAACTCAGCCGCAGCGATGTGGTTGCACTCATTGAACAGTTGATTGGTGTGAACTTAAAAGCTAGCTAAGTATTCAGTGGTCAGTGAATTAAACTCAGCTGAGGTGCCTTGCACTAGACGCGGGGACGCAAAGATGCAATTTGAATGACTAGCTTACTAGTAACTGACCACTGATATTTCAACTTCGCTCAGTACAAGTAACTGATACTTCTTTTGTCAAAGACGCTACGCGTAGCTTGCTACCGCGTAAGGGTACGACTTCGCTCAGTACAAGTAACTAATAACTGAACACTGACTAAAAATTATGAAAAAAACTTTATTCCTTAGTCCTCCTTCATTTGATGGATTTGATGGTGGTGCGGGTTCTCGATACCAAGCTAAGCGCGAAATTACTTCCTTTTGGTATCCTACATGGCTGGCACAACCTGCCGCTTTGGTTCCAGGCAGTAGGCTAGTAGATGCTCCTCCCCATAATCAGACTGTGGAGGATGTGCTACAAATTGCTCAAGATTATGAGTTAGTAATCATGCACACTAGCACACCCTCATTGACTAATGATGTCAAGTGTGCTGAGGCAATCAAGGCGGCAAATCCAGATGTGCAGATTGGTTTTGTTGGGGCACATGTGGCAGTACTTCCACAAGAGACACTACAAGATAATCCAGTTATCGACTTTGTGTGTCGTAATGAATTTGACTATACCTGCAAGGAACTAGCCCAAGGTCAAGCTTGGGAAGAAATCAAAGGTTTGAGCTACCGGGACAAGCATGGTAGTATTCGCCACAATGAGGAACGCGCATTGATTCATGATTGGGATGCTATGCCCAGCGTTCTGCCAACTTATGCCCGTGATTTGGATATCACAAAATATTTCATTGGCTACTTATTGCATCCCTACATTTCCTTTTACACTGGGCGTGGCTGTCCAGCAAAATGTACGTTTTGCTTGTGGCCGCAGACAATTGGCGGTCATCTTTATCGCCATAAAAGCCCCGAAGTTGTGGGACGTGAGATGGTAGAGGCCAAAGCCATCTTTGGTGACAAAGTACGGGAGTATATGTTTGATGATGATACCTTTACGATTGACAAACATCGAGCGATCGCCATTAGCGAACACATGAAGCGACTCAAGCTCACCTGGAGCTGCAACGCCCGTGCCAACTTAGACTATGATACCCTCAAACAGTTACGTGACAACGGTTTACGATTGCTGCTTGTCGGTTTTGAATCTGGGAATCAGGAAATTCTCAACCGCATCAAAAAAGGCATCAAGCTAGAAGTAGCGCGGGAATTTATGAACAATTGCCGCAAACTCGGTATTACTGTTCATGGTACTTTTATCATCGGGTTGCCTATTGAAACCAAAGAAACCGTAGAAGAGACAATTCGCTTTGCTTGTGAATTGAGTCCGCATACAATTCAAGTTTCCATCGCTGCGCCTTATCCTGGCACAGAACTTTATGAACAAGCCAAAGCCAACGGTTGGTTTACGAACCAATCTTTAGTCGCTAACTCTGGTATTCAAACCTCCACACTGCAATATCCCCATCTTTCCAGCGCTGAAATTGAGGATGCAGTTGAGCGTATGTATCGTAAATTTTACTTCCGTCCTCAAGCCATCATTCCAATTGTGCGAGAAATGCTCACAGACAGACAAATGTTAGTACGTCGCCTTCGTGAAGGTGGGGAGTTCTTCTCGTATTTGAAAGAACGTCGCACTCAAGCAGAGGCACACGCACAATCGATTTAGCAATGTTTTTTGGGGAATTGATTATTTCTCCCTCATCCCCCTCATCTCCCTCATCTTCCCCTCATCCCCATGCCCCACGCCCGTTGCTTAATTATCAATGGTGATGACTTCGGTTTTTCTCGCGGTGTAAATGAAGCTATTATTACAGCGCATGAAAAAGGTGTGCTAACTAGCACTAGTTTAATGGTCAGTGGTGATGCTGCTGATGAGGCGATCGCTTTGGCTCGAACTCATCCAAATTTGGGTGTCGGTTTACACTTAGTTTTAGTGTGTGGTCGGTCAGTTCTACCACCTGAGCAAATTCCCCATTTGGTTGACTCTGAGGGGAATTTTCCAGATAGCCCCCTACAAGCTGGGTTACGCTATCAATTCCATCGCGCTGCCCGTGAGGAACTACGCCAAGAAATTCGCGCCCAGTTGACAAAGTTTCGTGAGTCTGGGCTGCACCTTTCCCATGTAGACGGGCATTTGCATTTACATGTCCATCCTGTGGTGTTGGGTATTTTGGTGGAGTTAGCACAGGAGTTTGAGATTAAGTTTATCCGTCTGCCAGCTGAAGAACTGGGAATGAATCTCAAATTTGACCGTGGTGGTTTATTAACTAAGCTGGTTTGGTCGGGTGTGTTTGGCAGGCTACGCGACTATGGTGAGGGTTTGCTGAAATCTCAGGGTATTAGTTTTGCTCATCGGGTTTACGGGTTATTGCAAACTGGTAGTGTGACTGAGGAATATTTACTTGGTCTGATTCCTCAAATTCAAACAGATTTGGTAGAGATTTATTCTCATCCTGCAATAGTTAGGGATGGGGAACCGTTGAATGGCCCTCTAGGGGCAGGTGCTGAAGAATTTACTGCTTTGTTAAGTGAACAAGTGCGGGAGGTGCTGATGGCTAACGGTTTTGAGTTAACAAACTATGTGAGGTCAGTTTATCTCACGCAGAAACGCAGACAGCATGAGTGAGATTATTTATTTTGATGGCGAGGCGTGTTGTTTCAAATCCTGTAGAGAACAGACTTCTAAGGCTCTAGCATGGGTAGCTGTGAGAACAACAGGAGGGGCAGCGCTAGCCTCAAAGGCTTCTTGCCAGCGAGAGGCACACAAACACCAGCGATCGCCCGGCTTCAATCCAGGAAAATTATAATCAGGGACAGGTGTACTCAGGTCGTTACCGCGTGATTTGGTGAACTCTAGGAATTCTGTTGTGACTTGGGCACAAATGACGTGTACTCCAAAATCTTGACCACCTGTATTGCAGAATCCATCACGATAATATCCTGTCATGGGAGAAGTGCAGCAAACCTCTAAGTCTGTGCCTAGTACATTTTTAGCCTCTGCCATAAAAACCTCGCTGTGCCTTTTACATATAGGTTAACGCTGACTGGTGCGATCGCTCTTCTATCGCTTAGCATACAACAATCCCAAATAATTGATTAACCTACAACTAGCACTTTTAGGCACAAGCAACAAATAGAAAAAATACCTCTTTCCCCATTCACTTATATCGATTGAAATGTGAACAACTTGACACTCTCCGGGCTAAAGCCACGGAGATTCTTAAGACATTGCTGCCTTAATATCCTGTTTGCACAGGTTCCCCGGCTCACCACGTTTGCACAGGAGTGCGTGGTGATTTTGTCCTAGGGCGTTT
>JAHHHC010000017.1 GCA_019359515.1 Desmonostoc vinosum HA7617-LM4 | reverse complement strand
ATAGTTTAGAATCAGCAATTTCTGCTTATAAAAGAAGATTTGATATTGAAGAAATGTTTAGAGATTTTAAAAAAGGTGGCTATAATCTAGAGGATACCAATGTCTCAGATAAGCGTTTAATATCTTTTCCTAATTCCCAATTCCCCAGTCCCTCCAGGAGCGGGGGCCCCGAGTTCCCCAATCCCCAATCTAATGTTTAACTTTGATTTTTTGAGATATCTTCAATCTTTCCTCACCTTTGTTTGGCATATAATCAAAACTTATCGCGCTTCCCTATTACTCTTGTTGATAGGAGTCTTTTTACCCTTGCAGGTGTTTGGGGAGTTAGCGGAAGAAGTTTGGGAGAATGAAGGGGGCTTTCCGTGGGATGTACCTATTCTGTTGGCAATTCATTCAACATCAAAGCCCCAACTTGATGTCTTCGCCTCGACGTTGACTAAATTAGGGGTATTTTGGGGTGTATTTCCTGTTGCTAGTGCGATCGCTTTTAGTTTATTTATTAGACGACGATGGCGGCAATTTTCATATCTTATCATTACTTTACTGGGAAGCATCGTTATTAACCGCACAGCAAAAATCTTGTTGCATCGAGTGCGTCCTCATCTGTGGGAGTCACCATCACCGGAATTTGACTATGGATTTCCTAGCGGTCACGCTATGTCGAGTATGACCTTTGTAGCCACTCTGGTGATTTTGACATGGGGTAGTCGCTGGTGCTGGTTAGTTGCAATTTTAGGGGGTTTATTTGTTTTGGCTATTGGCTGGACGCGGCTATATTTAGGAGTTCACTACCCCAGCGATATTCTGGCAGGTTGGACAGCCTCAATTGCTTGGGCAACTGGAGTTAGTTTGCTCATCAAGCCACAAATATTGCGAGAGAATGTTTGAAAAGTTTTGGGCGATATAATTCGCTACTACACAAGCAAAGTCCGCCTGCGCGGAAAACACGAAAAATCAAGGTTTTGAAACCCACGTAGGTGGGTTTTGTCTGTGTAGCTGTGATTTCTAATCGCTTTTCAAACAACCTGTTAAGGTTGGCGTTTGATTAGATATAAAA
Source organism: Desmonostoc vinosum HA7617-LM4 (assembly GCA_019359515.1). GTDB lineage: Bacteria > Cyanobacteriota > Cyanobacteriia > Cyanobacteriales > Nostocaceae > Desmonostoc > Desmonostoc vinosum. Next base: position 114,705 of record JAHHHC010000017.1, on the reverse strand, counting down.
CTAATGGTAAACATTGAGTATTTACAATGGTAAACTCTATCCACATGAAGAATAAAACTTTCTGATGGATAGCTTTAGATATTGGCATTTTACCAAATGGTGTTCTTAGGTAAATATAAAGAGAAGAACTTAAATCGCTCCAGATAAAAATCTTTTGGAGAACACCAATGATCGCACTCACACAGTCTAATCAAGTTAATTATCATTCAGGACGTTTAACGATTCAAACTGTTGAAATTGCTCATCAAACAACTGCTATCCGTTGTCTTGATTGGGAGCGAGAAAGATTTGATATCGAGTTCGGTTTACGGAATGGAACGACCTATAATTCTTTTTTAATTCAAGGAGAAAAAGTTGCTCTGGTTGATACTTCCCATCGGAAGTTTGAGCAGTTATATCTTGAGATGTTGGTAGGGTTAATTAACCCAGTTAACATAGATTATTTGATTATTAGCCACACAGAACCAGATCATAGTGGCTTAGTCAAAGACATTTTAAGACTAGCTCCTGATATTACCATTGTTGGTGCTAAGGTTGCTATCCAATTTTTGGAAAATATGGTTCACCAGCCTTTTAAATCAATACAGGTGAAAAGTGGAGAACGTTTAGATTTAGGCAATGGTCATGAATTAGAATTTATCTCTGCACCTAACTTACATTGGCCGGACACAATCTTGACTTATGACCACAAAACTAGCATTCTTTACACCTGTGATGTATTTGGAATGCATTATTGTGATGACCACACTTATGATGAAAACTCAACCTTAATAGAGGAGGACTTTAAGTATTACTACGATTGTTTGATGGGGCCGAATGCACGTTCTGTATTGGCAGCACTCAAGCGGATTGAGAAGTTAGATATAGGCACAGTTGCCACGGGACATGGGCCCTTACTAAAACACAATATTTCCGAATGGCTTGGATGTTATCAAAACTGGAGTTTAGAACAAGCAAAAGCTGAGACATTAGTAGCTTTATTTTACACAGAAGATTACGGTTGTAGCGAACATTTAGCTCGTGCGATCGCCCATGGTATTACCAAAATAGGTGTAGCAATTGAACTAGTAAATCTCAATGATTCTGAGCCTCAAGAAATTCGAGAATTAATTACTCAAGCTTCAGGCTTAGTAATTGGAATGCCACCCCAATCATCAGCGATCGCTCATGCTGCCTTAAGTACAATTTTAGCTGCTGCTCACCATAAGCAATCAGTTGGTTTATTTGAGTCAGGGGGAGGAGAAGATGATCCCATTTATCCTTTACGAAATAAGTTTCAAGAAATCGGTTTAACTGAAGCCTTTCCTCCGATTTTAGTTAAAGAAACTCCCACACAAACAACAGAACAACTTTGTGAAGAAGCGGGAACAGATTTAGGACTTTGGTTAACCCGCGATCGCACAATTAAACAAATCAAATCCATCAACACCGAGTTAGAAAAAGCTTTAGGACGTATCAGCGGTGGATTATATATTATCACCACCAAAAAAGGAGAAATCCAGAGTGCTATGTTTGCCTCTTGGGTGACACAAGCAAGTCTTAATCCTTTAGGAGTGGCAGTTGCTGTAGCCAAAGAACGAGCAATTGAATCCTTAATGCAAATAGGCGATCGCTTTGTTTTAAACGTTTTAGAAGAAGGCAACTATCAAGGATTAATGAAACATTTTCTCAAGCGTTTTGCTCCTGGTGCAGATCGCTTTGCTGGAGTGAAAACATATCCTGCCAATAATGGCTCTCCAATTTTAGCTGATGCTTTAAGTTACATGGAATGTGAAGTTACAACTCGCATGGATTGTGGAGATCATTGGATCATTTACAGCACAGTTCAAACCGGAAGAGTCGCCAAAATCAACGCACTTCCCGCCATCCATCACCGCAAAATGGGAAATCATTATTAATTCGTAATTCGTAATTAATTCGTAATGACGCGACGCTCCTGTGTCGCTCTAAGCGAAGCTATGCCGCAGGCTTTACGCTGACGCTCGAGGACTCGCTACCGCTTCGCTAACGCTAACGCTATCGAGGACTCGCTCTAAGCGAAGCTATGCCGCAGGCTTTACGCTGCGCTAACGTCATTAATTCGTAATGACGCTCCTTCGGACGTTCGTACCGACGCTCGATGACTCGCTATCGCTACCGCTTTGCTAACGTAATTAGTTACTTTCCCTCATCTCCACCTAACATAGCCCCTCAAAACAGCCATGTATAAACCTGTTGAAAATACTACAAATTCTATGTATGAAATCAATAGATGGCGTATTGTACGCAGCTTGGAATTAATTCAAGATGCAATTGTAATTTCCCTGTGCATGGGTTTATTTAGCTTCATGGTAATTCAGGTGAGAGATATGTTTCTTTCCCTCTTACCACCTCTAGATTTTCATGTTGTCACTGCCGATATTCTCTTTTTACTTATTTTGGTTGAGTTGTTTCGATTGCTGATTATTTATCTGCAAGAACAACGAATATCTATCGGGGTAGCCGTGGAAGTTTCCATTGTTTCTGCCTTAAGAGAAGTCATCGTCAAAGGCGTCTTAGAAACGAGTTGGAGTCAAGTTTTAGCCACTTGTGCCTTCTTGTTAGTCTTGGGAATCTTACTAATCCTGCGAGTTTGGCTACCCCCCACTTTTGAAGGCATAGACCCTGAACAAGAAATATCCAGACGCTACAGAAATCGCGCTAAGTCAGAATTATCACAAACCAACGGCCGTTAGAAATAGCGATGAGAGAGAAGACGCAAACAAAAGGAAACGCGGTAAGGCAGTCGCAGTCCCTGGCGGTTTCCGCCGGATGCGTTAGCGACTAAGGAGCGTCACTGCCGAACCCGGAGGGGGACGCAAAGAAACTTTCACTCACATTCCCCGCGTCCTCTTGATTTCCCATTACGAATTACGTTAGCGAAGAAGCGTCATTACGAATTACGAATTATAAAGAGGTTACTATGTCCACTACTACCTTCACATCCAGCCGTCCTAGAGATGTACAAGTTGCTGAAATTGGTAAAAATACATTAGTGTTGCGATCGCGGACTTGGGAACGGCTAAAATTTGAGGCTGAGTATTCCCGTCAACGCGGAACTACAGCAAATTCTTATTTGATTCAAGCTGATAAAAAAGCTTTAATTGATCCTCCTGGTGAATCATTTACCGAAATCTATCTCCAGCAACTCACCCAAAATCTAGATTTCAGCACCCTAGATTATATCATTCTCAATCATATCAATCCAAATCGGAGAGCAACTCTGCAAGTATTACTCTCACAAGTTCCTCAAGCTACTCTCATTTGTTCTCGTCCTGCTGCTAATGCTTTAAAAACTGCTTTCCCAGAATGGGAAGCACGCATTCAATCTGTGCGTTCTGAAGATACTTTAGATTTGGGACAAGGACATAATTTATTATTTTTCACTGTCCCAACTCCCCGTTGGGCAGATGGGCTGTGTACTTACGATCCTATGACAAAAATTCTCTACACAGACAAATTTTTTGGCGCTCATGTTTGCGAAGATACGCTGTTTGATGAAGATTGGAAGAGATTAGATGTAGAACGCCGTCATTATTTTGACTGCATCCATGCGCCCCAAGCTAAACAAGTTGAAGTAGCTTTAGATAAATTGACGACTTTGGGAGCTAGATGTTACGCTCCTGCCCATGGCCCAGTTGTTCGTTATAGCCTGAGTCGTTTTACTTACGATTACCGTCAATGGTGTCAAGGACAAAAATCTCAGGAGTTGAGTGTCGCTTTACTTTATGCTTCTGCCTACGGCAATACAGCAACTGCGGCTGATGCTATTGCTCAGGGCTTAATTCAAAATGAAGTCAATGTAGAATCCATTAACTGTGAGTTAGCAGATACCGCAGAGATTATCCGCATTGTCGAAGCTTGCGATGGCTTTATTATCGGTTCGCCCACTTTAGGTGGACATGCACCAACTCAAATTCAAACTGCTTTAGGAATAGTCCTCTCAGCAGCGGCTAAAACTAAGCTAGCAGGGGTATTTGGTTCCTATGGTTGGAGTGGGGAAGCAATTGATTTAATTGAAAGCAAACTCAAAGACGCTAACTATCGTTTAGGTTTTGAAACAATTCGAGTGCGCTTTAGCCCTACTGCCGAAGTTTTACAGCAGTGCCAAGAAGCGGGTGCATCTTTTGCTCAAACCTTGAAAAAAACCAAGAAGTTGCGTACTCCCCGTCAAGCTGTGACGGAAACTCATGTCAATCGCACTGAACAAGCTGTTGGACGAATTATGGGTTCTTTGTGTGTAGTGACAACTCGTGATGAAGAGACTCACAAAGGGATCTTAACTTCTTGGGTATCTCAAGCAACTTTCAACCCGCCTGGAATTATGATTGCGATCGCCCAAGAGCAACATGCAGATTTAATGTATCATCCTGGTGATCAATTTGTGTTGAATATCCTCAAAGAAGGCAGAAATCTACGACGCTATTTTTCTCGTCATAGCATGGTGGGAGATAATCCCTTTGTTAATCTTTCTACACAACAGGCGCAAAATGGTTGTCTGATTTTGAATGAAGCTTTAGCCTATTTAGAATGTACAGTAAAAAACCAGATTGAATGTGGCGATCGCTGGTTAATTTATGCCGTAGTAGATCAGGGCGAAGTGTTAGCAAATGATGGTGTAACAGCCTTGGAACATCGTAAATCTGGTAGTCATTATTGACTAATTCGTAATTCGTAATTCGTAATGACGCTCGATGACTCGCTCTAAGCGAAGCTATGCCGCAGGCTTTACGCTACGCTAACGTAATTCGTAATTAATGTACAAGCCCTTCAAGTCATTGATAGAGATAAAAAACTGCCTGCCTTTTTTTAGTCCACGCATGAATGCAGAGGTAACAATTACGAATTACGTATTATCAATTACGAATTGTTTTGTGCTGAGTAAAGTCAAAAGTACTCAGCACTCTTTACAAATTGTCCTTTGATAAATAATAAATAACTAAAGCGAACTATTCGTTACATTTGGCGATCGCTTGACTTTTATTGAAGCAACCTTGTTACCCTAACATCATATTCAGTACCTTGTGGGTGATCGCTTCTAGCTTGTACCCGTGCCATACCATCAGCTTTTTGTCTTGAGTCGGCGTTGATTTCGTACCTTGCTGTCCCGCTTTGACAGGTATTGTTTATTTGACTGACAAACTCTTTGATATCAACCAATACTTCGTAAGTATGAACCATTGTTGAATCTCCTCGTGCAATTGCAAACGATAGGAATACAACCCAGTATAAGAAATGAGATAAGTATTAGTTTTTAAACTAATACAATTCTTCATATCAAAGTCTTCAGCAATATTGTGTTAGGTAGGCAATGTCTGTAGTCCGCTCAAGCCCTAACTTTACTTATAGTTAGTGCCCACTCTATACTTGTCGAGAATGATACCAGATTTCAGTTGCAGAAGCTGGGGTTTTGGGTATCTCAAACTTTAATTACGAATTACGAATTATTTAATTACTGTAGCAATTACTCAACGAGAATGAAGATAAGTAATGCTTTTTGAAGAAGTTTAAACTATTGTATTCCTCTCCATAACATTCATCTAATGTGGAAAATTCCCCGTGGGCTGAGCGAAGTCGAAGCCCATTCCCCACTCAGCTAAGTCCGATTAATTCGGCAATCACCCTGGTGAGCTTGTCTGGCTCTACTGGCTTAGAAACATGGGTTTGAAAACCTGCTGCTAGTGCTTGCTGGTAGTTGATTTCTCCAGCATAAGCGGTAAGGGCGATCGCAGGGATCTGTCCCCCATGGTCTGGTGGCAGGTTTCTTATCTGACGCATCAGCGTATAGCCATCCATTTCAGGCATTCCGATATCACTTAAGAGTACGTCTGGTTTAAAGTTCATGAAAGCGGTGAGCGCTTCTTTGGCACGGGCAACTTCTATTACAGTTGCACCATGCATCTCTAGCAAAAAGGTAACAAACTCCCGCGTGGATGCATCATCCTCTACTACTAAAATCTTGACACCACTCAGATCTGATGATTGCTGAGATTGATTAGTTTCTAGATGTGTTTTTGATTGCGTCACCATTAGCGGCAGCCGGATGGTAAAGGTTGCTCCTTGAGATTCACCCTGGCTCGCTGCCTGGACTGTACCACCATGCATTTCTACTAAGTAGCGAACAATCGCTAAACCTAACCCCAATCCCCCAAACTCCCTGGTTGTGGCAGCATCTGCTTGACGAAAATGGTCAAATACATAAGGTAAAAATTCCGGGGAGATACCTTTACCTGTATCACTAACGCTGATTTGGGCAACAGAATTCAAGCTCTCTAGGCGAATTTCTATTCGTCCTCTCGCAGGAGTAAACTTGATGGCATTGGCAAGGAGATTCCAAATAACTTGCTGTAATCTATTGGAGTCACCCATAACTGCCGCTACATCCGGTTCTAAAATCAGCTGCATCTCTAAAGATTTAGCTTCAGCCGACAATCGCACTGTTTCGATTGCGGCTTTAATTATCGATGCCAAATTAACTGGGATAATATTCAAGCTGAGTTTACCACGCAGAATTCGAGAGACATCCAAAAGGTCTTCGATTAGTTGTGCTTGCACTTGGGCACTACGCTCAATAGTCTCCAAAGCGCGCTCAGTGGTTTTTGCATCTAGCTTACGGCTGCGTAGTAACTTAGACCAACCGACGATGGGGTTAAGGGGCGTTCGCAACTCGTGAGACAGCACCGCGAGAAATTCATCTTTGATGCGATTGGCTTGCTGAGATTCTTCATAAAGTCGAGCGTTGTCAATTGCCGAGGCTGCCATCTGAGCTAATTGCACTAAAATGGCTTCGTCTTCGGCAGTAAACTCGCCTTCGTATTTATCAGAAAGTTGAATTAGACCAAGGTTTTTACCATTACGGCTGGTAAGGGGCACAGCTAGCCAACCACGGATGGGTGGATGCTGATTTTTGTGTTGACCAAATCCGCGCCATGCTGGGTGTGCTTCTAATTCAGCCTGAGTCATTCTTAAGGGATGCTGTGTGCTACAGACAAGCGAGTAAATTCCGCAACCATCGGGTTTTTCGTAATACTCTTGCCATTGAGCATACTTTGGTGATAAAGATACTGTATGTACAGCTTGTGACCAATCTTCATTCACTGTCATGCTGGTGAAGCATTGATGGGCCCCGATAATGTTGCGGGCTTGGCTTGTAATTGATTGCAATCTTTCATCTAATGCTAGCGTCGAGTTCACCGAAACAGCCGCTTGAGCTAGCTTTCTTAAGCGGCGTGATTGCTGTTGCTCGCGGACTAGTAATTGGGCGCGTTCTGCTTCTGTGCGCTTGCGCTCAGTTAAATCGAGGATAAAAGCCACAGATTGCTCCCGTGCCTCTCCCAACAGGCTGTAGCCAATTAAAATTGGTACTCGGCTACCATCTTGGCGAATATATTCCTTTTCATAAGGAGTACAAGCTCCGCTGACCCGCGCCTCGGCAATATGCTGTTCATCTACTGTCAGATATTCTGGTGGAGTGATGTCAGTCCAACGTAGTCTACCTTCTTGCAAATCTTCCCTTGTATAACCGACTATCCTTAATAGTTCATCGTTAGCTGCCCGGATACCACCGTAAATATCTCCAAAGAGAATACCGACAACATTCGCTTCAGCAAAACTACTGAGCTTCGCCTCGCTCTCCCGTAATGCCTCCTCAGCCTGCTTGCGATCGCTAATATCAATTGCTGAGCCGATGTAACCAACAAAACTGCCATCTGGTGTAAATCTGGGGATGCCATTACCTAATACCCAGCGATATTCTCCATCAAACCGCCTCAGGCGATATTCTATGCTAAAGTTTTCTCTAGCACCAAAAGAATCTGTGTAATTATTTATACATACATCTAAATCATCAGGATGGATGCCTTCAGTCCAACCGTTACCCATTTCTTCTGCCATGCTGCGACCTCTAAAGTCGAGCCAGGGTTGATTAAAATAATCACAAAGTTGATCAAGACCAGACATCCAAATCATCACTGGCGCGGTATCTGCCATGATCTGGAATCGTTCTTCGGTCTCACGCAACGCCTCCTCAGCTCGCCTGCGGTCAGTGATATCAAAGGACATCCCCGCCAGAAACCGTTGCCCAGAACTATCGCTCAAGGGAAATTTGAAGGATAACCAATACTGTTCTTCATCCTCTTGAGGAACGGTCTCTAGCAATTCTAGGGGTTCGTTAGTAGTTAAAATTGCTTGGTCATTGTCTCGTAACTGCTGAGCGATCGCGGCAGGTAATAAGTCAAAATCAGTTTTGCCGATCACCTCATTGACACTCTTGTTGACTGTCTGTGCCCCTGATGAATTGACGTAAACATACTGCCCTTGCTCATTTTTGATGAAAGCATTACCGGGTATGTAACGCATGAAGTTCTCAAACAGCGCTTGAGTTTCCTGTAGTGCTGCTTCCGCCCGCTTGCGATCGCTGATATCGGTAATTAAGGCAACATACCCTTCTACATTTCCTTGACTGTCGAAACGAGGAACATAAGTTGCGCTGATGTAGCGTGTTCCACCATCTTTATAGGGAATCTGGCTCTCATAAGTTACTTGTTCTCCTGCTAGTACCTGCTTTACATAAGGACGAACCACCTCATAAGCAGCTTCGCCTAGAACTTCCCTAATATGCTTACCATATACTTCCGCTGCCGAGTGCCCAAACCACTGTTCATAGGCTTGGTTGTTAAAGCGGTAGCACTCTTGTGCATCCACAAAAGAAATCAGAACTGGTAGAGCATTGGCAATGAGACTCAGTTCTGCTTCGCGTTGCCGTAGCGCCTCCTGTGTCTGCTTGCGTTCTGTAATGTCTCGAAAATACACAGCTACACCATCTGGCGAAGGGTAAGCATGAATTTCCAGCCACTTACCAATCGTCGGGCTAAACTCTTCAAAAATAACGGAAACTTGCTGGCTTACAGCTCGATGAAGTTCATGGTAGGCTGTGGTTCCTACTGTTTCTGGAAATACTTCTTCCCATACCTGTAATCCAAGCAGTTCGGCGCGGCTTTTTTGCAATAATCTTGTAGCTTGCTCATTAACGTAAGTGCAGCATAATTGAGCGTCAAAAGCTACAAAAGCATCAGTGATATTTTCTAAAATATGATTAATTTTAATCTGGGCAGCTTCTGTCTCCATTAGTAGCTCTTGCTCTCGCCGTCCTGCGTGTTTTCGCAACTGTGCCATTTTGAGATTAGCGGCGACACGAGCCAGCAGTTCGCGGGCCGAAAATGGCTTGGTGAGGTAGTCATCAGCTCCAGCTGCTAAACCTTCGATGCTAGACTCTTCCCCAGCCCGCGCAGACAGCAGAATAATTGGAATTTCTCTGGTATCTGGGTTTGTCCGTAGCTCCCGTAACAAACCTAGACCATCCAATTTTGGCATCATCACATCGCTCAAGATTAAATCGGGCAACTGTTGACGAACCGCAGCCAAAGCAGCCAGACCATCTGCCGCAGTTTCTACAATATACCTCTGAGCGCACAACAAACGCTGCACATATTCGCGCATGTCAGCGTTATCCTCAACTAGGAGGATACGTGAAGAATGAGACGCAAAGATGCAAAGAGCGAGGGATGCGGAGAAACTTTCATTTACATTCCCTGTGCCCTTCAGATTCTCCGCGTCCTCTTCCGGTCGCCAACGCAGAGCTTCTTCAATATAGGGGGCAGCATCTATGATTATTGATGTCGAGGAACGGGTTGTTTGCAGGCGATCGCTTGGTAAATGAGCAGAGCCAGTGGGCATGGACACCGTAAAACTACTGCCTTGCTCGATAACGCTAGTCACATTGATACTACCACCGTGCAGTAGCACTAGTTCTTGGACTAACGATAGACCAATTCCCGAACCTTCATAGGTTCGTCCTTTTGCTCCTTGGACGCGATGGAACCGCTCAAATAAATACGGGATTTCCTGGGTAGGAATACCTGTCCCTGTATCTTTTACTTCCATCTCAATATGATCGCCAGCCCAACGCAAGCTAACGGTGATTTCCCCGAACAAGGTAAATTTAAAGGCGTTAGAGAGCAAGTTGAGGACGATTTTTTCCCACATTTCCCGGTCTATATACACAGGTTCAGGTAGAGGGGGACAGTCTACTACCAAGCGCATCCCTGCCCGTTCGATGGTTGAGCGGAATACAGCTGCTAGTTCGGTTGTGAGTGCTGCTAGATCGGTTGGCTGATATACTGCCTTGATGCGACCGGATTCGATGCGGGAAAAATCTAGCAGGGTGTTGACCAATTTCAGTAAGCGCAGGGAATTACGATGTACAATTTCTAATTGTTCGCGATCGCTAGGCTGCAATCCTTGGGGTTTGGCAAGGGTATCTTCCAAAGGCCCAAGCATCAAAGTCAGCGGTGTGCGAAACTCATGGCTGATATTGCTAAAGAAAATTGTCTTAGCACGGTCTAATTCAGCCAATGCCTCAGTGCGTTTGCGCTCTTGTTCGTAAGCGTTGGCGTTGGCAATTGCCGTGGCAATGTGCTTGGCGACCATCTCAAAAAAGTTACGAAATTCCTCATCCAAAGCCCGACATGGGTTAATTCCCACCACCAGCAGCCCTGTTAATTTTTTCTGCCCCGCCGCCCGCAACGGCAACACTAGAGCCTGTTGAGGATGAATGTCCCACGGCCCTGTCGGCAATAGCCCAAACCGCTGCTGTAAATCTGCTATTAAAACAGCCTGGTCTGTCTGTACCACCGTAGCAAATGACCAACCACTGGTTTCACTTTCTGGTTGCGTGAGATCAACGCAACTAGGACTAGCGGATGTGTTTGCTTGCGGGAGCGTACTTTGACAAAGGAGTGCTTGTTTGCTGTCTGGTGTTAATAAATAGAGCAAAGCAAAGGGAATATCCGCAGAATTTTCTTTTAAAGTCTCTATAGCTGCATAGCAAGCTTGCTGAGAAGTTTTTGCCAATCCTGCCTGAGCTGTCAAATCTCGCAGCGTCTTCAGGCGTCGCTCGCCTAAAACCCTCTGCGTAGTTTCACTCACAGCAGTAAATGCACCGCCAACCCCTCCTGTATCATCGGGAATAGGACTGTAGGAATAAGTGAAATAAGCTTCCTCGACATAGCCATATCGGTCAACCAGCAGCAACGAGTCATCTGACCAAGTAGCTTGCCCAGTTTCGAGAACACCTTCTAGCTGCGCCCCAATAATATGCCAAATTTCAGCCCAAATTTCTCGTCCTGGTTTCCCCAATGCTTTGGGGTGTTTTGTAGCACCAAGTATAGGTCTCCAGGCATCGTTATAAAGTAAAACTAAGTCTTTGCCCCACCAAATAACCATCGGAAAACGAGATTGCAAGCAAATACGTAACGCAATTCGCAAACTCTGCGACCATTCCTCAACTGGCCCCAGCAGAGTTGACGACCAATCAAGCGCTTGCATCAGTGCCCCCATTTCCCCACCACTGGCAAATATGTCTTCAAAGGCAGTTCTGTTTACTTCTTGTTGCACGTTTTCTGTTCCTTATTCTTGGCCATATTTGCCTAAGCTAAAAAACATCTAAATTACATAATCAAATTAAATAAAACTCTTGTGGGGTGGGCATCTTGCCCGCCCTAATTATGCAAGTTATATGTGGAACAGCTTAGCTGATCTGGAGTGCGATCGCCAATTTCGCTTTAGTTACGATACCTCATGTATTTAAAAATTGGTGCAATTTCCTTCGCATAGAGAGAACCTTATCACATGCTACTGGCAGCAAGACAACTGTCGCTAGAAAGAACAAGTCGCTAAAACTGGGCAAAAATGCGGGAATTAGGGAATTGGAAATTGCGAATGGTTCAGGATAGAAGTTTTAGTAGTGCTGATTAGATGTAACTAAAACCTCGCCTTTGAAGGCGAAAAGTTTTTGGAGCGCTTTATAAATCCCCACTACAAAAACGGCCTCCTGCCTTGAAGTATCTGGAAAACCTCAATGTGAAATTGTAACAGTCTATAATATCTGGATTAAAATTACCCAATAATCATCATATTGCTATGTCACGCCAAAAGAAAAAGCCAAGTGGATGCGGATGTGCAAATATTCCGTTTTCTGTAATTCTAATTATCTTAGGAGGTGGTTATTGGTGGTTTAATCAAAAAGTCAATCTAGACATTAGTAAGCTTTTTTCTAAAGTTCAACAAACAACTAATCCTGCTTCTCCTACTTCTACGCCTTCTTTATCAATCACTCCAAATCCCACTCCCAGCAATCAGCCAACTTCATCTCCAACAATCACACCTCCCCAAAAATTATTACCTCAAACTAATTGGGATAAAAAAGTAATTAGAGGTATTTATTTAAGTCGCTACCAGGTTACTAATAATGCCGACGAAAAAATAATTCGTCAAAGAGTTCGTTACTATCGCTCTCAAGGAATTAATACCATTATTCATGGTGTTTGGGGTAATGGTTGCACTATGTACAATAGCAACGTGATGCAGCAAACACTAGGATATAAAAGTTGTCCGAATCAGTTTCAAGACTTATGGTTAGAGTGGTTAATTGATGAAGCACATAAACAAGGAATGCAAGTTCATGCTTATTTCGAGAAAGGTATTAAAATCGATAAAAATAGTCCAATTTACGATTTAGCCGTTTCTCGAAAATGGCTGGTTCCTGGTGTAGATAAAACTTACGCTGGCATCGATCACTATGTCCTGGATATGGAAATTCCAGAGGTAGCTAATTTATTTAGAAATGTCTTAGTAGAATTTGTGCAAAAATATCCTAAAGTTGATGCAGTTCAGTGGGATGATTATCTGGGTTATCATGCTGAGTTACCTGGTAAAATCGATCGCACTGCTAAGTTAACTAATTTTTTGCAGCAAATGATCACTGCGATGAAAAAAGCTAATCCTTCAGTTAGTTTTGATATTTGCCACCACAATCCTTATTGGGCTAAACGATATTTTGCGGCTGATTGGCAAAAATGGAATGTTGATCGAGTTTTTATTCAAGCTTATAACGATAATGAAGCTAATTTCCAAGAAGAATTAAATTATGCTAAAAATTACGCTGGAGTTGCCATTACAGATCAGCAATTTCATCGTTTAAAAGAAATAGTCAATAATGACGCAATCAAGAGTATTTTAGTGTTTCCTCTCTCTAAAAAACCAGAAGAAACCGCTGCTGCTTTGAAAATAGGGATTAAATAATTCGTAATTCGTAATTCGTAATTCGTAATTCGTAATTCGTAATGACGCGACGCTCCTGCGTCGCTAACGCTTCGCTATCGAGGACTCGCTACCGCTGACGCTCGTACCTCGCTACCGCTTCGCTAACGCTAACGTAATTAAGTTTTGTAATGGGGATTTAGTGCAAAGTCACCAGGGGGTTTCCTCGGCTCATACTTTGTAAGACGGAAAAACTGTTCCTCTAGCTTTTTCAAAAACTTTTGCGAAGCTTGGGACTTAGCAGCAACCAAACGGTGATAAGAAATAAAGCAGGTGCGATCGCTAGTATTATAAAGTAAAACAGATGCAGTCAAGCTATTTGATGGAATTCAGGAGACTGTACTATTAGTGTTTTTTTCAGATACGCAGTCATCAATTTATGAACTACAAATTATGAATTATTTAGTCACCTTGGGTTCGTTGAAAAATTAATTGAATAGAAATAGGGAATGAACATGAGAGGAGCGAAGAAACTTTGTATCATGTCGGTGTCTTTTTCCATATTGCTGAATGGAGTTCTCTGTGTTTACCTACCGCAGTTGGCAAAAGGGCAAAAGGGTCGAGGGAAACTCTATTCCACTGCGGCGGTGAAGAATTTCTGCAAAAAGGCGCAGCAGATTATTGCAAATACGAAACTGAAAGCGAAAAATGTTAACTGGAACGAATTAGGGACACCAGGCATACCATTCCCCGCTCCCGGTATATCCGCCACAGGCTTTATTGGTTCTAATCCCACACCCTATGACGGAGCCTTATATTTACCACTGTCAACTCAGCAGTATGTAGGCTACGCAAAGGATAACACAGGCAAGACTTACCCACAGGTAATTATGTGCAAAATGAAATCGTGGGATGCGTTGAATTTTTATTATCCCGGCTCTGCTGCTTCTGGTTCTAACTGTGCAGTTGTAAATGCAAAGATAGGTGGTCTGGTTGTGGCAAGCCTGACCAACCAGAACCAAGAACCCCTTGCCATTCGCTCTGTGGTGTATGATAACTGGCTAACCTACACTGGAGAGCAGTGGACAGATAGCTCTCCTGCGCCTGTGGCTTACCTCAGCACAAAGGATGGAAAATTACATATCCTTAGTAAAGAACTTTACGTCGCAAGAAATAACCCATCCTCATTTGTCGGAGTCGAGAAAAAAGGTATTAACTATTGCCAAGTAATTGCACCTGATTATCTCCGCAGGCTTCTAGTAGGCAACATCACAGCACCAAAATGTGATCCTCCGCCAGTATACCAACAGCCATTAGGTCAGCCAGAATCTCCCAAACCCTGGAATTGTGCCAATCCTCAGCAGATACATTAGACCTCTTGCAAAAGTCCTTCTTTGCGTTCTCTTCTCTGCGTCTCTGTCTTGAAAAGTTGAGCCACTGCGTTGGACGGTTTCCCCGGCAGCCGCGCAAGTGGCGTTCCTACGGAGGGAAACCCTCCTTCTCCTGACGGAGACGCTACGCGAACAGAACTTTTCGCTGCGCCTCTGCGTGTTAGCGTTCGCGAAGCGTCTCGTAGAGAAGCGGGGCGTAGCCCAACAAAAAAAATATTTATACAAGAGGTCTATTGAAAGCGGAACATCGTCTCAATGGAGGCGGTTATCAACCCCGCAACAACAAATTCGATGAGCGCATTGCTGTTCAATATTTACCATTCTCGACTTTTGCCACCTCCAACATTGTCTTTAAAACCGAATCTGGATTGAGACTCATCGAGTCAATTCCTTGTTCAACTAAGAATCGAGCAAATTCTGGGTAATCGCTGGGTGCTTGTCCACAAATACCAATTTTGCGTTGGTATTTTTTCGCGGTTTGTATGACCATCTTCACCATTTGCTTGACAGCCGGACTGCGTTCATCAAATAACCGTGCTACCAAGGCTGAGTCTCTATCTATACCTAGTGTGAGCTGAGTTAGGTCATTGGAACCAATCGAGAAACCGTCAAATACATTAGCGAATTCTTCAGCCAAAATGACATTACTAGGCAATTCACACATGACGTAAACTTGTAAGTCATTAGCACCTTGCTGTAAACCATTTTTTGCCATTTCTGCTAACACCAAACGGCCCTCATCGGGAGTACGGCAGAAGGGGATCATGGGGATAACATTGAGCAAACCCATCTCTTCCCGCACTCGCTTAATGGCATGACATTCTAGGGCAAAAGCTTCTTTATAACCTTCATCATAGTAACGTGCTGCCCCTCGCCAACCAAGCATTGGGTTTTCTTCATCGGGTTCAAATTGTTGACCACCTAATAGATTGGCATATTCATTACTTTTAAAATCTGACATTCGCACAATCACTGGCTTAGGATAAAATGCAGCTGCAATTCTACCGATGCCTTGGGCTAGTTTATCAACAAAATACTGAGGTTTATCATCGTAAAGTGCAGTGATTTCAGCAATTTTAGTTTTCGCAAATTCATCTTTTAATAAGTCATAGTAAATTAATGCCATGGGATGAATTTGGATTTGGTTAGCAATAATAAATTCTGTCCGTGCTAAACCTACACCATCATTAGGAATTGCAGATAAACTAAATGCTTCTTGAGGATTACCCACATTCATTAAAATTTGAGTGTTGGTGTGGGGCAAGTTTTCTAAAGGAACTTCTTGAACTTCAAAAGGTAATAAGCCTGGATAAACTTTTCCTTCTTCTCCTTCCGCACAAGAAATCGTCACTTCTTGACCTGTTTTCAAAACTTCTGTAGCGTTGCCACATCCGACGATCGCAGGTACACCCAATTCTCTAGCAATAATTGCTGCATGACAAGTACGCCCACCTGAATTAGTCACAATTGCACTAGCGCGTTTCATAATTGGTTCCCAGTCGGGGTCTGTTCTTTCTGTCACCAACACTTCCCCCGCCTGAAATTGCTCAATTCGATGCACATCTAAAATCAAGTGTACTTTTCCTTGGCTAATAGCCTCGCCAATTGCGCGTCCAGTTACTAGGGGGTTTCTTGCTGACGCGGGGACGCGGGGACGCGGGGACGCGGAGAAATCTTCTATCTCCGCGTCTTTGTTCAATAGGCGATAACTCCGCAATACATTCCCCGTCTTCTGTGATTGCACAGTTTCAGGACGTGCTTGAACGACAAACAATTGATTGGTAATCCCATCTTTGGCCCACTCAATATCCATCGGGGTATAAATTCCGTGGACTTGAGAATAATGGTCTTCGATTAAAGCTGCCCAATTTGCTAGTTGTAAAATTTCTTCATCGTTGAGGGCAAATTTGCCTCTTTCGTGTAGAGAAACTGAAACATTTTTGATGAATTTAGAGCCGTCGTCATAGATCATTTTGAGTTCTTTGCTGCCCAATTTTTTATCGATAATTGGGCGAAACCCTGCTTTTAAAGTTGGTTTAAAAACATAATATTCATCAGGATTTACGGCTCCTTGGACAACATTTTCTCCTAAACCGTAAGCTGCTGTAATCAGTGCCGCATCTTTAAAACCGGTTTCTGTGTCTATGGAAAACATTACTCCAGAGGTAGCTAAATCGGAGCGTACCATTTTTTGCACACCGACGGCTAAGGCAATGCTAAAGTGGTCAAATCCTTTGGTGTGGCGATAGGAAATTGCACGGTCAGTGAATAGGGAAGCAAAGCATTTATGACAGGCGGCTAAAACTCCCTCGACACCAACAACATTGAGGTAAGTTTCCTGTTGTCCAGCAAAACTAGCATCGGGGAGGTCTTCAGCAGTAGCGCTAGAACGGACTGCAACATCTGTATCTGCATTGTATTGTTCGCATAGGCTTTGGTAGGCTGTGGCGATCGCCTGACGCAATTCTACAGGAAATGGTGTATGCATTAACAGCGATCGCGCTTTTTTCCCCCGTTCTCGTAAATTTTTGACATTTTCCACATCCAAGTCAGCAAAGAGTTGACGCAACTTGACTTCTAACCCGGCTGATTGAATAAAATAGCGATAAGCGTAGGCAGTAGTTGCAAACCCAGTGGGAACACTAATACCTTTGGGTGTTAACCGTTGAATCATCTCTCCCAAAGAGGCATTTTTACCACCTACCAGGTGTATATCACTAATGCCAACTTCATCAAACCAGAGGACTAGCGATTGTTCTTTGGAAGATGGATAAAAAGCGCTTTTAGATACTGTTTCCATCAGTATTACCTCCCAAGTTAATACTTTAGTGATCTGGCGATCGTTGGCTTGTTGATTAATTAAGTATAATTGGTGAATAATGTGTGCTTAAACACAAAAATCCCAACTAATAAATTCTGATATCAAAAGTTAACAAACTACTAAATTTCGTAAGTAATTAATGATTCCTTTGGGATCACCATAACAAAAAAAATTAAATTTGGCTTTGAAATTACGAATTACGCGCTTCGCAGCGGTAGCGACGAAGGAGCGTCATTATGAATTACGAATTACGAATTACGAATTATTTAATTATGCTAACTTGCGCGCAATGAACGCTACATGACCTTTTGGAAGTTGGTATCGACCATAACAACGAATTGTTTGCACACGGAAGCCAACACGCCGCAGTTCACTAGCGATCGATGTGGCTCTGTATAATTGCAGATAGTGTACTTCTTGGGAGCGTCTATAATGTTCGCCAACCTGGCGGAAACTGGTAATTCTACGAGTCAAAGTTCCCTGCTGAGGATTATCTTCTTTTTCAACTAATACCGCCCAATCTTTGCTGATAGTGTAATTCCTCACTTTAGCGTTTGGTGTTACCTGTCCCATCTCCGCGACATCGAAGACGAATACACCTCCAGGAATTAAAGCATCATATATGCGATGGAATAACTTGACAAGGGTTTGGCGATCGCTATCTGCATCAAATAGGTAACTAAGACATTCACTAATCGACGTGACAGCATGACATGGCGGAAGATCAATTTTGAATAGTGAATCAATTCTAAATTCTGCCTCTGGAACTCTTTCTCGTGCAATAGCAATCATCGACTCGGAGATATCAACTCCCAGAACTTGATAATTAGCCTTAATGAGTTCTTGTGCCCATAATCCGCTACCACAACCCAAGTCAACTACTAAACCACAACGCAATTTGCTTTGCTCTAGAATTTCCAGAATACCAGGAGCAGACTTAAGAGCAAAGTCACGGAAACCGACATCATGAATAAACGCGAGATCCTCTTTATACCACTCATTCATAATTATGACCTTAGCATCAGTAATCTAACTTAAATTACTTAACTGAAATTTTCTGCCAATACCCTCTACAGGGTTGGTAAGGCCCAGTCCGTATTATTTCTAAATAAATAAAGCCTTAATTGCAAGCGTTTGTGGTTCACACTCTAGTGCTTTTGAAAAATCACGACTAAAGTCCCGACTCCGAACGTACTTTGAGAATGGTAAAACTATGCAAAAAATTCTGGATTCAGAACTTGCTCAATAGTGAAAGGACGCTCAGAAGGAAAAGCTTCTATTGGTTTTTGAGTTTCCTTTGCTGCATCTCGACGGGCACGCTGATAATATTTCTGTGTCCATAACAGAAAGTCTTGCTCATAGCTTTTTGCATCGCTCATCAACGATCGCTCTTGTTTCCTTAATGAAATATCTTACATCGTTAAGCAATTGCCGCGCGATCGCTCTACGGTAAAAACTCAACATCCAAAATTTGAGCAGTATTATATGGACAATCCGCAGGAAAAGTATCCATTACTAAATTCGTTTCATGAGTAGCTGCTTTCTTACTCCGACGATAGCAGTCAGCTAAAACCTCTTCAACATAAAGTCTGAGACTGGAACTATCAACTAGTAAATCTTCAATCCGATTGCGTTGTTCATCAATCGTGTTCAACCAAGAACTACTGCGTAAATTCGGCTGGAATTGCCACTTGAGTAAGTGTTGTAACAACACCTCCAAACGACTTTTCAATTCGCGTCTATCGGATTTACCCAAGCTTTCGATTTCCTCACTCACAGCCTCCCAATCTATTTGTTCCAACTTACCAGCACGAATCAGTTCTAGAGTTTGTTCTGTCCATGCGACAAAATCTTGCTCATACAACCGGGTTTTGGCAATTGAGGTCATAATTTTTCGTAACAATTCTATGGGAAACTTCTAAGTGTGTAGTGCAGCATCATCACCTCACTACCAAGTGTAGTATTAATCGCATAAGTAACTCTCCATAGCTTTACTAACGAAACCTAGCAATTAATTCTTCACGAGATAATTGCAACAGTAAAGGAGTAAATTCTTCTGGTGATAATGCTAGTAAAGGTACAATAATTGCTTGCAGTTCATCATCTAATTCACCAAAGCGAACCTTGAGTAAATTTTCTACTACCAACCGTTCCCCTTGCTGAATACCAGTTTGAATACCAGTTTGAATACCAGTTTGAATACCAGTTTGTAGTCCTTGTTGTTCCCCTTCTTTAAAAGCCTGTTCTCGGTCTTGTTGATAAAGTGGTGCTAATCGCATAACTAACTCCCTATCATCTGCGTCTTGATTTTGATTTAATTGTAAGTTTTGTCGCAAATTGTATAGTAATTCTAACGCAGCTAGGCGAAAAGGATTATCGGGATTTAGCGCTTCTAATTCATCTATTGCCCGTTTTTGGACATTTCCTCTACCAATAATTCTTAACCATAAAGTTTCAGGAATAATGGGTAACTGATGAATTGCGACTATAGCTGTACGTAAATGTTGTGCTAAGAAATAAACTCCGGGTAAGTAATCAACTTTAGTGGTAGCACCAAATCCTGATAGAAGTGCTACTGATGCTGTCGGCGTCAGAATCCATAATTTGGGTATGTCAGATTCAACAATGCGAGTGTTATTTCGATTTGCTTGTCGTTGTAAATCGCTGCGTAACTCTAATAATTTTAAAAGACAATCGCAAATTTCTGTAACGGATGCAGCGTTACGGAAAGGTTCAAATAATGCAGGTGTGGTAGTAAATTGAGACAACAGTCTAAACGTTTCTGGAATAGTAGTTGGTTGTGATGTGCGGATGAAATAAACGTCTATTTGTCTGACTTCGCCTGCGACTCGTTTAGGTGCTTGGACTTCGCCGTAAGGGGTGAGTAATTGTTCGAGATAATCTTTGGCAAATTGGTCGTGAATGAATCTGGTCATGCTTTGGAACTTTGGCGATGTCACCCAGTTTATTTACTATTATCTTGCGATTTTTTCAGATAAGATTTTGCCCAAGAGTAGCGTTTTGAATCTTTTTTCAGTAAATATTCTGCGGCTTCATGTCGTTTATTCTCATCTTTTTTACTACTAAATACTCGTTTTAGTTCATTATCTATATCTTCAGTTTTCGCACCGCGTTCTAAAATCGTTAATTTTAATTGCTAAGTCAACAATACCTTACACTGTCCATGATGCCGCAATAAATGGTCACACAACACTAAAGCCACCATTGCCTCCACCATCGGCACAGCACGCGGTAACACACAAGGATCGTGGCGTCCTTTGGCTGCTAATAATGTTTCCTCACCTTCACGAGTTACCGTTTTTTGCTCTTTCCTAATTGTTGCTGTTGGCTTAAATGCAACTCGCAAAATGATGTTTTCCCCATTGGAAATTCCCCCTTGAATACCGCCAGAACGGTTGGTTACGGTGCGAATTTCCCCATTTTCATCAATATAGTATTCGTCGTTATGCTCAATTCCGGTTAATAGCGTCCCTGCAAAACCTGAGCCAATTTCAAACCCTTTACTAGCAGGCAGAGACATTACAGCCTTAGCAATGTCTGCTTCTAATTTATCAAATACAGGTTCACCCAAACCTTTTGGTACATTCCGCGCTACACATTCCACTACACCACCGACAGAATCACCTTGTCTGCCAATCTGCTCAATAAATCCAATCATGCGATCGCTACATTCCGCATCTGGACAACGGACGATGTTGCTTTCTACTTGCTCTAAGGTAACGGTGTTGGGGTCAACTATGCCTTCTAAATCTTTAATGCGCTTAACGTAAGCAATAACCTCAATATTACCAACTTGACGGAGAATTTTTTTGGCGATCGCACCAGCTGCAACTCTGCCAATTGTCTCACGTGCGGAGGATCTGCCTCCACCCTGCCAATTACGAATCCCATATTTGGCATCATAGGTGGCATCGGCGTGGGAAGGGCGATACTTTTGTGCCATCTCATCATAGTCTTGGGGACGAGTATCTTGATTCCGCACCAAAATGGCAATGGGTGTCCCCAGAGTTTTCCCTTCAAATACTCCACAAAGAATCTCACAGGTGTCCGCTTCTTTGCGAGGAGTCGTAATTTTACTTTGTCCTGGACGTCTTCTATCTAGTTCTACTTGAATTTCTTCAGCCGAGATTTCTAGTTGTGGGGGACAACCATCAATTACAACCCCCACACCACCGCCGTGAGATTCACCAAAAGTAGTAACGCGAAAAAGATGTCCAAAAGTATTGCCCATGATTCTGAGAAAAAGGATGCGGCTTATGTATTCTACAGTTAATTTTTGTTTTTATTCTTGTAGTATTTTTTGCTATTTATCTAATTTTTATAGAAATACTAAAAGCGCCCCCCCTAATTAATCAGGGGGGGCGCTTTATAATTCAGCTAACTTCAGTATTAACCGTTGATAGCAGGAGCAGTCAAAGCAACGGGGGTAACTTCACCAGCAGCTAAGTCTAAGGGGAAGTTGTGAGCGTTACGCTCGTGCATTACTTCCATACCCAGGTTAGCGCGGTTGATTACATCAGCCCAAGTGCTGATGACGCGACCTTGAGAATCGATTACGGATTGGTTGAAGTTGAAACCGTTCAAGTTGAACGCCATGGTGCTGATACCCAGTGCGGTAAACCAGATACCGACAACAGGCCAAGCAGCCAAGAAGAAGTGAAGAGAACGGCTGTTATTGAAAGAAGCGTATTGGAAGATCAAGCGACCAAAGTAACCGTGAGCAGCTACGATGTTGTAGGTTTCTTCTTCTTGACCGAACTTGTAACCGTAGTTTTGAGATTCGGTTTCGGTTGTTTCACGAACCAATGAGGAAGTTACCAAAGAACCGTGCATTGCAGAGAACAAAGAACCGCCGAATACACCAGCCACACCTAACATGTGGAAGGGGTGCATGAGGATGTTGTGTTCTGCTTGGAACACGATCATGAAGTTGAAGGTACCAGAGATACCCAAAGGCATACCATCAGAGAAGGAACCTTGACCGATGGGGTAGATCAAGAATACTGCTGTAGCAGAAGCCAAAGGTGCGCTGTAAGCTACACAGATCCAAGGACGCATACCCAAGCGGTAAGATAATTCCCACTGACGGCCCATGTAGCAAGCGCAACCGAGCAAGAAGTGGAAAATTACCAACTGGTATGGGCCACCGTTGTACAACCACTCATCTAAGGAAGCTGCTTCCCAGATTGGGTAGAAGTGTAAACCGATAGCGTTAGAAGAAGGAATTACAGCACCAGAGATGATGTTGTTTCCGTAGATCAATGAACCTGCAACAGGCTCACGGATACCATCGATGTCTACAGGAGGAGCAGCAACAAATGCGATGATGAAGCAAATGGTAGCGGCTAGCAAGGTGGGTACCATCAGTACACCGAACCAACCGACATAAATCCGGTTTTCAGTGCTGGTAATCCAGTTGCAGAACCGTTCCCATACGTTGGCGCTTTCGCGACGTTGAATGGTTGTGGTCATTGTTTTATGAGTGCTTTATGTTTGTAGAAATGTATCAGGTAATTAATTTTTTACCCGATGCATCTGAGTCTACATGAATTTTTGTTTACTTGATATTTTGCTTAACACTCTGTAACAAAAACTCTTGAAATGCTCATTTTAATGTAAATTTTTGATTACAAAATTTTAATTGACGTTGCTTAATTCAACTTAATTAAGAAATGTATTGAAATGTAAAGTTTAGTTTTGTTAGCGAGTAGCGGGGCGTTTAACCTATCCTGAGTGAATTAAGAATTACTATAGATTTTGAATTTTCCCTACCAAAATGTAGAGACGTAGCACTGCTATATCTCTACAAATTCAAATTTAGAATTATGAAATCAATTAGAAATCGAAATATATGTAAGGTAGGCTACCTTCAGGAGCTAATAACCAAACGGCGTAGAGGCACAAAGGTACAAAGACAAGCTTGACAGGCCAGTTAAACTCTAGCTTGAGGCTACGGTTGAAGGCGTAGAGTATGCCCATAAAAGCAGCTATGGTTAGCAGCACCCAAGCGAGTTGGTATTGACTCATATTTAAGACTTCTACGTATACCTTTTGGGCAAACTGTGCATCAGCAGGATATCCCCAAAGATGACGCAGCACTACAGAAGAGTCTTGGAGGTTAGGTAAGCGGAATAAGATCCAAGAAATGAAAACCATAGATTGGGTCAAAAACCAACCCACAACTATACCTATAGGATTTTGCCAGAATAGTTCTAAATATTCAAAGCGATCACTAAATGCATCTGTGAGTCGATGTACTGCTAGGGCTATGCCGTGGAATGCGCCCCAAACCACATAACCCCAAGCGGAACCATGCCAGATGCCAGCAATCAGCATCACTGTAACTAAATTCCAGCAAGTGCGGGCTAAACCCTGACGAGAACCACCTAAAGGAAAGTAAACATAGTTACGTAACCAATCTCCAAGCGTCATGTGCCAGCGTCGCCAAAAGTCTGCAATACTGGTGCTAAAGTAGGGGAAGTCAAAATTCTCTGGTAAAACTAAACCAAAAAGTAAAGCACTGCCACGGGCAATATCTACATAACCGTTGAAATCTAAATACAACTGCAAACCGTAGGCAAATGTAGCTAACCAGAGATCTGTACTACCTGCCCGTGGTAGATTGCCAAAACATAGATCTACAAAGATCCCCAAGTGATCTGCAAAAATTCCTTTTTTGACTGCACCTCTAGCAATCAACCATAATCCCTCTGCCACTCTATCAGCAGTTGGCAAATGTAATGTATTAAGTTGATTTGATAAGTTGTGGTAACGAGTAATAGGGCCGGAAATTAACTTAGCAAAAAATAATTTATAGGTAGCAAATTTGAGAAATTGTTCAGCAGCAGGGGCACCACGATAGACATCAACTAAGTAAGCGATGCACTCAAAAGTGAAGAATGAAATCCCCAAAGGTGCAATTAATTTAAAAGAGCTATCTGGTGAGTTGGCTGATAGCGGTAAAATTAACTTCATGAAGGGAGTTACATATTTAAATCCTAAGAGTAAGACTACATTTAAAGATATACCCAACCATAAAAGTTTTAATCGACGTTGATTCCAATCCGATTGGGCAAATTGCCATTCTTCATTGGAAATTTCCCATTCTAAAGAATGTTTTCCTGGTGAAGTGTTTTTCCCAATCTCTAACCCAAATCGAAAATTAATAAAAGTCAGTGCTAACAGCAAAGGTATGTATTGAAATTGTAAGGATGAGTAGAAAACCAAGCTAGCAATTAGTAACGTCCATAAACGTAATTTAGATTGTGCTAAAGACCAGTAAATTCCCAGTACACTTAGCAGGAATAAGCCATAGAAAATTGATATAAAACTCATTGGTTAGTTATTTGTCATTGGTCATTAGTTATTCTCCGCGTCCCCGCGTCTCCCTCATCTCCCGGTCACTGAGCGAAGTCGAAGTGCCTACTTCGCTGGCCAAGGAATCATTGGGTCATTGGCTAGCTTTTTCGAGACTTCGTATGCTCCAAAGCGGTTGAGGTGGCTGGGGTCGGAAAAGTAATCGTTGGCTTTTAGCCATTGTTGACTTAAGTCTCGATAAATGAAGTTGGGATTATTAGCTAAACCCGACATATATTGCTGAAATTCTTGTTCATGTTGTTTGCGTATTGGATCTAAATATTCTGCCGTGAGAGGCATGTTGATAAACACTAGGGAAATTTTGCGAGACTGGGTGAATTGCAGCACCGATTGTAGTGCAGTATCTTGTACGCCTCCTACTTGGAAAGATTTATAGTCGTTGTCGTAATTTCCTGATACTTTGGAATATTTTTGATAGTATCTAGCGGGGTTGAAGCGAATAGATAAAGGTAGGAAGCCATCAAAATCAACTGCTTGTTGGGA
The DNA here is from genome assembly GCA_019359515.1 of Desmonostoc vinosum HA7617-LM4. Lineage (GTDB taxonomy): Bacteria > Cyanobacteriota > Cyanobacteriia > Cyanobacteriales > Nostocaceae > Desmonostoc > Desmonostoc vinosum. Next base: position 89,496 of record JAHHHC010000017.1, on the reverse strand, counting down.
GGTGTCTTCTGTACCATCTGTTGACTGTTTTTGTGATGTGCTTGTGGGATGACGATCGCTCACTAAAGGCAACGAGTCTAATTGTTTTTGCAGTAAGATTTTAATCTGCTCGCGGTTTGGGTAGGTAGCAGAAACCGCAGCTAAAGCGTTATTTAACCACTGGTTGACAGCTTGATAGCTGTTTGTTTCCTGTTTTTCGGCTTTTGTCTTTTGCTCTTTGGAATTATTTGCAGAATTTGGGGAATTTTCGTTACTACTTGCAGTTGATGGTGTTTTTTGCAACGCTTTTTTATAGCCTGGTGATGATGCAATTGCCCTAAAGGTCATATCCTCACGACCACTGTTGAAAGCCCTGGCCCCATCTGCCCACAAAATTAGTTTGGGTAGTTCTTTTGGTTGCAATACTTGACGAATCACAAAGTCTACAACTTGTGCTGTGGCGCCATTAATACCAAAGTTAAATACATCAAGATTCGGATAACCCTGAGTTTTTAAAGCTTTAGCAAGTGCCTGGGGGTCAATGCCTCGCAAGGCGCGGGAGGAGCCAATTACCAACACATCGGGGGGACTACCAGTTTGAGCCAGACGCTGTTTATACAGTGCTAGTTGCTCATCTAATTGTCTAGCATTAAAGCTTGGCATTTGCGATCGCGCGGCCAACAAAATAGCGGTTGCGGTTGCCTTTTCTTTGAGTGGTGCGGCTGCCAAACTCCCAGATTGCTCATCACTTTGGGTAAACCCAGAATTATTAAATGCAGAATTATTTTGAGGAGATTTTTTCTTGGAAGTGTCGGTGAAAAATGCCATCCTCTGATCTTGCTGTTCTTTTCTTTTTTGCTTAGCAGATGATGGGGTTGAGACATTGGCGATTTTTTGTGGACTCGGTAGCGTGCGAGCGATGATTATACCTAAAATCCAATCGGTTTGGAGGGTGAGCAATAATCCCAATGTTCCCCATACTATGGCAACTTTGAGTCCTTGTGGATCAAAATTTGGCTCTGCTGCTTCTTGAGTTTCGGTAAACAGCTGGGTTCCTAAAAAGAATTTTTTGGCTGATATTGTCGCCGTGGTTAACCAATTTCTTGCTACTCCGGTAACGAAACTCTGAACTTCCTCTGTAGTCAGGTTAGGACGTAAAATTGGCTCGTCAGGATCACAAGTCACCAAATCGTCAATGTAATCAGTGGTGACTGCAAATTCTGGGATTGCCTCTGGTACTAATCTTTGGCGATGCTCAAAATCCACGCCGTAGTTCCAAGCAGGTTCTTTGTTACCAGCGCGGCGTCCGTAAACACGTACCCCTGCAATAGCGCGAAGTTTTAATTGACGGATGAATTGAGCTACTTTGCTAGCTACTTGCTTGCGCGTTGGACACACGGGAGCATCACACATTACGTGTAATAAGTCACCTTTGTCTAAAAGTAGTACGCGAATTCCACCAGTGAGCAAACGCCGATCTAAATCAGGGTTGAGTAGTCGTTCTAGTAAAAAAACGATCGCATCTTGATCGCCAGTTGTTGCCAGTTCCAGTGGTAATGTAGCGAGGGCGGGATGTTCCGTCGCCGGGAGGGATAGCCAATCAACCCAATTGGGCTGCTTGTCAGTAGTTTTTTGCCCGTAGATAGTGGCAGCAAGAATACCTTGGGGTGCGATCGCCTCTAGCAATGGTATAATTGCTTCTTGGCAGATTGTTTTATCTGGGGCTGGGGCAGTTTCTAAGGGGTCAAAAGCTGGCTTGCAAAAGATATGGAGAGTTGATTCTTTTAAAGAAGCTTGTACGGCTATTTTTAACTCTGACAATACCTCAGTTAATAGTCTGGCGATCGCTTGCACATCTCCCCAACGTGCCCACTCCTTCAGCATGACATCTGGTGGTGTCAAATCCACCCTTAAGCGCCAATCGGGTGCGGTTTCACCACTTACCTGCGAAACAATCACCGCATCTTGGTAGCCAGAAAGTTGAAGATGACGTAACTTTTGCGCTACTGGTTCAGCTAGTAATGAAGGATCAGGGCTATAGCTGGACTGACAAAATATCCACAGGCGACTTTCTTGGGGCTGATGCTGTTTAATTTTTACTTTAACTGACACACCCAAGTTACTGAGAGTTTCGCTAAGATAACGAGCAATGGCTTGTGGGTTTCCTTGGCGAGCCAAACTCTCATTGGAGACAATTAGCGCTCCACCTGGTTGTTTCGATTTGTCTGAGTTGACTAGCAGGGCTTGTTGCACCTGCTCTAAATGCCGATCTAATTGATTTAAGTAAACCCGATGGCACCATTTAGGTCGTGGTTGCCCCTTCTTTCGACCGTAGACAAATACTTGGTATATTGAGGGTTGTTCATTACTTGTTAGGGTATCCAAATCTGTTTGCTGTAGTGCTTGCAGCAAATCAGATAGAGTGCGCCAACGTTGCGGACACTCCATGCCTTCACAAAGAATGTGAAGGTCGTTTCCCCGCAACCGGACTTTCACCCCGAAAGTGTTGATCCCTGTTGCTTGGCTTACCCATTGTACTAAGGATTGCTGGCTATCTGGTAATACTGTTTTCATGGGCAGTGAACTTTACAGGAAGCGATGATTGGGGGATAGTGCCTGCACTTGTAAACTAGAACCATAGATGTATCACACTTTGACCTTTTTTTTTAACACTTTTGTTACCTTTGGAGCTTGCAAAATCGGCCAAGATAGTCATGTACGGTTGCAAGTCGGACTAACATTGAGTTTTGCGTTTATTTTACTCGTCTTCCTAAAAATAAGAAGTAGCTATGCCACCTGCAAACCAACAACCATCTGACAATTCTGGACTAAATCTGGTTCTGTTTAACATTCCCCAATTTCTACTCTTACAAATAGGTACAGCGTCTATACTACTGCTGTTGACTACGGAAAAAACTACTGGAAAAGCCCTCAAAGCCATAGGGGAAGCCAGTGAGGAATTATTTCGCGGCGATCGCTTACCCATTCTCGATTTTCCAGAAGATAACGGTACAAGTGTTGGTAACTAATTATACTTAAGTTTTGGCTTTCTCAGGGTAAACTCCATGAGTTTTCGGTGCAAAACTACCAAAAGAAAACAGCAATCGGCTTTACCAGCATAGAAGATATGAGTTACCTTTTATACTCTTCGTCTCAGACTGTGAATATATACCCAGCATCAGAATTATTTTTGCGTCATCGTCTACAAGTAGTCGAAGAATTGTGGGAAACAGTTCTTCGCCAAGAATGCGGTCAAAATATGGTGGATTTATTGCGACAGTTACGCGATTTATGTTCACCAGAAGGACAAGCTACTAATGACCAGGCATCCTCAGCTGTCAAATTGATTGAGCAACTGAATATCAACGAAGCAATTCGAGCTGCTAGAGCGTTCGCTCTGTATTTTCAGTTGATCAACATCATAGAGCAGGAATATGAACAACGGCAGCAATTGACTCGCTATGAAACTGAAACAGAAATAGATGACCTAGAAACACTACCCAATATTATCTATTCATCCAACCAAACAGAAGACGACACGCCTGTAAGTCGGGGAATAGTAGCAGACTTGCTCACCAAGAATTGGGTAGATAGAGCGCAAGGCAAACAAAAAGGTACTTTCGCCAGTTTATTTCCCCATTTATTTCATCTCAATGTCCCACCGCAGCAAATTCAGCGCCTCATTTCCCAACTGGATGTGCGCTTAGTTTTCACCGCTCACCCAACGGAAATTGTTCGTCACACCATTCGTGATAAGCAGCGACAAGTCGTAAGACTCCTACAACAACTCGATGCTCTAGAAAGTCGTGGGGGAATGGGGGGAGGATATCCTTGGGAAGCCGAAGACTTACGCGAACAGTTGCTAGAAGAAATTCGCCTGTGGTGGCGTACTGACGAACTCCATCAGTTCAAGCCCTCGGTTTTAGATGAAGTAGACTATGCCTTACACTACTTCCAAGAAGTGTTATTTGATGGCATTCCTCAACTTTATAAACGCTTCAAACACACCCTAAATAACACCTTTCCTTGGCTGGAACCACCAAGCAAAAACTTTTGCTCTTTTGGCTCTTGGGTAGGTTCAGACAGAGATGGGAACCCTTCAGTTACACCAGAAACCACTTGGCAGACCGCTTGTTATCAGCGCAAAATGGTGTTAGAGAGATACATCCGGTCAGTTAAGCAACTGATTGAATTACTAAGTGTATCGATGCACTGGAGTGATGTTTTGCCAGATTTACTGGAATCTCTGGAGTTAGATCAATCGCAGTTGAGTGAAGTATATGATGCTTTGGCACTGCGTTATCGGCAAGAACCCTATCGGCTGAAGTTGGCTTATGTACTCAGACGGCTGGAGAATACACGCGATCGCAATTTAGCCTTATATAAGCGGGAAACACCAACAAACGAAGATTCCCCAATGTACCGTTCGGGAAATGACTTTTTAGCAGAACTGCGATTAATTCAACGTAACTTAACAGAAACAGGTTTAAGTTGCCGAGCATTAGAAAATCTCGTCTGTCAGGTAGAAATATTTGGCTTTAACCTGACACAGCTAGATATCCGTCAAGAATCGTCCCGCCACGCCGATGCACTTGACGAGATTCTTGAATACCTGCAAATCTTACCCCAAGCATATAACGAACTCAATGAGGAGCAAAGAGTTGCTTGGTTAACAGGAGAACTACAAACCCGTCGGCCATTAATTCCAGCGGAACTGCCATTTTCCGAAAAAACCAATGATGTCATTGAAACCTTCCGCATAGTGCGATCGCTACAGCAAGAGTTTGGAATCAACATCTGCCATACCTACATTATCAGTATGTGCCGCGAAGTCAGCGACGTATTGGAAGTATTGCTGTTAGCCAAAGAGGCGAGACTTTTTGACCCCGCCATCGCCGTCGGCACGATTCAAGTTATACCTCTATTTGAAACAGTAGAAGACTTGCAACGCTCCAGAAGCGTCATGCGGCAACTATTTTCGCTTCCCTTGTATCGGGCCTTATTAGCTGGCGGCTACGACCAATTAGAGGACACGGAGACACGGAGACACGGTGAGACAGCGCTGCAGGAGGGTTTCCCTCCGCAGGCGACTGCGAACCCGAAGGGAGACACGGAGAATTTCACCGCGTCTATAGAAGACACGGAAACACGGAGACACGGAAATACAGGAAATACAGAGAATTTCACCGCGTCACCGCGTCTCCCCCTCCCCGCGTCATCTTCACCACTCACTCCCAACTTACAAGAAGTAATGCTGGGATATTCTGACAGTAATAAAGACTCTGGTTTTTTAAGTAGTAACTGGGAGATTCATAAAGCCCAAAAATCACTACAGCAAATAGCCGAGGAACATGGTATAAACTTGCGAATTTTCCACGGACGCGGCGGTTCTGTGGGACGTGGTGGTGGGCCAGCTTATGAGGCGATTTTGGCCCAGCCTGGCCACAGCATCAATGGACGCATCAAGATTACCGAACAAGGCGAAGTTCTAGCTTCTAAGTATTCCTTACTAGACTTGGCTTTGTATCATATGGAAACCATCACCACTGCTGTGATTCAAGCGAGTTTGCTACGGACAGGGTTTGATGATATTGAACCTTGGAACGAGATTATGGAAGAATTAGCAGTGCGATCGCGTCAACATTATCGTGCCTTAATCTACGAGCAGCCTGATTTTATTGACTTCTTCCATCAAGTAACCCCCATTGAAGAAATTAGCCAACTGCAAATTAGTTCTCGTCCCGCGCGGCGTCCCTCCGGCAAGAAAGATTTAAGCAGTTTACGAGCGATTCCTTGGGTATTTAGCTGGACACAAACCCGTTTCTTGCTACCTTCTTGGTATGGTGTCGGCACGGCTGTTCAGGAATTCTTGAACGGAGAGCCAGAAGAACACCTAAAATTGTTACGCTACTTTTATGTGAAGTGGCCCTTCTTCAAGATGGTTATTTCTAAAGCAGAAATGACCTTAGCAAAAGTAGACATTCAAATGGCACAGCATTACGTTCAGGAATTGTCTAGTCCTGAAGATAAACCCCGCTTTGAGAAAGTTTTTGAGCAAATTGCTAGCGAATTCTATCTCACAAGGAATTTGGTCTTACAAATCACCGGACACAATCGACTTTTAGATGGTGATCCTGTGTTGCAGCGGTCTGTGCAATTACGCAATGGTACAATTGTCCCTCTGGGATTTATCCAAGTTTCCCTACTCAAACGCCTGCGTCAGTCTCGCACTACCACTACCACCGGGGTTATCCACTCTCGTTACAGCAAAGGCGAATTATTGCGAGGAGCATTATTAACTATTAACGGTATTGCTGCTGGGATGAGAAATACTGGGTAATAATTAATTCGTAATTTCAGATATGAGTCCCTTAATTTATTGATGGAAATCATCAAACTTTTTTCTGGAATTAACAAATACAAAATTAATGGGCGAATTTGATGCCAAGAGGAAAAAGAAATGCAATTTTTGATTACAAACCCAAATTACTTTATCGGATTTTAATTACGAATTACGAATTACGAATTAAACTGACCAATGACTAAAAAGTGGTTCCAAATTGGGATAGTGGGTATATTTCTGTTCTCAGTTGCCCTGCGATTTTGGGGACTGGAACGATTCAACACCCTAGTGTTTGATGAAGTTTACTTTGCTAAATTTGGTAATAATTATCTTACCAATACGCCATTTTTTAATGCTCATCCGCCACTGAGTCAATATATTATTGGCATTGGAATTTGGATTAGTAGTCACATCCCTTTTGGGCATGATACCGTCAATGGGCTGACAGGTTCATTGCGATCGCCTTGGAGTTATCGTTGGACAAATGCCCTCACTGGTTCATTTATTCCCGTAGTTGTTACCGCAATTGCCTATCAGTTAAGTTATCGTCGTAGCTTTGCTTTGCTTGCAGGTTTGTTCACAGCTTGTGACGGCATATTTTTAGTAGAGTCTCGCTATGCTCTGAACAATATTTATATCGTGATTTTTGGTTTGTTAGGTCAATGGTTTTTATTATTGGCATTGGCAAACCAAAATCAAAGACGTACTTTGTGGTTAGTGATAGCTGGTGTTGGTTTTGGTGCGTCAGCAGCTACTAAGTGGAATGGTTTATGGTTCCTATTGGGTGCTTATTTCATTTGGGTAGCAGCCTGGGTAATTCGTGTACTACATTTTCTCACCTCATCCTCGGTTGGTGAGCGTACCCCTATGGGGAAGCAAGCTAGCGAGAGTGTCTTTGACACCAGAAGTCAAACCACACCCCCCTCACCACTCCAAAACCTAACTCAACTAAATATCTTCCAGATGGGGTTTTATCTAGGAATTATCCCTGGATTAGTTTACAGCCTAATCTGGATTCCTCACCTGCAACTAGATCAAAGGTTTGGATTTATCGAAGTACATCAAGCAATTTTGAAGTTTCACCTCGAAATGGGTGGTAATAGCACCAATGTGCATCCTTATTGTGCTGCTTGGTACAAGTGGCCTTTGTTGACTCGACCAATGGCATATTACTTCCAAACTGCTCAAAGTCTCACTGAACCATTACCTGTTGTGGGGCCGCCTTTGCCTTCTGGGACTGGAAAAATAGTTTATGATGTCCATGCAATGGGGAATCCGGTTTTGTGGTGGCTTGGTGTTGCTGCGATTTTGTTTATGGTTGGAATGCTAGTTGCACAAGTTGTGATTCCTTGGGTAAAACAAAAGCATTTTTCTGTACCTGCAACTGTTGGTGTCGATACTTGGATTGCTCTGTATGTAGTTTTAAATTACGCTGCTAACTTACTGCCTTGGGTGAAAGTGACAAGGTGCGTTTTTATCTATCACTACATGTGTGCTGTGATATTTGTATTTTTAGCGATCGCTTGGTTTGTTGACCAGTGTCTTCGCAGTTATTATCGTGAATTTCGGATAATAGGTGTCACGATAACATTTCTCATTTTCTCTGCTTTCGTTTTCTGGATGCCCATTTATTTAGGCTTACCTATTACCGCTGACGGCTACAAAATGCGGATGTTGTTTAGAACGTGGTATTAGTTTTTTGGGGAATGGGGAAGTGTGCTGAGCAAAGTCGTACCCCTGCGCTTAAGCAAGTTACGCGTAGCGTTTGGCAGAGAAGCCCACGAGGAATTAGAAAGATATTTTTCTAGGCGAGCGTTAAGAAGTGTGTCGAGGCCCACGGAGGAGAGATTAGACCTCTTGCAAAAGTCCTTCTTTGCGTTCTCTTCTCTGCGTCTCTGCGCCTCTGCGTGTTAGAGAAGCGGGGCGTAGCCCAACAAAAAAAATATTTATGCAAGAGGTCTATTGTGGTTAATAGTCAAGTTGGGGTAGGCACAACGTTTACTATCACTCTCCCTATAAACAGAATTTAAGCCAAGAGGCAAATTTTGAGCATAGTAAAATTTGATACAAACTGCTGAGATAGCAAATAATTGAGCGGGGAATTAGACTGCAATCTGATTCAGTCGTAGAGACGTAGTATTTGTAGAGATGTAGCAATGCTGTGTCTCTACAATAGTTTACTGGAATCGTCATGGTTAGCAACGAACGCGCCTATGCACGGATGTTGCATTACTAAGTTTTTTGTCTTGTGCATAACTTCACGAAAATAATCTGATACTTACATAAGTCCTGAATGAGCTACGTTGAGCTATGTATATATTCTTGGAAATCATACGAATATTGATACTAATTATAGTGATAATAGACGGTGATTATACACAAAGCTTGATTTTTGAATTAATATTTCAACATCGAAAATTTAGGGATTTTCTTCGGAATCAACAAAGATGATTTGTAGCTTAACCTGAGCCTATACAGAGTGACATATACTCTTGGGGGGGTAAGAACTAGCACCTGAAGGACTCATTGATACATTTGATAGTACTTAAGTAAATATCCTCTAAGTACAAAACATTTGTGTGTCTGCAAAACTAGTAAATTCTAAGTTTATGTCTGACTGCCAAACAAAACCTCAAACCAACTATCCTAGTACAGCAGGTGGTAAGTATTTAACACCTTTTCAGCGGAAACTGCTGCTAGAAAGTTTACATAAAAATTTACTTGAATCTTATCGCCAACGCATAGAAATCATGTTGTTGGCAGACGAGGGAAAAACTCAAACAGAAATTTGTCAAACCTTGGGGTGTTGTGCTGCGACAGCAAGACATTGGACGCACATAGCCCGCACAGGAATGGCGCACCAATGGCAAGATTGTCCAATCGGTCGTCCTAAAGCAGTAAATGACCAATATCTCAGCCGTCTTAAAGAACTGGTTGGTAGCAGTCCCCGTAATCATGGATATTCGTTTCGACGGTGGACAGCGAACTGGTTGCAAAAACATTTGGCGAAAGAATTTGGTGTTGAAGTCAGTGACCGACACATCAAGCGACTGCTGAAACAGATGGGATTATCGACACGACCCAAGTCGAACAATATTCAGGGTAACAATAATGAGCAAAATAATAGCTCCAAAATCTTGATTAGTGATCTGAAATCAGCCAATATTCCAGATAATTCGGAATTTTTACCCATCAACTTTGCAAACATAGAAAAAGACTCAGAGACTCATGGCGCAAAATCTATCCGCTCATTTGGTTTCTCCACAACAGTTAAACAGTACTCTGGGATGTTCTCTGGCCACAGAGGAGTTTCAACATTGTCTTCAACAAGCTAAGCATCTCAACCCAAAAGTTGGTAAGTTCTGGCAAGGAACCGATGTTGAGCCAGGTATCTACATCATTATTGCTGGTAAGGTGAGGCTGCTAAATAGTACCGATGAGTTAATTGCCACTTTGGAAGTTGGGGCCGCCTTTGCAGAATTCACCTTGTTTCCCGATGCACAGTTGCAGCCATATGCAGCGAGGGCTTCAGTTAATTTGCAACTATGCTTTATACCGGGTAAGGTGCTATGGCCATTGATGGCTAAATATCCACAAATTGAACAGCATTTGTGGAATCAAGCGCTATCTCGTTATCCCCAACAGACAGACTCAGACCACCCACCCATAAAAACCGAAGATTCTAGCAAAAACTATAAAATAACCAATTTGTCAAATAGTGCGGATTTGCCGCACGCTAACAAGATTAGCAAAGCTTATTTCCCTAGTCCGACGCAGCAAGTAGGGCATTTATGGCAACGGGTATTACGGCGCTATCCATTTTTTGCTCAACACAGCGCATCTGATTGTGGCGCGGCTTGTTTGGTGATGGTGTCTCGCTATTGGGGAAAGAACTTCAGTGTGAATCGCTTGCGGGATATCTCCAATGTAGACCGCAATGGTGCATCATTGCGGGGATTATTAGCGGCGGCGGAAAGCATCGGTTTCGCTACACGACCGGTAAAAGCTAGTTTAAAGCAATTAGCTAAGCAAAAATTACCTGCGATCGTCCACTGGGAAGGCAAACATTACATCGTTGTTTACGAAATTACCCCTAAGCATGTGATTGTCGCTGACCCTGCCATTGGTCAACGCACCCTCAGCCATGCTGAGTTTAATGCCAACTGGACTGGTTATACATTGCTGCTGCAACCAACAGCCATGCTCAAAGAGACTAAGGAGACTTCCACTCCTTTTTGGCAATTCTTTGAGTTGATGAAGCCGCACTCGTTGGTAATGCTGGAGGTATTTATTGCTTCGGTATTTATTCAGATTTTTGGACTCGTCACCCCGTTATTTACCCAATTAATTTTAGATCGCGTGGTGGTACAGCGATCGGAACTCACTTTAACAGCAGTAGGGTTAGGGTTGCTGATATTCAACCTCTTTAGAGTAGCAATGACGGGGCTACGACAATATCTCTTAGACCACACAGCTAACAGAATCGACCTCGCACTCATTGTTGGCTTTATTCGCCATACCCTCCGGCTACCATTGAATTTCTTTGAGTCGCGTTATGTTGGAGATATCATCTCTCGCGTTCAAGAAAACCGCAAAATTCAACGTTTCCTTTCGGGTGAAGCATTATCTATCCTCTTAGATTTACTTACTGTCTTTATCTATGTAGGATTGATGTTTTGGTACAGTTGGCAAATGGCACTTTTGGCATTGTTAATCATCCCGCCGTTTGCTCTGTTGGCATTAGTTGCTACGCCTTTTTTACAAAGAATCTCTAGAGAAATATTTAATGCTGTTGCCAAAGAAAGTAGCTATCTAATTGAAGCCTTAACTGGTATGCGAACAGTGAAAGCTACTGCCGTAGAACAAACAGTCAGATGGCATTGGGAAGAATTATTAAACAAAGAGATTAAAACCAATTTTGATGGACAAGTTATTGGCAATCGTCTGCAAATATTTAGTAATACAATTCAAGCATTAATTACAACAGGTTTGTTGTGGTTCGGCGCACATCAGGTAATTCAAAACCAGTTAACTATTGGACAATTGGTGGCATTCAATATGTTAGTGGGAAATATTATTACACCATTTCAACGCCTGAGTGTGTTATGGAATCAATTGCAAGAGGTTGTGATTGCGGTAGAACGGATTAATGATGTATTAGATGCAGAACCAGAAGAAGATTTACAGCATCAAGCACGCCAAAACCTACCACAAGTTAAAGGAAATATTCGCTTTGACAATGTAACATTTCGCTATCACCCAGAAAGTGACATTAATATTCTTGAAAATATCAGTTTTGAAGTAAAATCGGGGCAGATGGTAGCTTTGGTAGGACGTAGCGGTTCAGGAAAAACTACCATTTCTAAATTAGCTTTAGGCTTGTATCTCCCTACAGATGGCAGAATACTGATTGATGGACAAGATATTACTAGTATTTCTCTACGCTCTTTACGTTCTTCTGTGGGAGTAGTTGACCAAGATACCTTTTTATTCGGCGGTACGATTCGGGAAAACATCTGCTTAGCGCATCCTGGAGCAACTTTATCAGAAGTAATCGAAGCGGCACAATTAGCGGGTGCTGATGAGTTTATCAAAAAACTGCCGATGGGGTACGAAACCCAAATTGGTGAAGGTGGGGGATTATTATCTGGTGGACAGCGACAACGGATAGCTATTGCTAGAGCTTTATTAGGCAATCCTCAACTGTTGGTTTTAGATGAAGCAACTTCCCATCTTGACACCGAATCAGAAAGGGTAATACAACAAAACTTGAACACAATTTTGAAGGATAGAACTACGTTAGTAATTGCCCATCGACTTTCTACTGTGCGGAACGCAGATTTAATTTTAGTATTAGATCGAGGAATTTTGATTGAGAGTGGCACTCATGATGCATTAATGGCAAAACGAGGACATTATTTCTATCTAAATCAACAGCAGTTGCATGGGACAACATAAATCGTGAAGACTACGGCGTTAGTAATTGGTAATGGGTATCCAATTATCCATTACTCAACCGAAGTTCAACATGGATATTAGGAAAAGTTATGCCAGATATATTGAATGGACGAATCAGCGATACATTACCAGAAGAAACATCTTATTCAGAGATTGCCACTTCATCAATCTCAAATACGAAAAATGATGGTTGGTCTGATATTACTAAAGAAACACTTGATAGCTTACCTCGAGTTTGGACAAGAGGAATATTATATTTTTTAGTAACATTTGTGTGTATAATTTTACCTTGGGCAATACTCTCCAAAGTAGATGAGACTGGCACAGCTAGAGGCAGAACTGAGCCAGGGGATAAAACAATTAAGCTTGATGCAGCTGTTGCTGGCACAGTTGCCGAAATACGAGTCAAAGAAGGTGATACAGTAAAAACTGGGCAAACTTTATTAGTATTAGAATCGGAATTAGTAAAAACAGAATTACGGCAAACACAAGATAAATTAGAGGGGCAATTAAATCGATTTACGCAATTAAATGCAGCTAAAAATCAGCTATTTGTTTCTTTATCAACTCAACAGCAACAAAATCAGTCCCAACAGTTAGAAAAGCAAGCACAAATTGACCAAGCTAATCAAAATTTACAAGCTATTGTGAGTTCTTATAATTTACGTAAAGAAGAAAAATTAGCTCAGGTTAATCAAGCTAAGCAAACTTTTGAGCAGAGTCTAAATGCTAAGAAATTAGCTGAGGTGAGTTTAGCGATCGCTCAGCGAGAATTAGAACGTTATCAAAAAGCTTTTAAAGAAGGTATTGCGGCAGAAATTAATGTTGTTGATAAGGAAGATGCGGCACAAGAAAGACTAAAATTATATGAACAAGCAAAGTCAGATATTCGACAATCTAAGTTACGTTTAGCAGAACAACAAAGTATTTATGAGCAAACTATTCGCCAAAACAATGCGGATATTAAGCAGGCAGAATTACGACTTAAAGAACAAGAAAGAAGTTATCAAACTTTGACTCGTACTGGTAAGCTAGCTGCACTGAAAATTGAAGAACAACAAAAGAATTTAGAAACAGAAATTACTTCACTCAAGTCAGAAATTTCTCAAAGCCAGAGACAGATTCAATCATTAAAATTTCAGTTGGGACAGCGACAAATTAGAGCTACTGCAAGCGGTACATTATTTCAATTACCAATACAAAAACCTGGAGCAGTTGTACAACCAGGGACTCTGGTTGCAGAGATTGCATCATCTAGTTCACCTTTAATAGTTCGGGCACAAATGGCAACTACTGAAAGTGGTTCTTTGCGAACAGGATTACCAGTAAAGCTCAAGTTTGATGCTTATCCGTTTCAAGACCACGGGGTAATCTCAGGAGAATTAATTAAAATTTCTCCTACCACTACAGAAATAGATACACCATCTGGAAAAGTGGCAGCTTATAACCTAGATATTTCTCTAAAACAGAGTTGTGTTGTCTCAAATAATAAGTGTATTCCTTTACGTCCAGGAGATACAGCAACAGCAGAAGTAATTGTGCGGCAGCGCCGAATTATTGATTTTCTACTTGATCCATTCAAGCAGTTGCAACAAGGAGGAGTAAAATTATAAGTATTTCGTTGTAATTATGCATTTTTAGAGTTACTCATTTTCAGATATTTTTCTTTAAAGAAAAATAAAAATCTTTGTGCGCCCTGTTAATTGTATCGAACTAATTGAAAACATCATGTCACAAGCTATTACTATTACCAATACAGATATTCTTCAGCAAATCAAGCTATCTTGTAAAATACCGGAAATAATTGAACAAATTGTTACACATCAGATAGTGACAAATGCTGCTAAGGAAGCTGGCATCAATGTGGAAACAGAAGAATTACAAGAAGCAGCAGATATTTTTCGATTAGTGAACAAACTCAACAGTGCTGAAGATACTTGGGTATGGCTAGAAAAACATGGTCTGTCCATAGATAATTTTGAAGAAATGGTCTACACTAGTGTCCTTTTTGGCAAGTTAAGCCAAAATCTATTTGTAGATAAAATAGAGCCTTACTTCTTTGAACATCAACTAGAGTATGCTGGCGTAGTCATGTACGAAGTTGTACTAGACGATGAAGATCTAGCATTAGAACTTTTCTATGCTGTTCAAGAAGGAGAGATGAGTTTTTATGATGTTGCTCACAAATATATTGAAGATACTGAATTACGCCGAAAAGGCGGATATTTAGGAACATTACGCCGCAAGGATTTAAAACCAGAGCTTTCTGCTGCTGTTTTTTCAGCTACACCACCTCAACTTTTGAAACCAATTGTCACCTCAAAGGGAATACACCTAATTTTTGTTGAGGAGATTGTTCAACCACAACTGGATAATATACTGCGTCAACAAATTATTACTGATTTGTTTGATGCTTGGATTAAGCAAAAAATTGAGCAAGTTGAATTGGTGAAAAAGTTTGATTCAGATAGTTTTAGATAAGTGATACTGTGTCCAGTTATATAGTGTTCGCTTGAAAACTGATCGCTAGGGCTGACGTTTAATATCTGCGGAATGTAGGTTATAAAATGCAAGTTTAGAGATAGTTAGTATTAGTTACTAGTAAATAGGATGAGCAAACAAGCTCACCCTATTTACATGTAAAGTTAAAATTAATTCTAAATTAAACCACCAGCGGCTTGAAAGCGAGCGCGGGCACGTTTAAAGGCTTGGGTTGCCTGGATTTGTGCTTGACGGTCATCTGGTGTCACTTGACTCAGACGTGTTTCTGCTTGGCTATAAGCAGCACGAGCTTCTTCAAGATTGATGGCATCGCCACGTTCAGCGCCATTTACCAGAATTGTCACTTCGTTTTCTTCGACTTCAGCAAAGCCACCCAAAAGGGCGATCGCTTGCCAAGCTTGATTTTTGTTAGCGCGTACTCGCATCACACCTATATCCAAAGCGGTTAAAAGTGGTGCGTGTCCAGTGAGAATGCCCAGTTGACCTGTAGTGCTGGGTAAAACTAATTCTTCAGCTGCGGCATCCCAGACGGTTTTGTCTGGGGAAATTACACGAACGGTTAGTGTCATTTGTCTTTTGTCCTATGTCTTCTCTTACAAAGTTCTGATTGGCGGAAGCCACCGCCCAGACTTTTCGCTGCGGCAACCCCTTCGGTGTATGGAGGAAACCTCAGCTCAGACTTTGCGCTTTGTCTTTTGCAATTTGCCATTGGTCATTAGCGCTTCACTAATGACCAATGACTAATGACTAATGACTAACCCTTGATTTTTTCAGCTTTGGCGATCGCTTCGTTAATATCGCCTACTAAATAGAAAGCTTGCTCTGGCAGATCATCCAATTCACCAGAGAGAATTTTCTGGAATCCTTTGATGGTGTCTTCCAACTTCACATACTTACCAGGAGAACCGGTAAATACTTCTGCTACAAAGAACGGCTGAGATAAGAAGCGCTCGACTTTCCGTGCCCGTGCCACGATGAGACGATCTTCTTCAGATAGTTCATCAAGACCAAGAATGGCGATGATATCTTGGAGTTCTTTATAACGTTGTAGAGTTGATTGCACCGCACGAGCAGTATTGTAGTGTTCGTCGCCGACAATGCTGGGCTGGAGCATGGTAGAAGTTGAACCAAGGGGATCTACAGCTGGGTAAATTCCCTTAGCTGCTAAACCACGAGACAGTACTGTGGTTCCGTCTAAGTGGGCGAAAGTGGTTGCAGGTGCGGGGTCGGTGAGGTCGTCTGCTGGTACGTAAACTGCTTGAATCGAGGTAATTGAACCTTCTGTAGTTGAGGTAATCCGCTCTTGCAGTTCACCGACATCAGTTCCCAGTGTAGGCTGATATCCCACCGCAGAAGGCATCCGACCTAGCAGCGCTGATACTTCCGAACCTGCTTGTACGAACCGGAAGATGTTGTCAATAAACAGTAGCACGTCCTGTTTGTTCACATCGCGGAAGTACTCTGCTACTGTCAAACCTGACAAACCAACCCGCATTCTCGCGCCGGGTGGTTCGTTCATCTGACCGTAGACTAGAGCAATCTTTGATTCGTTGAGGTTGTCTTTATTGATCACCCCGGATTCAATCATTTCGTTGTAGAGGTCATTACCTTCGCGGGTGCGTTCACCCACTCCAGCAAAAACGGATACTCCACCGTGCTGAGTAGCGATGTTGTTAATCAACTCCATCATGATCACGGTTTTACCGACACCTGCACCGCCAAATAGACCAATCTTACCGCCGCGTCGATAGGGAGTCAGGAGGTCAACAACTTTAATCCCAGTCTCAAACACGGAAGGTTTAGTTTCCAGTTCAGTAAATTTGGGAGCAGCGCGGTGAATAGGCAAAGTCGCCTCAGCATTTACAGGGCCCCTGTTATCCACGGGTTCGCCCAGTACGTTGAAAATGCGACCCAAGGTAGCTTTACCAACTGGTACGCTAATGGGAGCGCCAGTATCGACAACTTCCAGACCACGTACTAAGCCATCGGTGGTGCTCATTGCAACAGCCCGTACTTGGTTGTCGCCCAGCAGTTGCTGCACTTCAACGGTAAGTTTGATTTCTTGTCCAGCTTCGTTGGTGCCTTTGATGGTCAGAGCGTTGTAGATTTGAGGCAATTTCCCGCCGGGAAACTTAACGTCTACAACTGGACCAATGATTTGGGTAATGTAACCAATGTTTGTTTTTTCTGCGGTTGTGACCATGCTGAGCCTAATGATTGAAGCTATATTTCAGATTGGGTCGTAGACGACATAAGATTAAGCAATGTCATCTCTCACTGTAGCATCGTAAGGGGACACAACTCCCTTAGTAATTCCTTAAAAAGAAGTTTGGCTGTTTGGGCTGCAACACTGGTTTTTTAGAGGGGCTAGGGTTGGAAACTGTAACATAATTCCTAGACATCTGTGTTCATAACTAGTCAATTTTGAGTAGGTATTGGAGAAAATATGTTAGACTATCAGCAGTAACGGTTAACAACCGTGCCGTCAGAGGATAACCCTTCCAGCTTAGACTGGCGTTTGATAAACGTGCCACAGGCGAAGTGCAAGTTCCATAGACAGAGGATTGTTAGCAGCGCCTCACCTAGAAGTTTCTCCATAACTTCGACACATATAGCGGTCAGTTAGACCGTTTTCGCCTCTGGACTGGTGAGTGCCGACACTACCAGGATGAATGAGGAAGTAAGCATCAAACTAGATCATGAGCAGATTTGTCTACTTATGAACAGTTGTGAATAGGTCTTATGTAACGGAAGACTGAAAAATAAAATTGCCGTGTCAAGCGATCGCCTGACCGGCAACTATCCAGTTTGAGAATTTTTACGTAGTAGGATTGGGAGAAAAATCCTTGTTCCTAAGAATTTTTAAGCTTTAGCTGCTTTTTGTTGCTGTTTACGCTTCATTGCTGAGGTAGCGCCAAAAGCACCGAATGCTAATACACCCAACATAGAAGCAGGTTCGGGGACATCTTTTGGTGGTTCGCTAGAGAATGTACCACCTTGAATAAATACAGCTGAGTCTAGAATGCTATCTCCGGCATCAGCGATCGCCAGCTTAATTTTATGCTTACCGACGCTCAATCCTTCTACTTTGGCAGTAAATACCTTGGTGAAACCATCATATTGAATATTGAAAAATGGCCCACCATCGGATGCATCGTTGTTATTGTAGAACTCAGAATTTTTAGCGTTAGTGCCCAAAGGATTACCACCATTGACATTATTAATTGAAACTGGTGTAGTAGTTCCAGGAATTAACGCAATATTGTTACCATCTAAGAAGAAGCCAAATACATCATTAAAACTACTATTGACATATTCGTTGTACTCTTCTGACGCAAAGACGTAGTTAAAAAAGAGATTGCCTGTATCCGAAACAAAATCAAATTCAAGAACACTGGCATCGAAAGTATTAAATCCAGGAATCAAGCCGTCCAAATCAGCATCACCAGGTAAGCCGTTATTACCTGTTGCACCATCTTGATTATTTGGCCCTGGTGCCAAGTTAGCATCACCAGAAGTTAAAATAATTCCATTTTCGATGCCAATTCCTGAAGCAATACCACCTGTAAATGTGCCAGATGCAATAGGAGCGCCATTATAAGTAGCATTTGACACTGTAATGCCTGAACCCAAAATACTATTAACTAAAACATTCGCGTCGCTAGTGTTAGTGATGTTAACAGCGTGAGCAGGTGCAGTTACTAATCCTAAACCGAATAAAGAAACGGCACTATACTTTAATAAATTAGTCAAGGATTGCATGATATTTTTTCCTGGAAAAGTGAATTTTAACGATTGATATGTTTACATATGCATACAAAGAATTACGGCAGAGATAAGCATCGTGCCTGAAAATTTATATGCAAGTATTTAGCCTTTGGTTATCGAAAAAGCTAGCGATTTTTTGTCAGACGTTACAGAGAAATACTGGAGAACATTTAGATGTTTAATCTCGCTTTTGCCTTTAATTAACTAGTGAGGTGTTTGTCCGTGATTTCCTCACTTGTCTATATTACGTAGAATACTAGAAAAATTATTTTGTGGCGAGAGTTTTTACGTAGATTCACACAAGAATTACATTTTAAATTTGATAGTATTACAGCCAGAACTTAGATAAATAGCACTGTAAATCAGAATTATCGATTAGTTACTTAGATAAAACTTTGTAAAATTAGACTACTGCTTTAAAATAGGTTTATAAATAGAATTGTGTGTTAATTAGAAACTGTGTAGCGATCGCACCTCAGAACACCGAAAGTAAAAAAGCTGTCATGATCTTTGGTGAAAGGGAATCGGGAACAGGGGAAACTAATACTAATTTGAAAAAGAATGCAACAAATGCAAACTTTGAAACCCATGCTAAATTTGGATTTTTTAGTTTTTAGTTGTTAATTTTGAATTTACAAAGGGTCAAAGTAGGTATTTATTTAGCTGCTTACAGTAAAGCTAGATTCCACTGAATTTAAAATTTCTGAAGTTCTCTGTAAAAATTACATTTTCAAATCTTCTTAATATCTCTAAAATAGAGATAGTTATACCGTTTTTTTGTGAAGTTGCAGAATTGGTATTACAAAAAACGGATGTCATTTGACCTTTTTAACCTTATATCTCCCCTGAGCCATTGATTATGAACTTCTCGTCAGCACGACAATATTTTTACCAGGAAATTCAGCAAACTGACGAGCATATTGACCTAGCAAAGGCAGCTTTATACATCGCACAGGAAGAATATCCCAATCTTGATCCAGAAGAATACCTCAATGCTCTCGCTACAATGGCGTTTGAAGTTCAAGAACGCTTACCCACTTCACGGTATCCTCTGCGAATAATTCAAAGCTTAAATCAGTATCTTTACGATGATTTGGGATTTGCAGGCAATAAAGTTAACTACTACGATCCTCGTAATAGCTTTCTCAATGATGTGGTTGACCGCCGAACGGGAATTCCTATTACTTTGGCGCTAGTTTATTTAGAGATTGCGCGACGAATTGATTTTCCAATGGTAGGTGTGGGAATGCCAGGACATTTCCTAATCCGTCCAAATCTTCCAGATATGGAGATTTTTGTTGATACTTTCAATCGTGGTGAGATAATATTTGCGGAAGATTGTCAACAGAGGCTGTCTAGGTTTTATCAACAACCAGTGACGCTACAACCAGAATTTTTAGCAGTGGTGAGTCATCGGCAATTTTTAGCAAGGATGCTCACAAATCTTAAGTATATTTACTTAAAACAGCAAAACTTAGAAAAAACCTTAGCAGCAGTGGAACGAATTTTGTTGCTGTTTCCTAGTATGACCTTAGAATTGCGCGATCGCGGTCTGATTTATTATCAACTCGGTTACTATCCTCAAGCAGTAGAAGACTTGCAAAATTACTTAGCCAAAGTTCCTGACGCCGAGGATGCATTGGTGATTCAGCAGTTAATTACCAAATTGGGCAAGAAGGGATGAGGGGGATGAGGAGAATAACCTAATGACAAATGACAATTCCCCAATCCCCCACAACTAAACTATTGACTAAATTCTTCTGCGACTCGTTTGAGGCGGCGTAGTTGGGCTTGCATGTCTTGTTGTGTCCAAGATGCAGCGAAGGTATTGAAACCCCAACTTATTAAAGGGTTGGGAATCTCAAACTCAAAGCGGTTGAGTAGGCGCGTTCCCTTTTCAAGCGGTTGACATTCCCAGCGATCGCTTCCTTGAAAAAATCCCTGGAATTTCCATACTATTAAACCTGGTTGCCGTTCTGTAACGACGCTATTTAAAGTGGGTTGAAGTAGAGGAATTTGAATTATAAAACGACTTTGACTACCTACATCTGTACTCCATGCTTCACCTACTGGTTCGCAGCGTAAGACGGGATTCAGCCAGCGATGCATGATTGCTAAGTCAGTAATACAGCGTTCCACTACCGCAGCTGTGGTATTGATTTGAATTGATTGCTCGAAAATTTGGGACATTCCACGCCCTTTGTGGTGTTGCTGCAATTTAGAGTAGCGCAAAATGTCAACGCTACCAGTATATTACATACATACTACAAATATTACAGAATTGCAAAACGGAAACATATCTTAATAGTCGTTCACATCGTTTTTCATCTGTCGCTTGCAGGAAGTATTCATCAACTTGTTTAGATGTAATCAGCCTAAGTCTGAATGAAAGGAAACTCTAACAGGGAACAGGGAAAACTAGGTTGCCCAAAAGGTTGAGGTTTCAACCTATGTTGCATGACAAGGAAGTGGGGATTAGGGATTGGGTTTTCAAATTGCGTTTGTGCGTTACTCCTTAACCGTTAAAAGGCCTCACTGTGTAACAAAGTCAAAAATTACTCTTGATATGAGTGCCATATATGTTTTTACTAGTAAGTTGATGGACAAAATACTAGTAAACTTACGGAGATGAGAGATTTTTCCCAGAAATCCACTCTAAAAGCATTTTAAGTGTGGGCGATGAATTATTCACCTTCTTTCCTAAAAAACTATGAATACAACTTGGCAAGAAATGACCCAGGTCATAGGGCTTAGTTTGTCGATGAGGACGCAACAACTTTTGGCACAATCGCCAAGTTTGCAACCAACGCAGCAAGCAGTGAACCAAGGGATCACTGATGTGCAAGGAATTTTTCAGCAGTTGATTCTGTTTACACCCCGGTTGCTTGGGGCTGCGGCAATTTTATTGGTTGGTTGGTTGATTGCAGCGATCGCCGCAGCTGTGGCGCAGGGAATCCTGAATCGCACGAACATAGATAACCGAATTGCCGCTGGAGTAACGGGTCGTGAGGGTCTTCCCCAAGTGGAGAAATTACTCTCCAGCTTGGTCTTTTGGAGCATTATCTTGTTTACTGCGGTAGCTGTTTTACAAACATTACAGCTAGAGATAGCTTCTCGACCGCTAAATACTTTTCTTGAACAACTTGTTGGCTTTTTGCCAAAGTTAGTTGCTGCGGGGATTCTTTTTGGGGTTGCTTGGGTATTAGCGACTATTGTCAAGCTGGGAACGATGCGGATATTACAAGCATTCAGGCTAGATGAGCGTTTAAATCAACAATCGCTACAAGATCCCATCAGCCTTGAGCAACAGTTATCTTTGAGTGAGACGATTAGTAATGCTCTGTACTGGTTCATTTTCTTATTATTTCTGATTCCAATTTTAGATGCTCTGGATCTAAAACAGGCACTACAACCAGTACAAGCTTTAATTACACAAATTCTCT
This sequence comes from Desmonostoc vinosum HA7617-LM4, assembly GCA_019359515.1. Taxonomy (GTDB): domain Bacteria; phylum Cyanobacteriota; class Cyanobacteriia; order Cyanobacteriales; family Nostocaceae; genus Desmonostoc; species Desmonostoc vinosum. The sequence continues at coordinate 67,503 of JAHHHC010000017.1, read as the reverse complement.
CAATTCTGCCCAATATTCTCGCGGCGCTGCTAATTGGCACTGTTGGCTGGTTTTTAGCTAATGTAGTGCGGCGGATTGTCACTAACTTGCTAGCCACAACTGGCATAGATCACTTAGGCAGCCGATTTGGACTCTCTTCCTCGACGGGAGTACAACCTCTGTCGAATATTATCGGCACAATTGTCTATATTCTGATTTTGATTCCTGTGGCGATCGCAGCCCTCAATGCTTTAAGAATTGAGGCTATATCTGTACCTGCAATCAGCATGTTACAGCAGATACTCAACGCTCTGCCAGCAATCTTTACGGCAGCAGCGATTTTAATTGTTGCCTATTTCTTGGGTCGGTTTGTTGCCGATTTGGTAACGAGTATTCTGACTAGTCTGGGTTTTAACAATATTTTCTCTGTCTTAGGTTTGCCTACACCAACCAGACGGATTGTGATTCCCGCAGAACCAGCAGCGCCGGCGCAGCCAACCCGCACTCCATCGGAATTTGCTGGTATTGTCGTCTTAGTTGGCATATTACTGTTTGCTGCGGTTGCAGCGGTGAATATTTTGAATATTCCCGCCTTAACAACATTAGTCACCGGAATTTTAGTAATTTTAGGGCGGATTCTGGCTGGATTAATCATCTTTGCTATTGGTTTATTCTTGGCAAATTTGGCTTTCAACCTGATTACCAGTTCTGGCGATCGCCAGGCGCGAATTTTGGGTCAAGTGGCGCGGATTGCTATTATTGCCCTAGTCTCAGCAATGGCACTACAACAGATTGGTGTTGCCAGTGATATTGTGAATTTAGCCTTTGGACTTTTGCTAGGTGCGATCGCTGTTGCTATTGCTTTGGCTTTTGGTCTAGGCGGTCGCGATATTGCCCGTGAGCAAGTTCAAAATTGGTTAGACTCTTTTAAAGGTAGAAGCTAAAAGTCGATAGATTCCCGACTTAATTTGAGAGTCGGGGATCTGGTTTCACACAAATGATTCATCGGTGATTAGAGATAATTTCATGCTGGGGAATGGGGAATTGGGAATGGAAAATTGATTACTCTCTGCATCCCCGCGTCCCCGCGTCCCCTCGTCCCCGCATCCCCGCATCCCCGCGTCCCCTCGTCCCCTCGTCCCCGCATCCCCACCCTTGATTCAACTTTTTACTTTGAGTTTCTGTTGCAATTCATCTTTGATGCGGTTGAGAATTGAGGCTTCATCAAGGGTTGATAAAATACGATTAATTACGGCTTTCGGGCCATCGGGGCCCCAAGTTGCACCATTAGCTAGATAAACTTTGGTAACTTGTCCGATGCCATAGGAAGACACACCCGCGACACCTGCCTGAGTTATTGCCACCGATATGTAGGGGCCTATAGCTACGCCAGCTGTAGCTGATGCAGAGATACCAAGTAAAGTTTTCAATCCACTCAAGCCTAAGTTGGCTAACAATTCACTTACACCAATACCACCCATACTCAAAGCGATTTTTTGTAGTAACTGCACCGCACCGGCTTCAGTCATGGAGATGCCATAAAGTTTAGATAAGCCCAAAATAAGAGTAATATCAATGACAATACTGCTCAGTATATCTACCACAGTGATAGGGTTGAGAGCGATCGCAACTGCCTTGGTAATCACAGCTTTCCAAATTAACTGATTCGCGTTCTGTTCTCGAATCATCAGTTTTCGCTGCACCAACTGCTCATTTAAGTTGTCAGCATACAGCATAGTATTGAGGGCAACCAAGGCTTTACCCTCACGGTGCAAAATCTCTAAAATTTTCAGCTTCAATTCTTCGATTTGAGCAGTACCTGTACGCAATTGCACGCCTCGACTACCATCAGGACGATAAATTGCCGTCTTCACCAATGGTGATGCTGCCGCCATGACAATCTCTAGAGGTGAGAGTAATTGCCGCACTCTTTCATCCCGGATTTTATGATAGATTGCCATGCGATCTGCTTCTGGATACTGGTCTGTTTTGTTAAACACTAAAATGATTGGTTTACCAGCTTCTCGCAGTTGAGAAAGGGCAACTTGTTCTATCTGCATCATGTCGCCAGCAATCACAAACAAAATTAAATCTGCCTGTTTTGCTATTTGTTCAGCTAATGCAGCACGAGTCTCCCCATCTACTTCATCTAACCCAGGAGTGTCAATCAACTCTACCTGAGATTGACCGATCGCAGGTAAAGTAACTCTTAATGCGCGTTGTGTTTCTCCTACTGCTTCCTCAGTGATAGTCCAATTAACGCGTTGTGCAGCACGGGTAACACCATGCAAGGGGCCTGTTTCAAATACTGTTTGCCCCACCAAAGCATTGAGTAGAGAAGACTTGCCACGTCCCACCATGCCAAAAGCAGCGATTTGTACGACCATGTAGTCTAATTTCTCCAGCATGGTTTCCAAATCACCAATTTCTGCCTCCAAACCGTCTTTTTCCTGGGGGGTGAGGTCGAGATTAGCAACCAAATTTCGTAGCGCTGTTTGTGCTTGTTTATAGTTGAGTTCCGTTTGAATATCCTCAAAGCTAAAAATGGCACTATCGAGTTCATCCTCCCAATTGTGAGAATTAATCTCAGCGTCGGTCGAATCGCTATGATGAGAATCGGGCATGGGTAATGTAGAAGTCATATCAATTTGAAATTTTAAATTCACCCCGTCTTTTATCGTAATGATTTTTAACCTGCATTGGTAAAAGAGTATGGTCAGTGCGACATACCAGATATTATCATTTGGCATCCTGAAAGCAGATTAGGAGAAATTGTTGCTATGCTGCGTGAAAGGGAATTAAAGCCTTAATGCAAAAGGAAAAAGGAGATTTTTAAGTAAGCCGTTATTTGCAAGTCAAATTTATGACCATCACATTAGCTTCCCAGAAGCGATTATTTAAGGCACAGGCTACGTATTTGGCGGCACAGATGTAAGAAGCTGAGACTTTAGATTTAGAGATTAAAATAGAGTTAGCAAAGGTAGGGTTTACTTGATTAGGAGGTTCTATGATGAATTTACAAGAAATTATTAATTCTATTGAAAGTTTACCCACAGAAGAACGGGACTATTTGTTTGAGTTTCTCCGTAAAAAAAAGGAGGAATCTAGAGGGGATAATTTTTGGGAGGGATTACAAAAATTTAGAAGCGTAATCCAAAGCGAGGGGATTATCTTTACTGATGATGACTTCGCTGACTTACGAGATCGCAGTATGGGAAGAGAAATTGATCTATGAGCTTAAAATACTTACTGGATACCAATATTTTCTCAGAGCCAACACGTTCTATTCCTAATGTCAACGTTTTGCACAAACTAGATATTCATAAATCAGAAGTTGCTGTTTCTAGTGTTGTTATTCATGAACTTTTACATGGCTGTTTGCGGTTGCCAGAATCTAAGCTGCGAGAGTCTCTTTGGAATTATATTCATGAATCGGTATTAAATTTACCAGTCTTTGATTACGATTTAAAGGCGGCACAATGGCACGCTCAACAAAGGGCTAGATTATCCAAAATTGGCAAAACTCCTGCTTTTGTAGATGGTCAAATTGCGAGTATTGCTTACTGTCGTAATTTAATATTGGTAACTAATAATGTTTCTGATTTTGAATTTTTTAATAATTTAAAGATTGAAAATTGGTTTGTTAATAGCACTGAAGTTGTCTAAGGCGAGATCAGGGTAAACATAACTTGTGAAAGTTTTGTTAGATGCTAATATCATTATTAGTTAATTTGGATTTTAAACTGAAATCAAATATACAATCCAAAATTCAAAACGCTCACGCAACGAGCATTTCAAATTTAGTTTGTTTCAACTAGATATTCATTTTCCAGGTTACAAGAGCATTAAACTTTAGCAGTATATTTAGCAACATTGCGATTGTGAACTTCTAATGGAAGTTTTATCGCGCTAAAGTGGGTCTGGGAGGACAAAAAGGGGGAGAATAGTTTTGATATCGAAAAGAACTTTTTTCGATATCATCTTGACAGGACTATACTCAGCACTACTTCCAGCCTTGAAAGACGAGGAGTGTCCGAAAAAGTAGTAGAGTAAAAAATGCATCTAATAGCGTTAGAATCTTGACGAAATCAACTGTGCGGAAAATTGTTATTGCCGGTAACTGGAAAATGTTCAAAACCCAGGCAGAATCTAAGGAATTTTTACAAGGATTTCTGCCTCACTTGGAGGAAACGCCCGAAACGCGAGAAGTGTTGTTATGTCCTCCTTTCACTGGCTTAAGCGTTTTATCTAAGTATTTGCATGGTAGCCGTGTACAGTTAGGGGCGCAAAATCTTCATTGGGAAGAATTTGGAGCTTACACGGGTGAAATTTCTGGCCCCATGTTGAGCGAAATCGGTGTGCGTTATGTGATTGTTGGTCATAGCGAACGACGGCAATACTTTGGCGAAACGGATGCAACCGTTAATCTGCGTTTGAGAGCTGCTCAAAGGCATGGTTTGATGCCAATTCTCTGTGTTGGCGAAACTAAGCAACAACGAGACGCTGGGGAAACTGAATCACTGATTATTAACCAATTGGATAAAGACCTAGTGGATATAGATCAGGAAAATCTAGTAATTGCCTATGAACCAATTTGGGCAATTGGTACTGGCGATACTTGTGAAGCAACTGAGGCCAACCGGGTAATTGGCCTCATTCGTAGCAAATTGGGTAATCCCAATGTATCAATTCAATATGGTGGTTCAGTCAAACCGAATAATATTGATGAGATTATGGCTCAACCAGAAATTGATGGTGTTCTTGTGGGAGGAGCAAGTTTAGAACCAGAGAGTTTTGCTCGGCTTGTAAATTATCAGGAATTGTAAGAAGTCAGAATTTGTGTTGGTGATTGATGGGATAAATTTTGCTGTAGAGACGCGCCATGGCGCGTCTTGAATACCTAATTAAGCCATGAATCGTCTCTACTTGAATGCTTAATTAAATTTATGCCAAGTAATTTAATGATTGGGGAACGCTGTTTCGACTGGGGACAGCGAACCTATTTGATGGGTATCTTAAATGTGACGCCTGATAGTTTTAGTGATGGAGGCGAGTTTAACACTGCCTCTGCGGCTTTAGCGCAAGCACAAGCGTTAGTGGCTGCTGGTGCTGATATAATCGATGTCGGTGGTCAATCAACTCGGCCAGGTGCAAAACAAATAACTCTAGCGGCAGAACTTGACCGAGTGCTGTCAGTGTTGCAGGTGTTACGACCAAAAATTTCAGTCCCCATTTCTGTGGATACAACTAGAGCATCTGTAGCTAAAGCAGCTGTAGAAGCTGGAGCAGATATAGTTAATGATATTTCTGGTGGCACTTTTGACTTAGATATGTTGTCAACGGTTGCAAATTTAAATGTGCCGATTGTGATCATGCATATCCGGGGAAACCCACAAACGATGCAACAACAGACCGATTATCAAAACTTGATGGCAGAGATTTATAGTTTTTTAGCAGAACAAATTACAGCAGCAACCGCTGCGGGCATTGCCCAGGATAAAATCATCATCGATCCTGGAATTGGCTTTGCTAAAACCTATGAGCAAAATTTAGAAATTTTTCGCTGCTTGCAGCTACTGAAGCCATTAAAGTGCCCTATTTTAATAGGAGCATCTCGTAAAAGTTTTATTGGACGCATTCTTAACCAACCAGACCCAAAAGCAAGAGTTTGGGGAACAGCAGCAGCTTGTTGTGCTGCCATTTTTAATGGTGCTGATATCCTGCGAGTTCACGATGTTCAACAGATGCGTGATGTGTCGCTGGTAGCTGATGCTTTATTTCGAGCCACAGCGCGGCTTGATTTTTAGGTATTACCATTCTCAGAGTTTTTGGTGTTAGTTTCTTGAACTACTGACTCGGCAATTAACTGATCGTACACTTCGTTAGATTTAGCTGGGTCTAGAAAAACAATTTTGGCATTATTGCTTTCGCTCAGTTTTTGGCTAGCATCTACGTAATCTTGAGCTACGAGATACCGTAGAATTTCTTTGCTTTCGGGATGGGAACGCAAGGCTTGAGCAATGATTTGCATTGAAGTCATTGTTCCTTGGGCTTTTTTAATGGCGGCTTCTTTCTCTCCCTCTGCTTCGGAAATTAGTGCCCGTTTTTTAATTTCAGCGGCTCGTTCTTCTTCCATCGATTTTCGCACACTTTCAGGGGGTGTAATTCTCTGAATGTCTAGGCGCAGAATCTCAACTCCCCAGTCTGCGGTTGTATGATTTAATTGGTCGAGTATGGCTCTGTCCATCTCAGAGCGGGTAACATTGGTTTCTTCTACAGTGTTTTGAGCAATGATTTCTCGGAGTGTAGTTGTTGCTAGTTGTGTCAGCGCTGCTTGGAGATCCTCAATTGCGTAAAAGCTTTTTTCAATATCTCTAATCCGCCAGAACAATACAGCATCGATTTCTAAATAGATATTATCTTTGGTGATTACATTCTGCGGCTTAATATCTAAAATTTGCTCCCGTGTAGTATCCTCCATAACAATTTGATCGACTAGGGGAACAATAAAGTTAAGTCCGGGTCTGAGTCTGCGATGATATCTCCCCATACGCTCTACTAAAGCCTCATTACCTTGATTAATCAGCTTTGCAGAACCCAGGGCATAACCTATAAGGGCTAACACTATAGCAATAATTGGCTCCATACATGCTCCTATTCAGCTTTTGGGGGAATTTAGTGTAAAGGACATGGTACTACTTTGTCCTATCTCTAAGTCTAATGTTTTGAATTTGTAATTTTATGAACACAGCGGTGTTGCTTGGTGACAAGTTACTGCGTGTCTTGTGAGTCTTGTACAGATAGAACAGTCTGAGAATGCGATCGCTATTAAAGCACCTTGATCACACGCTGGCAAGGAGTGTTAGTGTAATTAACTTTACTTGCATAACTAGCGATCGTTTACACGGATATCCTGAAAGCTAAAACTTAAACCATAATAGGGAGACTTGGCAACAACATGAGAATGGGGAATTGGTATTTCTCCCCCGGTGACTGAGCTTATCTAATCCCTAGGCTAAAAAGAATAAAACCTCTCTACCCTTTTTCTTATTTTCCGTAATAAACCCTGGCATTACCATATCCCAAATCTCGCAGATAGTCGTTCCATTGCTCAGCATCCGAACGCTGAGGAAAAGGGCCTACCGCTACATGTGGCCCTCGCGGTTTGGTTCTTTCAAAAACAATGTCATATTGTCCAATTCTCTGCCGGATTTGACTAGCTATAGTGTTTATATCTTCCAATTTGGCGGGAATAACTACATAGTAACGATTAGGATCATCTCGCCGATAAGACCCGTCATTAGTAGAATACCCAGTGGAAGCAGTGGAAGAAGTAACCTCTTGTCCGTTAGAAGATCTAACTACTCGCGCCCCATAAATTCCTCTTGATTCCAATTCTCTAATCCGCTGTTGAGCGCCAGATGACCTATTAAATACCCCTGACTGAATTACAGCACGCCCATTAAATCGTCGGACATAAGCGCTGGGTTCAATTCGACGAACTTGTTGCAATGTCTGAGTATCATTACCTTCAACATACACAAAGTAGCGCTCAAAGTTCTGGCTATATTGCTGTACTGATTCGGAGAGCTGAAAGTTCTGCTCATATTGATTAACTTCTACTGGTTGCGTTGGTTGCAGTTGCGGTAACGGCTGCTGACTCAAAGGAACTGGTTGGAGATTTGGCAGTGGTGGTAAAGTTTCAATTACCTCCTGTTGAGCTAGTAATACTTTACTGTTGTCTGTTTGCGCTTGAGTTGGCGTCGCGTAAGAGAATAACGCTAACCACCCTCCTAATAACAACAGCATCCGAAATGGTATGACTGGATTGAAGATTACACTTGACATATGAGTCACAAACAAAAACTAATGAATTCGCTGTTGTAGCAAATATATCGTGGGGAATTGGGAATTGGGAATGGGGAATTGTCATTAAACCTCTTGCATAAATCTTTTTTTGCCGGGCTACGCCCCGCTTCTCTACGAGACGCTTCGCGAACGCTAACACGCATAGACAAGGCAGCAGTTTCCCGGCGTCTTTGCGCCCTCCTGCCTCATACCAACAAAGCGCTTAACTAGCAAGGGTTTGAAGAGTGTATGTTAGAATTGAGCAGTTACTAAAATAGTGCTGAGTAAAATGAGTCCCGTTCGAGTGCATTAAACCCACGAGTGAAGCGTCGAAATACATAGGCTATGTCGGGAATAGCCATTTGCTTAGCAAAAATTTAAAGATATGAAAAAAGTCGTCGTTGGTCTTTCTGGTGGTGTTGATAGTTCCACTGCCGCTGCTATCCTACATAATCAGGGTTATGAAGTGATTGGTTTGACTCTTTGGCTGATGAAAGGCAAAGGTCAATGTTGCTCTGAAGGAATGATCGACGCGGGGTATATTTGTGAACAACTTGGCATTCCCCATCAAATTGTAGATATTCGGGATGTCTTTCAAACTAATATTGTTGACTATCTAGTGACTGGTTATAGTGCGGGAATCACACCTTTACCTTGCTCTCAATGCAATAAAACTGTCAAGTTTGAGCCAATGGTGCAGTATGCTCGCGAACAACTGGGATGCGATCGCATTGCCACAGGTCATTATGCCAAAATTAGCTATGACCAAGCAACTGAACGTTACCAATTATTAAGGGCTGTTGACCGCAACAAAGACCAGTCTTACTTTCTGTATGCTTTGTCTCAAGATTTACTAGCAGCATCTGTATTTCCTCTAGGAGGATTACAAAAAGCTGATACGCGTCGCCTCGCTACAGAATACGGACTGAAAACTGCTGATAAACCAGAAAGCCAGGATTTATGCTTAGTGGAAAGTAACGGTTCCATGCGAGCGTTTCTGGATAAGTATCTAGCCCCCAAACCAGGCGACATTGTAGATGTCACAGGCAAAGTTTTGGGACAGCATGATGGTGTCCATCACTACACGATTGGGCAACGCAAAGGTTTGGGTATTGCTGCCCCAGAACCACTGTATGTGATTGAATTAGATGCGGTTAACAACAGAGTAATTGTAGGCGATCGCACTAAAGCAACTCAACCAGAATGCACCGTCAACCGAGTCAACTGGGTATCCATCGCTGAACCATCTACGCCAATTCGCGCAGAAGTTCAAATCCGTTATCGTTCAATGCCCACACAAGTCACAGTCATCCCTCTAGAAAACTCCCGTGTCCGCTTAGTGTTTGATGAACCTCAGTTCAGCATCACCCCCGGACAAGCCGCAGTTTGGTATGACGGCGATCAAGTGTTGGGTGGTGGCATTATTGAACAAGGCTAGGGTTGATGAGGACGCAAAGACAGGCAGACGCGGGGAATTTTTATCTGAGTCAGTTGCCATGGACAGATCCCCGACTTTTAGAAAAAGTCGGGGATCTTGCCTCCAAGCGTCAATAGTTTGTGGTTGAAAGGCGATCGCTGATAAAACTAAACTCTGATTTAACATGCCAACGCCTACCATCGTGAATTAACAGCGTCAACTGCTCAGCCATAAACTCAAAATATAATTGACGCTGTTCAAACTCTGGCCAAGCAGCTTTAAAATTTTGTCGTGTTAAATCCCGAAATGCTACTGTCATATGAGGCGCAAAAGGACGTTCCTTGCTAACCTGATCCACAATTCTCAAGTCAGTTTCTGTATGCGTCATTAAATTTGCTTGCAAGGTTAAAAGTTCTTGACTTTTTACCACATCAATATATATGACGCGGGGTGCAAAAGCCCTAAATCCCTTAAGTGTTATTGTGATTGACTGTTGCCTACTGGCAAATTCCCGCAAAGATGCTTCTAGGAGTGTCACATTTTCATCGGCCCATTCAAATGGGGGTTGTAGCGTAATATGTGGTGGGGATTTTTGCGCGTAACAACTAGCGTACTTATCAGCAAAGTACTGCTTAATTTCGTTAGCGTACTCCTGAATGTGTTGTGGTGGTAACAGAGCAATGAAAAAACGGTTCATTTATAGAGTAGGGAAGAGATATTTTCATGCTTGGTTGTGGGATTTTCTCATTAAAACCGGAAAAACTGCAACCAGTCCCCAGTCCCCATTCCCCAGTCCCTATTCGAGGTAACAATAAATGCCAACTTTTGTCAAGATTGAACAGGGCAAGGTCGATAAACCCACCTTTGACCAATATGTACCGGCTCATAAAGCCTACATCCAAGAGTTGATTGCCAAAGGACACAAAGCGCGATCGGGCTATTGGGCAGAGCAAAGAGGTGGCATGTTGTTGTTTGAGGCAGCTTCCAAGGATGAAGCAGAATCAATTGTAGCTCTTGACCCCTTAGTGCAAAACGGCTGTGTCAATTATCAACTTTATGAATGGAGAATTGTAATTGAATAACAACAGTTACGTAATTTTGATGTTATGCTGTTTTATAGACCTGGATCTACGCGACTGCAACGCCTAAACCTTGTCAGAACCGGAAGGTAGCAGCAATACGGGATGCTTGTAGTAGGCGTAGTCTCCGGGTCGCCCTATTTATTAGGAGCTTCAGGAGCAATGCCTGGTTTTGGAGATATTGTTCAAAAAGCTTTTTACCTCGGTGTTGGGTTGGCTTCTTACGCAGGTGAAAAAGCAGGAGGTAAGTTAACCGAACTGCGATCTCAAGTCCAAAAACTGGCAGACGAGATGGTGGCAAAGGGCGAAATGACCACAGAAGAAGCCCGCCGTTTCGTCGAAGACATGATGAAGCAAGCTCAGCAGCCTCAAGCATCTAGTGAAACTTCTGAAAAAACACCCTCTTCTGAACCTCGACGCATCGAAATCTTAGAGGAAGATGAAGAGCCAACCGTCAAAGAAAGATCTACAGAAAATGTTGATCATTTACGCCAACAAGTATTAGATCTGCAAGAAGAATTAAAACGGCTACAAAAAGATTAATAAAAAGTAATACTTTAATTTAAACATTTGATACTAAGCGCACTTTGACATGGTGTTATACAAAAAAGCTTGATAATATGCATCTTCTAGGGTGTAATCTATTGCTTAAAATCAGGTAGCAATAAACGCCTTATTTATAATTTTAAGGGCGTCAAGTTTATGGAACAGTGGCAGAAAGAATTGATGGACATCGTAGAAACAGTGTCAGTGGAAGTAGAGCGCTTCTTTCTAGGAATGAATGAAATGGTAGATGCCTTTTTTGAGCTGACGGAAGAAATTACCGAGCAGGTACAAAATACCATTGCTACTGAAGTTGATCAGTATCTCCAAGATTTGACTGAACCAATTTTAGAGATTTACTGGGAGCTTGAAGATATTGTTGCAGACGTAGACCCAGGTTTTCCTTATCCAGTCGAACCCACACTAGACAAAAATCCCGCTTGCATGGGTTGTCAGAATTACCATGGTCAGGTTTATGGTGGTAATTTATTAGTCTGTGCGATGCATCCTCACGGTTGGGATGATGAAAATTGTCCAGACTGGGAAGGGGGATGAGGGGGATGAGGGGACGAGGGGGACGCGGGGACGCGGGGACAGGGGGACGCGGGGACGCGGGGACGCGGGGACGCGGGGACGCGGGGACGCGGGGACGCGGGGACAGGGGGACGCGGGGAATAACCAATTCCCAATTCCCAATAACAAATGACCAATGACAAATAACAAATGACAAATGACAAACAACAAATGACAACTGAGCAATCAACCCAACAAATCAAGTATGGCGAACGCAAAATTGCGGAAGGTGAACTAATTACTTTTCCGAATCCGCGTGTGGGTAGGCGATACGACATTAATATTACTTTGCCAGAATTTACTTGCAAGTGTCCGTTTTCTGGTTATCCCGACTTTGCCACAATTTATATTAGCTATATCCCTGATGAGCGGGTAGTAGAATTAAAAGCCCTGAAACTTTATATTAATAGCTATCGCGATCGCTATATTTCTCACGAAGAATCAGCCAATCAAATTTTGGATGATTTTGTAGCCGCTTGTGACCCTTTAGAAGTTACAGTCAAAGCAGATTTTACTCCTCGTGGTAATGTGCATACTGTAGTTGAAGTACGTCACCAAAAATAAGAGGGAGTAGGAACAGATACCTGCACCAATGGAAGATGGCATCATTCTTTAATTTTACTGGCGGCAGATTTGACTTGAGCCACAACTGTTTTAGATAAAGGAATATACCCAAGTTGCAGACTAGATTTTTGTCCCTCAATCAAAGCCCAATCAACAAAGTTTTTTAGTTCTTTAGCTTTGAGAGGGTCTTGATAGTATTGATAGGTTAGAAGCCAGGTATAAGTAACGATGGGGTAAGCTTTAGCATCAGTGGGATCTGTAATAAAAGCAATCAAGTTATCAGCAGGAAGTTTCACCGACTCTAAAGTTTTAGATACTGATTCTGGTGTGGGTGTAATATATTTGCCAGCCTTATTTTCTAAAGCAGCTACACGTAATTTATTTTGTGTGGCGTAAGCGTATTCTAAGTAGCCAATAGATCCTGGGATTTGTTGAATTTGGGCAGTAACGCCGGTGTTGCTATTTGCACCAATTCCTACTGGCCATTGTACAGATTTACCAGCCCCGACTTGGCGTTTCCACTCTGGGCTGATAGCACTAAGATGTTTTGTAAATATGGCTGTAGTACCGCTACCATCAGTTCGATGTATGACTCGAATTGGTAAATCTGGCAATTTTATCTCAGGATTAGCTAGAGCTATTTGGGGAGAATTCCAATTTGTGATTTTGCCTAAAAATATATTTACATAAACCTGACGTGGTAGCTTTAGACCAGTTGGGATATCAGAGATATTGTAAGCTACTACTATAGAACCAGCAGTTATGGGTAAAGCGATCGCTCCTCGTTTGATTTGAGCTGCTTGTTCATTGGTAATTGCCACATCGCTGGCTGCAAAATCTACAGTATTGTTAATTAACTGTTGCACTCCAGCACTACTACCTATTGCTTGGTAGTTAATTTCGACGTTGGGGTTTTGTTTGTTGTAATTTAAAAACCAGTTCTGATACAAAGGTTCCGGAAAACTTGCTCCGGCACCAACAAGATAAACCTTATTTGTATTTTTACTATGAGCAGCGCAAGCAACAACACTCAACGCAACAGCAACTAGAGTGAGAAAGTGAGCTATTCGCTTGAGTTGAAGTTGAGCAGGCATACAAATCTATCTGTGACAATTTTTAATAAACAGCCTTAGTAATTTTCCCATCGGTAGCTGTGGGTGTGGCGTAATTATAAGCTAAAAAATGTCTGCATTGCACATAAATTGCACAGTCGATCATGTTCGCGCAGCGTCTTCTGAACTTTGTAAGACCCCAACACAAAACTTGCCGATTATAGAACCGGGGGACTGAAACCCACGGAACTGTGTAAGTTTTGTTTAATCCAACTTTTGAAGGCTCTAATTGCTTGACTTCTGCCAACTTTCATGCACTGCTCAGTGTATTCGTTCACTAGTTCAATAATTGGGATATTAGGAAAATTGGGACTAAAATTAGATTCTACATATTTACCTGATTCTAGAAGATTAATTTGCAGTCCCTTTGAACTATATCGCCATAACTCAGGTACTCCTAAAATCCGATAGTTATCAAACTTAGTGCGGGAAGTAATATCAATTTCGATTGCTAAATCAGGTGGTGGATCTACATTTAAATCTAGACGTTTTTTGCCAATTACAGCCGCTTGGTTTTGAATATAAAAACAGGTGTCTGGTTCTACGGCTTGTTGTGTTCGCTCATTTTTCAAAGTGGTTGAACCAAAAGGTTCAAAATCAACTTGGAGTTCATCTAAGAGAATTTTTACTAAATCACCGATGCATTCTTTATCTTTTTCATGTTCAGGCAATGGAACCATAATCTCTAACCAGCCATCACTATAAGAAATACGTGCTGCACGCTTTTCTCCTAATTCTTCTAAGATGTTTTCTAGCTGCTGCCAGTTAATATCTTGCAGTAACATTTGTTGTCCTGGTTTGACGATAATTTGTTGTAATTCTAAAAGCATATTTTTTAAGTTATGAGTAAACAGGTGAGCCAGCGTACAAGTAGTGTGATTGGAACAATGACGCGTTTTTCTGAAGCGCTGCGCCAGAGTTAGTAGGGTGTGTCAGTACGAATAATTTCTTGGGTGATTAAGGGTTTTTGTTTGCTGACGCACCTGGATATCACTTGAAAAACACATCACATTTAGTGTAAATTTTGTTTGACCCAACTTCTGAAGGCTCTAATTGCTTGACTTCTGCCAACTTTCATGCACTGCTCAGTGTATTCGTTCACTAGTTCAATAATTGGGATATTAGGAAAATTGGGACTAAAATTAGATTCTATATATTTCCCTGCTTGTAGTAGATTAATTTGCAATCCTTTTGGACTATATCGCCATAACTCAGGTACTCCCAAAATCCGATAGTTATCAAACTTAGTGCGGGAAGTAATATCAATTTCGATTGCTAAATCTGGTGGTGGTTCTACATTTAAATCTAGGCGTTTTTTGCCAATGACAGCAGCTTGATTTTTAATATAGAAACAGGTATCCGGTTCTACAGCTTGTTGTGTTCGCTCATTTTTCAAAGTGGTTGAACCGAAAGGTTCAAAATCAATCTGGAGTTCATCTAAGAGAATTCTGACTAATTCACCAGCAATTTCTTTATCTTTTTCATGTTCAGGCAATGGAACCATAATTTCTAACCAGCCATCACTATAAGAAATACGTGCTGCACGCTTTTCTCCTAATTCTTCTAAGATGTTTTCTAGCTGCTGCCAGTTAATATCTTGCAGTAACATTTGTTGTCCTGGTTTGACGATAATTTGTTGTAATTCTAAAAGCATATTTTTTAAGTTGATATGGTTTCTGTTTGCTCAATCTTTGGCTGTAAACTCAACTGATCTAAAATCTCTAAAACCTCGCGTTCAAAGGCAACTTGGGCGCGATTAGTTTTGCCACCAACATACAAGCGATCGCCTTTTTGTAATGCCCAAAATTGGGAGTGAGAAAAATAACTCATCACTACACCTGCCATCAGCACAGCAAACCCTGTATAAACAATGGGAATCCCTGGATCAGATTTAATTTGTAAGCCAGTACTACCAACTACATCTAAAATTTTTAGTGTGACACCGTTGACCTTAGTGGACATACCCGCACGGACAGTATCAACTAGTTGACCAGTAGAGTCATAAATTAACACCATCCCTTGCAAGTCTCTAGCTAACAGAGAGACACCTGCACTCAAATCTGGTTTAGTGGGAATCCATGTACCCCAAATACGCCCTTTGCCCTTGGTATCCAAAGGTGCCATGGGTAACTGAAAAATGGGGCTATTATTAATTTTGACGCGAACAGCTGCAATTCCCCAATCAGTTTGATAGAAAGTGACGCCATGATAACGCAGAGGTTGATTGACAAAAATCTGTTTATGGTCAACTTCTTTTCCCTGATTATTTAAGACAGACATATCCGAATAAAATTGGTCAATTCCACCAGAGGGAGTGTAATCAATCCAAAAACGATTAACTCGCACAGACCAATCTTTGGTAACGTTGGTAGCAGCAAAAGGCCCAGCATCAATAATATTTTTCACCTGAAACGTGTCGCCACTAGGAACCATTTCTTGGGCCATAAATCCTGTCATTGCACCCCAAATTCCGCCCAGCAATATCGATACAATGCCTATATGCACAATAATCGGCCCGATGCGTCCAACTATTCCTTTTCGCGCATAGAGAATATTGTCTTTTTCTTGAAAAAGTTTATAGCGATGTTTTCGTAATATTTCGCCTAGAGAATCGAGAGAACCTGTATCTAGTTCTGCACTCAAAGCTAACTTTTGAAATTGTCGCGGTTCTTCGTAATATTTCCAACGACGGGCAGTTTTTAAGGCTGGTAATTGGCGGGTAAATGTACAAGCTGTTAAGCTTGTGCCGAATAAAATTAGTAACGATAAAAACCACCAAGTACGATACACATGGTCTAAGCCGACTACTTGAATTACCTTCCAACTCAAGAAACCAAACAATGCGGGATGTTCTGGGTAGTTGGCTTGGTAGAATGCGGGTGATTGACCTTGCTCAATTACAGTACCGCTAACGCTGAAAAGTGCGATGATCAGCAGTAAGGCGATCGCCAAGCGTAAATCTGTCAATATAGGTAAGAAGTCCTGCTTAAAATACTTACCAACGATTGACCACCAACTTGATTTTGGGGATGCGGAATTTTCTAAAGTCATTGTTTAAAAGTTGCCAAAGGGAAACCGCGAAACTAAGGAAATTACACCAAATCCTACCAACAACGCACCGCTGACTGGATTAATCCAACCAGACCAACGCCGTACCTCTAACAACTTTTTAATTGCTGCGGTAAAAGTGCCAGCCAAAATTAACGGTGCTACATAACCTGCTGTGTAGGAAAGTAGTAAAGCAGCACCTAAAACTAAATCTTGCGTGCTAGCAACCCAACCCAATATGCTGGCTAAGACAGGGGTGCTACAAGGAGATGCAACCAGACCAAAAGTTAATCCAATCGCGTAAGAACGTACACCCGGCGGTAAATCTTGCGAAATCCAATTAGTATCGCCAAAAGATGGAAATTGCAGCGGTAAAGCTTCGAGTAAATTCAACCCCATGAGAATGGCGATGATACTGACGATGATTGGTAAACCGATACCTATCTGACCGTAGACTTTGCCAACCAAAGCGGCGATTACTCCCAATGCCGCCAATGTGGTTGCTAATCCCAAAGCAAACCAAGTAGATTGTGCAGCTGCTTGTAGACGGCTTTTTGCTTCATAACCACCGATGTAACCAATGGTAATTGGTAGCATAGAGAGCATACAAGGCGTGAGGCTGGTTAGCAAGCCAGCGACAAAAATTATCAGAACACTCAGCAAACTGAGGTGAGTCAGCTGGTTAGAGACAAGGGTGTTGGCGAATTGTTCTAGTTCGTAGAATCGGGTTTGCAATGTTTCAAGCATGGGGCGTTTTCCAGCGGGAAATGCTTACTCTGCTTGAATTTTAGCTTATTTTATGCTTCTGGGTTGGAGTGGGGAATGAGGGAGATGAGGGAGATGAGGGAGAAAATTTCTCGGCGTCCCCATTCCCTCACTCACAGCATTCCTGCTGATTCATACAACCGTTTGAGCATCGCTGTAATCTTGGTACCATAGTCTAAATCAGCTGCCCAGCGTCCTGCTAGTTGTTCTACTAATGGGGCAATACCACGTGTCACAAAGCGAAACCGTGGGTCTACAACCTCATTTACTAATGGTTCTAGACTAGCGTAAGCTTTTAAATGTTGAATGTGCGCTCTCACGCCAATTCTGGCACTCTCAAAAGAAGCAGCCTGGGCACCACCACCAATCGCGCCTAAACCCGCAAAGTTATTTTGCTCAGGTTTGATATCACCACCAAAGCGCAAAAATCCTGTTTCTAAACACATTTGGCAAAAGGCAATGTCATAGTTTACACCTTCTGTAGTGGCTTCTTCTCGATAGAGTTTGGGGATATCAGGAAATTTTACCAAAGCATTTTCGTTGTTGTTTCGCAGAAATAGTTGCATTTGCACTTCTGATGTAGTGCCGTTTGACATTAATCGGTCAAATTGACCAGGACAAACTACTAAATTTGATCGCAAGCTAACTGTGCGAGTGGCTGCGTCCCAACCGACTGCAACGTTAAAATCACGCAGTTCCACGGCTTTAACATATACTACTTTGCGATAAGTAATTCTGCGGATATTAGCTATTTTCGAGAGGTCAATCCGCAACCGATCTACTAAATCAATCGGAATATAAGCGTTACCGTTGATTAAAATTCCTTGTTCTGAGTACTTTTGTCCATTAATATTAATGTTGATTGGTTGATAGGTTGGTTCATTAGTATTTCCAGGACTGGGGTCAATTACACGACTCCAAGATGCTAGCCCATCAGCAATTCCCAACGCAAAATCGCGGCGACGATTTTGCAGCAAAGAACGATCCTCTGGACTGCTAAGAAAGCCTACCTGCATCAATAAAGAAGGTAGTGTTGTCTGGCGACAGAATGCTAAACGGCCCAAGCCACTATCTGTATCTGGCTTGACTCCACGATTTGGTAATTGGGGTACGCGGCGCAAAAGTCCTACTAGTAACAATTCAGCATTGCTTTTACGCTCATTATTACTGGCAATATAAAAGACACTAGCCCCACGCACGGAAGGATTATTTGCCGCATCAGCTTGAATTTCTAAAGCCACATCACCACGACGGCTACGAGAATTAATCCAGGCAATAGTTTGGGCAGCACTTAAATCATCAGGAACCGCTAAAACTTCAAAACTCCGCGATCGCAATTCCGTAACAATCAAATCCCGCAGCAGAATCATTTCCCTCGCTTCCGTTGTCCCACCTGCGATCGCACCTGGATCAATCCCTCCCGCTTCTTTGCCTCCATGAGCTGCTGAAATAAAAACACGTCCCATCTTGAATATTTCCTCTGATAAAATCAAGCGTCAGCAAATCTATGAATCATTTTTAGTCGAGCAACAAGAATATAATAGCCATCAGAAGTCTTTTGTCCTTTGTCCTTTGTTATTTCTCCAAAGTTCAAGACCAATAAACTTGTTGCAAAAATCAGGGAAAAAAGACAACCCTTCCCCAAAACATCGCGTCACGCAGGATTTTGGAGCCATGAGTACCACAATTACCCAACCCCTCAGCCTAGAAGAATTTCTTAAGCTCCCAGAAACCAAGCCTGCAAGCGAATACATCAACGGTGAGATTATTCAAAAGCCAATACCAAAAGGGAGACACAGCCGCCTGCAAGGTAAACTTTGTGCTGCGATCAATTATGTTGCAGAAGAAAAAAAGATTGCTTATGCGTTCCCTGAATTACGTTGTACCTTTGGGGAACGTTCAATCGTACCCGACGTGGCTGTATTTCAGTGGAAGCGTATATCACTTACGAGCAATGATGAAGTTCTAGATAACTTTGAACTCTCACCAGATTGGACAATCGAGATTCTCTCGCCAGAACAAAAACCTAATAAAGTGATTGGCAATATTCTGCACTGTCTTAAGTATGGTAGCCGCCTGGGATGGTTTCTTGACCCTGATGACCTCAGTATCTTGGTCTTTCTACCAGAGCAGCAGCAATTGCTGCTACAGGGGAAAGACCCTTTACCTGTGTTACCAGAAATTGAACTTGCACTAACTGCCGAACAAGTTTTTGGTTGGTTAAAAATGGGTAGTTAGCTCAGTGAATAGTAAATTTGGCGGTCTAAAATTAAGTGAGGAAGCCAACTAAATTATTCTCCTGTTCCCCTGTTCCCCAGTCCCCAATACCATGCAAATCCCCCGCTTGCACCCAGACACAATTGAGGAGATTAAACTACGAGCTGACATTGTAGATGTCGTCTCAGAATACGTAGTTTTACGCAAACGAGGCAAAGATTTTGTTGGTTTATGTCCCTTCCATGATGAAAAAACACCTAGCTTTACAGTCAGCCAAAGTAAGCAAATGTATTTTTGCTTCGGCTGTCAAGCTGGAGGCAATGCCATTAAGTTTTTAATGGATTTGGGTAAACACTCTTTTACTGAAGTGGTGCTAGATTTAGCACGGCGTTATCAAGTGCCTGTGCAAACCTTAGAACCTGAACAAAAACAAGAATTACAGCGTCAGTTGTCTTTGCGTGAGCAGTTATACGAAGTTCTCGCTTCCGCAGCACAGTTTTATCAACACGCCCTCAGACAATCACAAGGGCAAAATGCAATTCAATATTTGCGAGCTAATCGCCAACTCAAAGAAGAAACAATTCAGCAGTTTGGTTTAGGTTATGCACCCGCAGGTTGGGAAACCCTCTATCGCTATCTAGTGCTAGATAAGCACTATCCGGTGCAGGTAGTAGAAAAAGCGGGATTGATTAAACCGCGCAAGGAAGGGGGCAGTTATTATGATGTGTTTCGCGATCGCTTGATGATTCCCATTCGCGATGTCCAAGGACGGGTGATTGGCTTCGGTGGCAGAACTCTTACCAATGACGACACTTGTTACAATTCTGGGAACCCCCGCAACACAGTGTCTCAACAACCCAAATATCTCAATTCACCAGAAACAGAACTTTTTAGTAAAGGTAAAACACTATTTGCCCTCGATCAAGCCAAAACTGGGATTTCGCAACTCGATCAAGCTGTAGTAGTGGAGGGATATTTTGATGCGATCGCCCTCCATGCTGTGGGTATCAACAATGCCGTCGCTTCTCTTGGTACTGCCCTCAGCTTAGAACAAGTTAGACAAGTATTACGTTATACCGACTCCAAGCAGTTAGTTCTCAACTTTGATGCTGATAAAGCAGGGACAAACGCCGCTGAAAGAGCGATCGGTGAAATTGCAGATTTAGCATATAAAGGCGAAGTCCAACTCAAAATTCTCAATTTGCCCAATGGTAAAGATGCCGATGAATACTTGCGTGAGCGAACCCCAGAAGACTATCAGGAACTGTTAGCAAATGCTCCACTTTGGCTCAATTGGCAGATTGACCAAATTATCAAAGACCGTGACTTAAAACAGGCTACTGATTTTCAGCAAGTAACTCAACAAATAGTAAAATTACTGAAAAATATAGCCAATAGTGATACGCGTAACTATTACGTTTCCCACTGTGCAGAAATACTCAGCTTAGGAGATAGCAGACTGATACCGTTACGAGTAGAAAACCTCTTAACTCAAATTGCTCCAGCTGCGGCTACCTACTCTCAGCCTTTACCAGCAAGTAAACAGTGGGGAAGCACCAGAAATTCTCAATCCCCCCCCACTTCCCTTCGACTTCCTTCAGAGCAAGCCCGCAGTCTTTTAGAACTAGCAGAGGCTTTATTGCTGCAAATTTACCTGCATTGCCCCGAACAACGTCAAACTATTATTGAAGCTTTAGGACAGCGAGATTTAGAATTTAGCCTTTCTCACCATCGACTTTTGTGGCGACAGATTTTAGAGTTAACAGGAGAGCAACTAGATTTAATCTCAAGTTTGCAAAATCAGTACCTAGAATTATCTGAAGAAATAGGATTAATCTCTCATTTATTTCATCTGAATGAGAACAGCAAAAAAGAAATATTGCGTACTCCGCAAGTAATTCAAGCTGCGATCGCTTGTATCGAAAGAGTATTCAGAGAAAAGCGCTATCGCTATTTCTTAGAACTATGGCAGCAAACGGATCCGCAAGCAGAACCAGAACGATGGCAATCATATTATCAAGCATTCTACACCGAAAAATTGCGGCTTCAGGAACTAGACCGCCAACGGCTATTTTCCATCACTGACTTACTTTAGCAAAACCGCATTACGTCTGATGTGAATTACGTTAGCGCAGCGGTAGCGAGGTACGAGCGTCATTACGAATTACGAATTATTTAATGAGCTTTCTTGCTCAAACAGGCGCGATCGCGTAAGAATATTAATTAAGGTTTGTAACTTATCTTAACAATGGCGCTAGCAGAGCTTAATCAAACTCCTACCCCTCCCCGTACACTGGGATACGATTATGATTTGGTAATTGTCGGTGGCGGGATTATTGGCTTAACCCTAGCCTCGGCTTTAAAAGATTCAGGCTTGAGTGTGTTACTCATCGAAGCCAAAGTCACCTCCACCGCAGTCGCTAAGGGACAAGCTTACGCCGTTCACATGCTTTCGGCACTGATTTATCAAGGAATTGGCATTTGGGATAAAATGTTACCTCAAATCACCAAATATTGCCGTGTGCGTCTTTCTGATGCCGATTATCCCGATGTGGTGGAGTTCGACACGGCTGATATCGGTAAACCAGAGTTGGGTTATGTGGCTGAACACCAAGCGCTATTGCAGCCTTTGCAGGAATTTGTCCAAAATTGCCCCAATGTCACTTACCTCTGTCCGGCTGAAGTGGTGAGTACGCAATACCAACAGGACATAGTAGCAATAGATATTAAAGTTGCTGAGCAACTGCGGACAGTTCGGAGTAGATTACTTGTAGCCGCAGATGGGGCGCGATCGCCGATTCGCCAAGCAGCTGGTATTAAAACCCACGGCTGGAAGTATTGGCAATCTTGCATTGTCGCCTTTGTCAAACCAGAAAAACCCCACAACAACACAGCTTACGAAAGATTTTGGTCTAGCGGCCCGTTTGCGATTTTACCTTTACCTGGGAACCGTTGCCGCATCGTGTGGACAGCCCCCCACGCAGAAGCACAAGCTTTGTGTGCTTTAAATGATGAGCAATTTTTGGCGGAATTAAGCCGTCGCTATGGCGATCATATGGGTAAGTTAGAACTACTAGGCGATCGCTTTATTTTTCAAGTGCAACTCATGCAAAGCGATCGCTATGTACTTTCCCGATTGGCATTGGTTGGCGATGCGGCACACAATTGTCATCCCGTCGGTGGACAAGGCTTAAATTTGGGTATTCGTGATGCAGCAGCTTTGGCACAGGTACTACAAGCAGCGCACGCAGCAGGCGAAGATATCGGCAACATGCAAATCCTCAAGCGCTATGAACGTTGGCGTCAGCTAGAGAACCTGACAATTTTAGGTTTCACCGATTTACTAGATCGAATATTCTCTAATAACTTCTTACCTGTGGTAGTAGTTCGTCGCTTGGGTTTATGGTTGATGCAGCGAGTACCCATCTTAAAAGTATTTATGCTCAAACTGATGATTGGGTTGAAAGGGCGTACCCCAGAATTAGCCAAATATGAGATAGTGTGAAAGCGATCGCCTCAACTCAGGAATTCCTTTAAATAATTCGTAATTCGTAATTCGTAATGACGCGACGCTCGATGACTCGCTCTAAGCGAAGCTATGCCGCAGGCTTTACGCTGACGCTCGTACCGACGCTCGATGACTCGCTCTAAGCGAAGCTATGCCGCAGGCTTTACGCTACGCTATCGCTAACGCTGACGCTCGTACCTCGCTACCGCTTCGCTAACGCTAACGCTATCGCGGACTCGCTACCGCTGCGCTAACGTAATTAAGTTTTGTAATGGGGATTTAGCGCAAAGTCAGAGCGGAGGTTTCCTCCGCTCTGACGGCAGTTGTTCATGAGGGAAACCCCCAAGATCACACTGCCTTAACTTTGTAAGACAGACCCCAACACAAAACTTGCCGATTAGAGAACAGGGGACTTAAACCCACGGAACTTGTTAATATCGGTAGACTTAAATCAGAAAAGGGCTTTGTCAGAGAGCAAAGTCTATTTTATTGGCAATTCTACGCTTTTTTCCTAAAATCTCCAATTAAAATAAATGCCCAAAAAATATTGAGTCATTATACAGCTATCAAGCCATTTTATTTATAGTATAAGTTTAATAAATCTTTCTTAATTACTTGATTTTAAAATCTTTTTTCTTTCAAAAACTAATTTTTCCAATATCACATTTTGACCAAAATATTTATCTAAATTTTTGATGCAATTCATCATTAAAATCTTTGCTTCTCTTTGCAAATATTTATCAGAGTAAGCTATGAACCAGCTAGAAAAGGCTGATGTTCAAAATTCTTAAATAAACTCATCCCCAACTGGACAGATTGTACTGCCAAAAATCTGCTAAAGCACTGCTGGCAAGGTTTTTACATCTAAAATACCGAGTCTATGATCTCGACTTGGCATCAGATCTAGAATGCGCTGACCATAGCACAGTCGAGCAATATCCTTACCATTGGAAATAAATTTTAAACATATTCAAAAAAACTGAATTTTTAATCCCATATTTCTGTATCATTAAGTGATGAAAGTTAACATACTTTCATAAAAATATTTGAATTATAACTTCTTGTAAATCTGACAGAGTAGGTTTATGCCATTTACCATTGATTCGGCTCGCGGTATTTTCCCCAACACATTAGCTGCTGATGTTGTACCAGCTACAATTGCCAGATTTAATCAACTCAATGCTGAAGACCAATTAGCATTGATATGGTTTGCTTATTTGGAAATGGGGAAACAAATCACAGTAGCTGCTCCAGGGGCGGCTAGTATGCAATTTGCCGAAGGAACCTTGAATCAAATTCGGCAGATGAATTTCCAAGAGCAATCGCAAGTTATGTGTGACTTGGCAAACCGGGCTGATACACCGATTTGCCGAACCTATGCTACCTGGTCTGTAAACATCAAACTAGGTTTTTGGTTTCAGCTTGGACAATGGATGGAAGAGGGGCTTGTAGCTCCAATTCCAGAGGGCTATCAACTGTCTGCTAATGCTTCATCTGTACTACAGGCAATTAGAAATATTGATGCAGGTCAGCAAATCACCGTATTACGCAACGCTGTGGTAGCGATGGGGTATGATCCCAGTAAATTGGGTGAATACACTCCAATATCTGAACCTGTTGTTCCCCCACAAGATATAGCAAAGCGGACTCAAGTCAAAATTGAAGGCGTTGACAATCCTACAGTGTTGAGCTATATCAACAACCTAAATGCCAATGACTTTGATGCGCTAATTAATTTATTCGCTCCAGACGGTGCATTGCAACCTCCTTTTCAAAAACCGATTGTTGGTAAAGACGCCATTTTGCGGTTTTTCAAAGAAGAATGTCAAAACCTCAAGTTAATACCAGAACGCGGTGTTTCTGAATCTGTAGAGGATGGATATACTCAAATAAAAGTTACTGGTAAAGTGCAAACTCCTTGGTTTGGTGCTGCTGTGGGGATGAACATTGCTTGGAGATTTTTACTTAATGCCGAAAATAAAATTTTCTTTGTGGCAATTGATTTACTAGCTTCTCCTAAAGAATTATTAAACCTAGTTCGTTAGAGAGACGCTGGTGTTAATCCAATGTAAGTAATTAGCTATAGATAAAAGCGCTCCATATACACAGAGCGCTTTTTCTTGGCAAAATTAAAGCAAAATCCGGTAAAATATAAAACTACGTCGATTTTAGGTTTGATAATGCAAGTCAGTGATACTGAGTGGTCAAGCAAAGAAAAAAAGATAGCTCAGGAAGCTTTTAATAAAGCTTATAAGCGAGAAGTTGATGCTTTGATCAAGGTTATTCGTCACCAAGCAAGCGAAATTGTAGAACTTGAAGATATGTGGCGTCTCCATGATTTTTTGAGCGCCAGAAGGCATGAGCTAGATGGCAAGTACGATTATAGATATTCCGCTCTCATCTTTGTCTTTTCCAAGTTAGTTAAAGATGGATGGTTGCATCTGGATGAGCTGGAAGGTCTAGATAAAGATAAGCTTGCTAAAATATCAGTTCTTTTACGCATGTAAATCTTTTCATCACTTGCCAGTTAATAGTTGTGGGGGTCTGTTACTCCAGAACAAGAACACAGAATAGGGAGAATCAGAATAGATTTTTCTATTCTGTGTTATCTGATTCGATGATGAGAAACTATTAGCAAAACAACCGACGCTCTAAGTAATAAGATACTTGTGTATTACGAATGTAATCGGTAGCTTTGGTGTGGGCAAATTTAGAACTTTTCTTATTTGTGTCTTCAACTTCAGATGCTTCGGAAGTTAAAGAAACAAATTTTCTTTTGGATTTATCCCAGCGTTTCTGTACTAAGTGTATGTAGAACATAGCTTTTAGTCCTTTAGGAGGCTTTGTCTTTCACTTCACTACATAACATACTACAAAAATACTACAAAAAAAGTCAAAAAGTTGAGGGCAATTTTTGAAATTATCCAAAACTGCTACTCTACACAACTCTTATGAGCATTTTTCTCTAACTTTTTACAAGAATTCCCAAAACTCTTTCTCTGTGCGACAGACACTTTGCTCAACGGGGGAAATCCCTGCACGCAAGTGTCCTCCTCTGCGCCTCTGCGTGTTAGCGAAGCCCGGTAAAAAATGTTATTTCAAAAAAGCGATCGCACCTTTAAACACCAAAGTAGAGACATCGCACAGCAACATCTCTACACAGGTAACTTTTACGAGTTATGATTATTCACTCATCACAGAAGCACAAGCTTGTGCTTCCTGCCAAAGTTTGTGCAAAAAGAACTCAGTGCGATCGCTCATAGTCGTGACAAAAACACCCAGAGCATCCTCAGAACTATCAGATAGCCAAGAACCCCGCAGAGTCACCTCTACATACTCGCTATCGCAAGCACACAAAGCGATGATTTCACTTCGATCTTTTTTCACCTCAGTCCTCAGTGCCTCTATTCCTGGCAAATCAACAGGAAGCAAAAAGGAAGCGGTGCTGGGTTCCACACACAAACCTTGCCCAACTCGCAGTGCTAAAATCACTCGTGCTTGCACCCATTCCTCTAGGGATTGGGTGAGACACTCTAGATAAAAACTCCTTTCGGTGTAAGTTAGTTTCAGCATTCCTTATGCTCTCCTGTTATTCCAGGTTTGCTTGCAAATCTATCCAGAACTGTTCGGCGATCGCCTGCTTGATATTTGCCCAACACAGCGGCCAGTAATTTTGCGAAAACACCATCACAGATTGCTCTAACACTTGCATAGCGATCGCCACAATCACACCCTTCTTTTGTGCTTTTAACACAAAGCAATCAAACTCTGCTTGCTTGGGATGTAAGGCGCACTTAGCGATCGCGCAGTGTATCGAAGATATCGTCACAACTTCACTCCTTATAAAAAACCCCCGCCTCTTGTTTAGTAGAAGCGGGGGTTGGAAATTGACCATTATGTCTTCTGGTCTTATGTCGGTACAGTCTGCCTTAGCCTGTACCTCCCGCTTTCTGTGTTTATTTGTGGTTTTGCAATTAGCACACCAATATTGAGATATCTAAGATCATTATTACCCTCTGTGATTTGCCCATAATGTTGGCTACCATCGCCCATAAATAAATACTCCACTCCCATAGCGGCTGATTCCCAACTGAATCGGCAGTTGGCAGCACGCAAAGAAGTAGAGATGGGGTAAATGGATTTCACAGAAAATTTTTCACCTATTGAACATTCCTTTAAACATACTACACTTGTATTACTATCCTGTCTATACCTTTAAGGAGAAAAAGATGCATACAATCGCTCGCACCCCAACCACCGATATGGAAGTTACCAGCATCCGTTTAGAAAGAGAACTCAAAGATAAACTCAAAGAAATTGCTGGCAATCAGGGATATCAAGCTTTGATCCGAGATATTCTCTGGAATTATGTCCAGCAAAAATCCGGTGAGTGGAAGCCGCGATTTTCGCGAGCCGATATTCGAGCTAGTATAGCTGCTACAGCTCAGCAAGAAGAACGCTGTGTACTCACAGGCCAACTAATTCCAGCCCAACAACCAATGTTACTAGGACTAACGAGGAATGGGGATATGGTTCCTTTGAGTGTCGAAAGTTTGGCTGGATAACCTTATCTACAAGTGAATGCAGCTCAGTTATGCTCACAAGTAATTGAGTTGCATTCCCAATTTAGGGAGTAGGGAAGAAGCTTTTTGGAGAAATACTGATTTTTTTCAAAAAATAAAAGGAAAAAATTTTATAAAAACTTTATTAAACGTGCGTAAAACCCCGTCCCCTCGTCGGTGGGGCAGTTGACAGTTACTGCCATTAGCTCTAAGCAAAAATACTCTTGTTAATTCTTGGTTATGATAGGTTTCGTCAGATAGTTGAGGACATCAACCGAGCGTAAACCCAGATAATAAAAGACTTTTCAGCCTGTTAACCCCTATACTTGACACTTATGTGAGTGTTAAGTGTGAAGTACCTACACTTCCCTTCGGGTAAGTGTAGGCTTCCTCGATCCACTCCCTTATCAACCTTTAGGTTGATATTGGTCGGAGGTTAACTCGTCATCGCTCAACAATTCATCTCAACACCTCCCTACCGGCTAGGTGTGAGCCTTCTTGTTGAAAAAGGTAAAACTTTGTCTTAATCATATTTAACTCAAAGTAGAGGATTCAGAGAAAATCTAAAAAAATATTACAATTTTTCTGAAAAAATACAGTATTAACACGGTAAAAATCTATGGTGATTATGCTTCAAATCCAGAGAAATTACGGTTTATGTATACTTTATAGACAGGATACTCTAGGTCAAAGTTAGTAAATAACCTCAATATCAACAAGCTATAAACAAACTAGCTTAACAGTTTTACGATATTTTAGGTAGTTTATTACCTATGTAGAAATTTGTTTAATATACTAAAAACTTAGTCATCTGGCATGGAAAGGGGCTATAACAGGTGAGAGAAAGTATTCATATAAGATTTGCAAACCATCAAGGTGCCTTGATAGAACTGAAGATGAGTAAAATGCCACAAGGTTGGGTACGAAAACAATGTGGTCAACAGCCAAGGGCGTACTAGGAATGAAAAAGCCTTTATCGTCGTCGCTGCCGCAGTACCCAGATGATTTAGACCGAATACAACCTTACCAATTCAAGCTGATGCAGCATCAGGAAGAATCTGCCCAACAGTTGGTACACAAGATTAATCAAATCATTGCCAATAGCTCAGCAACGGCATTGATGCTGCAAGAGATTGCTCAATTGCTAGGCATTGCTTTCCAAGTAGATTGTTGTTGCTTAGTTCCAGCAGTGCCTGAGACTGGAGAAGAAGCAACTAGTGCTAGTTGGTGTGCCCAAGAGTATCTGGGGTTGCCACACCCAGATGAAATCTCGCTATCCATGCATTCGCCAGTTGTGCAATGTGCTGCTGAACCATTAACTATTGAGGATATTTCAACTATCCAGAATAGTTTGGTAGTTGGTTGTCAATATTTGCCATTAACAATCAAAGCAGTTTTGGCAATTCCTACCCGATTTGCAGGCAAAAATAATGGTGTGATTAATTTGATCAAATTCCAACCTTATGATTGGAGTGAGTCAGAAAAGCAACGCCTCCAAGCAATAGAGTCGGCTTGCGCGATCGCTTTTTCTCAAATCACACAAGCGCAGTTGATCACTGAACAACAGCAGCATTTGCAAAAGAGCGATCAGCATCAAAACTTGATCAGGCAATTAACTATACTGAGTCTTTCTAACTTGGAGTTAAATCAAATGCTCCAGTTAGTCATCGCTTCCACTGCCGAATCTCTACAGGCAGATCGCGGTTTACTCATACTCCTAAAATATACAGATCCACTGTTCAGGACTCGACCTAGAAAACAAATCCCGAAAGCCAAAGCTACTTTGACTGGTGAATGGAATAAAGCCACACTCACCCCCCGTGCCAATAGATTAGATACTTCAGAGGCTCAGTCTTTTCTAATTTCCGATTGTGGTTTATGCCAGCGTGCGTTTACAGAATCAGGAAGTCCTGTAATTATTGATGATTATACAGAACAAAATGATACCTGGATAGCAGCTCCACTTTTTATGTTAGAGGAACTGCCTGCTGTGCTTTTGATGCCACTAGAAAGCCAAGGCGTCATCTTAGGATTTTTGGTGTTGCAACAAGCGATCGCTCGCACTTGGCAACCAGCAGAATTAAATCTTGTAGAAATGGTTTGTGCCCAAGTGAGCAATGCCATCATTCAATCACAAACATTACGACAAGTACAGACCTTAGTAGACGAGCGAACAGCGAAGCTACAAAGCAGCTTAGAACTCCAAGCTAAACTGCACGAGCGAACACGGCAATATGTTGAGCAATTGCGAGAACTCAACCAACTCAAAGATGAATTCATGAGTAATATGAGCGATCGCCTACGCTATCCGCTCACCAACATGCTGCTGTCAATTCGTAATCTCCGCTTTCCGGAAATAACACCAGAGCGTCATGCTAGATATCTAGATATTTTAGAGCAAGAATGTACAAAGGAAATCAATTTAATTAACGACTTATTAACGCTGCAAAAATTAGAGTCACATCAACAAGCCCCACAATTTAAGACAATTGATTTAAATACCAAAATCCTAGATTTATCAGTAACTTTTGAGAAACAACTTGCCGAGAAAGGATTAAAAATTTCTGTAGATTTACCAAAAGAGCCATTACAACTACAAACCGAAGTAGAAAGCTTTGACCGGATATTACAAGAATTATTAACTAATGCTTGTAAATACTCAGAACATGATACTGTTGTTCACCTGCAAGCCGCTCATCAAGTTGCTAAACAAATTGATCAAGTTATCATTAAAGTGACGAACACAGGACGTGCCATCTCTGAAGAAGAAGCAACCTATATCTTTGACAAATTCCGTCGTGGTAAGGGACGCTGGACTCCAGGGACTGGCTTGGGACTTGCTTTGGTCAAGTCTCTGGTGCAGCATTTGAATGGGGCGATCGCTATTGAGAGTCTACAAATCTCCGATTCTAACGAGAGCGAAATTTGCTTCACCTTGACTCTGCCACAATTTTCTGACGAGAGCAAACCATATCCTGAAAGTGACTAAAAAACATCACACCACAGAGGATTTTGATTTCCAATCCCCTGATGATGAAACCAATCCAGGGGATTCCCCCACTGATTTAGTTTCTGCAACTACTCAAGTAGAAATCAAAATCGAGAAAATTGCAGACCGACAAAGACAAATCAGTGCCAAAATCCACATCCCCCAACCAGTAGAACGTATTTGGCAGGTTTTGACAGATTATGAATCCCTAGTTGACTTCATTCCTAACCTCGCTAAAAGTCGTTTACTGGCTCATCCCAACGGTGGTATTCGACTTGAGCAAATAGGCTCTCAGCGCTTGCTAAATATCAACTTTTGTGCGCGAGTAGTTCTAGATCTAGAAGAATGCTTTCCCAAAGCAATTAATTTCTGCATGGTCGAAGGAGATTTTAAAGGCTTTTCTGGCAGTTGGAACTTAGAGCCTTATTATCTGGGTGAGTGTATGGGAACTAACCTCTGCTACACAATTAAGGTTTGGCCTAAACTCACCATGCCAGTGGCAATCATCGAAAATCGCTTGAGTAAAGATTTGCAATCAAATTTGCTAGCTATTCATCAACGTGTAGAAGAGTTAGCTGGCAGAAGACTCTAATTTTAATCGCCCGATCACTCAATATTAAACTTATGTGATAGGGTTACTCTCAACAAACAAATGAAAAAAGATACTCACTTTTTCAGTACCCCCAGGGGAATTCGAATCCCCGTTACCTCCGTGAAAGGGAGGTGTCCTAGGCCTCTAGACGATGGGGGCGTCAGACTCAGACCTTTTATAAGGTAACGAATTTCATTGCTGATGTCAACAGTTGCCGCTAAAAAAAATTGGTAGTGGCTAAAAACCAAGCAAGGGCAGAGTCAGCATAATTCTTGATAAATGACAAAATAAGGAGTGCGATGTTGTACCCTGTAGATTTGATATGTGCAATTTTTTGCAAGAGATTTTGAAATCTATTGCTCAAAATCTAAAACATGGAAGCATCTTTTGAAATTACCCTACAGATGGCGATCGCTGTTTTAGCCGGCATTAGTGCCCAAGTGCTAGCAGCGTACCTCCGTTTACCCAGCATTGTCATATTATTACTTTTGGGCATTTTGCTTGGCTCGGATGGTGTAGGGCTATTGCACCCCCATTTGCTTGGCATTGGACTGGAAGTTATTGTTGCCTTAGCAACGGCAATCATTTTGTTTGAAGGCGGACTCAACTTAGATTTACGAGAATTAGGCAGGGTCTCAGTGAGCCTGCAATTGCTCGTCACTCTGGGAACATTAATCACACTGCTGGGTGGTAGCATGGCAGCTCACTGGCTAGGTGAATTTCCCTGGAATATAGCTTTTCTCTATGCCTCTATAGTTGTGGTGACAGGCCCTACTGTCGTTGGCCCTCTCTTGAAGCAAATCAACGTTGATAGGCAAGTGGCAACGCTTTTAGAAGGGGAAGGAGTGTTAATTGACCCAGTAGGAGCGATTCTCGCCTTCGTTGTTCTCGATACGATTTTGAACGGTGATGCTGATCCTATCAATGCGATTATCGGTTTACTCATGCGCTTGGGTATTGGAGGGGCTATTGGTGCTGCTGGCGGTTACTTAATGAGCTTGATTTTTAAACGCGCTAATTTTCTCTCATTCGAGTTGAAAAACTTATTGGTGTTAGCAATACTGTGGAGTCTGTTTACTCTCGCGCAAATGATCCGCAGCGAATCGGGAGTGATGACAACAGTAATTGCAGGAGCGGTATTTGCCAATTCGTCAGTTCCAGAGGAGCGCTTATTGCGGAGTTTTAAGGGTCAGTTGACAATCCTTAGTGTGTCGGTATTATTTATTCTCTTGGCAGCTGACTTGTCTATTGCTAGTGTGTTGGCTTTGGGATGGGGTAGTTTATTCACCGTTTTGGTACTCATGTTTGTTGTTCGCCCCATAAACATTTTGTGTTGTACCTGGAACAGTGACCTCAATTGGCGACAAAAACTATTTTTAAGCTGGGTAGCTCCCAGAGGAATTGTTTCTGCTTCGGTTGCTTCTTTATTTGCGATTTTACTGACACAACGCGGGATCAACGGTGGTGATGCGATTAAAGCTTTAGTCTTTCTGACAATTATCATGACGGTTGTTTGCCAAGGATTAACAGCTGGCTGGGTAGCAAAGTGTTTGCAAATTACCTCTAAAGAAGCTACAGGGGTGGTAATTGCTGGTTGTAATCCCTTGAGTCTTTTGATTGCCCGATTCTTTCAAGAACGGGGGGAAAATGTCGTCATGATCGATACTGACCCAGATTGTCTTGCTCAAGCTGAGGCCCAAAATCTCCGAGTTATCGCCAGCAGTGCGTTAGATGCTGAGGTTTTAGAAGAGGCTGGACTGGCTTCTATGGGCACTTTTTTGGCTATGACTAACAATGGTGAGGTAAATTTTGTTTTAGCTCAACGCGCGGCTGAAGAGTTTAATCCTCCGCGCGTACTGGCAGTTTTTCCTCGTGATCCGCAAGCGAATACCTCAGTCAGTAAGAAAGTTAATCAAGCTTTTATCCCAGACTTAGCCATTAAGACATGGAATGAATATTTGAATGATGGACGAGTTAAGTTAGGGACAACCACGCTCAATGAGTCGGAATTTTCTACTCAATACGATCGCATTCAAGAAAAGATTCGCACTGGAATATTAATACCACTGCTAGTAGAACGGGAAGACCGTCTACAAGTAATACCAGTAAATCAAGAGTGGGAAGTTGGCGATCGCATTATCTATCTTTTACACGATCCCAGACCAAATCTTTTAAAACGTTTGTCTGGTGCTACCCAATCAACTCCCCTTGCTTTAGAGAAGTTACCAGAAGTTGAAGAAATTCCCCTAGCTAAATTACCTGAGCTTTCTACTAGTGAAATTCCTGGAGGGTGAGGGGGATGTGGTTCGACTTCGCTCACCAACCGGGGGATGAGGGAGACGCGGGGACGCGGAGAATAATGAATGACAATTTCCCATTCCCAACAGAGATGACGCGGAGAGAGGGAGACGCGGTGACGCGGAGAAACTTTCATGTACATTCCCCGCCTCCCTCCGTCCCCGTGTCCCCGTGTCCTCTTAATTCCCCATTCCCTATTCCCTACTCCCTACTCCCCATTTCAATGACTAATCACCTCTTGATACATCTCTTTTTCTTGCCACAGTAAAGCTAATAGATGCACTACAGCAAGAATGATGGCGGCAACGGCAATAATATAGTTGTGTATGGAGTAAAGATGTTGGATGGTGACGCTGCTAATTGCTCCACCGCCGATGAGAATATCACGTAGTTGACCACCAATCAAAGGAATGGCTTCGATGTTTCCTAGCTCAATGCTAAAACGCCAGTATCCTTCTTGATCCCACCCTAAGATCATCGCTGTCCAATTTAGAGCGATCGCACTCAAGGTAAACAAAATTCCACTAATCCAGGCAGTTAGCCAACTTTTACGATATTGCCGACCTAAGAACATGACAACAATTTGTACTAAGGCGATCGCAATCACTGCATTACCAGCAACATCATGCGCTCTCAGAAATAACCAACCATAAGGCACTTGTGTACTAATCATTTTTAATGACTCATAAGCACCGCCAGCTGTTGGTTCGTAATAAAAAGACAACAAAACTCCCGTAGATACATAAATCAAACACAGAGTCAGAATCACGACTGATAATGTCGTCGCCAATCGTCGTAAAATCCTATCAAAACGGGTATTTTCCATGACTTACCCCTCTTGTTATTAAACGAGTGTGTATTTTTATTACGATCTTAACTAATAAAAATTAAGATATTTTGTATTTATTTGTATTTATCTAAAATATTTCAAACTTTTAAATCAGAGAAGTACAGAGGCAGGGGAGCAGAGGGAAGGTTGTATATAGATCCTCCCAGTCCCCATTCCCCATTCCCCATTCCCCATTCCCCATTCCCCATTCCCCATTCCCCAGCCCCCAGTCCCCAATCCCCAGTCCCCATTCCCCAATCCCCAATCCCCAGTCCCCATTCCCCAGTCCCCAGTCCCCAATCCCCAATCCCCAGTCCCCAGTCCCCAATCCCCATTCCCCATTCCCCAATCCCCAGCCCCCATTACCCAATCCCCAATCCCCAGTCCCCAATCCCCAATCCCCAGTCCCCAATCCCCAGTCCCCAATCCCCATTCTCAAACCAAATATTTGACCCAAATTTCCAATGATTCCGGTGAACCGTACCAAATCCCAGGGTTTCTGGGAGAATGCCTAACACCTTCAATGACAAGATTTTCTGCACCTTCTAGATGGGCGGCTTCAATAGGTGTGATGCCATCTCCCCATGTATTACCTTTGCCGCAGGTCAATTGGTAGCTACTATATGCTAACCAGCTACCACGCTGCCTTGCTCCAAAGATAGTTTTGCCAGCTACACAGACATAGCGAACTTTTGGATAAAAAGCTCCAGGATAATTATTGGTGACAAAATCTAAATTCCACCGCGTCCAACGCTCTTGGCTAATGTGGGGTGTACCTAAAGTGATGAGAGTCGCAACTTGAGGATGAGCCTGCCACAACAGAGATGACTTGACCTCATTACGGGACGAATAAGGCTTTTCTCCTATGTAGATACGGGATATCCAACCACCAGCAGAATGACCAATTAAGTTAATTTGAGTAGCATCATATTGCTGCAATATCTGCTTTACCGTGCGGTCAAGTTGCCAAAGAATCGGTGTAACTGGTCTGCCTCCAAGGGTAGGTAGCCAATCACGGCGTCGCAGCGGCACTGTGACTGTGGGAAAACCTAAGTTTTGTAAAGATTGTTCTAGCTGACGATAAGCGATCGCACTTTCTAAATATCCCGGTAAAATAACTGTTGGTAATGGCATTTGAGATTTTGAATCCGGATCAAAAAATTCCGAGGTAACTTTTGGAATACTTTGCTTATGTCCTCACAGGTTAACAATGAAAAAATGTAAAAAAAACAAATACCTGTACTGGCGTTTCTGACTCAAATTTAGGTTAAATTGGAAAAATTAGAAACAGTTTTCAAGGGTGCTGATGTGGTAATATCATCAGAAGTAGTTTAAATCAAGATCGAGTGTTAGATCTATTACACCAGCCTAGCTAACAGGAAAGTTGTGGAGTAATAGGCGACTTAAGTACATACTTAAAACTTGAGTAATTGCCCAAACTCCTCGTGACTAAGCACTCTGTTTTAATTACGCAACTCATAAAAGCGAAACTCAAAATTAAAAATTTATCCGGCATCTTGTTAGCAAGCGCAACTTCAAGTGTAAAACCACGTCATTAAGAAAACTAATCCAAAAAAGTAGGAAATAACTCTTTCTGAGGAAAGATGCACTTATTACCAGATAGTGCAATATATTCTGAACAAAGATACAATCGCTATTCAACTGCAACCGAGCCGAGTGAACGATAACAGCTATGTCTTACGCCTCCCTGCTAAAAAATATACCAGAAATCTTAAGCCAGCCAACTGGGATAGCAGCTATAGCATCTCTTGGCATCCACGGTGCTATTGCGTTGATTGTGCCACTGATGCCTGTAGACTCTAGTAAACCAAAAGACGCAGCATCAACTAAAGCAGTCGGACTTTTAGAATTAACCCCATCCGACCAAAGCCGTTTGCCACAAACTCCCAGCGCGCCTCAGGTTAGCTTCCAACAGCAACTCCCCCTATCAGGACAACTTTCTCCTGGGACTTCTACTTCCCAAGCATTATTACCTCCATTGCCGCCAACCTCTGGTCAGACAGTACTACCTCCCCTACCCCAATCGTATGGTAACTATCGCATCTCTTCGTTACCGCCCAAGCAGTCTTTGCGGATAAATCCCAGAGGCAATTTAGGATTTGACAATTCTGGATTTAAGGCAAGTGGAAAATTCTCCGCAGCAGTGCCTCGTTTGAACGATAGTGACATCAAATACGATGAATCCAAGCCTCTGCCTGTAAATAAATTACCAGATTTGCAGTCTCAGGGAATTCCTGATGATATGCAAAATATTCAGTCTCCCACAATATCTGAAACTACACCTCCCACGACAAGCGCACAGGTTAATCCTACTCCCCAAGGTGTGCAACCAGGTAATGAGGTATCCAACAACCTTCCTCAGAATCAGGTGCCAGTAGCTCCTGTTGGACAACCGCCACAGTCCACGGATAATTTAACCTTAGCAGGGCAAAGCCTACCGCAATTGCAACCGGGAACTATCCCCAAAATACCTGAGTTACCGACAAAAATATCGCCAGTAGCGATCGCTCAGGTAAACTCTTACGAAGACTTAAGAAAAATAGTCCAGCAAGAGTATCCGAATGCGGAAGAAAAAGCCGTCATCCGCGACACAATCTCTACAGATAAACCCAATCTGGCAGGTACTGTCTTGGGTGTATTAGTGGTA
Source organism: Desmonostoc vinosum HA7617-LM4 (assembly GCA_019359515.1). GTDB lineage: Bacteria > Cyanobacteriota > Cyanobacteriia > Cyanobacteriales > Nostocaceae > Desmonostoc > Desmonostoc vinosum. The sequence goes on along the minus strand of JAHHHC010000017.1, from coordinate 30,912 downwards.
GATACTGATGGTAAAGTCTTGGATATTAAGTTTCAAGACCAGTCAGTATCTCCAGAACAGCGACTCAAGGCCAGAGAATATTTCCTCAAGCAGGCTCCCAAGGGAGATAAGAAAATCAGTTCTTACCCATTTAGTCTCAGTTTCCAAAGTGGCAAGGCTAACACTACTGAAACTACTAGAGGGCAAAATCTTCCATTTCCAGCTAATCCTCAGCCTGTATTACCGACACCAGGGGTAACAAATAATCAGCCTGCACTTACTCCTAAACCATTGCCTGAACTGCAAATCAGAAACACTCCGCCTGCATCTTCACCAACAGTCACTCCCAAACCTCTATCTGAAAAGCTGCGAATTAGAAGCTCTGAACCTGTACCTTCAACAACAGTCACACCTCAACCTTTAACTGAATTGCAAATTAGAAGCAATCAGCCGACGGTTACACCTGCAAAGCCATTATCTACGCCTACGGTTAATGAAAATCAGCCCAAGTTTTCTGCTGATTCTGACCAAAAATTAGTACAGCAGTTGCGCCAATTGAGAGAGAAAAGACAACAAAAATCGAATTGAAATCTGTTCTTTGTCTAGGTTTTAGGGTGTGTTACGCTGGCGCGATAACGCACCCTACTTGTCATTTGTAATTACAAAGGACTAATATCTTTTTACTTTTTACCAGCCTTGTTCGGCTTGTTGAGAAACGTAGGTAGCTACCTCTATAATTTCTTGTTCACTCAACTTATCTTTAAAAGCAGGCATAGCACCCTTACCATTCTGTACTTGATGGATAATTGCCTGAATGGAGTCGGTATTATAGTTTTTTAAGTACTGTGATAATGCTTCTTTTTTGAGGGTTTTGTGATTGATCAGGATATTACCACCACCTATATGGCAAGAGGCGCAGTTAGCATTAAAAATTTTTGCCCCGTTGGATATTTCAGCAGCTAAGGCTGGACGAATGAATGTTACTTTGAACAAAGCGATCGCTAATAGCAATATCAATAAAAATGTTCTCAAGAACTTCTCCTTGCAAACAGCCTCTAGCAACTGAAAAACCTTTCTTTTATGGCTAGAAGCCTTATAAGTCTAGTTAAATTTACAGTTGTCCCCCGTAGTACTCTACCTCATGATGCGCCAGTTTCGTAGAGTATAAGCGTAGTGAATTACTGATTTCGGCCAAGTTAAAAAACTAGTGGTGTGAGGGTTTAGGGGAGAGGGAATTGCTTTTTGAAGTAATTTACGGTAACGAGTATATTCCTTCCATAGTCATAAGCTGTTCCACATATAACTTGCATAATTAGGGCGGGCAAGATGCCCACCCCACAAGAGTTTTATTTAATTTGATTATGTAATTTAGATGTTTTTTAGCTTATGGCGTACAATTTGGTCTGGAATAGGACTCGTTACCAAGAAGACGCAAAGACGCGGGGAAGGGGAGACGCGGAGCGCGACCATTCTCAAGGTCGAACACTGGTCAAAAGCCCCCGAATGCGAGTCGTAGAGGCAAAAAATGTTTTCCTTGCTTGAATCCCCTAGCTTTAGTTATGGGGACTCTCCGCGTCCTCATCAACGTTGCTCTTTGCTAACCTTAGCTTATGAGCAAGGAAAATCATCTGGTCTTAGTTTTCTAGCCTTCAACAGTGATTTTACCAACCATGCCTGCACCACGGTGGGGTTCGCAATAGAAGGTGTAATCACCCGCAGGCGCGTCTGCTGGGAAGGTAGTTGTTTGCTTTTGACCAGGATTCATTAACAATTGCTTATGAGACAGAGATTTTGCTAAATCAGCGCTCTTAGCTGGGTTTTTGGCAGCATCAAACACAATATTATGAGGAGGAACTTTGTTGTTCACCCATTCAATTGTGTCGCCTGGTTTCACTGACACCTTGGCAGGTTCAAATACTAGTTGTCCTTTGTCATTACCCAGTTTTATTTGGTGTGTTTCAGCCGCAGCGCTGGGAGTAAATACAGCGAAGCTGCTAACAACTAAAAGGATCGTCAACACAGCTAAACTAAGGCGTCGCCAGCTTGCCGCAATCAATTTCATGGCTGTCTCCTAACAAACTTTTATTTTTCCTTTTTTATTTTAAATAAAATCAACACCAAATATGACAATATGTCGTAGATGCAATTTTTTTTTTAACTATTGGGGAAAATTAATAGGAAAAACTTGTGCATTCAGTAAAAATTACTCAATTGCGATCGCTAAAAACTTTATAAATTAACATAACGCATTTTTATTTTTTCTGACTTTTTATGCTTATCAAAATTTTTCTGTGCCCCAGCCAGGAGCCTTTTGTGCTGCTGTGAGGACGAAAGCGGCTAAACTTTCCACGATGGAAGTAGGAAATGGTATTGGTGACTGGGTGATAGGAATTTTCCCAATTCCCAGTCACCAATATCCAATTCCCAATTACGCCAGTTCGCTCAACGGAGGACGCCTCCGCACGCGACTGGCTCCCCAATGGTTCAGCACTCAGCCAGGGATTTAGTAATAGATTTTGCCGCCTCCCCACTTATCACCTAAAATCTTTGGTTGTAGAAGGATATGACCTGCGATCGTTTTTAAGTCATTCTCAGTGAGATTTCGCATTTCTGTGAAAATATCGGCACTCTTGGTGCTGGGATGTATTTCTGAAATCTCCTCTTCCCCATCATAGGTAGTAGGATTTTTCATGTAGTCTACCAATCCTTCGATGTTGTTACGGTTTGGTGTTGCTAGTGCTAACGCTTCTGGTTCGAGTCCCACATTCTGGTTTGTCTTGGTAACGCCACCAACATGACATTGAGCGCAAGCATATTGAAATAGGCGTTTGCCTTCTTTTACTTGTTTGAGGCTGAGGACGACGGTATCACCTTTATCATTTAATGGCACTGTTCTAGTAGCTTTGTCCAGTTCCAACGCAGTTGCGCCACCAACGAACAGTTGGAAAGTCAGCAAAGTAGTAGCCACAACAACGCTAATTAGTCTTCTAAACATGTTTCCCCTTAAAAATTTTGACGCTCAACACAGCTAAAAAACGATACTCAATCTCCAGCTAATTGTTAATGGCTATAGCCAAAGCCTGAGATAGCCTTTTCGGTGACTCTGGTATTAACCACCGAGTCAATGTTTCCTTTTGGATATATTCAGACAATATTTGCCAAATAATTGCCTTTGCATCCCTTAACACCAAACGGGTCTTTTGGTGTTGATTGGCAATTCCCAATTGGTCGTATACAGAAAACACTTTTTCTACAGGAATACTGTAGTTTGTTGTTATCTCTGCGATCGCTAGGTCTGCAAAACCCATAATGTTTGTTAACTGACAGATAGAGATTGAGTCGCTGTAATACCAATATCATGTTAAGAGTGCAATTTGTTGCCCAAATATGGAGTGGGGGATGAGGGGGATGAGGCTCTTATGGGTAGGTTTTTTAGATTTCGCGTTTTGGTTGACGCGCTTACGCGGGGACACGGGGACGCGGAGAAAGATTTCGGAACGAAAAAATAGGTTTTTTCAGACTGAATATGAAAAACCTACCCTTGAAAGGGGAGATGAGGGGGATGTGGTTCGACTTCGCTCACCAACCGGGGGGATGAAGGAGAATTTTCTCCGTGTCCCCTGCTCATTCCCCATTCCCAATAACCACTAACCCTTACCGCCGGTGAAGGTGACGTTTTGGATAAAGTAGCGATTGAAAAAGGCATAAATAGCTAAAGCTGGTAGAGTGAATACCATAGAAGCTGCCATAATATAATTCCAATAGCTGATGTATTGACCTTTGAAGGAGTTCAGCCCCAAGGGTAGGGTAAACATTTCTGGGTCGAATAGGATAACTAGCGGCAGTAAAAAATTATTCCAACTACCCATAAATACAAAAACAGCTTGTGCTGCTAGTGCTGGTTTTGCCAAAGGTAAGACAATATGCCGAAAAATCCCAAAGGTATTTAGACCATCTAGCTGAGCTGCTTCTTCTAATTCTTTGGGAAAATTTACAAAAAACTGCCGCATCATAAAAATGAAGGTGGCATTGACCATGCTGGGTACAATCATGCCCTGGTAGGAATTAAGCCAGCCGATCGCTTTTAAAATCAAAAATGTGGGAATTAGTGTGATTTGCGCTGGTACTGCTAACACTGCCAAGATGAGGAAGAACCAAAAGCGTTTACCCACAAAGCGCAGTCTCGCTAAGGCATAACCTGCCATAGAGTTAAGCAGCAAGTTTAATATGGTAACGCTGATGGCAATTATTAGACTGTTGAACAACCAGCGCCAAAATAGCGGTTCTTGGAGAAAGATTTGTTTATAGTTGTCAAAAGTAAAGTTTTGTGGTAGAAAATTAGGGTTGCCGCTGACAATTTCTGATAAGGGTTTGAAAGAAGCTGAAAGCGCCCAAAGAAAGGGGATCAGGGTGATGAGGGCGTAGATTGTCAGCACACAATACAGGAGGATTTTCAGCCAGAAAAAGCGAGAGATATTTTTCAAATTCTTTCGCCTCCAAACAGCCGTCGCTGAATTAAAGTCATAGCAATGATCACTGCTGCTAACAAAAAAGCGATCGCAGCGGCATATCCCATCTGCAAATTCCGAAATACAGCTTGGTAGATAAGTAGCACTACAGTCAGGGTAGCGTTGTTTGGCCCGCCAGTGCCACCAGAGAAGATGTAAGACTGGTCAAATAGTTGAAAAGTACCAATTACCCCCATTGCCACAACAAAGAACGTTACAGGCTGGAGTAGGGGAATTGTCACATAGATAAACTGCTGCCACCCATTGGCGCCATCAAGTTCAGCCGCTTCATACAATGATTGAGGAATATCCTGCAACGCTGCTAAATAAATCACCATAAAAAATGGGGCTGTTGACCATATGTTCATGATCATGATGCCTTTGAGGGCAACTGCTGGATCTCCCAACCAGTTATAGGTTGGTAATCCCACCGCAGCGAGAAAATCATTCAGCAACCCATCGGTGTTATAAATCCACATAAAAATGAGTGTCAGCACAGCCGAAGACGTGACAGTTGGCAAAAAGTAGAGGATACGCCACCAATTTTTACCGCGAATTCCAGAATTTAGAGTTACTGCCAAAATTAAAGCTAGGACAGTTTGAGTTGGCACAACAATTGCTACGTATTCTGCCGTATTTCTCAAAGCAATCCAAACCCGTTCATCTTCGGCTAGTCGCGTAAAATTACGAAAGCCAATAAACTCATATTGAATACCACCAAGTAGTTGTACTTTGTTAAGGGAAAGAACAACAGCGTAGAGAATGGGGAACACCACAAAAGTCCCTAAAACCAGAATAGTCGGCATCATAAATAGATATCCTGCGAGGCCTTCTGTGATGTTCCATTTGGGGTTTCTTCGTCGCCTGCTAATTTCCAACATTACTGAACCTCCTACTAATCCCGCGCTCAGGGAATTGGGAATTGGGAATTGAAAGAGGAATTTTTATGCTCTCGTTGTGTGATTTATTACGTTATAGTCAAGCTTAAAAATGGAAAGAACAGCAATCCCAAGAGTTAAAATTTGCTGTATTAGCAGCATAGAGGAAGCATGGACTGCGATTCGATGTGGTGCATCTGCCTTGGGTTTAGTTTCTTTTATGCCTAGCGGCCCTGGTGTCATTAATGAGGAATTAATTGCTCAAATTGCCGTTTGTGTACCACCACCAATAGCCACGTTTTTACTAACGTCTAGCCAAGATACTCGACAAATTATTCAACAACTCAAGTATTGTCGAACAAATACTGTGCAAATTTGCGATCGCCTAGAATCAGGAACATACCAACATATCCGCGATGCTTTGCCAGGAATCTCTATCGTCCAAGTTATCCACGTAACTACAGAAGCATCTATAGAGGAGGCCATGAAAGTGGCACCTGATGTGGATGCCATTTTGCTAGACTCCGGCAACCAATCGTTATTGGTAAAAGAACTAGGAGGAACAGGACGCTTACATAATTGGTATCTCAGCGCTAAAATCCGCGAATATGTGGAGGTGCCGATTTTCTTGGCAGGAGGATTAAAACCCGAAAATGTCGCTCTCGCCGTCAAGCAAGTAGCTCCTTTCGGACTAGATTTGTGTAGCGGAGTTCGCAGCAACGGCAAATTAGATGAGCAGAAGCTCAAGCAATTTTTTCAGCAATTAAGAAATTATAGTAACTAGGGAGTAGGAAGAGCAACTGCGGTTTCTATCTACAGTTGCTGTAGATTTCACCAAAACTATGATCGTGATGAATCTCAATTACTAAATCAACATCTGGAGATTCTACTAAAGGCTTGATGAATAATTCTGGATGCAGCGATCGCCAAAAATAATTGACAAACTGCTCTATCTCTGCATTGCTCATTCCTGATTTTCCAGCTGCAATCATCTGCTGTTCAGCCTGTTTACGCCACTCTAAAGAACAGCGGTAATCAATTGGACACAACACAATTAAGCTGTCTAATCGCTCCCATAGCGGTAGATACTCGTGAAGTCGGTAATTTATATCACGGGCAAATCTTCTATCTTCCTCTGTAATAATTGGTGGCGGTGCCATCTCAAATACGTGATCTGATATGGGTTTGACTCCTACAAACCAACCTTCAAACAACACAATATCTGCACTTGTAATCATTTCTGGAGTAGTGCGATCGCCAGCACCGCCATAAGCAGATTTATCAAAGCGAGGGACTAAAATCGGGCTGTGCAACTGACGGATCTGATCTAATAAATTTAAACCTAAGTCTATATCATGGGTTCCTGGTGGGCCGCGCCAAATCAAGCGGGGGTCTTGCTCTCTTAAAGCCAAGCGATCGCTATAAGTTTTATATAAGTCATCCAAAGACAAACTTAAGGTACGGTATCCCAATTCTTGCAGAATTAAAGTCAGAACCTGAGACATTGTGGTTTTACCTGTACCCTGTCCCCCCAAAATCCCTTGAATTAGTGGTCTTGCCAACTGTTGGCGGTGCGATGCTAATTTCATCGCCAACGGCAGCCACAAGTCCCACAACACCTGTTGCATTTTCTGGGGTTGCACCTGGAGCTTAGTTTGGCAAAATTGGCTAAAAGCTGGTAACACTGACTGAAGTAAATGCGATCGCGCTTGTATGACTTCATCGACATTTTTCCGTGTGATGCCAAAAGCTTTCGCGCGTAACTCATCTGCTAGCGCTGCTTTTGGTGCTTCCTTCCAATCCCCAATCTCCCCCATCTAAACCTCCGGGGTACTCCCGCCACATCGGTACTCCGATTGGCGGCGATGGGGGACAGGAGAGTAATTAATAGGGTTCGATGCCTTATTAATTACTAATCTTTGTTGAATATTCATAAGCTAAAACCTTTGAGCGATAAGCATTTCGGGGTATAATTAAAGAGATCGAGTCAGTAGTCTACTGTTGGAGTCGAAGACCGGAAAACAAAAGCCCAAACCAACAGACTGAACCTTAAAAACAAAGTGTAGGGGGTTCCAGAAAGGAGTGATACTTGTCATCCCCGTTTTCTGGGTAAAACACTTTACGGATAAAGGATTGAGCATTTAGTTAGCTACTTGTTCAAAACAACGGTAAGGACATATCGTTGCTGCCTGTGGAGGATACTGGAATACCAGTCCTAAGAAGCAGGAAACTCTATCCGCGAGGTTAGATGCTCCCGTTACACCGCTTGCGGTTAGCGCTATAGTTGTCACTTTTTCCTTCACGACCCCAGCTTAAAGGCTTCGAGAAACAAACTATAGATAAAACCAACTTTCAGAAGATTTAATGAGTCTACCCAGAGCGATCGCCTAGATAAAAAGCTCTGACTGTAAAATATTCTGCTAGTAATTTCTGTTAACAGTACTAAAAACGCAGCTACTACAATATCCAATTCAGCCCGTTGACCTGCTGTAGTCGAAACTGCGCTTCCCAGGAAAAAACCAAACAAAAAACTAATGATCAGCAATGATATCCGCCGCCAGGGATTTAAAAACCATTGCTCTAAGCGTGTGGCGATCGCATCCAATAGGTTGTTGAGACGGGTATTTTGCATAAGTGAGGGAATGGGGAATGGACAAGAGGACGCGGGGACGCAAACAAAATTTCTTCTTTATCTCCCCAGTCCCCTGCCTCTGTCCTCATCCCTAAAATGTCTCAAAGATATTGGTTTTGGCATAGGCTTGTTTGTTAATATTGTAAATATATTAGGTTCCCAGGGTTCATCTTGATTTGAGACCAATTAACCCTTACACCCTTACACCCGCTTCCGTTGCGGGCTTGGTCAGGTAGAGGGCATCGTTACCCCTTTGTGATTAAACATTGAGGGAACTGATACCTCAAAGTATTTTCTACTCACTATGATACTTATGATACTTTGCTGACTTAATTTCAGGAAAGTACACAGTGGGCTGTTTTATGTAATTGCCCTTAAAGATAGTAGGTTACTATCTGGTCAAACCTAAACAAAATTATTATTTCTAAAAAATATCAACATGAAATCTTCAGTGTATCGTAACATCAGTGTTACAGCTTTTTGCTTGGGACTGCTTGCACTAGTGGTAGGATGCTTAGAAATGAGCGTGTCCTTCGAGTCTACAAACCCAGATACCTCAAACACAGCCCCTGAAACTTCCCAGTTGGATGGGACTTCATCTATAGCTAGTTCACCGCAAAAAGCGATCTCAGCTAATTTAGCTACAACAACGACCTCAACTAAACAGCTAGAACACAGTAATAGAGAAAATACTCATTCTGCCTTGACGCATCCTCATAACTCGGTTGACAAAACCAAGGCTCAAGGGACTTTGCGAATGAGTAATCAAACAAATCAGCCTGTACGGCTAGCCTTGCTAGCACGACAGTCGTTAGCAAAAGGCTCTTCCTCTCAACAAGATAAATACGATATGCCAGCACATTGGGATTTTGCTCCCCAAGAAGGTAGTGAAAAGGGGCTGATTCTCTCCTTACCTCAAGGCAATTTAAATTTAGACAAAGGTGATATTTTAGTTGCTTTCGCCCAAGATGGTTCCCGGCGCTATTGGGGGCCATATGTTGTTGGGGAAACTTCATCGCCTAAATGGAATGCTCAAAATCAAGAATGGCAACTAGTGTTAAGTGGTGAATGATGAATGTTCATGAGTGCTGAGTATAATTGTTTAGCTATTTGCTCATAACTCATCACCGTTTTGATGAAAAGAACAAAACTTAAACAACTAACGACTACTAAATCAGTGAACAATTATCAAAGTTTGAGGTGTGGGATTTAAACCTGTGTCTCAAATGAGCCATTGATAAAAGCAAGGACTCAGCAAAACTTTGATAACTGATACTTCGACTTTGCTCAGTACAAGTAATTGATAACTGATTTTAAAGAGGATGAACTTGAGCGTTAAGGGCACTGTTGAGCAGTGGTTCAACAATCTAGAAAAGCGTCCAGCCCTTGCTGTGACTGTGGCAGTGCTATGGTTGATTTTGATTGGCTTTTTAGCTTTTGGGTGGAATTTGGGCAATATTGGCTTGATTGATGAAACAGAACCACTGTTTGCAGAAGCTTCTCGTCAGATGTTCATCACAGGCGATTGGATTACCCCATTTTTTAATGGACAGACTCGTTTCGATAAACCTGCTTTAATTTACTGGTGTCAATTGATCGCCTATGCAATGATCGGAGTCAATGAGTGGGCAGTGCGTTTACCATCTGCGATCGCGGCGATGGGTGTGATTAGTTTAGCTTTTTACACTGTACAGTGGTGTCTCGCAAAACAAGATGTACTAGAAGAAACTTCACGCTCGACTCGCCGCTACTTAACAGCTTTTATAGCCGCAGCGATAATGGCATTCAATCCCGAAATGATTATTTGGGGAAGAGTAGGTGTATCAGATATGCTACTTACTGGATGCACAGCCTCAGCTTTGTTGTGCTTCTTTTTAGGGTATGCGGGGACTGGGGACGCGGGGACGCGGGGACGCGGGGATGCGGGGACGCGGGGACGCGGGGATGCGGAGAATTACTTGAGTGTGTCATCTTCCCAACACCAATTCCCAACTCCCAATACTTCTTTTTTGCTCAGTACAAGTTCCCAATTCCCTAACAAATGGTATTTGGCTTGTTATGTGTTGATTGCGGCGGCAATTTTGACTAAGGGGCCAGTGGGTATTGTGTTGCCAGTGATAATTATGGCGGCGTTTTTACTGTACCTGGGAAAGGTGACAGAGGTGTTGCGAGAAATGCACATTCTCTTAGGTATTGCGATTATTTTAGCTTTAGCTCTGCCCTGGTATGTATTAGTTATTTGGCGTAATGGCTGGGATTACATTAACTCGTTTTTTGGTTATCACAACCTAGAACGCTTCACAGGTGTTGTTAATGCTCACTCAGCGCCTTGGTATTTTTACTTTTTAGTAGTGCTGTTAGGTTTTGCACCATACTCAGTTTACTTGCCAGTTGCGATCGCCAGATTAAAGTTTTGGCAGCGATCGTACTGGCTTGCTCAAGAACGTTCTGGGCAATTAGGTTTATTTGCCTGGTTCTGGTTTGCTGGCATATTTGGCTTTTTTAGCGTCGCTGTCACCAAACTCCCTAGCTATGTATTGCCCCTAATGCCAGCAGCAGCCATCCTCGTAGCCCTACTCTGGAGCGATCTTATCCAAGACACAAGGACACAAGGACACGGGGACACGGGGACGAGGGGACGCGGGGACGTAGGCAGTTTTATCTCCGCGTCCCCCTCACTCCTCTGGACTGGCTGGATAAATGTGATCTTTTTATCAATTCTGTCTGTAGTACTATTTCACGGAACTCAGTTGATAGGACGCGATCCAGCTGTTCCCAACTTCCGCCAGCTAATTCAACAGTCGGGTTTACCAGTAATTGGGGGTGTAATTTGGCTTGTTTGTGCTGTCTTGGTTGCGGGGTTGTTACTAAGTCGCCGTTGGCAAAATATTATCAATATTAATTTGCTAGGGTTTGTATTTTTTTTGATTCTGGTATTGACACCTGCATTGTTTTTAATGGATCGAGAACGTCAGTTACCCTTAAGAGAATTGTCCGCGATCGCATTGCAAGCAAGACAACCAAATGAAGAATTGGTGATGGTTGGCTTCAAAAAACCTAGTGTGACATTCTACAGTCAAACTCAGGTTAATTACTTAAGATTTTCCAAAGACACTGTAGAGTATATCAAAAATCAAGCGGTAAAAAGCTCAAAGTCGCCTTCGCTATTGCTTCTGGCTGAACAGAAAAGGTTTTTGCAAATGGATTTACAGCCAGATGAATACAAGAATTTAGGCACTAAAGGTGCTTACACCCTCACCAGAGTTTCTTTGAAGAAAACCAAAAAGCAGAAATTGGATATATCTTCTTATAAGGAAAATGCCGAAAACCCTTGACAAACAGCAACGTAGTTGCGTTTTTCGGACTTCAGGCGAGGGATGAAGGCGCTTAGGGGGCGTTTACTATTCTTCATGCTTAAGAGCATTGATCGTGTTGACCATCGACAGCTAAAGCTTGATTAATCTGGCTGAGTAGGTCTTCCATTGATATTGAACGTGGTAATATTTGAGTAGCGATCGCCTCAACAACAGTTTCTACTGATTCAGTTCCACTTTTTTTGTGCTTCTCATGAGACTGAGAATTTGCTTGTATGTGATTTAATCGCTGGTTAAGCACCACAATTGGTGGTAGTTTGAAAGGCACATCTTTCAACGTTTTGAGTGCTTTTAGCATCTCTTTATTGATAGTTGACTCTCCTAAACAAATTAACAGTAAGTCAACGCTTTGGTGGCGAATTTGTTGTAGCACTTCTGCCCAACAGCGACTCATAGCTGCCTTGAAACCTGCTGTTTGTAAATACTGAATTAAAGCTTGAAACCACTCAGATCCTCGTTCAGCAGTTTCACTACTGATTGAACAATTGTTTTCTATTTGCTCACTTTTAGTCTGCTTGCGTCTTCTTTGTGGTAAATCTCGTAGCGTTGTCAAATCTACCACCAAGATATTGGGGGGACAACAGACACCGGAGGCAATTTGCAATACCGATAATAAAGCATCTGTCTTCTCGGTTTGATTGCTATGATCTTTACCCAATGGTGCCAGGCAAGGAAACACAGATAATCCAGGTATTCCAGAGGCAATCAAAGTGGTATCAACATCGCAAGTGACCAATGGTAAGGCTGTCAAACGCGGGTGCTGAGTCAGTTGCTCTAGATAAATTTGGGCCGCAGAACTATCGACATCTAGCAAAATTACATCAAATTGCCATACTCGCGCTAAAAGCTCTGCTTGATCTAAGTCATCTACTTCAATGACTCGATGTTCTCGCAGTGAGAGGTGGGGGTTAATTACTTCCAATTCTGGATTTACTAACCTGAGAATTCTGAGTGGGGTCTGAGTGGTGCTTGCTTCACTACTCTCTAATCCAGGTAGCGATACTTCTGGCGCAGCGCATAATTTTTCTAGAAGTGGAGCCAAGGTCTGATGCTCGACTGGTAAGCTGATAAAACCATCAGATCGGTTAGCAAATGCTTGCTCTTTTTCGGCGGCCGTCGCCGTCACAATTACAGATATATGGCGGGTTGCGCTATCAGATTTGAGCAAGGTCAATACATCCCAACCTGAGAGCAGAGGTAGCAGTGGATTCAAAAATACAGCTATCGGTTGTAAACGTCTAGCTTTTTCTACTGCTTCTGTTCCCGATCGCGCAATGACTACACGATAACCTAAACCTTTGAGTTGCTCGGTTAAATCTTCAATATATCGGGCTACTGCCTCGACTACTAAGACTAAACGTTGCGAGGATGTAGGTTGGTGTTGTGCAGATGTATTGATGCACGGCGCTGGTAGGGAATTTTGCTCTTGTGTATTTGTGGCTTCTAGCTCACAGTAGCCTGTTTTTGGGGGACTGGGCGGTAGAAGCAGTGTAAATTGGCTGCCTTTGCCTTCACGAGATAGGAAGCTGACATCTCCACCGTGGAGACGAGCCAAGGCCCTGGTTAACACTAGACCCAAACCTGTACCTTCAAATTGGCGAGTCAGGGGATTTTCTAGTTGTTGGAATTTTTGAAAGATTAAATGTTGTTGATGTTCGGGAATACCAATTCCTGTGTCCCAGACAGTAAAGGCAACCCATCCTTCCCAGCGGCTCACCCTTAGCCCGATTTCACCAGATACCTCAGTAAACTTAAAAGCATTGGAAAGCAGGTGGACGAGCATCTGACGCAAGCGTAATTCATCCGCCACAATTTGGTCTAAACCGGATTCAATCGAGAGGGTGAATTGAGGAGCAGAGGCGCGTGGGGGTTGGGGCTGGGGGGTGTTGGCTTTGCTGCTTTGGCTTTGGATAGCTTTGGTTTCTGAAAGGGCGCGATCGCACACTGCCCGAATTGTCACTGGAGTCAAGGTCAATTCCATCTGTCCCGTCTCCATGCGAGTCAAATCCAAAATGTCATTGACTACGCTCATTAAATGACGCCCGCTTTGATGAATTAACCCTGCATAACGAGCTTGACGCTCGTTGAGTTCTCCTAACTGCCGATCTACGAGCAATCGCGATAATCCTAATACAGCGGTTAGGGGAGTTTTCAGTTCATGGCTAATACAAGCTAAAAACTCATCCTTTAACCGATTTAGTTGAATCAGATCAGCATTCTTAGCTGCTAACTCTTTGCATAACTGTTGCTGTTCAGTCACATCTGTGGCTAACACCAACCATAAGTCAACTCTAAGTTCTGAATCTGAAGCAACCGCTAAATTACTGGGTTCTGCTGACTTATAACTCCCTGGTGAATATGGCTGGAGTAACATCTGGGATTCAGAACTCATGAATCTGAATTCCGGACTATCCAAAGGAATTTTGGCAAACTGCCAGATTCGCTCTTGACCGTTTTGCACCTGCACAACGCAAGTGCAAGTACCTAGTTGATTATCCCAGAAGCATCGGCTAGCTGCTTCTGGGGATGCTGACTGCTCTTGCAGCTTGTTAATTGCTTCACTTGTGAGTGACAAACTATTGTCAGGGTGACGTTTGCTAGATGTTAGCTGCTCATCACTGCCACCATCGTTTTCTCTGCCATTGGGGTAAACTTTGAGCGCTTGTTGGCTAGCGTATTCGGAGTTTTTGGCGCGAATTGGAGTTAGTATTGTCTCTACTTGTTGCCTAACTCCTTCTGGATCTTTCAATACTCCTAGCTGTTGCCACCAAGCTGAATTGTGCGCTACGACTTCACCAGTACCTGTTTGTAGCATTAAAGGCCAAGGCAGTCTTTCAAGTAACTGTATTAGTGGTTTGTGTTCATTTTTTGTTCGCAGATGCGAGTGAGTAGTGATATCAGGCTCGTATTCTAAAAGCTTTCCAGGAAAAGACTTCCTAGAGGTGGCTCTGAGGGAGGATAGTGAGTTGATCGCCATCCGCTCCTGAGTCAAAATTTGTAATAGGCGTGAATTATCTACTAGCCCTAAAAATTTGCCATCAGAGTCAATCAACGCCCAATCTAAGTTTTGGTTTTTTGGGTTTTGTTGGTAACGCCACCACAAACTCAATTGTTCTAGGCGCTCGGTCGCTGGTATAGTCTGTATAGGCTCAATTAAAGTTTGAGCGAAGGTAGAGATTTGCTGTTGTAGATTTAAAAATTGCTCATCACCATCTGCTAATAGTTTTTGTATTAAACGGGCAGAATACAGCAACCCTACTGGGCATTGATGTAGATTCACCACGACCAAGCGATCGCACTGCTCTTTGGCAAAAATCTCTAGCACTACTGCCAGAGTACTTGTTTCTACGCAGCTAGGTACGGTTGCTATGAAGTCATAAAGCGGGTACTGTAGCATTGACATAAGGCTTTGGGGGTTATTCTTCCTGTAGAGATCTTTGGCATCACCATCTGTCAACTGCCGATGGTCTTCTTGCCAGCGATCGTAATCCTCCAGGAAGATGCATATAGATTTTGGTTATATCTTCAACACCATCAACAAACCATGGGCTTTGCCTTTGTGGATACTTGATTGTATCCGATTAATTCACGGTGATATTTTATTCGCCGTTCATCATTTTAGTGGCTAGCCTCACCGATGTCCTACTGGTATTGAAACTCTTCATCGATAGTGACAGCTAAAACAATTATGGCCCCAAAGATTCGCTTTAGAACCTTGAGGAATTATAATGATTTACAATGCGACAATCCTTTAAGTTCGTTTAAGTATCTTATCAAGGAGTAAAACGAGAAAATCTATATTGAGATAGATATACATATGTTAATCATAGGTTAACTAACGTAACCTTCAAGCCAAATACCTCATCAACGACCTACTAAGTATTACCACTCAGTCGCTGCATCCAGTTGTTGAGTAGACAGCAATATCAGTTGACATGACGCACTTTTTCAAGTGAACTTATAAGTTTACCAGCACTTCAGTCGCTCCTGAATGCGTTTGTTCTTAAGCCACCACAACCTCTTGATTAGAGCAATAATCGATGAGATATACAAACGATAAATGATATTACCTATATTGATTGTAGAATCTGATGTTAAAAAAATCTTAACCAATTTATTTGACCCTGCCAAGCAACAAAGTTTAATGCGCTGGCTGGATAAATTTATTGATACTTTTACTTGGCGATCGCCTTACTTGTCTTTGGATGCAGCTATGCCTGCTCAAGGCATATACTTACCGCAGCTGGCACAACTAAACTCGTACAAACAAATTCTAGACAAATATTGCTATGTATTGGCGTGTTACAAGCCAAAAAACCAAGAGCTTTTTCAGCAAATGAGTCTTGAAGATAAGCAACAATTGTTGCAGCAGATCAAATCAGATTACAGTCAAATTCTTATAAATTACTTTACCACAGACAAAAAGCTGAAAGAAAAAATTGATAAATTTATCAATGCCATATTTTATGCTAATATTCCTGTGCCCCAAATTATTGAAATTCACATGGAACTAATCGACGAATTTTCCAAACAGCTAAAACTAGAAGGAAGGAGTGATGAAACATTACTTGATTATCGTTTAACGCTGATAGATGTCTTAGCTAACTTGTGCGAAGTTTACAGATGTTCAATTTCTAAATAAATGGAATTTATCTGTGTTGAGATGATCACGAACTACCACTGTGACATTGCTGGCCTTGGGGCGATCGCGTCCTGTGTTTCTCTTGTTATGCCTAGCCTGTACCTATTATGAATAAAGCCAGAAAAACCTACGTCCTCAAGCTTTATGTAGCAGGGAACACGCCTAACTCAGTGCGGGCCTTAAAAATGCTCAAAAACATCTTAGAACAGGAGTTTCAGGGTGTTTACGCCTTAAAAGTGATCGATGTTCTCAAAAACCCACAACTAGCAGAAGAGGACAAAATATTAGCCACCCCAACTCTCTCTAAAATTTTACCTCCACCTGTTCGTAAAATCATTGGTGATCTTTCAGATAGGGAAAGAGTATTAATTGGATTAGACTTACTTTACGAAGAATTGACCGAAGAAGATTATTTTTCAGAGTAAACTATTTAATCATAAAAAATTCCAGACAAACTATTAGTATATAGAAAAACCGGGTTTCATACCCATTGATGATGAACCAATGAGTGAAAACGAGCAAACAGAGCTAAACAAAGCACCGTTAATTGGAGGTGTAGAAAAGATTCGCACGATGATAGAGGGTTTTGACGATATCAGTCATGGTGGTTTACCTGTTGGTAGAACTACCTTGGTTAGTGGAACCTCTGGAACAGGCAAAACTCTCTTATCTCTGCAATTTCTCTACAATGGTATTACCTATTTTGATGAAGCTGGGGTATTTGTTACTTTTGAAGAATCCCCTAGTGATATTATCAAAAATGCTTATATCTTTGGGTGGAGTTTGCAACGTCTCATCGATGAAGGCAAATTATTTATTCTTGATGCCTCCCCTGATCCTGAAGGTCAAGATATAGTTGGAAATTTTGATTTGTCTGCGCTCATTGAGCGTTTGCAATACGCCATCCGCAAATACAAAGCTAAACGAGTTTCAATTGACTCAATCACCGCAGTATTCCAGCAGTATGAAGCAATGGGAGTAGTGCGGCGCGAAATTTTTCGCCTGGTAGCACGGCTCAAACAACTCAGTGTCACTACCATCATCACCACCGAACGCAGCGAAGAATATGGCCCCGTTGCCTCCTTTGGAGTTGAGGAATTTGTTTCGGATAACGTGGTAATTGTTCGCAACGTTTTAGAAGGAGAACGCCGCCGCCGCACGGCGGAAATTCTCAAATTGCGTGGGACAACGCACATGAAAGGCGAGTATCCTTTCACAATTACCAATGAAGGCGTCAACATCTTCCCATTGGGAGCAATGCGCTTGACTCAACGTTCTTCTAATGTCCGGGTGTCTTCAGGAGTCAAAACCCTAGATGAGATGTGCGGTGGTGGTTTCTTCAAAGATTCAATTATTTTAGCCACGGGAGCTACCGGCACTGGTAAAACGCTGCTGGTGAGTAAGTTTCTCCAAGATGGCTGCATTCATGGTGAGAGGTCAATATTATTTGCTTATGAAGAATCCCGTGCCCAATTATCTCGTAATGCCTACTCTTGGGGAATCGATTTTGAAGAACTAGAACGTCAAGGTTTACTCAAAATAATTTGTACCTATCCTGAATCTACTGGTTTAGAAGATCACCTGCAAATCATTAAATCAGAGATTGCTGTTTTTAAACCAGCTCGGATAGCAATTGACTCCTTATCAGCATTAGCTAGAGGAGTTAGCAATAACGCATTTAGACAGTTTGTTATCGGTGTTACAGGTTATGCTAAGCAAGAAGAAATTACTGGTTTTTTTACTAACACAACCGACCAATTTATGGGGTCACATTCGATTACTGACTCTCATATTTCCACGATCACCGACACGATTTTGATGTTACAGTATGTAGAAATTCGTGGCGAAATGTCGCGGGCAATTAACGTTTTTAAAATGAGGGGTTCTTGGCATGATAAAGGTATCCGCGAGTACAATATCACCGCCGATGGCCCAGAAATTAAAGATTCTTTCCGTAACTACGAACGGATTGTTAGTGGTGCCCCGACCCGCGTTAGTATTGATGAAAAGGCGGAACTTTCTCGCATAGTAAGACGTTTTGAAGATAAACAGAGTTCCGATTCTTAAATTTGGTATCGTAGTATATCCCTTCCTAAATTTAGTATCGTGCTATATTCTGTGGTGAGTGAAAGTTTTCTGCCGCTAGATTGATATTTTTGTGTGAGGGGATGCGGTGAAAGGACAGCAATTATTCCATAGCTTCTTGCCTGGTGTGACAGCAGCGGTCGTAATAACCCAGCCTGCTTGGGCTGGTACTGTGAAAGTAGGTGGGGTACAGCTGGCGTCTTCTCCTAATGTTTTGACTTCTACCTACAGTCAAAACTTAGTTGCGGACATCACAAATACACAGCGTTCTCAAACTAGGGATGCTAGTGTTCCAACCCAATTACCCACTGCTGGTTTGACTCGGTTTCATATGCAGCCTTTAAGTTACAACAGTATCCCAGTGGTTATGACTGGCAGCACTGTTGTGCCATTAAGACAAGTATTAAAGAAAGATAAAGGTAAATTTTTCAGCTTGACATCTGCTGAGCATCCTACTTTTGGACTAGATGAGAATCGCTCGACAAAAAGTAATTTACAACTAAGGAATTTGGGCACTTCTCAAAAGAAGTTAGAGAGTGTAGTAATTTCTGACTCGGCTGCCAAACCCACTGCTGTTTCTTCTTCCAGGCAACCATTAGTCTCAAAGAAGAATTCTACAGCTACTGAGTTACGCACATTTTTGGGAACTTCAGCTACACCGACAGCAGCAAAGTTGTTGGTAGTGCAGAGGTGTTTGCAGGAGATGAACAAGAGCAACACAACTGTTGCAAGTTCTTTGCTGCTATCTTCAAGTACTTGTTCACAACAAAATGCGATTCGCAAACGCTTGGCTCAGAGTAATATCCCAACTGCGCCAGCAGATACGCCTCAGCAAACTCCCACGACACCGGGAACCGTCACCCCAGCGCCAACAGATACGCCTCAGCAGACTCCTACAACGCCGGGAACCGTCACCCCAGCGCCAACAGGTACCCAGCAAGTACCCGACAACCTCATCCAAAGTCCAAATCCCCTGCAATTTCCTACCAAGCCAGAGGAAGTAACAGTTCAGGGAAATCAACCCATTACTTTAGGGCAGGCTTTGGAGTTAGCACGGCGAAACAATCGCGATTTACAAGTATCGATATTGGAGCTAGAACGTAGTCGAGGCGCTCTGAGGGAGCAACAAGCTGCTTTGTTACCTACTTTGGGGATTAGTGCTGATATTAGTCGTAGTCAGTCTGCTAGTACCCAGCTGTCAATAGAACAACAAGAACAAGCCACTGGCATCTCACAGCCAGAGGAAGCTACTACAGCTTTTAATGGTCAAGCAGAACTTTCATATAATATCTACACCTCTGGAAGACGGCAAGCTCTGATTAGAGAGGCAGAGGAGAGAGTACGCGTCAGCGAATTATCTGTGGAGAATCAATCTGAGGAAATCCGTCTGAATGTTGCTACTGAATATTACGATTTACAACAAGCAGATGAACAAGTACGTATTGCTCAGTCAGCGGTGGAAAATGCCGAGGCTAGTTTGCGTGATGCCCAAGCGTTAGAGCGAGCTGGGGTTGGTACCCGATTCGATGTATTGCGATCGCAGGTAAACCTAGCCAATGCTCAACAAGACTTAACAAATGCGCGTTCCCAGCAAGCAATTGCTCGCCGACGCTTGGCTACCCGGTTGAGTTTGCCACAGTCGGTGAATATCAGTACCGCAGACCCTGTACAATTAGCTGGTCTTTGGAACCTCAGTTTAGAGCAAAGCATTGTCCAGGCTTATCAAAACCGTCCAGAACTACAACAGCAACTAGCGCAACGCAACATTAGCGAGCAGCAACGTAGACAAGCTCTGGGTGAGTTGGGGCCTCAAGTGAGTTTGATTGCTAGTTACAACCTGTTAGACCAGTTCGATGATACTATTAGCGTCACCGATGGTTATTCATTAGGAGTGAGGGCGACTCTCAATTTATATGATGGTGGAGCGGCAAAAGCAAGAGCAGCCCAAGCAAGAAGTAATATTGCGATCGCCGAAACACAATTTGCTGAGCAGCGCAATCAAATTCGCTTCCAGGTAGAAGACGCCTTTTCTACCCAGCAATCTAATTTGGAGAACGTACAAACCTCTAACGCAGCTCTCGAACAAGCTAGGGAAGCTTTGCGCTTAGCTCGTCTGCGTTTCCAAGCTGGTGTAGGTACTCAAACTGATGTGATTAACTCAGAAAACGACCTGACACGAGCCGAAGGTAATCGAGTGACAGCAATTCTGGATTATAACCGAGCGCTGGCTCGTTTACAAAGAGCTGTCACCGCGAGGGGTTTACGTTAAGAAGAAGGGAATAGGGAACAGGGAACAGGGAACAGTTTTTCCTATTTCCTGTTTACTATTTGGGACTAAGAGATCTCTCAATTGATGATTATGACAAATCCTTTTGTAGAGACGTTGCAATGCAACGTCTCTATAATTTATGACACGTCACATTCTTTTTTCAAATTGGGATAACATAACTGAATTAAGGCTAACTCCAAAGACAATAATAAGGGTTTGGGCAGGAGTGACTAAAGTAACATCGAAAGAAATTGCACAGTTTCGCTCTCAATTGGCTGATGATCCTGTAGCTATGGAAGCACTCGATTTAATTGAGGACTGTGAAGGAGATTTAGAAGATGCAGCGATGACACTAGCGATTAAAGCAGGACAAGAACCAGAGCGAGCAAATTCCGAGTGGTTAGATGCTTTGGCTAGAAAATGGCGGGCAGTTATTTGTGAGCAAGAATATCGGCAAGAGTTGTTAAATAGCTCACTTGTGGGGATGATGGAACATATAAAAACAATGCCAGCTTTTCCTAAGATTCTAGCTGCAACAGTTTTGATATATGTTCTCAAGCAAGGTGTAAACAATTTCTGTGAACCACTGGATTCGCTAAAATAGGAAACAGGTGACAGAGGATAGAAACAAAAGATTTTTATACTAATTTCAAAAAAGAATGTAGCAGATAGACAATTATAGAGACTAGCTTTTGCCACGTCTTTACTAAAGGATTTGTCACTGTCTCTTGCTCTGTTGTGCCAATTTAGACAAGTATTATTAGATTAATGAATTACCTTGTTGCCGTACTATCAGACCGTATCCAAGCCGAAGCTGCTTCCGTAGCTTTAGAAAAAGATGGTATCAAAAGTACTATTTTGGGTAAAGGTTACAAAACAGCTGACGAGTTCGGCTTAATTGATCCTCAAGAACAAGCCAAAAAGCAAGCGAAGTTGATGGCGATTTGGTTGATTCCATTCGGGTTTTTCGCTGGTTTTACCTTCAGCCTAATTACTGGTTTGAATACCTTTGCTTGGGCGGGAGAAATTGGCAATCACATCATTGGGGGATTGCTGGGTGCTGGGAGTGGTGCTATGGGTAGTGTATTTGTGGGCGGTGGAGTTGGCTTACTCGTAGGCGGTGGTGACGCTTTACCCTACCGTAACCGTTTAGATGCAGGCAAATATATTATTGTAGTCCAAGGTTCTGAAACTCTTACTCGGCAAGCAACCCGAACCTTACGTCAGTTTGAGCCAGAAAATATCCAGGGTTACGCTGATACAAAGAATTAGGGAATGGGGAATTGGGAATTTGTATTGAGTCTACAATTTATAACTTGTGATTTTTGAGAATGTTGCCAAGAGAAGAGCTTTTAAAGGGTGTTGAAAATAGAGATAGTCTAGCGCGTGTGATTGATCAGGCGGAGCAAGCAATCAAAACTTGGGAAGTTGTTTTGACAGATTTTCTCTCACCTCCAGAGTTAGCAGAAATACAACGAGTGTTTAGTCGTTTAACAGAGGTACAATTAGTATCTTGGGGTGGATATCCGCAAGCTGAACGTCAAAGAATTGCGATCGCCCGCTCTGAAATTCCGTTAGATCAGTCCCAAGTTGAGCTTGTGGCTTTAGAAATTGCCGGAAATTTTCTCTTTGATACCGCCACTCACCGCGACTTTTTAGGCGCAATGCTGGGAACAGGAATTGTCCGCGAAAAGACGGGAGATATTATTGTTTTAGGCGAACGAGGGGCGCAGGCAATTGTCACACCCGAGCTGGTAGAGTTTTTAGAGATGAGTCTTAAACAGGTGCGTTCTGTGCCTGTGAAAATCCAGCAGATTGAGATCAACGAGTTAAAGGTTAGGGAACCGAAAAAAAAGGAATTGACTACTGTAGAGGCTTCTTTAAGGTTGGATGCGATCGCATCTGCTGGTTTTAGTATGTCTCGTAATAAAATGGTTGATTTAATCGACTCTGGTGATGTTCGCGTCAATTGGAAGGAAATTACTCAAGCGAGTTCTCAAGTCAAATCAGGAGACTTAATCGCCATTCGCGGTAAAGGACGTTTAGAAGTGGGCGAAATTGCCGTAACTAAAAAAGACCGTTATCGCGTGCAATTAACTCGATATATGTAATTTTTTATGCACTAAATCTTATTAATAATTCTTCACGAGATAATTGTAAACACAAAGGCGTAAACTCCTCTGGAGATAACTGTAGTAAACTATCAACAACTCTCGACAGTTCTTCGTCCACAGAACCAAACCTGTATCTCAATAAATTTTCCATGACTAAACGTTGTCCCTGCTGTACTCCCTGCTGTACTCCCTGCTGTACTCCCTGCTGTACTCCTTCTTGCACAGCCTGCGCTCTGGCTTCTTGATAAGCTTGGGTTAAATTCATCATTAGCTCCTGATCGTCTTGAGTTAATTCGAGCTTGCTCATAACGCTGATTTGCCATCTGTAAACTATTTCTAGAACATTACGACGCACTAGGTTTTCTGGTGGTAAGGCAACTAATTCTTTAACTGCTTGCTGTTGAACATTTCCCCTACCCAGAAGCCTAAACCACAGTGTTTCTTCTGTGACAGGTAACTCGTTAATGGCGATGATCGCTGTTCGCAAACTTTTGGGTAGAAAATACACCCCTGATAGCCAGTTTGCTAACTTTAGTTTAGCGCCAAAACTTTCTAGTAATCCTGGGGAAGCTGACGGTGATAAAATCCACAACCGTGCTAGACTATCCTCCAGTAAAGTTGTATTTTCTCGCTTGGCTTGGCGTTGGCAATCTGCAATCACTGTTAACAGCTTCAATAGGCAATTGCGTACTTCTGTCTTGCTGGGTTGATTGCGAAATGGTTCGAGTAAAGCTGTATTCAGCACAGCTATTCTTCCTAGTAGTCCGAGACTTTGGGCTTGATTTAGAGATGTGGGTGCAGGTGAAAACAAAATATCAACTTGTCGAGCCTCATCAATCACTTCCTTATTGGCTTCTACTTTACCCAAGGGTGATAGTAGTTCTTCTAAAAATTGCTTGGCGAACTGATCGTGAGGTTTGCGGGTCATTTTTTCTGATTTTCTAATAAGTATAAAAATGTACTTAATATTTATCTATCAGAAAAGTGATCCCTGCGGCAGGCTGCGCCTACACCTTTTTGTTCTGGATTCCAAGAATTAGACTTTAAAACGTTTTGCCAACATATTTAAGAGAATTTTTCGAGGTACTAATCGAGCTAATGTGCTTCTAATTTGAGTAGGAATATCACTAATAAAAACAGTTGGTTGCCAATCCTCGAACGCTTTTAAAGATTTGCAAACTACTTCTTGGGCAGAATATACTTTTTCTGTGCTTCCTGCCAAGGCTGGAGGAAAATGAGCTTCTGTAAAAAAGTTAGTTTCTATAGGCCCTGGACAAGTAACTAAAACACGAACACCATATTGACGATTTTCTGCCCATAATGCTTCGCTAAAACTAACAATAAAAGCTTTACTAGCAGCATAAACAGAAAGGTATGGAATAGGTTGAAATGCAGTGATTGAAGATACGTTAATGATGCCGCCAGCATGACGTTGACGCATTAATGGTAAAAACTGATGAGTTAAATCTACCAAAGCTAGAATATTTAATTGTACAATTTTGAGTTGGCGTTCTCTATCTCGTTCAACAAAATCACCATAATCACCAAAACCAGCATTGTTGATTAATAAATCAATTGTCAATCCCTTGGTTTTAGTGGCATCAAAGACAGCAGTGGCTGCATGAGGTTCTGTAAGGTCTTTAATAATAACATCTACTTGAATGTTGTATTGTTCTTGAAGTTGTTGAGCTAGTTGATTGAGCTTTTCTTCGGAACGAGCAACCAAAACAAGATTTGTCTGACGTGCAGCTAGTTCTTGAGCAAAGGCTTTACCAATACCACTGGATGCACCGGTAATTAAAGCAGTTGGCATTATTTGATCAAAATTGATTCTATTTAACTTATAAATACTAGCGAGATTTGCTAATAATTTTTAACCATCCAGAGTTATATGCCAATAAGAGTATATGCATCTGATTGGCTCAGTGCATTGCAGGAAATAGGAAAAACTGTTCCCTATTCCCTAATTCGAGAAAATTAAGCAATCACATGCATGTACAATACCTAAACACGAAAAAGATAAAAATTGCAAAAGCTACACCTGCATAAAATACGCTGCTAATTCCACCCAAACCAAAGGCTATACCCATTAATAATGGGCCTAATGTTTGTCCTAAACCGAAAAATGTGCCGTTAATCGAGAGAATTGTTGCCAGATACTCTCTTGGTGCTAAATCTGCTAAAAGTGTTTGAATGCTAGGAAAACCGATACCAATTCCAATGCCAAAAATTGTATTAGGGATTAACAAAAACCAAAGACTTGGCATGAAAGGAACTATCAAAAGAGCTATGGCATACAAAACAAAAGATGCTCTAATTAAAGTTGTGGGTTTATATCTGACGGCCAATTTCCCTAATTGAGATGATGTGATGGTAATTGCCACAGAAACACTGGAAAGTAATATCCCAATAGTTGCAGATGGTGCTTTAAATGAATCGTTAATTAACTGTGGTAAGTAAGTTATAAAAGCTCCATAGAGTAGTATAAAGTTAGCACAACTTGCTGTAAAAAGACCAAATAATTGACGATTTCTGAGAACTTTGCCTGCGTTTTTTAAATATTCTCTGAGGTTGCGATCGCCTTGTGGTTCTGGATTTTTCAGCACAAATAATACTAACAATCCAATCGGAATTGCTAATAAGGATAAAGCAAAAGGATAGAACCAGCCAAATGTTGCTAATGCACCACCAATTGTGGGATAGGCTGCTGTGCCTACACTACTAATGCTGGCATTATAGCCCATTGCTTCAGTGCGTCTATCTTCTGTATATAAATCACCAATTAAAGTGATACTGAGAGAAAGTAAAGAAGCCGCACCAATTCCCTGCAACAATCTTAAAAACAGTAAAAGGTTAAAATCCCTAACAAAAGCACAAGCTGTACCAGCAATACCAAATAAAAATAGGGAAGGAACAACAATTTTCTTCCTTCCCCATCTATCAGCAGCGACACCAATAACAGGCCCTAAAATAACTGTTGGTAATGTAAATACTGTAATCAATAAACCCAGATTACTAGGACTAACAGTTAATGCTTTGGCTAATTTGGGAAAAGCTGGAGTTACACTCGATACGCCAATCACAGCAATCAATGAAACTGCACAAATAATTTGAAAATTCAGTTCTTGATAAACTGGTTTGCGGCGCTTTAATTGAATATTTTCCTCTGATGAACCCATAAAAGTTACCTGGATAGATCAGTTTACAAGAGCGCCTAATTATACCGATTTATGGGTGATAATAGCAATCTTGCAAAGCATAAGTTTTTTGTCAACTCTCATAGAGAAACCCGCTTTCTGAGTGGGGAATTGATTTGATGTTTCCAGATTTTGATTGATAATTGTGAACATTTGGTGATACAAGTCATGTTTTATACTACTCTTATGAAGTTAAGGATAATACAGACATACCACTTGCTTAAAAACAGGACAATATGACAGAGTTTTCGATTCTTAGTGGAATTGCAATAAAAACTGCTTTACCTGTAGTTGCAAAAAAAATCATTGAAAAAACTAAAAGTCGGTTAAATCCAACAGAGTTAGAACTGGCTATCAGAGAAGGGATAAATGCAGCTCAATCTGAAGATAATAAAAATACAAAAGGGCTTTTGTCTGCATTTGATGATAGGCAAATCGATAACTTTCTAGCTAAAGTATTTGAGTATTCAGCAGTTCAAAAAGAAATAGAGAAACCGCTAAAAGATGAAAAATTTCCAGATACACAGATTTTAAGTGAAGCATTTAAGCAAATAGCACAGAGGCAAGAAGTTAAACTAAATGAAGAATATCTTAACTCTTGGTTGAATACTTTTTGTAATACGTATTTTAAAGAAAGCCAAGCTTATCCAAGCTATCAAGCCACTAAAAAAAACTATTTACAACTAATAATCGTAAATTCAGAAAAAATACGTTTTGCTGGAATTGCTGAAACTAAAGTGACAGGAGGACAGGAAAAAGATATGTCCGAGTCCTTAGAAAGAATTTTTGTAATTCCAGATGTAAGAGAGGAGAATAATTTATTAAATTCTGAAGCTAATATTGCAGCAAATAAGCTATTAAATTACAGTGCTTTACAGAAAATGGTAATTTTAGGTGATCCTGGCTCTGGTAAAAGTACTTTAATGCAATATTTTGCTCTTAAAGTTGCTCAGCATAAGTTCTCAGAATTGGAATTACCAGAGCAGATAGATTTATTACCAATTTTAATTCAGATTCGTGATTTAGCAAAATGTCCAGATACTAATATTTTAGAATACTTGCAAAAGTCTATACATGAAAAATTCGCTTTAGATGTGCCGGAGGGATTTTTTGATTATTGGCTCAAACAAGGAAAAGCATTAATCTTACTTGATGGTTTAGATGAAATTGCTGATGAAGAGAAACGAATTAAAGTTGTACAACATCTTTATTCTTTTGTGAAAAATGAGCAGTATGCCCAAAACCGAGTAATTATTACATCTCGTCCTGCGGAATATAAGCGAGATTTCTTTCAAACAAAAGAGTTTCCTCACTATTTTATCCAGCCATTTGACGAGTCAAAAATTGATTTATTTATCGAGAAATGGTACAGCAGTCGTTTTCTAAACTCTCAAGACTCACAGCGCTGGCAAACTAGCTTACAAGATATATTAAACAAGCAAGAACGCATTAAATTATTGGTCGAAAATCCGCTACTATTAACACTTGTCTGTTTAATTCACCGATATGATGTGTATCGTTTACCACAAAGGCGTCACAACCTTTATGAATCAGCGGTAAAAACTTTACTCACAGGTTGGGAACAGATTCGATTTGAGGAAAAAGAAGCACCTATTAAAAAATTAAAATATATACAATCTGACGATTTGCAAAGATTGATGGAAAAACTGGCCTATTGGATTCATAGCCAAGAAAGTACAACAGAAGATAAAAATTACAGTACAATAGTCGATCGCAGTGAAATCATTGACCAATTAAGTCAAGACATTAAAAATCTCAAAGGTCTTGAACTTTACCAGGCTAAGCAAGCAGCAGAAAACTTCATTGATTATATTTCTGCTCGTTCTGGTTTACTGAATGAACAGGGACAAGGCTGTTATGCATTTGTACATAAAACATTTCAGGAATACCTCTGCGCTCAAGATATAGATTATTGTCGTCAAAATGAAGATAATTTTCAAATAGTGTTAGATCATATCAACAAATATATCTATAATCCTCACTGGCGAGAAGTATTATTACTGCTGATTGTGATTCAAAAACCCAACCAAATGGTTAAAGTGATTAACGCCATCCTTGATAAGGATAAAGATAACCAAGACTTGTATCATCATAACTTGTTATTTGCTGGTAGTTGTTTAGCTGAAGATCCTAAATATTTAAAGGCAGCAAATAATAATAAGGATAATGAGCTATTCTTACATATTTTGAACGAGTTGGTAAAGCTAGAAATCAATACTGATTTAGATGAAAAAATTCGCGCACAAGTATTTTTAATCTTCTGCGGTTTGAGTCAAACAGAGTTTGCAGAATCAGCACTTAGCATTTTGGAAGCAAATCAACAAAAGATAGATGAAGATAGAATACAAGAGTATCGAAATAAACTAGAAAAATTAAAAGTTTAATACTGCTACTGGACTGACGCAGCTAAAATAATGCATTAGTAGTGTGCGTTGCGCTTCGCGACAACGCACCATCAATCAAATCAAGATGGTGCTTTACTTCGTTAACGCACCCTACTGGCGTGTCAAGGCTAAAATGTTGCAATAAGCTTTCTTGTGGTGTGGACATCTTGTCATTGGTGTCAAGTTAACGTAGAACCGATGTCCCGCAAGGAATTGAAGTTCCTTGCTGATAGCAAAAGTCATCTGAAGATGACTGAATATCCCCCAAGATTTTGAGTCTACTTCAGTAGACTTGAGCTATTAGCCAAGAAATTTATTTCTTGGCGGGTGAGGAAGCCAACACCGAAGCTATTTCTAGCTTAAGTTGACACCAATGGCGAGACGCCCATCCTACAAGAGAAAAGCTAATACACTATTTTAGCTTTGTCGCGCCACTACAAAAACTAAAAAAATCAGATGATTCAAAATGCAGTCCACAATTAGGTGAGTAAAGGTAGCATGAGTACAGAAATATTTCAAGCTACTAAGCAAGAATACTGTAGGCAACTAGCAAAGTTGTTTGATGATATTAAGTTTGCTGGAATTGCAGTGGCTAGTCAAGAGGTGGATAAATCTGCAAAATCTAGTCAAATTTTTGTTATGCCTGATGTAGTGGAGGAAGTAAAAACTAGTTATAAACAAATAGATTCTAGACTTTCTGCAAAGAAGGAAATAAAAGCTAGCCTGGGATTACCTTATGGTATTGGAAGCATGGGAATCGATATTGATTTATCTGAAGCTGATGATTTATCAAGCAAGCGTCAGGAAAAATTAATTTATGAGCAAAGTCAACTACTGCAACTGGAAAACCAGACTGGAAAGAAGTTTTCTGCACAACAGCTTTTAAAAGAAAACTACTCTCAGAAATTAGTTTTATTAGGCGCACCAGGTTCGGGTAAAACTACTTTAATGAGTTACTTTGCTGTCATGCTTGCTCAACAACAGCCAGAAAAACTTGAACTGAAAGCAGACACAAATCTACTACCAATTTTGGTTAAAGTTCGTGATTTAGCAAGACAAGAAAATAAAAGTATCCTAGAATATCTGAATCAGTTTGTCCAACGTAATTTACTTGTAAAGCAGCTACCACCTAGTTTTTTTGAGTATTGGTTGGAAAAAGGACAAGCTTTAATTTTATTGGATGGTTTAGATGAAGTTGCAGATTTAGGCAAGAGATATGAAGTTGTTAGCCAAATTGAAGAATTTTTAGGAAAATTTTCTCAAAATCGAGTAATTATTACCTCTCGTCCTGCTGGCTACAGACGCGACTTTTTTCATACAGAAGATTTTCCTCATTATCAACTCCAGCCATTTGATGATAATAAAATAGAAGAATTTATTAACCGTTGGTACGACAGTCGCATTGTAGATTTGCTAGAGGCACAACGCCGTAAAGATAGTCTGAGAAAGGCACTTACTGATAATAATCGGATTAAGTTGTTAGCAAAAAATCCGTTACTGTTAACGATTATTGCTTTAATTCATCGCTACGAAGCCATTTTGCCGAAAGAACGTCATAAGCTATATGAAAAAGCGGTAGAAACTTTATTAGGTTCTTGGGATTCAAATAAAGAAATCACCAATCATTTGGTATTTGATTATTTATTATTAGATGATTTGCGACGTCTGTTAGAAAGCTTGGCTTACTGGATTCATACTCAAGGAAATACAGGAGATCAAGAAGGTGGTACGCTAATTGATCGAGATGAGCTAATATCTCAATTAAGCAAACATATAAAAATTCTCAAACAAATTGGAACTGAGCAAGCTGATGAAGAAGCAAAACGCTTTATAAAGTTTATCAGAGAGCGCACAGGTTTGTTAAATGAACAAGGACAAGATTGTTACGCCTTTGTGCATAAAACTTTTCAAGAATATCTTTGCACTCAAGAAATTATCTACCAAAAAGATAATGAAGATGATTTTGGTATTGTTTTACAGCATATCAAAGATCATCTTCACGATCCTCATTGGCGAGAAGTGTTGCTGCTGCTAATTGCTCAACAAAAACCTAAACCAACAGCTAAAGCAATTCGGACTATTTTATATCAGCCTAGTGAATATGAGCAATGGCTGCACCGTAATTTATTTTTCGCTGGCAATTGCCTTGCTGAAAATCCCAAAGATTTGAAACTAGCAGATAGCAACCTAGCGGAAGAAGTTTTACAGGCTTTAGTCAAACTAGAAATAAGTGATTTACCACAAGTCAGTTATAGGATTAAGTTACAAGTCTTCCAAACTCTTTGCAGTTTAAATGAAACAGCCTTTGAAACTCCAGCTCTGCAATTATTAAAAGATAGAGAAAAACAAATAGATAAAGTACGATTTCAAGAATATCGTGCTGCATTGGGAGAGAAAGAAGCTGCAATTCCTGGCTTAATTCAACTTCTAGAAGACCCAGACTTTTCTGTGCGTTATAGTGCCGCAAATGCGCTGGGTAAAATCGGTTCACAAGAGGCAATTCCTGGCTTAATTCAACTTCTAGAACACCCAGACTTTTCTGTGCGTTCTCTTGCCGCAAATGTGCTGGGTAATATCGGTTCACAAGAGGCAATTCCTGGCTTAATTCAACTTCTAGAACACCCAGAGTCTTATGTGCGTTCTCTTGCCGCAAATGTGCTGGGTAAAATCGGTTCACAAGAGGCAATTCCTGGCTTAATTCAACTTCTAGAACACCCAAACTTCTCTGTGCGTTCTAGTGCCGCAGATGCGCTGGGTAATATCGGTTCACAAGAGGCAATTCCTGGCTTAATTCAACTTCTAGAACACCCAAACTTCTCTGTGCGTTCT
>JAHHHC010000040.1 GCA_019359515.1 Desmonostoc vinosum HA7617-LM4 | reverse complement strand
ACTGGGGACTGGGGACTGGGGACTGGGGACTGGGGACTGGGGACTGGGGACTGGGGACTGGGGACTGGGGACTGGGGACTGGGGACTGGGGACTGGGGACTGGGGACTGGGGACTGGGGACTGGGGACTGGGGACTGGGGACTGGGGACTGGGGACTGGGGACTGGGGACTGGGGACGCGGGGACGCGGAGAAATTTTCTCCCTCATCCCCCTCATCCCCCGGTTGGTGAGCGAAGTCGAACCACATCTTTTCTAATCATCTACCTCAGATTCCTCTGCCCATTCAGATGTAACTGTAGAATCAAAGAAATCTGCACCATCGTCTGAAAAACGAATGACTTGTCCATTGAAAAATTCTGCCAAACGCTGGGCTGCGATCGCAACTTCGTCAGGTTCCCAATCGAGAACTGGCTTTTGGGCTTGTACTGGTGGTGCTACAGGTTTTTTCCCATTCCCGTTCCCATTCCCATTTGTTGTATTTGTGGCTAGAGGTTCAATTTTGGCTGGTGGTGGCTGAACTGACTGCGGTATCTGGGTTGGTGGTGGAGTTTGCTTGTGATAACTGGATGCAGGTGGCTGTTTAACCGTTGCAGAACCATTTGTTGATGGAACTTTTTTGGCTGAGGTTGGTGTCGAAGCAGTTCCTTTTTCTAAATCTACCTTAACTTCGCGTTGGCAAGTCTGTTGGAAAGCCGCTGTAATCATAGGTAAATTAGATTTAACTTTTTCAAACCATACAGGTTGGACACCAACACGGGCCAAAGTACCATCAAACTCAATGAGATGGCACATTTGACGTAGTAATGCTTGCCTAGAAGCCTGCTGGATATTACCAAGCACCTGTTGCCAGAGTTGAGTTAAATCATGTTGTGCATCGTCGGTAATTTCCTTTGCAGGGATGAGGGTGGATGAGGGAGGTGGGGAAGTATTTTCTTTGACTTGGTGGCTTGTACTTTCTGCCTCTTGAGGCGGAGGAGATAATGGAGTATTTTCTTTGACTTGGTGGCTTGTACTTTCTGTCTTTTGAGGTGGAGGAGATAATGGAAACGCAGGAGTAGTGGGTTCTGAAATGTCTCTCCCAAAATTTGGAGAAATTGTTCCATTAGAAATGATCTTATTTGTTTGAGATGGCTCAGATGATGGTAAGTGAGGAATGTTTGATGGTGGCGTTAGTGTGATTTTAGGTGAAATAGTCGCGCTTGGCAACAGTCCTAGTAATGTCACCTCTAACCAAAGGTGAGGCTGAGTGGTATTTTTAATCTGTACTTCAGCTGTTCGCAAATGTTGCTGTCCTACCAAAATTGTACTCATATCCAAATTTTGAGCAAACTCAACCAGCGCTTTCCAAGTTTGATGCGTACAAGTAACCAAATCTTGGCGTTGAGGTGCAGTTTTGGCAATTAGTAAATCGCGGTAACAAGCAGCGAGATTCTGAAGAATAGTCAGCGGTTCTCGTCCACGATCTAGGATTGTACGAGTGCAGTCTAAAACTGCTGATGGATTATTTTGCGCGATCGCATATAACAGCGATAATAAGTCTCGTTCACTCACTGTACCAACTAAATCCCAGACTCGCTCTGGTGATACTTCCTCAGTTAATAAAGCTAATTGATCGAGTAAACTTTCTGCATCCCGTAGTCCTCCTTGAGCAATTTGGGCTACCAAGGTAACTGCATCAATAGAAATATTAATATTTTCTTTGTCGGCGATCGCACTCAAGTGTTTAACCATCGCCTCAAGTTGGATACGTCTAAAATCAAACCGCTGACAGCGTGAAATAATTGTTGGTAAAACTCGCTGTGGATCTGTTGTTGCCAATACAAAAACTACATGCTTCGGTGGTTCTTCTAGTGTCTTTAGTAACGCATTGAATGCTGCGCTACTAAGCATGTGGCAATTATGCACCAAGAGGTTATTTGCCACAAAGTTATGATTATCTGCTACTTCAATGTCATAAACTCGCTCAACTCCAGCGAGGTGAACAGATTCGACTGTCTCCAAATTTGTAAATGAGGATGCCGCATCCACATTCACAGGGGATAGTATCTTCACTCCTTGTTTTACGTCCTTTGCTGGTATCCATCCCTGGTTTGTCCTAATTAAATGATTAGCCGTACATCTAATTTCTCGGTTAATTGTCTTGATAACTAGGGTTTGCCGTTCTCCTTGGTCTAACCACCTGACAACTTTCTTGAATTCCCACTTGCTTGATGAGTCGTTGTAACTTAGAACCTTCTTGTTTTTAATTTTGGGATCATCAATTCTTTGAAGTCCCTCATCAGTCAAAACCAGAGAATCTCCAGTTAGGCATTCATCAATCACATAAACTTTATACCGAGATTGTACAGGGGCAAACTGTGCTTTTTCTATCAATTCTCGGATATGATCAACGCCAGTATTACTAGCGGCGTCAATTTCAATCACATCAAGAGAATAACCTTGAGTAATTCCCCGACACACATCGCACACGCCGCAGGGTTGAGGTGTCGGCTTGTTACCTGCAAGACAATTGAGTGATTTTGCTAAAATTCGGGCACTAGAGGTTTTACCTGTACCTCTAGGGCCAGTGAACAAATAAGCAGGAGCAATTTTACATGTATAAATTGCGTTGGTGAGGGTAGTAGCGATCGCCTCTTGACCCACCAACTCAGCAAAACTCTTTGGGCGATACTTATGGTGCAGGGGTTCGTAAGACATGGGACAAGAGACTTCAATGCCTCTCAATGTTGATTAATAGCACCCAAAGGAAGCAAACAGAGCATATATTTTAGTATGGTTTTACCGCCGATGCACTTCATCTTAGCATATTATTATAGTACATTTGTTCTAAAAAATCAAGAGTTATTTGTGATGGGGAATTGGTTATTTCTTCCCCACTCCCTATACATTTATTGACTGAAGTGACGCCATGAGACATTGCGATCGCTACAATCTTAAGGTGTAAGCAATACTCTATGGTACAGCAGATGCTCAAGCGGCTAGTTCAGTGGCTCAAAAAGCTTTTTAAAAGCCTATTTGGTGGAAAAACAACTAAGTCAAAAGCTAGGGTAGATGTACAACAAGAACCAGCACCACCCCTTAGCGACACGGATTTAGAATTTTTGTTTAACGAACTCCTACAAGGAGTACATCAAGCACGAGGGCAAGCGTGGGCATTGAAGTGGCTACAAAACATTGAGCATCGGATTACAACGGAACGCTGGGTTGAGTGGTTACAAAAGTTTGGTGAAAGACTGCTAGCATCACCTACACCCAATAATGAATTAGCTGCGCGGTTAGTACAATTAGGTGACTTGGGTATTGGAGAGGTTGGAGACGTTGCCTACGATATCGGGATGCAGTTGTTGACGCGTAATCCAGGCGAACCAGTTTGGGAATATGATGGCCCAGACGCTGAGATGACTAATTTGCCATCTGAACAAACCTTTTCTGCAATGGAAGAGGTAGATAGTCAAGAAAACCCATCAGAAGCAGAATATCAAAGCGTCACCTTGGAAGAGTTATATGTAATGTTGCAACAAGATGAGAATCTACGCCAGCAAATTGCTCAACAGCTAGCAATTGAAACCGACGACCCACAAGTTATTGTCCAAGCACTAATTGATCAACTATACAATGCTGAGCAATCGACTCAGGAATGAGGGAGATGAGGGGGATGAGGGAGATGAGGGAGATGAGGGAGAAATTTTCTCCGTGCCCCCGCGTCACCGCGTCCCCGTGTCCTCTTCCCCACTCCCCACTCCCCACTCCCCACTCCCCACTCCCCACTCCCCACTCCCTTTTGGTATATTTTTGTCAAATCTTTATATTCTTACACCTACAAACCTGCCAATCTAGAGGAGTGTAGCTAAATTGATTCGATTTTTTGGAAACAAATACCTAGAATAAACTGTCAATTAATTTTAAACTTTCAGTAATATACCTATTGTCTTTTTAGCAAACTAGGCGTCAATTATGAAACTCAGTTTATTTAATCGAGGATTGGCAGGAGTTGCACTTGCTTCTTTTGCGGTAGTAACGACAACTGTCACCATCAGTCAACCCAGCTATGCTGGCGGCACTAAATTCTTTTGCGAACAGAGGAAAGGCATCTTTATAACATTCGCCAGCACTCAGAATAAGAAAAGTGTGCCGATGATTAGATGGACTTCTCAGGGCGCTTTCCCCAAAGAGTGGCCTATGGAACGCCGTTGTCACGAAGTAGCTCGCAGATTTCAAAGAAGTTATGATAACGGTACTTTAAGATACATCAGAACTGGGACAGTGAAAGGTGAAACTGTAGTATGTGCTGCTGTAAACCAAAATGCTCCTTGCACAGATAGCACACTGCTGTTTACTCTCAAGCGTGGAAGTAATGCCAAAGAAACTATGCGTAGACTGTTAAATCGGCGTGGTTTGGTAGCTGGAAACGTACTCAATGAAAGTGGTGGAGACACGCTGAATATTAATTTTGATGCCTACCTCAACAACGCTACAGAAGAACCAACCAACGGATCTATTCAAGAATCAACCAACGGATCTATTCAAGAATGAGGTAATACTGAACTGATGCGATCGCCACTTTGTATTACCTTTAAACTCAGATGGATTGGCATAATTTGACACTGGTGGTCTGTATTAGCAGTATATCCTTGACGCTGTCCGCATCAGCACCAGTTGTCAGTATTTCTGACCCTTGCAATAACCGTGATTGCATCAGTCCTCAGTCAGAAAAACTCTACCAGCAAGCTCAATCAATCACTGTTAAAGTGATGTCCAAAGAATTCTTAGGTTCAGGAATTCTGTTACGCAAACAAGGCTCAGTTTATACAGTGCTGACCAATGCTCATGTGTTGCAAGCAGGCGAACCCCCGTATCGCATTCAAGTCTCAAATGGTAGGATTTACACAGCTAAATTAGCTCGGAGCTTGAATTTGGGAAAAAACGATTTGGCTTTGTTGCAATTTAAGAGTGCTGACATTGTTTATACTGTGGCAACTATCGGTTCCAAAGCTGCGGTGGGACAAGAAGTTTTTGTTGCCGGGTTTCCCGCCAGCGAAGAGGGATCTGAGGGAAAAGACTTTACTTTTACCCCAGGGAAGGTTTCGTTGGTACTACCTAAACCTTTAGAGGGGGGCTATCAGCTAGGTTACACCAATGCGATCGCCAACGGCATGAGTGGCGGCCCACTTTTGAACCGTCGAGGTCAGGTAGTTGGCATTAACGGAATGCAAGCTGATCCCCTATGGGATGTTCCCTCTGTATTTGCTGATGGTTCCAAAGTAGATGAAAGGTTGCATAAGATAATTGTGCGCCTGAGTTGGGCTGTGCCAATGGACAGGGTAGTGCAGATGATGCAAAAACCTGTAAGAGCTAAAGATTCGTCTGTACTTAATAAAGCTGATTAGAGGTCAAATTATGAAGCTTGATCATGGATTAGCAACAGCAATTATGGGAGTGGCGATCGCATTTATTCAACCACAAATTGCTATGCCATTAACAGCTCAAGATGTTAGTAATATTGCTAAAGATATTACAGTAGTGATTAATGGAGCGAGTGACACCAAACTCGGCTCAGGAGTAATTATTTACCGCCAAGGAAAATCCTACAGCGTTCTCACTAATTGGCATGTTGTCGGTGAATCAGGAAACTACATCATCCAAACCCGCGACAAAAGCCAACATCAAGCGGTACCCAACTCAATCACACGCGTCCCAGAAGCGGATTTAGCACTCATTCAGTTTACTAGTGACAAAGTATATAGTACTGCCACCTTTGGCAATTCCGATACCGCCAAGGAAGGCACCACGATTTTTGTATCTGGCGCACCAGAACCTGTACAGGGAATTAAAAATCGTACAGTGTTAGTACTAATGGGACAAATTGTTGGCACGAATACTCAACCAGAGGAAGGTTATACCCTAATTTACAATAACAATACTCACCGGGGGATGAGTGGCGGCCCTGTGCTAGATGAAAACGGGCGTTTGATTGGCATTCATGGGCGAGGTGCCAGAGATGGTGATGGTCAAAAGGTGGGTTTTAATCTGGGTATCCCCATCAATCTATTTGTCGCCTCCAAAACAGCCAGCAAATTAAAAGTGCAAATCTCAATCCCCCAAACCAATTTAACTGACACATCTACAAATTCCAGACCCATTGGACGCCCCACCGTTATTAACGGTTCTGAGGGAGTAACAGGATCTGGCGTTGTTTGTGCTGGCCACCGTTGTGAGTGAACAGTAAACAGTTATTCAGTACACAAGTTGATCATCGATAACTGTTAAATTTCCTTTGAGTTTATTTTAGAGAATGTAAATTACTTATGAAGCGGTTTTTGACATCCAGTGTTTTAGCTGTATTATTTTTGCCAGCATTGCTGAGCTTATCTCATAGTAGCGCGATCGCTGAAACTGAAAGTTCAATCGACGAAGACAAACTCAATACTGTTAATGGAATGCCTTGGGCTAGTAAAGGTTTACCGTTTAGTAAGCTTGTCAATATCAAAGACACCCTTGTTAATTCAGTCCTGGGTAAAGTAGTTATAGATATCCATGGTGAAGACCCATTAAATAGTTTAATTCAAAGTCCCTTTAGTGGCCCACGCCCTGGCAGATTTATAGTTACTTCTCTGTGGGGTAGCAAAATAGAAGGGTGCTTTGTGCAGATGGTTGTACAATCGGCTCCAACAGATGGCAAAATGGAATTAGAACAACTCTCTCCTACCGCCGTAGAGTTAGGAGTTGGAGATCAGATAGTACAATTCTCTAAAAACTCAAATACTAAAACTAGAGGATTTTCAGTTAAATACACATATACCGAATACGAAAACAATAGAGAACGTGAATATTCCAATGTTTGGTATATGACAGATACCGTATTTAGCATTGATGCTAACGCCGCTAATTATTTGAGAAAAGCACCCATCAAAGAAATTCGCGCCCGACTCAGATTTGCTAATGGTGATACCAAAGTATTTCCTCTTGGTAAAGGAACTATAAAACAATGGCAAGGAGCCTACGGGTTTAATTCTTCTTGCACAGCACCTAGTAAGCTTTAGGGACTGACAAATAAATAAATATCCCATCGCTTTAAAGGCAGGGGAGCAGAGAGAAAAAGTCATTTTGATGGATGCGAGAGGTTGTTTGTCAACAGTCAAGCATTCTACATTTAAAAAAGTTGGGTAAAGTGGAAATCCTTACCCAATTTTTTTTTTCGTTCAGTTTTGTTTCTCAATTTGATAAGTTTTTAGGCATTGACGGTTAGAAATCATGGCCTAATGCTACAGATACAAATCTACAAATCCATATAAAATCTAACTTTCGCCATGTCAATAATTTACTTTTTTATTAATTTATGCGTCGTCTGTTGACCTACATTTTAGTTGTGCTATTCTCGCTGTTTGTTGTTATATTTTGGTGGCCTCTCAACGATTCCGATTGTAATTCTGAAGCATTTTTAGCATCAAAAACCAAAAAAATACAAATCCCTGCAACTAAAGTTGTCGTTCAACCGTGGCGTGGTGGACATCGAGTGTACGGAATTTTTATGGTTCCCAATGAGTACAAGCAAGCACCATTTTTTATCCTAACAGTTAAAGGTGTTGGTAATTAC
Source organism: Desmonostoc vinosum HA7617-LM4 (assembly GCA_019359515.1). Classification (GTDB taxonomy): domain Bacteria; phylum Cyanobacteriota; class Cyanobacteriia; order Cyanobacteriales; family Nostocaceae; genus Desmonostoc; species Desmonostoc vinosum. The sequence continues at coordinate 50,085 of JAHHHC010000040.1, read as the reverse complement.
TGCTCCAAGTCATTTGGCTACAGTCAACAGTTAGATAACGTATTTGCTCAGCCTGGAACTCATCTAGTGAGAGACTTTGTGAGAACTCGCGTTGCGCTGAGGTTGATTATGCAAGGTTTGTACTCTCAGCTAAATGACAGGCAAAACTGGACGTTAACATATCCTCGACAAAACAATTCGTAATTTTTACGTTAACTAAACCACTTAACAGAAAGTAACTTAAGACTAACCGTTTGATAGGGGAGTACCGATAAGTTTCAATCCCTAATAGGGATTTTGGTTGATTAAAACAGTGACAGTTAAAACCCCATCAACTACCAGAAGAATTGTTTCAATCCCTAATAGGGATTTTAGTTGATTAAAACGGTATTTATAATGTTGCTAGCTTCACATTGCAGGAGTTTCAATCCCTAATAGGGATTTTAGTTGATTAAAACCCTTTGCGAGCATTGTTAGGGTCAAGCTGCAATTGTTTCAATCCCTAATAGGGATTTTAGTTGATTAAAACTTGCTTTAGTTTCGGATACGTTTGTTCTCAAAAGTTTCAATCCCTAATAGGGATTTTAGTTGATTAAAACCTGGGATAGGCACCCGGAACAGGTAAGTGCTACGGCGTTTCAATCCCTAATAGGGATTTTAGTTGATTAAAACAAAGGCGGGGCATCCCGTCCTTTCAAAAGCTAGGGAAATGTCTGTTTCAATCCCTAATAGGGATTTTAGTTGATTAAAACTTCTGTAGAACACACCTCGATTATTACTTCATTTATGTGTTTCAATCCCTAATAGGGATTTTAGTTGATTAAAACCAAACAAGGCACATTACCAGTAGCAGAAGAAGAGTGTTTCAATCCCTAATAGGGATTTTAGTTGATTAAAACGTAAGGCTTGTCTAAGATTTTTAAAACTGATTGGTTTCAATCCCTAATAGGGATTTTAGTTGATTAAAACTGAGCCACTAGCAGTTACCCCACCATTTCCACCAGGTTTCAATCCCTAATAGGGATTTTAGTTGATTAAAACATTTTAGACAGTGAAGTTGGCATAGAATTAGGCGTTTCAATCCCTAATAGGGATTTTAGTTGATTAAAACTAAATATCCTGGCTCTAGGGGGGCGGTGATTCTTGTTTCAATCCCTAATAGGGATTTTAGTTGATTAAAACCTTAGATTTAATTAACTATTTCACAAGTGCTGGGTTTCAATCCCTAATAGGGATTTTAGTTGATTAAAACCGCTGGGGTCTGTGAGGCTTGATATATTTGGTTTTCAAGGTTCAATAGTTGCAACCTATAGCTAAGATACCTTTTCAGAGGTTTGGTTGTCAAGATCGCAAGAATCATAAATAACCTCAAAAGCGATTCTGGTAAGGATTTGGGGTGGTGGTGTCAACCTCTAAACTCCTCAAAGAGGGTTCAAAGCTAGAGAGAATAGGCTTTTCAGGCACAAAATTCTATGTTGTTTGAAAAACACCTACTGGTTGATACCATTTCACGAAATACCTAATACAAATGATTTGTCTCTAATTCTTTCCCCCTGCTCCCTATTTATGTCAATCTTAAAGTGAAACAGTATGGCCTAATAGTTACTAATTCACATTAATTATTTTTACGGTCAATCCAAACGGCTTTTAAACCAGCTGCCTTAGCACCATAGTAGTCTTCTGTAATGCTGTCACCAATATGCCATGCTTCCTCTGGTAGGCATTTATGTTTTTTCAAAGCAACAGCAAAAATTTGTGGATCAGGTTTAGCTGCGCGTGCTTGAGTAGAAATGGTAATAGTTTTAAAAAATGTTCTCAGCCCCAAACCTTGCAATACTGAATAAATCCGGGAGTCAAAATTGGATAATACCCCTAGTTCAATTCCTTGCTGTTGCCAGTTAATCAAAGCTGAGGAGACATCAGGATAGACAAACCAGGGTTCGGCAGTGCCAAAGTGGATGTATAGTTCGCTAAAAAAAGCTGAAAAGTCAGAAAATTCTTTGAGAACACCTGCACTCTCGAAGGTATTGAGCGCAATGATTCGCCACCAGTCAAATTCTCGTTGAGGAATATCTTGCTTGTCTGTATCTAGAAATATTGGTGGTGGCGCTGCCTTAAAACTTTCAATGAAGGTTGTATTTAATATCTCGGCAGAAACATTAACACCAAAATCTTGGGCCATCTGGCTATAAACTTCACCGACACTGCCTTTGACACCAAAGAGTGTGCCAACAGCATCTAAAAAAATCACTTTTGGTCGTTGCATAATACCGAGTGCTGAGTGCTAAGGAACCAGCATCTTTTAACTTTGCCAGTTCTCTATGCTGGGAGTACTATACAGGTATATCCTGTTGCCTGAACTGGCGCTACTAAATAGGCTGGGCTTGTATTATTTAGCTTTCCACTTTAAAAACTAAAAAACCAATAGAACCGCCCATTATATTCATAATCATGTCATAAATCGTGTCTGAGTAGAAGGCTGCAAGTAACCACGCATTTGCAGAGTTGGAGCGCGATCGCAAAAAATATTCTAAAGCTAAATTTTTATGATGTTTTGCATATAACTTGAGATTTTCTCTAAAATCTAAGCATACGTAGGGTCATAGGGGTGGGGTAGGATATCTAAATCATGGCGATCGCAGATCAAAACTTGGAACACACAACACAATTGTCCTTGGATGCGCTGCAACCTGAAGCAGCCCTAGAATTATTCAAATCGCTGATTGGAACAGAACGAATTCAAAAGGAGAATGACCAAACCCCTCAATCTCCAGAAGGTAGTAATGACCAAATCCCTCAATCTCCAGAAGGCAGTGAGGAGTCAAGTTCCCCCCCTGTACAAACACAGGAATCAGGGGAAAGACCGCGCGGTGAAATAGTAGCGTTGCAGTTATGTGAACGGCTGGGGTATTTGCCTTTAGGACTAGAGTTAATCGGGCGATACTTAACACAAAAGCCAGACCTCTCCCTCACAGAAATGTTAGAGAGATTCGATAAGCAGCGACAAGAACAACACCCCCCAGCTGAAACAGCAGCAGTACAACAGGGGGTGTTAACAGCTTTTGAGTTAATCTGGCAAGAATTATCAGACGCAGATAAACAGTTGGGTTGTGTGTTAAGTTTATTTGCTGTTGCACCCATACCCCAGAAGTTAGTCGAACAGTGCTTATCAGGGGAAGACCCCCAGAAAATAGAGGCAGTCAAAGATGATATCCTCATAAGTCTGTGTTTGCTCCAGCGTTCAGATGCAGGATTTTACCAACAGCATCCACTATTAAGAGAATTTTTCCAACGCCAGATAGCAGAGTTAGCTCAAGCAGAAGAGCTAAAACGGACTTTTTGCAGAGTCGTAATTACAGTAGCCAAAGATATTTGTGATTCTCTAACTTTGACGCAAATTGATAGTATTGCCTCTGCGATACCTCATCTGACAGAGGCAACTAATAATTTTCTTCAGTATATTAACGATGAAGACTTGATTTTACCATTCATTGGTATTGCTAAATTTTATCAAATTCAAGGATTATCCGACCAAGCAACACTTTGGTATGAGCAATGTCCAGAAGTCATGAAAAAACGCTTGGGAGAGGAACATCCTCATGTTGCAACTAGCCTTAATCACCTGGCATTATTTTACAATTCCCAAGGAAAGTACAAAGAAGCGGAACCTTTGTATCAACAAGCATTGGCGTTAAGGCGTCGCTTGCTGGGTGAAGAACACGTTGATGTTGCAACTAGCCTTAATCACCTGGCATTATTTTACAATTCCCAAGGAAAGTACAAAGAAGCGGAACCTTTGTATCAACAAGCATTGGCGTTAAGGCGTCGCTTGCTGGGTGAAGAACATGTTGATGTTGCAACTAGCCTTAATAACTTGGCATTATTTTACAACTCCCAAGGAAAGCACAAAGAAGCGGAACCTTTATATCAACAAGCATTGGCGTTAAGGCGTCGCTTGCTGGGAGAGCAACATATTGACGTTGCAACTAGCCTCAACAACTTAGGATATCTTTACGAATTCCAAGGAAGGTACAAGGAAGCGGAACCTTTATATCAGCAAGCTTTGCAACTGAGACAACGCCTATTAGAAAACGAGCATCCTGATGTGATTACTAGTCTGAGTAACCTGGGGTATCTCTACGAGTCTCTAGAACGTTACAAAGAAGCCGAATCTTTATATCTGCAAGCTTGGGAAATTTGCGATCGCCACTTAGGAGCAGATCATCCCCAAACTATCACTTGTCGTGACAATCTGGCAATTCTTCGCGATCGTCTCTCTTGAGAGTGGGGAGTACTGACAGGGGTAGGTTTTTAATATTTGGCGTTTTGATCGACGCAGTGAGTCCAGTGAGTAAAGGAGGGTTTCCCTCCGCAGGCAACTGGCGATCTCAAGAGCGTAAAGCCTACGGCATAGCTTTGCTTAGAGCGACGTTCGCGTAGCGTCTCCGTCAGGAGAAGGAGCGTCACCCAGAGGGGGACGCGGGAACATCGATTTTGAATGATGACGACTAATCGACGGTTCGTATTTGATACTAATGTACTGATTAGTGTATTTTTGTTTAATCAAAGCAAGCCACGTCAGGCATTAGTTCAAGCTCAAGACAAGCATTACAGGTTTAGAGAATACTTGCAGGTTTAGAGAATAACTTATACCAAGCGAGGTGCGATCTTTACTGGATGTTGTACTTAATCGCAAAGCTCGTTATGCAGATAGAGATTTTTTGCTGATATAGTATTTACTCTGGATGATTACAGGAGAGCTACTAATTTACGAGGTCTTTATGCAAACTAAATATATAAAAGCTTTAAGTATCAAGCGAATATATGCTGAACGCATTATCTCTGGCGTAAAAACTATTGAATTGCGAAAACGTCCAATTGGCATGGAGTTGGGTGATCTTATTCTTTTATATGAAACTGCTCCTGATGCTGTTATTAGAGGAGGATTCATAGCAGATAGAACTATATCTTTACCTGTTCCCCAGATGTGGGAACAGTATCATTCTATGATGGCGGTAGAAAAAGAGTTTTACGATAGCTATTTTGATAAATGTGAGTTTGCATATGGTACTTTAATCTACCGCAATTTTACCTTTCCTGAGTTGCATTTGAACGAAATATATAAACTCTGTTCTGGTTTTACACCTCCACAAGCTACAATCAATTGGCGCGAGGATTGGTATATTCATACTAAATGGATTAATGTACTAGAAGATTGCAGAAATGAATTGATGCAGAAAGGACGCCTCAGTAAACAATTAAACCTATTCATCTACTAGTGGCTTTTCAAGTGTTCTAGTCGTCCTATACTAAAGTTTTTAGTAGACTAAACATAGAGTTATTTACCATTCTAATCCCCCTTCTTTTAGAATATCCTCATATTGCTGATAGCTAATACTTTGCATATGTTGAGGGACACCCTTAATACCAAATTTGTTTAATCTAGAACGAGAAATTGGATTAGTAAATGGTACCCACCAACCAAATCTTAGCGCCATTGCACACCCTATACTAGAGCCTTTTTGTTTAATATGATTCTGAATATTATGTATCTGATATACGCCAATACCTCCAAATTTTAAAAAAAGGTCTTCAGGTAAAGCAATATGGCGTTCAAGAATATAACCTATTCCACCAATTATACTTTCTGGGCTTGAGATGTAAAATAATATTGGCGCACCAACAACATCTTTGTCAGCATACCAAGGATAACAATAATAAACATTGTCTGTACGAAGAAAAAGTCTATCATAAGCATAACTATTTAATTGTGTTTGGGTGTTATTAATTTGTATCATTTTATTAGCCCATCTCGGTTGAATTGGTACAAGATAGGCTAACCGATTATTAAAAGCAAATCGAACTGGATAGAAAAGTTTTTCTAAATCAGAAATAGCAAAATTATTAATTTCTTGGTCATTATTAGTATATAAGATTAGTCTCTTGCTTGAGTTAGTCTCATGTAATTTAGCTTGGATATTTATATTTAGAGGAGGAACAAACCAATTACTATTAGCTATAATATTTTCATTATTGGGAACAGAAAAAATTGTAGAAACTAAATTGTTGATGAAAATATTTATATCTGCTTCCGTAATGCGTTGATAAAAGAAATGTTTGGCAAGAACAAGCTCCGCAGAACTCTTTCCATTTATACGCTGATATCTACGTTGAGAAATTCCTTCTATGCGAAAACCATATCGTGTAAAAAATGTTAAAAGTTCTGCATTTTCCTGTGATGTAGTTACAATAACTTTTTCAAAACGATTTTCAATCCACTCCCTTATGCAGTAAAACAATAAATGCTGACCTAACCCTGTTTTTCGGCTTTCAGGTGTTATGTAAAATAAAGAAAGTTTAGCTGTTAGTTGATCTTTTTTCTTCCAAATAGCTATTGCGCTGATAGGATTATTTTCGATTGAAGCTATGTTAATACGGGCATTTTGATCATTTAACGTTTTACTTAACCAATTATCAAAGTCTAAGTAAAAATTTTTTAGCGGCTCTAAAAGATTTTTGAGCGCGTCTTTATCGTCTGCTTGAGAAAGTCTAATAACTGGCGATGATACCTCTGTTTGAGCTAAAGGCAACAACTCATGTTGGATTCTAGCAACAGCTTCCGTAGGAGACAATGTTATGATTCCAAAACTACCCCCATGAGTTCTCACTTTTTTACGGAGTGTCTCATCACGGGTTACAAAGACATTACCACCGCATAGTTTATGTGAAGCCAGATGCAAACAATCACGATAGCCATGTTCGGCATTACCAGAACCCGGTACTGCATTTGACCAAAATTTTTGAAACAAGTTTTGAGCCAGCGAATCACGTTCAGCGCATCGTTGTGGAGAAACGCTGTGAACAGGAAGAATACCTATACGTTGTGCTATTTCTGGTCTTTGGTTGCCTGCATTCCCAATAACCTCTGCTGATAGTTGTTCTGTTACTACTAACTTCACAGCATCCATAAAGCCAAATTTCAACAGCACAACAAGTTCTTGGTCTACCGATTCATGAGTATTAAGCAAATTTAGAACACAAGATGTATCTATAGTGAATATTTCCACAAATACTCCAGAAAATACTAATTATTGATAGCTAATTTTTGTAATGTATGAAGAAATTTAGTTTAGCTTAAAATTTTAGCCGTTAGCAGCCAATAATCTGGTTTTAACCACGCTATGGGTTAGCCACTAAATTTATCTAATACCAGTACTAGTCAAGCTGATCTCACAACCCAGATTCCGTAGGTAAGCGAAGAGATTAATGGTATTTTTTATTCATGACACCATCAGTCTCATAAATTAGAGTACAAGATAGTGCAGCATAACGTCTAGGCAAGCAATTGGACAAAGCCCAGCCCCAACTGCGGCATTTATCGCAGCAAGAGTTCGCTTGTTCAGTTAAGAAAAGCTAGTAATTGGTAGTCAATAGCAGCTAGTTATTATCCCTCTGGTAAACTTAAAAACACCTCCTCAACCATATCCCTTGCTTTCTCATCTAAACGCTGCCAATCCACTTCACCGAACTCATCAATTAAACTAGTATCAATATCAACCGTCTCATCATCTGAACTGTAATTGCGAAAGCACACTTGATAACACAATTCCCACATATCGATACCTACTTGCTGCTCTTGACGTTGCAAGTGCAGATGATATCCTGGATAGGGCATTGGCAGACGAGCAAGAGTTTCTCTGATTTCATCTGCTTGTTCTGGTGTTGCAGTTTCTATTTCTTGCAATAAATTAGTGACCAATGCTTTGATTTCATTAGTGGTGCTAGGCGGCCAAATCAGTACATCTTGATAAGTTCCAATCCAAGAAGATGCATCTAGCTGCTTGCGAATATTATCGATGACGCGAATAAAAGCAGGCTGCATGAGGAGTTCAGCTTGCTGCCATGCAACTGAATTACTTAGTTTAGGTGCCATTGTTAGTCAAAAGGGATACTTTAAGAAAAATTACAAAACTGCGTTTATTAAAAAACTGCGTTTTTAGTCTAAATCTTTTCCCAAGATAGCGGATTTCGTTAAAGAAAATTTGGAGATATTTATTAAGCTAAAACACATCTAGTATTGCAAAATCACTCATGAGGGTTGTTGACATCGAAAAAGGCACGAGGACAAAAAGAAACTCATAAATTTGCTTTCTTGAAACCATTCACTCCGACTGCCTCATCGCCTTGCCGCGTCTCTCGGTCTTCTTTGGTCAACAGTCTACACGAAACTTGCAACTTTTATGTGGAACAGCTGATCTAAAACATTAGGTGGTAAAACTGGGGAGGGGATATGATAGGTAAGCTGCTAGACCATCGTTACCAAGTAATTCGAGTCCTGGCAAAAGGCGGATTTGGTCAAACTTACATAGCTGAGGATACCAGGCGACCAGGTAATCCCATTTGTGTTGTTAAGCATCTTAAACCTACTAGTTCTGATCCGAAAATTTTTGACACTGCTAAACGTCTGTTTCAGAGTGAAGCCGAAACTTTAGAACGATTGGGCTATCATGACCAAATACCCCGCTTGCTGGCTTATTTTGATGAAAATCAGGAATTTTATCTAGTCCAAGAATTCATTGCCGGACACACCTTAACTGAAGAACTAATACCTGGTAAGGGCTGGAGTGAAAGCCAAGTGATTCAGTTATTGCAGGAAGTGTTGCAGATTCTTGAATTTGTTCACAACCAAGGTGTGATTCACCGCGACATTAAACCAGACAATATCATCCGTCGTGTCTCTGATAATAAACTAGTTTTAGTAGATTTTGGGGCTGTCAAGCAATTACAAGTATCCTATGGGCAAACTTGGCGATCGCACAGCGTCTCCCCCGGAGAATCGCCCCTCACAGTCGCCGGACAACCCTCTGCTACAGTGGTGGTGGGTACTCCCGGCTATATGCCCACAGAACAAGGACAAGGCAAACCCCGCCCCAACAGTGATATCTATTCTCTTGGTATTATCGCCATTCAAGCCCTGACTGGAATTCCAGCTACAGAATTACAAGAAGACACCGAAACAGGCGAAATTCTCTGGCAGCATTCAGTAACCGTCAACTCTCGCTTAGCAACGGTGTTGAATAAGATGGTGCGTTATCACTTCAAAGACCGCTATCCAACTGCTACAGAAGCATTGCAAGCATGTCAAGAAGCTACTCATCCAGTATCTGTATTTTCCACATCCCCAAAATCTGCTAACAACAGCAATTATCAACCAAAAAAACCATCTCAAGTATCTCAACACCAAACGATCGCAGTTTCTCCACCAAATCGTACTCCTATTAAACCTGTTCGTAAAGACTCTAACAAACCCGACCCCTGGCCGTTATTAATTGGCGTTTTATTGGCTGGCGGTGCTGCGGCTTTGGTGACAAACATTTATCCCAATGTGAAAAATTTTGCTACTAACTTTACAGGTCAGGATACCACCACCAAAGGCTGTTGGACTGCGATCGCAGCTAATTCTAATATCCGTTCGGAACCAAGTTCGATCAATTCTAATAATGTTTTGCAAACAGTAACCCAAGAAACTAAGTTTGAGGTTACAGGCAAGCAAACCAAACGCGGTTGGGTAGAAGTTAAACTCAAATCTGGGCGGTTAGCTTGGGCACACCCAGATGTCATAGCCAATAAGGAATGGGTTTCTTGTCTGCGGGCCAAAGGTATTGCCATCAAGACAGTAGATGATAATAGCTTAATTGCTACTCGACCCACTCCAAAACCAAAATCTCCCAGTATCACCAGCCCTAACCCCGAAGCATCAGAGCCATCAAAACCCGATGAGCGTAGCACCGATATTATAGAACAAGCAAGACGTAAGTATGAATCTGGAGATTTGCAGGGTGCGATCGCGCTGCTGAAATCCATTCGTGCAAATGCTTCGTTGGGTATCAAACAAACAGCGCAATTGATAGCCCAATGGCAAGCAGATTGGACTAAGGCAGATGCCCTATTTAATGACATCAATCAAGCTTTAAGTAATGGTCAATGGGATAAAGTCTTAGATTATCAGAAGCATCCAGAAAAATTACCTAACATTCAATATTGGCGAGATAAAATACAACCTCTATTTAAACAAGCTGCTGAAAATATTAAAAAACAGGCACTGCCTCAAGTAGATAACCGAAAAAATCTAAATAATAGACAAGAGGAACTTCTCAATACTAATAAACCTTTCATCACAGAGCAGTAAGTGGGTATAAATATAGTAAGCTTGAGATACAGTAGTTCTTAATTATATTAAGTACACCCTAGCCTCTAATCTCAACTAAATGTACCTCACTATAATGAGATGCGTTATATGTGGCAAACGACTACATACTTGCTGTTAGCTTCAAAAGCCAGAATAGGGAATTAAAACTTTTTGAAAAGTCTTTACATATTCCCACAAAAAAAATATATATTTTGATGCAATGATGTGATACTGGTATCGGAGTTTTGAAAAAAGTCACGTATATTTACTGGAAAGGTATTGATTTATTAGTTAAATATATGTATTGTTATAGTTAGATTCTATAAACAGCCCTCATATATAGATGCAAATGCAATAATTTGCATCTGGACTAAGTGCAGCAAGGAAAATTCAACAAAAAGTTAGGATCTCGCCACTGTACTTAACTTAAGTTAAAAAGCGTTTTAAATTTAGCGGTTCAAAGTTTATTTTTTTTTGCGCGACAGGTATTACATGGATGTCTGTTTGATAATTTGAGCAGGCGGTAAAGCATTTAATTTTTAATTAATTTAACGCACTTCTATTGATGAATAGATGTGTGGCTCTTTGTAGAATTTTGACTTTTGATTAGGGCAATTTTAATAAATTATTTTTGGGTCTTCTACGTAGGAACAAACGCTCCGTTATCAACCCAATACCCTCTAAATTATTCAACATCATTCAACAAAAATTAGTTAGTACGACGAACTTGTACTAATACTTAATTGCAATGAAAGATGTCATAAATCTGCACAGCCAGCTACATCTTTAAAACAAATCGTGAAACCTAAATCACCGATCAATAAACCAATAGCTAGTCTTTCTCTAGACTTGGATAATCTCTGGTCTTATCTCAAAGATTATGGTGATCCAAGTTGGCAAGTCTTACCTTCTTATCTAGATATCGTGGTACCTCGTTTTTTAAATATCCTCCAACAGCTAGATTTAACCATCACAGTGTTTGTTGTAGGACAGGATGCAGCAGTTAAAAAGAACCAACCAGTGTTACAGTCTATCGCTGCTGAAGGTCACGAAATTGGCAATCACTCTTTTAACCACGATCTTTGGCTACGTCTATATTCAGACGAAGAAGTTGAGCAAGAACTAGCACTAGCCCAAAAGTATATCCAGCAAGCCACTGGTCAACGTCCTATTGGCTTCCGTGCGCCTGGATATAGCCTCTCTCCCACAGTCTTACGAGTCTTAGCACGACATAGGTATCAATACAATGCTTCGACTTTTCCCACATTCTTGGGGCCGATAGCACGAGCTTACTTTATGATGACCTGCAAGCTAAGCAAAGAAGAACGCACCAAACGCAAAGCTTTATTTGGCAGCTTTAAAGACGGTTTGCAAAGCCTCAAACCCTACCAATGGTGCATAGGTGCATATAAGTTAATTGAGATTCCCGTCACCACTATGCCGATTTTCAAGGTGCCAATTCACTTCAGCTACTTAATGTATCTGAGTAGATTTTCTCCGGCTTTGGCGTTGCTTTACTTCCGGATTGCCCTTTGGCTGTGTAAACTTACTGGCACTCAGCCTTCTTTACTACTACATCCGACAGATTTTTTAACTCAAGAGGATGTACCAGAACTATCATTTTTTCCCGGTATGAACATCCCCACCTACAAGAAGTTAGCGGTATTGCGTAATGGGCTGAAACTTTTAAAGAGTCAGTTCACTATTTTGACTGTCGGACAACATGCCCAGTTCCTGACGAGGCAATCGATATTAATACCTAACAAAGAGCCAGAACTTACACGGTAAAGCATTCAACAGTTATTGAGGTCTAAATAATCTTCACTCAAATAGGTTACTTCTAAGCTGATGCGCTTTCAAGTTGCATATTTCAAACCGCTATAAACATGCGGGGACGCAAATATGTAATTTTAATGACGATTAGCTTAGAAATGAGGTTCAGCAGGATTCTGTCACTGCTCACTGTTTTTTGATTCAAATTATCAAGTAGAGGAACTTATGAGTCTTTTTATTCTCTTACCGGCGTACAACGAACAACAGTCAATTTCTCCCTTGTTCAGAAGGTTTCAGACATTGCAGAGTCTCTGCGACATAGATATCAAATTGATTCTTGTCGATGATGGTAGTACTGATACAACTGCTCAAACCTCGTTAGATGAATCGCACTCGCTAGGTATATCACTCAGATTAGTACAACATTCCCAAAATGCTGGCTTGGGTCAAGCAATCAAAACGGGTTTGACAACCTTTTTGGAGGTTTCTCAAGAAGGCGATTTTGTAGCCACTATGGACTGTGACAATACTCAACCACCAGAACTACTCATCAAGATGTATAACCTCATCGTGGCTGGTAGTTGTGATATTGCGATCGCATCCAGATATAAGAAAGGTTCTAGAGTTATTGGCTTATCAACATTTAGAATGTTGATGAGTTATGGAGTGAGTTGGCTATTTAGAATTATGGCTCCTATATCCGGTGTTAAAGATTATACTTGTGGATATAGAATCTATAATCGCTCTTTGCTGGTTAATCTCTTTGAGTATTATCGTGATAATTTATTCACAGAAAAAGGCTTTGCTTGCATGATAGATTTACTCTTGAAAACAAAACTCTTCAACCCTCAAGTTACTGAAGTTCCCATGGTTTTGAGATACGATCAAAAGCCGACTGCTAGTAAAATGAAAGTACTTAAAACTATTGTCCAAACGCTAAAAATATTGTCAAAAAATATTTGGTTTTCCCAAACAAGCAATAATTCATTTAAAGTATACAAAAATCACCAACCACTAAAAATTCCAGTCGAAGCGGCAGCTCGTCATTAACAACAATCGGCCTGGCTCCCCAAGACGGCAGTGGCTACCCTTAAAAAGGGAGACTTTGATTCCGGTTCCCCTCTTTTTAAGCTACGGTGTACACACAAGTCGGAAAAACACTATCTATAAAAGATTTGAGCTTGGTAGTTTGGTAGGGTGCGTTATAGACGGTAGTCCTAACGCACCGTCAAAGATTTACAGTGCGTTACGCTGGCCCGATAACACACCCGACAACACCACTAGAACAGTTCAAATCTATGCTGGCCATACTTGTGTGTACACGTTAGCCTTTTTAAGGGGGGAAAAGTGCCTAAAGTCACAGCAAAACACTTTTCAAACAACCTCTTAGTTCCCCCTTATAACCAGTCCTTTTATTGATGATTCAATGTGAATATACCAAGACAAATTAACAATAAAGCAAAAATTTGTTTAACTCCAAAAGGTTCTTGCCAAAGTAAGTGAGCTAAGAAGGATACAGCAACATAGCTAATTGCAACACTGGGATAAGCTACAGAAATTGGTATCTTTTTAAGAGCGTATATGTAAAATAAAGCAGCAACAAAATAGGACGATAATCCTACCAAAACATAGGGTTGTAAAAATAAATTTATTTTGTTACCAGAACTTGAAACAGCACCAGCTTTGAGACTAATCTGTCCGCCAATACCGATAATAATTGAAGTTACTAAAGCTAGATAATAATTCACCCTATTATTCCTCAATTCAACTGACAATTGATAAATTTTATATTGCTTGAAATAATTTTCTTATAAAACGGGAAAACTATGGTTATCCCTTTAGAGGGAGTTGTCATGTAAGTACTGTATAGAAAAATGCTTAAAAAACCTCTGCTTAATTTTTTGATTCTACCTATTTCTGTCTCCTGGCTATGTGTGGGAACACTTTTTGATTCTAAAGCTAATGCTTTACCAGGGCAAAGTACAGAGGAAGTCAGTGCTTGGATTAAGGCACATCCAACACTTCGTCCCAGAAGTGGAGAGCAATTGTTAGTCCAAAAAAGTGATACAGCAGCTCAAAGATTTACTTTTTTAGCGTCGGTTCTACCTCCTGGTAAAGTAGCATTTGCCAAAGACCGTAGTATCATCCGTAGTGAGCGCTTTAGTATGTATGATGCCATTAATGGCATGACTTTTCAGCGCCTCCAAGAATCTTTGCGGGTAATTTATGGTTTTGATATCTATCAAGATTATGAGCGCGCTCAAGTAATTTACCAGTATCCTAACCAAAGTGCAATTAACTCGGCGCGTCATGCTAAGACCCCCATTAAAGAGGCTTTGCAGGGAGAATTACGAGTAGGCGATCGCTACGCCTACTGGGTAGAAATTGCCCAACCCAAAGTAGGTAAAGCTTTCACTGGTCAGATGACTATTTTACTCAAAACCGACTTAGATAAGTTGCAAGCTGAATTGCGAACTCGTTAGACTTCTTGCAAAAATACTTGAACCGTCAGAGACTCAAGTCTCTGCCTAATAGCAAAAGTCCGTTGAAACGGACTAAAAATACTGTTATTAGTCGGTTTCAACCGACTTGAGTATCAGCCAGAAAATTTATTTTCTGGCGAGTATCCGACTTTTGCAAGAGGTCTGTTGAAGAAGGGAACGCTTAACGCTTAACAGGGGATTAAATATTTTTCCTTCAACCGCCAAAATTTTACTTGTTTTTCTCAGTCCCTAGTCCCCAGTGCCCAGTCCTTTTCAACTTAATCCCATGGAAGTGAGAGTTTGCCACTGTCCAGAAAAGATACTTTCAGCTGCTAGGGAAATTCGGAGTAAATCTTCCTTTAGTAGGGGTGGCCAATCAATTCCGGCTTTGCGACCTGCGGAAAAAAATTGTTGTGCTTTAACGCTTAATTGATACAAGGCTAAAACCAGTTCTCTATCTAGACTAGAGGCATCTTTGAGAGCTTCAAATACCACTTTCAACGCCAACAAAATCGAAGTTATCTGACCCGGTACTGGCGATTTCCCCTGCTTTAAACGCGTTAAGAGGGCATCTGGGCTTTCTTCAGTTGCGATCGTCTGGTCTATGAGGAATTTGCGAGCTGTTTCGTAATTCATGTATCCAGAGTAGCGCAGATTCGGGTCTTGAGGGGAGTGATGATTGCTGGGTAACTGCCGTATCTGACATTTAAACGATGAGCGATCGCTTTTACTTGGGCTATGGTTCTACCTCTTTTTATTTGGCGTAAACCTTTGTTATTATGATGTCGGCGTAGTTTCATAAGTCATTTTTTATTGTTTTTTCAATCCCTAATAGGGATTTAGGTTAATTAAAACGTCTTAGCCTTGAAGATACATCCGTGCCTAGCCTATTTCAATCCCTAATAGGGATTTAGGTTAATTAAAACATTAATGTAATCCTTCTTGATAATCCTGTGGATTATCAGTTTCAATCCCTAATAGGGATTTAGGTTAATTAAAACTAGCGATTTGCTAACCGTATCTGTTGATTGGAATGCCGATGTTTCAATCCCTAATAGGGATTTAGGTTAATTAAAACCGTTTTTCCAATCAAGCCAGCACAACCAGCACGTTTCAATCCCTAATAGGGATTTAGGTTAATTAAAACCTGTAAATCTGAGTTTTCCGTGTTCAAAGACGGGGTGTTTCAATCCCTAATAGGGATTTAGGTTAATTAAAACTCCATAGCAACGTCATACGCTACACCAATACAACAAGTTTCAATCCCTAATAGGGATTTAGGTTAATTAAAACAAGTCACAAGTTTATTTCATCAATTTAGGTGGTGGTTTCAATCCCTAATAGGGATTTAGGTTAATTAAAACAGGAGTGTAAAAAATCTTTTCGGAGCCATAAACAGGTTTCAATCCCTAATAGGGATTTAGGTTAATTAAAACCGCGTGCTGATCTACCAGGGGGATGAATCCAAGCATGTTTCAATCCCTAATAGGGATTTAGGTTAATTAAAACATTCGTGCGATCGCCCTTTCAAAAACCTCTGTATACGTTTCAATCCCTAATAGGGATTTAGGTTAATTAAAACTTAATCAATCACAGTACTAGTAAGCCTAGTTCTTCTGTTTCAATCCCTAATAGGGATTTAGGTTAATTAAAACGAGTTGCATCCAAATTTAATCGCGGGGAGAAAGCTGGTTTCAATCCCTAATAGGGATTTAGGTTAATTAAAACAGTAGACGGAAAATATATGTTATTAACAGACGTATTGTTTCAATCCCTAATAGGGATTTAGGTTAATTAAAACGGCCGGGGTCTGCAAGCCTTGATATATTTGGTTTTCAAGGTTCAATAGTGGCAACCTATAGCTAAGATACCTTTTCAGAGGTTTGGTTGTCAAGATCGCAAGAATGATAAATAACCTCAAAAGCAATTCTGGTAAGCATTTGGGGTGGTGGTGTCAACCTCCGAACTCCTCAAAGAGGATTCAAAGCTAGAGAGGATAGGCTTTTCAAGCACAAAATCTTGTCTTGTCTGAAAAACACCTACTGGTTGACACCAACCTCAAGCGAAAAACACTGTGGTGTCGATAGGCATTTCACCACCGATGCGCTCAATCTTGCCTTGACAACAAGCGCAAAGGAAGTAAAAGCGAATGCTGTCTTGGTCTGGCTTGATGACTTTTGCAAGACGCGATCGCAGTTTAGCATACTGAGTTGGTGTCAGATCGCACTCAAAGACAGAGTACTGCATCCACTGTCCATAAGATTTGAGGATCTTGTGAATTTTGGTACGCCTCTTGTCTTCTGGTATGTCGTAAGAAATCACTACATACATAGAAAGTAGGGAGTGGGGAGTGGGGAGTAGGGAATGGGGAATGAGAGTTATGTTATTTCATGATTAGAGGTGGATATTTATCAATTTCTTTGAGCAAATATTTAGCTAATAAACGCGCTTGAATTTCTAAAGATTCTTGATAGTTTTTTTGTTGCTGCATTACAGGATGTTTAAATTTATCTTGCTTCTTTTCTTGGTATAGTCGCAGGAAAATATGTAAACCTTCTTTAGTAAGTGAAACTGCACCACTAACGGGTTCGATAATAAAGTCTTTTGGTGCTAACATGCGGCGATTAATAGCTGTGAGAACAACAGCATCTACTATCAAAGGTCGAAATTCCTCCATCAAATCTAATGCTAAGGAGGGTCTTCCATAGCGTTCTGTGTGCAAGTATCCTAAATAAGGGTCGAAGCCAACAATATTTAAAGCACCTTGAACATCGTGACGTAATAAGGAATAGCCTAAGCTTAAAAGAGAATTGACTGGATCTACAGGAGGACGACGGTTACGGGTAGTAAAGTTGAAATTATCAACGCGAATTAGTTGATTAAAACAGCCAAAATATGCAGCACTACCAGCACCTTCTAAACCTCTGATAGAATCGATTGATGTGGCTTGATCGATGGATGCGATCGCCCTCGATATTTGAGTAATACCAGCATTTAAATTTAGTTCTGGATAACGACGCTGTGCTTGTGATAAAGCATAACGATAATTTTTGAGTTTACCTCTGACAAAACCTTGGGTAACGTGAATAGCTTGTGCTGATTCTCCAGCCGCTTTCCATTGTGCTGAACGTAAAAAAATGTTTTTACTCATCTCTGGTTCTAAACGAGCAATATATTTACCTGTAGTAGTGAGAAAAGTTAAAGGAATTTTTTGATTGATTAGTTCTGCGATCGCGGCAGGAGAAATACTTGCTCGTCCCATAACTACTAAACCATCAATTTTAATCAAAGGTACATCTAAAATTGTCTTTTTATCAAATTTAACATTCAGACGCTCATCAGTTTTACCAATAAAAGAATCATCTTGTGTAATGTAAACTGTTCCCATAATTTCATCCTATTAAAAGTCTGTAACTAAGCAAACAACATCAGCCTGCACGGGTTTTATTACCAGAGCAAGATAATTTTTTTAGTACAATTGCAAAGCTGAAAAATTAGTTAGCTTCTTGATAATTTCTGACTTTATCTACAGCTTGGGGTAGACATTGCAAATACAAACTGCATCCCTTGCAGCGTTTGCTGTAAACTGCTTTTGGCATGATTCCAGTTTCTAAAAGATTTGTGACAGCTTGAATAGTCGCGATCGCACTTTGCCGTAACTCTTGGTTAATCTCTACTAATTGGCGTTGATGAGAGTGAGCATAGTAAATATATCCAGTTGTAATATTTTGTCCTGTCATCTCTTCCAAACATAATGCTTGGGCACAAACTTGTAATTCATCATTATCCCATTCACCTTTGCGCCCCCGCTTGTATTCTACAGGATAAAATTGACCGTTTTCGGCTTCAATTAAATCAGATTTACCGATAAGTTTGTATTTTTCTGACTTCAGCCAAATTGCCCTAATTTGCCAAGTTTCTTCTCGCTGCACATCGCCTGGAGTATGAACGCGATCGTGTAAAGTAGTGCCTTCAATTGTGTATTGATTATCTGTAAACTCACCTACACAAAACATCCGCCAGCAACGATGCGAACAATAGGCATATTGATTCAATGCCGCAATCGGAATATATTCAGTGTCCATAGTCAGTTGTCAGTTATTAAAATGCAGAACGTAGAAGTATGGATTATTCATTTTTAATTTTTAATTGATTTACGTACCATTCCCATACCCATTGTTGTTTTTCGTCCGATTCCTGCATACAAACTAAAGTCAGCTAAGGCGTTAAGTTGTTTAATTTGTATTGGTTCAATTTCTCCTAATAATCGATAACTAACTTCGCCGACAATGCCAATAAATTTGCTGCGGGAATCAGCTATAATTTCTGTGCGAATATTGATAAAAGAGGGAAAAATTGACTCGACAGCAATGTGAGAAAATTCTATACCACTGTATTTGTTCCACCGTGAAAGCAGAGAGTTGAAGACACATTCTCTAGTAGGGAGAGTATTATCATACTGTCCTTGGCGAAAGGCTGTGGGTGTAGCGAAGGTCAAATTAATAGAGTAATTGCGATCGCTTGCTTGCTCGTACAATTGAGCATAGGTGCAAGCATTCGCCCAAGGTTGGGTAGATTGGGGTGTACCTTGAATGCTGGTAATGTACAAGTCGGCTGGGCCAAGATGCCAAGGGTGATTGGGATTAAGATTAAGCCATAGTTGCGTTAGTTGGCTAAAGAGAGTGTCATCTAATAAAGAGATGCGCCACCAACAAGGTGTACCAGTAGGGATAGGTTGTTGATGCGAGAATTGCAGTGGCATACCAGATTTTGATTTATACTGACTGCGTTCCTGTCCTCTCATTACTTGTAGAGGAGAGAGAGTGAAAGCTTTGTCGGCGGTGGAGTCGTGCAAGCGATCGCCCAATTCTCTATCTACAGAACTAACCAGGGTTAAAAATAGGGCGTGCAGATGTCTACCAGTGAGATATTGTGGTGGAATGGGTGACTGTGGTAATAAGTTTAATATTAAGCTATGAGGCATACTTTCGTTTTTTACTTGTATACTGAGTGCTTCTTGACTCTACAGTAAAGTGCGGTATTTCCTGAAGTTCAGCTTCATCCAAACTATACTGTTCACAAACCAAGCTTAAACGATTTCCCTGTGTTTTGACGGCATTGACAGAATGGGTTAAATCACCTTGAAAGTAGACTAGGGTGTTAATTTGCGGCTTAATTTGCCCAAGTTGACGTTTATGCGATCGCAATACCAATTCTCCTCCGTCCATGTCATCAGGTACACGCACATAAAGAACACTGACAAGTGCAGGCGGATCAATAGTTTTACAATAGGAACGCAGAGAACGATCAATGTGCGGATCGACGCGGGAGCCTTCCTTTAGTTGTAAAGGATTGAGGTAAAATGCATTACAACTTGGTTGGAGAGCTAAATCGAGGTATGGCTTGAAATAGGGGAACTGTTGTTCTACTGTGGGGAGGTGCGATCGCCTGAACACCACAGAAAATCCCTTAGTACCAACAAAATCGCGGTTGAGGTTGTTGACAGCAAAGTAAGGACAAGCTTGGATTTCTCCCCATAAGTCGTTGAGGTAATTGTTGGGGAAGGCGTTGGGTTGTTGTTGATAGTGTTTCACTGTGGATGTGAGAGAATGGGGGGGCGATCGCTGAATGTGGTATTTAAAAGTTTAAGACTGTGGAGTAGTGATAGTAAGATGCTTTTAAGTGAAAAAAGACTGCATAGGGAGAAATACCAATGAGAATTGATAATTATAATGCAGCAAAAGCACTAACTGAAAAATTAAAAGAGAGCTTACCAATTAAAGCACGCGCAGGAAAACCATTTTTGAAGACATTAAAGCAACGAGGAGAGGATGCTGATCCTAATCGGGAGTTTGAGATTGATTTCGTTGGCTATTCTGGAGATGAAGGCGGGATTATGTGCGGTTTAGTCAGTGAAGCACATAATCCAGAAAATAAAGAACGCTATGTTATTTCTATTACTCATCTTAAGATTGATTCAAATCATCCCTTAGCTTCAGAAGTACAAGAGTATCAACGCCAGCGAACTCGTAAGTTAATGTTGCAAGATCAAGCAGGTTTTGCCGCCGAGTTGCTGGCGCAGGCGTCTGCAAAGAAGAAAAAGCGTAGTTCCGGTTTCGGGAAGTGATTAACCTTTAAAACGATATGCCATCCGAATTGGAAGTTTTACCTCTTTGTCATCAAAATTATAGTATTGACCTCGCATTTGCACATTCTGAATTAAACTAACTGGAGGCATGTTTACCACATCATAGCTAATAACTTGATTAGTAAACATGACATCTAAGGGATTTAAAGGATATGTACAGGTGAATAAACCTTCGGCAGTTTTAGGTTTAGTTAATGGTTCAGCTGTTACCTCAGCCTTACTCATCCATTTCCCTAAACGAATCCATTTTGGTAACTTAAGTTCTTTTTGAGTAATCACAAAAAACTCAAATTTACTTTCTGGTGCTATTTCTTTCGCTCTACCAAAACTAGGAATATTTTTTTGGGTTTTCTCCATCTCAACATGGTAGTTGTTGTTAGCATACTTCCATGTGTTGAGGATAGCAGAATGGTTGAGCGATCGCGCCGGAGTTACATAAATTTCTTGTTGATTGAGCGGCGTTAAATGCTCCTCATATTTTGGTACTTGTTCAGGGCAAAAATAGCGATAAGAATGTTCTTCAGCAACGGTAGTAGAGTAGACTGTGCTATCAACTAAACCCAGTGCATAACAGAGAGCATAATTATGAATTACTGGCTCTGTTTCGTATAATCTGCCGATTTCACGAGTTGCAAAATAGAGGCTGTCGTGTAACTCTAATTGACAACGGTAAATAAATACCATTACTCTTTCCCCGCTTTAGCAGAAGTTTTCTTTTTAGTGATATGCTTACTTGCATAAACTTTAGCTTCAGCATCAGCTTTTTGCAAAATTTCTTTGATTCCTTTTTCACTTCCTGTTAAAGTTTTGACTTCATTAATTAGGGATACAAAAGCATCACCAATGAAATCAGTATGAACTATAAATTCATCAGCCATTAACGCCTCAATTGCACTTTTAGCAGCAGTGATTACATCATCTTCATCCAGAGGATCGGGTGGATTTAGAGTATTGTTAGCCTTCATTTGGTCGTATATTGCTTGAGTCCAACGCAGATTACTAGTAATTTCTCCATCTGCAAACACAACACCAATTAACTCATTTCTAACGCGGCCAGTACGGGTTGTTTGCGCTCCATAATGGCGTGTACGCATGATGTTATTAAAAACGTAAAGAAAGCTAGCTTCAGTAGGGTCTTTCAGGGTGACAATACTAGGAAAGAAAACTTGAGGTCTGATGTGGTCTTGTTGATTTATTCGGCTGGTGACTTCACCCGGTTTAGAACCATTTTCACCCTTAGAAGCCATTGTGCCATTTTCAAAAGGAGCATTAAGGGTGAATGTTTCATGAGATTCATCGAAAGCTGTAATTGAAAATGCCGTATCTACTACAACTTTTGATTTTTCAGAACCAGAATCACCAATAGCAAAACCATAAATAATGCAATCAGGATTATCCATTGCAAAATTCACGTTATATTCGCATTCATCAGCAGTCATCAAGCCATAGTTACGTAACAATTCTCGACCAACTAAACGCTCTGGAGTAGATTGCTTGCGCTTGAACATTGACAGTCGGCTAATTGTAGTTTTGTCTTTTACTCCGGCTCTTACTCGTGCTTTATTTAGTTCTCCATCTGTCTGAAATAGAGGATAAGATTCAGTGATGCGAATTGTCAAGAAATGGGCATATTTACCCATTGGTTTGTAGGGAATTTCAGATTGAAATAACTTTGATTCAACAGTTTTTAGAATTGTCATAATTTATCTCCGCAGAATTATTTACTAATTGTTTAAGCAAGATGAGACTTATTAATTGTCGTCATCAGTAGATTCAGTTGATTTATCGTCTTTACCTGCATTTTCTTTATCGTCTTCTAAACGGTAAAGAAACTCACAAGTATCACGAATTAAGTTGATTTGTCGGCCTGCTAAACGAGCGCGATCGCCTGCAAATGATTTTTCAAACACCTCCGCTACAAAATATCGTGCAAAATCTAAAACAGCTTGCCGTTCCTCCTCGCGTTTACTCATCACCCAACGTCCTTCAGCAGTAGAAGAATGAACGCGATCCATGAGTTTAAAAACTTCTGCTGCAACAGCCGCAACTAATGTATCTCCTTGAAACACGCTTGACTCAGCTTTGAGTATAGTTTCTGCTGCAATATCAATTGGTTTCAACACAGCATTAGATTTGGGATTATAACGCTTATTAGCTCTGTAAAATCTCCGATACAAATCTGTTAATTTCTTGGGATGATTTAGACTTGATACTTCTCCCACAATTAATTGCTCCATATTGTTGTCATATTTCACACAAGGGTCAAAACAAGGATAAAAGTGATAGGCATAAAGCCTAATTTTCTCAATTCGCGCTGTTTCTACTCCTTGGTTACGCACCCAGCGATTGAGGTAAGAGAAAACGTACAAAGGACTGGTTTCAAAATCTTTTGCTAGTTCTGTAAATCTCCCCCAGTTGGCATCGTAACCAGTTTTACCTTGTCTAGCATTCACATCAAGGTGAATAGCATAGGCGGCGGTAAGGACATTTAAAGGCGCTGGATATTGGATACTGTTTTCATTCCAGCCTTCAAGAATGTAGTCAAGACGGAAGCGATCGCGTCTTACTAATGCACGGAAAGCATGAGGCGCACTATCGAGGAAAACGCTTTCCTCAAATTCTGCACCATCATTAAAAGGTGGAATTGGTGACTCTGAAACCACAGTTTTAACATCTAAAATCATCGGGAAGGCAAACGCTAACCAACTAGGCATTACCCAAGATTCTGTATCTGTGCTGTCTCGTCCTGGTGGCAGCGCCATGAAGTAGAATGTTAAAGGCTGGTCTTCAGGATAGGAAAGCTTAAATGTGCGGTCTTTTTCAGGCTGGAGGTTTTCGTCGATTAAGAAAGTATCTACACTTTGGTATTTTTCTCGTTCAAAATTAGCTTGTAAATCCTTGCTGATAAAATGATTACGAACGCTGGTATCAAAGCGAGTTTGAGCAATACCACTGTAAGCTTTCTGCAAAAACTTGTTAGTTTCAGGTGTGAAATAATAAGTGGGATAAAAATAGAGATAGCGATATTTGCCATCTTCAAATCTTTTACCTACAGCTTGAGTTTGATTCATTAATATTTGCCTGAGCATCATCTCCACACCTGCAATACTGGAGATATTGCGCTTGGCATTAGAACCTCCTAACATTTGCTTGTTTGTATAAACTTGCGGCGTAAATAAAACTGCTGATTCCATCTGCTCAGTAACAGTGTAAGCTGAATGAGAAATTGAGCAGATTAATTGCCGTCCACGTCCCGGTTTTTTAGCAGCATTATAGTTACCCAACTCACTTAAGAATGTATCAAATTGAGTTTTAGCTGATAGCTGTTGATTTGCACTAGATAACATCACAACTCTTGATACCCAAAGCCTTAAATCATCCCAACCATCAGGTAATTCATACTGTGCAAGTATTGGAGAAATTAAGCTTGTTAAGTAATGAATGACTTGCTGACAAGTTTCTCTAACATCTTCAACACCTGGATGTTGTTCAAGATATTTAGCTGCTAAGTAATACCATTCGTAAGGTACTCCGCCAGTATTCCCTTTTAATTTATTTTCCTTCAGGCTTTCGTTAATACGCTGAATTTCTCGAATTGCAGGTAAATATTTTGCTAAATTCCAAAATTCTGCAACTTTATGAGTCATGTTTAAAGGAGGAACGACTGGCGATTTTTTGTCTTTCTTATTAGCTGCTTCAATCCGATTTACAGTTTCCTCCCAAATCTTGCGGCTAATTAAATCTCCAAATTCTGCTAATTGGTCAATACGGATATCATCAGCAAATTTAAAATCATAATCTGCTGGTAAAACATTTTGTTGCTGAAACTTGACTAAGTTATCACTACGGCTTTTAGCAACAGAAGCTTTATTAGTATTTAAAATGCGTAATGTTGCATCTAAAGCCACTTGCATTAAGCCTAAAGAATCAAAAAATAAATTGTAATATTCAGCATATTTCATACCTTTACCATCTCTACCAAATCCCGTTTGTCTAAGACGTAATTGACCTGCACAAAGAGATTTAATATTGTTCACTACTCGGTCTGGTAAATCTGACGGCGATATTGCAGGAGCATTACGCGCAGCCAGATAAATTACACCTGTTGGCAGATATAACAAAGGTTCATAGTAGATATTTCCATCAGTATTCAGACTTGTATGAGCCTGAATTAAAGAATTATTAACTACATTAGTTAAAACGCCCCGATTCTCAGCAATACTGTGATAGGTGAATTTCAACTGTCCATCACTTAAAAAGTGGAGAACTTCTTTAAGTTTCGGGTGTTCTGCATCTTGGGGATGTTTAACAATTGAGGCGAGAGAGTCAGCTAATAAAGTTAAACCTGATAGTTGTCGCAGAGTGCGATCGCGCAATACTGGATTCAACCCAAATTCCGAAAAGTTCCAGTTAGTATCCCAGCGACTTTGTGCATTATAAGCCATGCACAATAAATCATCAATATATTCTTGATAAGCCTCTGGATTGTTTGGATTGATAAATTTATCCAGTCCTAATTGGCAAACTTTTTTATCAATAATTGGACGATGTTCTGCTAATGGCAATTTACGGCAATCATTCGGCACGTCAGGGAATTTTTCAAAGTCATGTAAAATAAACCCAGCAATCACTAACCGTCGTTCTCTTTCTTTCACCACTCGTCGGACTGTTGTATCGAGTTGCTGTAACCGTCTCTCAATTAAATTAGCTGGGAATAATCCATTTAATAAGTGTGTATTCAATGATTGATCAGCAGCATTATCTCGTCTGACTTTAGTTTTTCCTGCGGCTTCTCGTTGCTGATCGATGGCATCAAAATACTTTCCACCTTTAGCAGTTACACCAATTGCTATGCGTAAGAGATTTGGTAACACATATTCAGCAAAATCTGCCATTACCGAATCATCAGGATTTTGTGCCTGAATTGCTTCGCGTAGTAGTTTTAAACTGAGTAATTCTGCTTGGGTTTCGATAGTGCGGTCTGAAGAATTACCATCAAATCCAAAATCGCCTGATAACCAATCTTCATCATTAGTCATTTTATAATTCCAATTTTTTACTCTACATCTTCTAGCAATTTGGCAACTTGCTCTGGAGCCGGAAGCTGATTTTTTAGTTCTTGAGGCACTGTTGAAACTACTTGATAAGTAGCTACACCAATTGGTTTATTTGATTCTCTCAATGCATACTCAACAATAGTTTTATCTTTGGATTTGCAAAGAATAATTCCGATTGAGAGGTTTTCGTCTGGTAGTCGAGATAAATCATCCAAAGCCGCCAGATAAAACTCTCGTTCTAGGTCATCTTTGCACTTCTCTAAAATGACTATATTGTGAGTCCATCCAATTTCTGCCACCATTGGTGGCAGAATTTCTTTCGAGTGGTAAGTCAGGTAAAAATCTTGCATTCTCCAAATATTACGAGCAGAAAATCCGCTAATTCCAGGAAACTCTGCTTGTAAGTCTTTTGCTAACTGTTCTACTACGGATTTTCCCCAACTAGCACCTTGCTGTTGAGTAACAATTATCTGTCCAATGTCCCAGTAGAGGTTAATCATCTCACGATTAACTGCTTTGAGGGCTTCGTACTGGGCTGAACGAATACGCTGTTTTATTTCCATTAGTAAATGTCTGTAAGTGTCTGAAATGGGGTTACTCATAACTGAAATTGATGTTATGGCTTTTTCAAATTTGTGAATTTTTCAGTTATCGCTTGCGGCTGGTCGAATTCTCACCCTACCTAATTCAGCAGTTACAATTGCACCAGATGCTAATTCATTTCCATAAAGCGCAAGTACTTGCAAACAAACTGATGATTGCTGTCTGGAATTGAGATTGACTAAGCGCAATATGCCGCAATGGGGAATCCCACGCACAATTGTTAACTCTCCGAAGTCCTTATCTCTTGTTATCAAAATTCGACTTTCGCGGTAAGCTGTTGCCAAAATTTCCTCGTCTCCTGGATCTTCAGACCAATCTCCAGTCCAAACAGCGTCATAACCTGCGGCTATTAAATCTGCACGTACTCCTCCCCACACACAAGTATCTACAAGTACCTTCACTATTAAGACTCCACAGGTATTAGTTCAATTCGCTCGTGGCCTACAAGCCGACGAGCATAGACTAAACAGGCTAGTACATCTTCCCTTTCTAACCAGGGATAACCCTCTAGCAAAATTTCGATTGTATCTCCGGCCGCTAACATTTCTAGAACGTGTTCAACCGCCAAACGACGACCTCGAATAATTGGTTTACCGCCAAAGATTTTGGGGTTGACTGTAATTCTTTCCAAAAGTTGTTGCTCGTTCATGGTTTACCTCAAAACAGAGAGAGAAGCGTCAGTTAAGATTTACTGCTTGAAGTTTGCTTTTTAGCTATACTCATACCAGCCATCAGCTGAACGCTTCTGGGGGTTGAGATGACTTACGCCTGAACTTAATGCCGCAAGCTATTATGAGCTTCTCTCTCTGATAAGAGATTTTCTGTTTATATGAAGAAAATTCCACATAAACCACAGAGAGTTTACACTGCTATTAATCGGTATTTATGTTTTTGACCAACTCCAGCCCAAGCTGTCTCAATCTCGTAACCTAGTGTGCGAGCTTTCTTAAGGGCATCTGCAAAGGGATAACCAACTTTTACAGCTAGTTCATCGCCCAAGTGCCATGCACCATCCCGCAGAACTTCAATCAAAAGTTCAACCTTTGTTTTTTTGCGCTTTTTCATTTATTTATTGTGTTTGACTACTATATGATTAGACGCTACCCAAAACGATAGCTACTGTCAAGACAATAAGTTATAGACTTATTTGACTTGTTAAATATGTCAGAACTAGATAGCGGTTATTACCTCCTCTATTTTTGTTAGTCTTAAGATGTAGACGGAGACTCACTACAGAAAAAGTGAGCTAAATCCCTATCAGGGATTGAAACAAATACGTCTGAACTTACTGGCGTAAGCTTATTCTCCGTCACATTAACCAAAATCCCTATCAGGGATTGAAACCTCAAACAACCCATATCTCATCTCCTTTGCTTTTAAACGTGTACGCCAAGGTATCCAACAGCAGTGCAGATTGACCAAAAGCGATCGCACAACTTGCACTAACATCATGAAAGCTATACTGATCGCTAATTGGGTAAATCTGAAAATGCATCGGCAATCTTAGCCGCATCCGCACTTCAGCCACGGGACGGCG
Source organism: Desmonostoc vinosum HA7617-LM4 (assembly GCA_019359515.1). Lineage (GTDB taxonomy): Bacteria > Cyanobacteriota > Cyanobacteriia > Cyanobacteriales > Nostocaceae > Desmonostoc > Desmonostoc vinosum. The sequence continues at coordinate 22,316 of JAHHHC010000040.1, read as the reverse complement.
AATCACGTAACAAACCAAACCCTCTTTTTTCAAACGTTTGTTAATTCCTCCAATCCAGTGGTTGTCTGGTTGCCAAATTTCCACACCTGTTAAAACCTGAACTTTCCAAGCATCGGCTATTGGCTGCAAGTCCCCAGAGTAGGTAAACTTCCAGTTCAGCCGTTCCTCGCGGTAGTCACGCAACTTCATAAATGCTAGACAGTGATCAAATCTACCTTTAGCGATGGGTTGTCCGGTGCGTTGGGCGGTTTCTTGGAGTGTCCGTATAAATGCTGCTTCCGTCCACATTTCAATTTCTAAATTGCCCAAAATACCCGGTAAATCATAGGTTTTAAATCTGTCTACCTCATTTTTTTCCGTTAAATCATACAATCCACATTGCAGAGAGCTAGAACCACGAAAATTATAAGCATCTTCAGCAATGGGATTCCCGGATTTACCTGAAATTGCTTGCCAATCTTTTGCCCATCCTGAAATGCGTCCACCTAAAGATTTTAAACTAGTTTCAAAAACCTCCTCACAAGCTTGTTGAAACTTCTCTCGGCTTTGTGCATACTGTTGTTGAATTGTGCGATCGCCTAATTTCCAAAACAAGTAAAATGACTGTACAGCCCCCCAGCGACGATAATAGCCGTGAAAATCGTTGATTTTGCGATATTGCTCTCTAATTATGTTGTGAAAAGAGGGGCGATCGTAAATACTATTTACAATTAAAGGTGGCGAATCTACTTGAAATAAACGCTCTACTAAAAAATTAGGAACAAGAGCATAAACTGTGAAATTTTCAAACTTAATTTTTTGACCATCTTTTTCATATTCATCATGTCTTCCTAATCGTCCCAATCGTTGGATAAAAGTACCAGAGTCCGACGATTCAAACATTAAAAAATTAATTTTAAAATCAACCCCTACATCAATTGTGCTAGTGCCAATAACCAAATCAGCCGCTAGACTTTGCTCCTTTTCTACTTTTCCTGAAAGTCCCGTATTCTCTCCTACCTTTAAGCCATGAGGCTGTAAAAGTTCTTGAAAAAATGGAGTCAGGCGCTTGACTGCTGCAATTGAGTTCAAAATAATTGCACCTTTACTTCCTGGATACTGCTGAAACTGAGTCAAAATTAAATCACTATTTTCTCTAAACCAAGTTTCAGAAGCTTTAAAAGAAGGTTCCAATGGAATAAAATTCAGCGAAATTGTTCTTGCAACTAGCCGCCATTCCTGAGATTCCAATTGCTGCCCTTGCTCTGGTATATCAGAAAACTGATATTTATTTGCTTCAAGCGGATTAATTTCTTGACAACGAAATCCTGCTACTTTTAATCTATCAATTAAATTTTTATCTGGGGTAGCTGACAGAAATAGAAATTTTTTGCGACGATTGGTACAGCGAATTAACAACATTGTGTTAATCACGCTGGCGATTTGAGGAGCAGCAAAAACGTGAAATTCATCAAAAATAAATAAGTCAAAATCTTTATCAATTCTGCCCCATAGTTTATCGGGACTATCGCCACGAATTATATAAGCCCCACGATGTAGGTAGTGAAAAATATCAGGGTTGGTAAGTAAGGCTTCTCTTTGGTTAGTGAGAGTTGCGATCGCAGCTCCTTTTTTCAATCCTTCATTTTCTGCATAAATTTCTAAATCAGCGCCAGAAAGACGTACTACACGCGGCTGATTTTCTGGCTTAAATTTCTCAATATATCCTTTAATCTGCGTTTCTTGATCGCGTGCGAGTTCGTTAGTTGGGTAAAGGCCAATAGCAGAACCTTCTCCTTGAAGAACTTCTAAATAAGCAGCCAAGCTTTTACCATCACCAGTCATCGCTGTATTAAACACTACGTCAATATTTGGATCGCGCAATGCTTCCAAAGTCGCTGCTTGATGCCAAGAAAGCGACCAATTTTTTGGTAGTTGCACTCCGTCGGGTGTTGGGACGGTTTGAGAATAAACAGGCTTGAGAGTAATATTGTATACTTTTGTCATTTGTCTTTTCCTTCCACTTCAATATCTTGATATTCCTGGATACTCCCTTGTCGGATTATCCATAATTTACCAGTCACATCTGCTGCTTCAAGTCCAGCAATTAGAGTTTCTGTAACTGTACGGTAATCTTCAAAAGTAGGGCGGGGTGATAAACGAATGACTATAATTCCTCTATAGTGAGAAGGAATATATTTAAGACGATTTCCAAATTCTCTATCTATTGTTACTAAACACCTATTCTTACTCTGACAAATATCAATTAATTCTTCATCGTGAGTTGAAATTAAACCTTGTTCTCGGACAGTAGCAATATCATGTCCTGTAAGACGTAATAATGTAGCTACTCGCAGACTACCAAGATTTTCATCAAGTTTAATATTCACTTTTTTGATTCTTTTTGTAATCCTAAAGGAATTTCTACATAGCTATCTCTTGTCATCTCCGCAGCGTATGCAATACAAGCAAAGATATCTTCTCGTTCTAAACCAGGATATTCTTCCAAAATAGTCTCTATTTTTTCTCCACTTGCTAGAAGGTCGAGAATTAAACTAACCCATATACGATGACCTTTAATACAAGGTTTACCGAAACAAATATTTGGATCAATGGAAATTCGGGATAGTAAATTGTCCTTAGTCATTGGAGCTTCTCCAAATTTGTCGTAATTCTTCTCAATGAATCCTTTTCTCCTAATTTTATATTCGGACTTACACTTAAATAGTGTCCGTAACTGGTTGTTAAAAACTATATTGGCACGCAAAATAGAAGTTGGCAAGAGAGTAAATGTATAAAGTATACGGACACACTTTATGAGTCGAAAAGGTCAATCTATTACTCTGTCGATATCAGAACGCGATAAAGCCGAACTAGAAGCGATCGCCTTAGAATTTGGTATGATGTGGGGCGATCGCCCGAATATCTCCAAATTAATAGAAGCGATCGCTCAACGTAAGTTACTCATCGGTAACAATAACAATTGGAAAGAATCACGCATCCGCGCATTACATAGGTGTATTGGTGCATTAACAGACATTGGACAAATTGAACAAGCCCAAATCATTGCCAACTTACTTCTCGAACGTAGCGAATTATCAATACCGCTAAGAAACGAAATCGAACGTTTCCTAGAGAATCTTCCCCCAGCTTGGCGTTTGCAAATAGATAACTACATCCTGCGTCAGCAGCCATTTCAGCTTTCTTATCAAGATGCGGCGGGGCGTTTGTTAAACTTTACTGTACGCCATGCCAAAATCACACCCCACGAAAAGCGGCAATATCTCGATTGTTGGTGCGAAGAAACAGAAGGAAACTTTGATATCCCAGAACTAATTCATAACTGGAGTTTACGATTAGACAGAATTACAGATGCGGCTGTAACTTTAATTTATGGCGAGTGGCGTACTAATTTGGATGAAATAAAAGTAGAAATGCACTTATTTTCTGGTTTGGCTTTTGCCTATCAAGTTAAACCAGAAGATGATATTAATGAATGGCTACCAGATAAACCGCGAGTCAAGCGAGTTATCAGGCGAGTATCGAGTACATTTTGGTTTAGCCGCGAAGTAATGCAATACGCACCAGATTGTGTAGTGATATTACCAGAGAGTGTACGCGATCGCCTTAAACAAAAACTCCTCACCCTCTGTCAGTTGTACGATATAGAAACTAGGGAGTGAGAAAATGCCATAAATTAGTCGTTTTTTTATAACGACCATCCACCACCACACTTTCATGTTCGTTACAACAAGCAAAAGGCCATAGTCAGTATCCAAACCTTAGAAGTTTTGGAAGGTGAACTGACACCTAGACTTTTTAAACTGGTAACAGAATGGGCATTGATGCATCAAGTGGAACTGATAGAAGATTGGGAACTAGCCAGAGATAATCAAACTTTAAATAAAATTTCCCCATTGGAGTAAATTATGCTTAAAGATATTATTGCGGTTGAACCCAGAGAAAACTATCAACTGTATGTCTGCTTTGAAGATGGTACTAAAGGAGTAGTTGATATTAGCAAAATTATCAAATTTACAGGTGTATTTGCCCCTTTGCAAGATCATGATTATTTTGCTACAGTTCAAGTCAATCCTGAATATGGCACAATTCAATGGAAATCGGGAGCTGACCTCGACCCAGATGTAATTTATTCTTTGATTACTAAACAACCAATTCCTCAGTATCGGCTTAGTACATTCTCGGCTAATTCTGCTGATTGAAGATTACCAGAGAATGTAAGCGATCGCCTCAAACAAAAACTCCTCACCCTCTGCCAGTTATATGATATCAAAACTAAGGAGTGAAAAAAGTTTTGCTGACACTTGCACTGAAAGCTAGATAACATTAGATCCGGCGCATGTTTACTGTTCAGGAGTGCAAAATGTCTAAAAAGCTGGGTCAAAAAATTGCACCTACACCCATATCAACCGATATTGGTGTGGTGGATTTGATTGATAATTACTTCACTGCTTACAACTCAGCGCGTTTGCGGGAAATCTGCCAACTTTTGAGTCGCGATGTGCTAACAGAAGGCGTCACAGTAGGAGTCAGCCTTTCCGGTGCAATGACACCAGCCGGATTTGGTGTTTCTGCTTTAGCACCTTTAATTCGCAATGGCTTTATTGACTGGATGATTAGTACTGGTGCTAATCTTTATCATGACATGCACTATGGATTGGGGTTTGAACTGTTTGCGGGTAATCCGTTTTTAGATGATGTGAAGCTGCGTCAAGAAGGCACCATCCGTATTTATGACATTATTTTTGGCTACGATGTGTTGTTAGAGACTGACGCTTTTATCCGCAAGATTTTACAAGCAGAACCTTTCCAAAAACGGATGGGAACAGCAGAATTTCATCATTTACTGGGCAAATATGTCCACGAAATAGAAAAACAATTGGGAGTACAGCATTCCTGCCTGCTAGCTACAGCCTATGAATATAGCGTGCCAATTTATACGTCTTCTCCTGGGGATAGCTCAATTGGGATGAATGTAGCTGCTTTAGCCTTAGAAGGTTCGCAATTAGTCTTAGATCCTTCTATTGACGTGAACGAAACAGCTGCGATCGCCTACAATGCTCGTGAATCAGCAGGTAAAAGTGCGGCTGTAATTCTTGGTGGTGGCAGTCCTAAAAACTTTTTGCTACAAACCCAACCGCAGATTCACGAGGTATTAGGATTAGAAGAACGAGGACACGATTACTTTGTGCAATTTACCGATGCTCGCCCAGATACTGGTGGTTTGTCAGGGGCAACACCCTCAGAAGCTGTCAGTTGGGGTAAAATCGACCCCGAAGAATTACCCGACACCATCGTTTGTTACACCGACAGCACGATCGCCCTACCATTGGTAACAGCATACGTGATGAACAAGTGCCAACCTCGTACCCTCAAGCGGCTGTATGACAAACGCGAAGCCATGTTAGACAAACTACGTACAGACTATTTAGCAGCCAAAACCCAACCCTCAGACAAAGTTCCATCAGCAATGGCTGAGAGTGCCTCACAGCAAATAGCAACATATCCCTGCGGTAGGCTGATTCCGAACAGCCCGTAAGAGGGATGAGGTAGGGCAGGGGGCAGGGAGCAGGGGAGAAATAACTAACACTCACTCCTCACGGGCTAAACGCCCCGCTACCGCTAACATCACTCCCAATTCCCTACTCCCCACTCCCTACTCCCTACTCCCCATTCTTTAAATATTCCCGTAAACAGGAATTGCTGCACCACGGATATCTTTAGCAACTTCTGAGGCTAAAAAGCAGATGACTTGAGCTAGAGATTGGGGTTTTACCCACTTGTCAGCATTTTCTGCACCCATCGCTTGGCGGTTGCTGGGGGTATCAATCACGCTAGGAAGGACAGTATTTGCAGTGATATTAGTACCTTTAGTCTCATCTGCGATCGCTTTTGTCAACGCAACCACACCAGCTTTAGCAGCAGAGTATGCTGCTAATTGACCAGCAGGTTCTACAGCTGCTTTAGAACCCACTGTTACAATGCGTCCATAACCATGTTTCAACATGCTTTTCAGGCTATATTTGCAAGTCAAAAAAGTTGTATTTAGGTTTAAATTAAACTCGTGTTTCCAACTGTCAAAACTGTATTCGTGAGTTTTTCCCATTGAAAAGCCACCTACCAAGTGAATCAATACATCCACTCGTTCTATCTGATTAATCAGATTTTCTACTGAAGCTTCATCCTCTAAATTAGTAGAAACAAAGTGAATTCTGGCAAAATCGGCAGGCTGGATAAATTGTTTGAGGCGTTCAATTTCCTTGGGGTTACGGTAGGGAATTGTCACCTCTGCACCTTCTGCAATCACCGCTGGTGTCACTCCTAAACCAAGTCCACCAGTGCCACCTGTCAATAAAACTTGTTTGCCTTTCATTAGTTTCACACCCTTGAAAACTTTTATTTCTCAGTTCCCTGTTAAGCGTTCCCTGCTGTATTTTGCGTAAATGCCCGCTTAGCTGTTGATTAATTTAAGTGTAATTGTTAATAACTAATCTCTATGAAATCTTTTAATCCAGAAGTAATTCGTGCTTTAACTCCTATGTTTTTGGCAACTATTGGAGCTGCAGTTGGTATTGCTGTAATTGTTTCACCAAATATTTCTGACGCTAAATGGTCTGCTGGGCTTGGTTTAGCTGGAACAGCTATTGCTGGTGCTGCTGGACTTGCTCAAACATCCAAGAGTGAACAAGACTTTTCAGTAAAACAACAAGGAGATAACCTAGAAGTTGAAACCCCAGCAACTCAGCGCAGTGAGGAACATTAAAGAACATTAAACCCAATACGTTTCAGTTAGGGCTAAAAATCTGATTTTGCATAGGTTGGGTTGAAGAACGAAACCCAACATTCTCGCAGCTTTGTTGGGTTTTATTATCGCTCTACCCAACCTACAATTATCCTTAACTGAACCGTATTGGTTTATAAATCACTTCTATAGCAATCCTAATAAATTAGGCACATTCGATTATATCCCCCGCATGAATGACGGGGGATATAAGCATCACGTCTCATAAATAACCTTTGACAATATAGCCCAACTAAAAAGCCTGATAATTATCGCCAGGCTTTTTAATAGAAAAGTGAAAAAGCAGTGGGGGAGGGAGCAGCTTTCAAGGGTAGGTTTTTCATATTCAGTCTGAAAAAACCTATTTTTTCGTTCCGAAATCTTTCTTTGCGTCCCCCTTCAGGTGACGCTCGCAAGCTCGCTAACGCTGCGCTAACGCAGTCGCCTGCGGAGGGAAACCCTCCTTTACTCGCTGTCTCACCGTGTAAGCGCGTAAGCGCGTCAACCAAAACGCGAAATCTAAAAAACCTACCCATAAGAGGGAGGGAGCAGAGGGATGCACTTCTTTTGTCGGAGACCAGGGGATGAGGGAGTTAGGGAGAAAATTTCTCCGCGTCCCCCTTACGGGTTCGCTAGTTGCCTGCGGAGGAGCCAGGGCGATCTTGGGGAGCCACCCCCGTGGGCGGGTTTCCCGACTTGAGGAGCCACTGCGTTGCGGAGCGAGTGTGGTCTTGGGGGTTTCCCCCATGAACAACTCGCGTTGGAAACCCTCCTTTAATCACTGGACTCACCGTGTCTTTGCGTCCCCACTCCCCAATCTCAATGCATTTCGTCGTATTCTGGAGCTTCAACCCGTCTTGTTTCCATGCGAGGAGGTGGGAGAAACTCAGCGCGACGTATAGGAACCAATGGCTGTGTCGAGCCTTGATAAGGGTGAATAACCTGTACCGTGCGAGTTGGGCGCTGTTTGGGTGAAAACAAAGCTAATAAACCAGCAACAACAACACCACCACCGACGGTTAGGGTTACACCTCCCACCAACCAAAGTACAGGTGAAGACCACCAAGTACTTTCAGATGGTAATGCTGCTTTTTGCATACTTTGCTGAGCTGATTGCAGCTGTTGAGCGTTATAACTATCTAAAATTTTTTGGTTTTGAATTTTTGCCTGTTCGTAGTCGTCTTTTAAACGCTCCAATTCCGTTTTTAACCGTTCCAATTCGACGCGTTGCTCAGAATTGGGGACTACAGGTGGCTGAGTAGGTACTGCTGTTTGCCCATAAGGATTGTAAGGGGATTGCCCTGTTGGTTGCATGACCTGGGGGGCTACCACAGTAGCAGGCATTTGTGGGGCAACAGCGAAGTTAGGCTGTAGGGGGGTATTTGTCCCTTTGAGCAATACGAGAGCCGCCAGCCCAGCTACAGCGACCCCGCCGATAAATGCCATACTCTCACTCATCGCCTTTGCCTCTCAACTGCGATGTAACTATAACTGTTTGTAACTGACTCACTCTCACACTCATAACTTTTTGCCTACTTCTGTTCACATAATACTCAAACTATAAACGGATGTATCAGCTAGTTTTTTTACACCATGATATCCGATGTTAATATTCAATGCCATATCAGTCAAATTGTCTACTAGCAATAATGAAAAAACTATGCTGTATACTTTTTTAATCTACTTTCGCCATCTCATCAAGATGAGTATTTATGCTGTTTTCAGTTTCAGTGAGGCGCTTAGATAGCTGCCTTGAGGCTTTGACAAAATTCCGCGATCGCATTTAATCCTTGTTCGGGTGTACCTTCTGCTAAACGTTTGACAATGGCACTGCCGACAATTATGGCGTCTGCGCCCCAATCCTTTACCTGACGCGCTTGTGCGGCTTCGGAGATGCCAAAACCCACACCGATGGGTTTATCAGTAACACCACGAATTTGTTTGAGTAAATCTGACACTCGGCTTTCCAGTTGCGATCGCATTCCTGTGACACCCGTCACACTAACTAAATAGATAAATCCTTGACAAGAGCGAGCGATCGCTTCTATTCGTTCAGGTGAGCTAGTGGGAGCCACTAATAAAATCACATCAATGCCGATTTCGCTAGCTGGTTGTAACAAACCAGCTGCTTCTTCCAAAGGCAAGTCAGGTACTACCAATCCTGCCACACCAACCGCAGCAATTTCTTGGAGAAATTTCTTAATTCCTCGGTGTAAAATCGGGTTGTAATAAGCAAACAACACGATCGGCGAGCTGAGACTAGGAATAGTTGCTTGCAACATTTCCAGCACTTGCTCTAATTTGGTTCCTCTTTGCAAAGCACGGGTTGCCGCTGCTTGAATGACTGGGCCATCTGCTAGCGGATCAGAATAAGGTATGCCTAGCTCAATCAAATCTGCTCCATTTTGATCCAAAATTTGCAATGCTTTTGCTGTTGTTGCTAAATCTGGATCACCAGCAGTAATAAACGGAATGAAAGCGCAGTGTCCCTGCTGTCCAAGTACTTTAAAGCGATCGGAAATTCTTGTCATTAGTCATTAAGTCGTTAGTCATTGGTGAGCTAGTGCAGTCTTGTGGGTTTCCCCCATGAGCAACTAGCTCACTCGTAGGGTCATTAGACCTCTTGCAAAAGTCGGATACTAGCCAGAAAATAAATTTTCTGGCGATAACTCAAGTCGGTTTCAACTGACTAATAACAGTATTTTTAGTCCGTTTCAACGGACTTTTGCTATTAGGCAGAGACTTGAGTCTCTGACGGTTCAAGTATTTTTGCAAGAAGTCTATTAGTCATTGGTCATTGGTAACTCACAAATGACAACTAACCAATGACAACTTTATACTTGAGTTTGCTCTTCTTGTTCGATTTCGGCTTGAATGCGTGCTAGTTCTTCTGGGGTGAGTTCGTCTAGGCGCTTTTGCAGAAAGTCCTGTTCGTACTGTTCCCGCTGTTGATGGTAGGTCATTTTCTGCCCCACAGCTCGGACAAGATAGGTAATTAACCAGCCAACCAACCCACAAACTAGTAAAACTTGACTCCAGATACCAGCTGTTTGATTATCTAAACCAACCAGTTGCAATCCTACATATGCCAAGCCACCAGCCACAAAAATGCCTAAACTAATTCCGATAGCGTCAATGCGTCGCATGAAAATTATGACCTACCAATCTAGCTAAACTTCAATTTGTCGCCGCCGGGGTCGAATATTGATAAACGGCGATAGAACTAGTAAACCGGGAAAGAAGAAAAACACCAAAAAGTACATGAAAGCACGCTCAAAGGAGCTAGCCACATACCAGCGTTGTTTGAGGTAAAACAACAGAGCAACTGGTACTACTAACAGATATGCTCCAGCCAAAATTAGATACAGTAGTGGGACGATCATACTCTTTGTGTTTAAGCATCTGTTTTCATCATAGGCTGAATGCCTACACCGAGGGAAGTATTAGGGACTTCCAACTAAAAAAAATCCCATTGCTTTGGGGAGCAGGGAGATGAGGGAGAAAATTTTTCCGCATCCCCGCGTCTCAATTCCCTACTCCCTAAGCTAATAATCATTCAAATTGCATCCCCGCGTCTCCCCTTAAGCGCGTCCTCCGAAGTTTGCTCAACGGGGGGAACCCCCGCACGCAACTTCTCTTTGCGTCTTTCTGAGGCAAAGGATTATGCAAGTTAAAGGCAGATTAGCTTATTTTCATCCCACATCCAACAGGGTTGACCACCAATAAGATTAATGCCACCAACCCAGCGATCACTATTACTAATCTCCAACCAGTTTACCTCTTCCGCAGACGTGGGAGCGTACTTACGCATATGCTCATACTAGCATCGCGGGGACACGGGGAGGGGGAGGCAGAAGGAAAAATTTCGGATTTCTAACCCTATTTTTAGGGGTAGACAAACAAAAGTATCGCTTGGAAAGAAATTTTAGAAATTTAGTTGCACAAAAGACGCAATTAATGCTCAAATAGATAAGGAGAAAATTGCCGCCTCCACAAGTTAAGTAGCTGCCAAACACCAGGGGGTGTGGCGGAATGGCAGACGCTACGGACTTAGATAACTGAGCCTTGAAGGAGAAATCCCTCAAGTGGAAGCTCTCAAACTCAGGGAAACCTAAATCTGGTGACAGACATGGCAATCCTGAGCCAAGCCGAAAAAGTCCTGAGTATATAGTATTGAGTGTTGAGTAATAAAAATCTCGCAACTCACAACTCATTACTCATCACTAATCGGAAGGTGCAGAGACCCGACGGGAGCTACCCTAACGTGAAGACGAGGGTAAAGGGAGAGTCCAATTCTTAAAGCCCGACACTAGCAGAAGTATCAGGCAGCAGCGAAAGTTGCAGAAGAATGAAAATCCGTTGACCTTAAACGGTCGTGAGGGTTCAAGTCCCTCCACCCCCATTCAAAAATTTACCATTTCAATAGATTAAAACTTACCAACAAACCAAGCTTTGCAACGGGCTATTAAGACCAGGGAAAACGCATCTTATTTCTTAACAAAAACCAAAAGCATTTCAAAATTATCTAGATAATTTTGAAATGCTGAAATATAAACGAAAGAAATTATCAACTTAATTAAAATCACAAATTAGCTTATTTCCGTATATTCCACGGAGGTGGACTTCGCTTGTGTAGTAGCGAATTATATGAGACTGTTGGTCAATTCACTATGGGTTAAACCCCCCACCCCTAAAGCCTTGGTTTTGCGTTGCTTTCCCGCCCTGCAATAAATTGTGGGCTAATAGCTCAAGTGTGTTTAAACGTACTGAAATTAAAGAAATTTCAGATTGATTTGGGCTGATGGGTTAGACCCCCTATCAATTCGCCAACAGTCTCATTATATTCGCCCAAAACTTTGTAAAACATCCTCTAAAAGCCTTTCTAAATATTTATTATCCATTGTTATCATTCTTACTAATACTTGTACTGCTTAGTACACATGAATGTGATTTTTTGTCAATGTGTAACTCCTAGTGTATTAGAATTAGATCTATTAATTAATGACATCGGGATGCCAAAGATGGATGGCGGTATGCTGAGCCGGCAAATGCGGGAGCGAGGCGGGCAAATTCCAGTGATCGCTCTGACTACTTGTGTCGGAAAATACAATCGCCACCAAGCACTTTCTACGGGCTTCCAGCAGCATATAATGAAACCCATTGAGACAACCGAGATTGTGACTGTGTGCGGGCGCAATGGGGGAAAAGCAGTATGAGGCAGCAGCAGGTAGAGCAGCTTTTTGCGGGCGAGGGTGAAATGGCGCAGCTGATGCGGTTTCATGACTGGTCACAAACGCTGCTTGGTGCTGTGGAAACCTGGACACCCAGCTTACGATCTGCTCTCACGATTTGTCTAAATTCTCGCTTTCCGATCGCCATCTATTGGGGTTCAGACTTCTCGCTGCTGTACAACGACGCTTGGAAACCAATTCTGGGAGATAAGCACCCTTGGGGACTGGGTCGCCCCGCCCGTGAGGTCTGGTCAGAAATTTGGGCGGGAATTGGGCCTGAACTTAAGGGCGTTTTAGCGACAGGCGAAGGCACTTTTCACAGCGATGAGCTACTGGCAATGTACCGATTCGGATACATCGAAGAGTGTTATTTTGATTACACCTTTAATCCCATTCGAGGTGAGACGGGTACAGTCGAGGGTGTAATAAATATTGTCAGTGAGACTACCTATCGCGTGTTGAATGATCGCCGCGCTCAACTATTACGAGAGGTGGCATCTCGAACTGGAACGGCGAAAACGGCTGAGTCAGCAGGCGCATCGCTGGTTGAGGCTCTCAAAACCGATCCGGCTGATATTCCGTTCGCACTGCTTTATTTAGTCGATGCAAATAGTCATGTGGCTCGTCTCTACGGTAGCACTGAGTCTGGTTTAGATCCTGCTGTTTGTCCGGCTGAGATTGACCTAGCAGATACTGACCCTTGGTTGATCGCACTCGTGGCTCGAACAGGGCGATCGCAGATCATTGATACCGTAGCAACTCGGTTTGGCACATTGCCGGGAAGTCCTTGGGCTGAACCTCCGCAAGAGGCAATGGTGTTGCCAATTTTAGCGCCAGGACAGAGTAAAATAACAGGTGTGCTAGTTGCGGTTGCCAGTCCACGCCGGAGATTGGACGATCGCTATTGTGATTTTTTCGAGCAAGTTGCTGGGCAAGTCGCCTTAATGGTTGCCAACGCCCAAGCTTACGAAGAAGAACGCCGACGGGCGGAAGCCTTAGCAGAACTCGATCGCGCTAAAACTGCTTTTTTTAGTAATGTCTCTCATGAATTTCGTACACCCTTAACCTTAATGCTGAGTCCTTTGCAAGAACTCTCAGCAAATCTTAACGGACGCTTACAACCCGATGAACGAGAACAGTTACAGCTTGTACAGCGCAACGGGTTACGGTTGCAAAAATTAGTCAATACGCTGCTAGATTTTTCGCGCATTGAAGCTGGAAGGGTACAGGCTTCCTATGAACCAACGGATTTAGCTAGCTATACAGCGGAACTGGCGAGTGCGTTTCGCTCGCTGATTGAATCGGCGGGAATGACTTTGGCGATCGACTGTGTATCATTGCCAGAACTGGTATATGTCGATCGCGAAATGTGGGAAAAAATTGTTCTCAATCTGATTTCCAATGCGTTCAAGTTTACCTTTGCTGGCACAATCACGGTTGGTTTACAACTTGTTGATAATACAGTTGAATTTAGTGTTACGGATACAGGTGTAGGAATTCCCGAAGCCGAATTACCGCGATTGTTTGAGAGGTTTCATCGGGTGAACGGGACGCGATCGCGCACTTATGAAGGTTCAGGAATTGGGCTGGCTTTGGTGCAAGAACTGGTGAAACTGCACACTGGCACAATTCGAGTCAATAGTCAAGTTGCTCGCGGTACAACCTTTGCGATCGCCATTCCTTTAGGAACTGCTCATTTACCTCCAGAGCGGATTCGCTCAATTCGGACGCTGGAATCGACTGCCCTGGGAGCCGCGCCGTTTGTTGAGGAAGCTTGGCGATGGATTGGGGAAGCAGATTTGAGGTTAGAACAGACAGATTTAATCTCCGATATTCCTCAAACAAACGGTCACAACTCCCAATCCAAAATCCTCCTCGCCGACGATAACGCCGATATGCGCGACTACGTAAAGCGTTTACTGAGTTCGCGCTTTCAGGTTGAAACCGTTGCCAATGGAGCGGCGGCACTGCGGGCAATTCAAGCAAATCCACCAGACTTGGTGCTATCGGATGTGATGATGCCAGAAATGGATGGCTTTGAACTGTTGGCAGTTTTGCGATCGCACCCCACCACTGCACTCATGCCGGTGATTCTCTTGTCAGCTCGTGCAGGCGAAGAAGCGCGGATTGAAGGATTAGAAGCAGGTGCAGATGATTACTTAACCAAGCCATTTTCAGCGCGGGAACTACTGGCACGGGTAGAGTCAAATTTGAAACTTGGACAGCTACGAAAAGCAACAACTGAGCAAGAACAAGCATTGCGGCTGCAAGTGCAAGTAGCTAGGGACAGCTTGGAGAATGTGCTGACTCGGATTGCTGACCAATTTTTAGCATTGGATCGGGAATGGCGCTACACCTATGTTAACGATCGCGTCACAGAAGTTACAGGCATAGCTAGAGAAAATCTCCTGGGTAAGAGCATTTGGGATGTGTTTCCTGACACACGAGAAAGCCAGTTTGGTCAGAAATTGCGTCGGGCTGTCGCCGAACAAACCCCTGTGCAGTTCGAGTACTTTTACTCCCCCTGGAATCGCTGGTTTGAAAACCATGTTTATCCATCTGCCGATGGCGTATCAATTATTGTCACCGAAATTACCGGCCGCAAACAGGCAGAACAACAGTTGCGCGAATCTGAAAAATTTTTGCAGGCAATCAACGAAACCGCGCCCAATCTGCTCTACGTTTTTGATTTAAATGAACGACGAAATGTGTACGTCAGCCCGCAAATTTTTCCGCTACTGGGCGTTCTGCCCAAAGACGTGCAAGCGATTGATTCGCAGATTTTTGCCCAATTGTTCCATCCTGACGACCTCGAACAAATTGAGCAGCATCACGACAGGATGCGAGCCGCAGGGGAAGATGATATTTTTACCATCGAATATCGGATGAAACACTCTAGCGGGAGATGGCTTTGGCTATCTAGCCGCGACACGATTTTTGTCCGCGACGAGCAGGGTAAACCAAGGCAAATACTAGGTTCAGCAATTGACATCACCGATCGCAAACAAGCCGAACTGATTTCAGCCGAACAGAAGCGACTGCTAGAAATGACGGCATCGGGGACTTCACTTGATGAGTGCTTGGCGGCAATTTGTACTGCAATCTCTCAGCTAGATGCTTGCGTCCGTGCCTGCTTTTTGTTGAGCGATGACCAATGCCAAAGGTTTTCTCGCTCGATTACGCCAGATCTACCACCTTCGTTTGGCGCAGGACTCAAAGACGTGCCAATTAACGAACTCTGCATAGGGACTTGTGGTGAAGCGGTCTATTCTGGACAACCCATCAGCTGTAATGATATTATTAACGATGATCGCTGGTCGCAAGGCTGGCGAGAATTATGTATCGCTCACGAGATTTTAGCCTGTCATTCTACCCCTGTCTTTGGCAAGGATGCCGTAGCGATCGGATCGCTGATGCTGTGCTTTAAGGAAGTACGGAATCCCACCGATTGGGAATATCAACTTGCGGAGTTTGGTACTCAAGTTGCCAGTATTGTATTTGAGCGCGATCGCACTAACTTGGCTCTTTGCAAATCCGAGCAAAAATATCGCTCGCTGTTTGAATCCATCGACCAAGGTTTTTGCACGATTGAAGTTTTGTTTGATACAGATGAAAAACCGTTTGACTACCGCTTTATTGAGGTCAATGAGGCGTTTGAGCAGCAAAGTGGTTTAGCAAATGCAGCCGGAAAAACAATTCTCGAACTTGTGCCCAACCTCGAACCGCAGTGGATAGAACTTTACGCCCAGGTAGCAAAGTCAGGCGAATCGCTCCGGTTTGAAGCGAATGTGATTGCGATGAACTCCATCTTTGATGTCTATGCGCTCCCCATTCCAGCATCCGGCGAGAACTATGTTGCAATTCTGTTTGCAGACATCACTCAGCGTAAACGCCGCGAGGCAAATCTGGCCTTTTTATCCGAAATCCAGGACGATTGCACCCGGCTGACTACGGCTAATGCAATGATGCAAACCATCGGCGTAAAAATCGGTGCATACTTGAACCTTTCCATCTGCGCCTTTGTTGATATTGATGAAGCCAAAGATTATGCGATCGTTCCCTACGCTTGGCACCGAGCAGACGCGCTTGATGTCGCTGGGACTTATCGCATCTCCGAATTTTTAAATGAAGCCTTTTATGTAGAAGCAAGGGCTGGAAACATTGTTGTTGTGAACGATACAAGCACAGATGCGCGAGCCGATGCCGCCAGTCACGCCGCGCTCAACCTCTATTCCTTCATCAGTGTGCCATTTTTGCGCGATGGGCAATGGAAATTTCTGCTGAATGTGGCAGATTCTCGTCCGCGTCAGTGGCGTGAAGATGAAATCGAATTATTTTCTGAACTGGCGAACCGCATCTTCCCAAGGCTCGAACGCGCCCGCGCTGAGGCGACTGTCGCGGCAGACCTCCAAGATATGCAACGATTGCGGGAATTGAGCGCCCGATTAGTCAGCGAAGGCGATACTCAAACGCTGTATCAAGAAATTGTCTCGACTGCGATCGCGCTCACGCAAGCAGATGCTGGAACGATGCAAATTTTCGACGCAGCAACCCAAGAATTGGTGCTGATTGCTACGCAGGGGCTTGAGCCGGAAATAAACGAGTATTTTCACCGTTTAGATGTCACTTCTAACACTTCTTGCGGCATGGCACTCAGAACTGGCGGGCGGGAATTCATCGATTTTGATGTGCCAGAAAGCGAAGACCCCACAGGCTCGATGCGACGACACGTAGAGGCGGGTATTCTGTCCGCACAGACTACGCCGTTGATCGCTCGTTCTGGCAAGCCACTCGGGATGTTTTCCACCCATTGGCGCATCCATCATCGACCGAGCGATCGCCAATTGCGGTTTCTCGATTTGCTGGCTCGTCAGGCGGCTGACTTGATCGAGCGGTGGCAAACAGAAGCAGACTTACGGCAAAAGAACGCGATTTTGAATGTCATTAGTGAATCAACTCCGACTTTAATTTATGCTAAAGACCGAGAGGGCAGAATCCTAATGGCGAATGCCAGCTTGCTTGATGCAGTCGGGCTACCGGAATCGGAGGTTTTAGGCCGCACCTCACGAGATTTTCACCAACCGCGTGAAGCAGCAGAGCAAGCAATGGAAAACGATCAGGAGGTCATGAGATCGGGGCAAACGCTGGCTTTTGAAGAAATCGTAGATACACCTACCCATCGACGAACTCTCCTTTCAATAAAATCGCCTTACCATGATGAAGTTGGAAACGTCATTGGGTTAATCGGCGTTTCCATTGATATTAGTGATCGCAAACAAATCGAAGTTGAACGAGAGCAACTCTTACAGCGCGAACAAGTTGCCCGCGAACAAGCCGAAACCGCCAACCGCATCAAAGATGAGTTTCTCGCCGTGATTTCCCACGAACTGCGAACCCCGCTCAATCCGATTCTTGGTTGGGCAAAACTGTTGCAGCAACGCAAACTCGATACCGCAAGAAGCTTACAAGCACTAGCTGCGATCGAGCGCAACGCTCAACTCCAGTCCCAATTGATCGACGATCTGCTCGACATCTCCCGGATTCTACGTGGCAAACTCAGCTTCAATACTTTCCCAGTCAACCTCAGTCAAGTAATTGCCGCAGCCCAAGAAACAGTAAGACTGGCGGCGGAAGCAAAATCGATTCAAATACAGACGGAAATTGCATCGATTGGTCAAATTAAGGGCGATGCCGGACGCTTGCAGCAAGTGGTCTGGAATCTGTTATCGAATGCAGTCAAGTTTACACCACAAGGGGGACAGATTATAATCGCACTCACCCAAACCCCAACCCATGCCCAACTACAAGTCAGCGACACCGGCAAAGGCATCCATCCCGATTTTCTCCCTTATGTATTTGAGCATTTCCGCCAAGAAGACAGCGCGACGACTCGTAAATTTGGCGGTTTGGGATTGGGACTAGCGATCGCCAAACAAATCACAGAACTACACGGCGGCACGATCGCAGCTGAAAGCGCAGGGGAGGGACAAGGAGCGACGTTTACAGTTGAGATTCCACTGGCATTTGCGATCGGCACATCACCTACACCAACCCCTACTTCTATGACAACGAGTGATCTGAGTAACTTGGAAATTTTAGTGATTGATGATGATGCAGACTCGCGAGAGATTATTAGCTTTATCCTTGAGCTAGCAGGTGCAATTGTCACGAGTGTTGCTTCTGGTAAAGAAGCACTGCAAGCGATTAAAAAATCTATTCCCGATGTGATCGTCAGTGATATTGGCATGGCAGAAATGGATGGCTATATGTTCATGCAGCAAATTCGGCAACTAGAATCAGTTCGACAAGTTCCAGCCATTGCTCTAAGTGCTTATGCCGGAGATTGCGATCGCCAGCAAGCCTTAAAAGCTGGATTTCAGCAGCATTTAGCTAAACCCATCGATCCAGAGGCATTGACTGAGATGATTAGTGTTTTGGTCAATACCCCCAAACCGACTAAGTAGGGGTCAGCAAAAGCCTTCTCGGTTAGGATTAAATAATTCGTAATTCGTAATTCGTAATTAAACTTTGGGAGGTTAAAAATTAGATGACAGCGCCTCAACCAACGGTATCTACAAACTCTCATCTTTATGACCAAGATTTTTACTTATGGATAGAGACAACTGCTAAACAATTAAAAGAAGGTAGATTTTCTGAGCTTGATTTGGAAAATCTTATCGAAGAGATTGAATGCATGGGGAGAAGTGAAAAAAGAGCTTTAGAAAGCAATTTAGTAGTTTTGTTAATGTACCTATTAAAATACAAATATCAGTTAGAAAAACGCACTAATAGCTGGCTTTCTACTATCTTTGAGCATCGACGTAGACTCAACAAAAATTTGCAAGATAGCCCAAGCTTGAAAAAGTACTTCGCTGAAAATTTTATGGAATGTTATCAGGATGCACGTCAGCTAGCGGCTTTAGAAACTGGGTTAACCCTTGATACTTTTCCTGTAGAGTCTTTTTTGACTGTGGATGAATGTTTGAATCAAGAGTTTTTACCTGATTAATTGAATTTTGTTATACACCTTACGGGATCTTGCTAAAATTCAACCTACGCATCCATGTATCTGTCGTATTCTTTTTGGGAATTGGTATAGTTAGCAAAAACCCATCTTTTGAGGTTCGGTTATTCTGACCACGCTACAACAGATAGCCTGATAAATTCATTATTAATAGTCAAGCCTAACCTCACGTAATTGCTATGAGTAATCTTTCCCATCGCAACTCAGATTATTTGCAACCTGAAGCAGCTAACAAAAATAATTTATGGCGATATGTGCAATCAATGCATCCCAAAACAGTTGCTCAGCTTTCTCAACCATCTTCACCTGAAGTATTGCAACTGATTCAGCGTTCTATTGTTGCCATGTTGGGTAACTTGCCTAATGATAAATATCAGTCCATGATTACCACCAGCCGCGAAGAATTAGCACAGCTTTTAGGTTCTGCGATGGTAGATGGTTATTTCCTACGCAATGTCGAACAACGATTAGAAATGGAAAAATCATTACAGCTGATAAATACTACATCCGAAAGTACAGAAGAATAGTACTACAAACAACAAGATTCCCGACTTTTTAGAGAAGTCGGGAATCTCAGCTTTTTAGTTACAACCTAAAGACTCACGAGTACTTACACCAGTTTTAGAATTCACACCACTTGCTTGCACACAAAGTTTTTTCACCTGCGGCCCATCTAAAACGGCATTTGTGAAATCAGCACCTGTAACATCAACATTATCAAAAATTGATCGCAACATCATCGCATCCGTTAAAACTGCATCACTCAAGTCAGCACCTTTGAAGTTAACCAGATAGGCTATACCATTACTAAAGTCAGTACCATGCAGATTTACTCCTTCCAGGACAGTACCGTTAAATACGACACCGCGTAAATCAGTATTACTAAAGTTAGCCTTCTCTAAATTGACATTGGTAAATTCTGTCCCAATTAAACTTTGTCCAGAAAAATCTTTACTTTTGAGTTCTTCACTACCGGCAGAACGGGTGATACTAGAAGAACTAGCAGCTTGGGCCGATAGGGGAAACAAAAAAAGCACCATAGCTAAGATAAAGCTAGCTAGTAGTCGCCGATACATCATAATCTTTTCTTAATAAATCTCAACACTCTATCATTAATTATTAAACCTTAGTTGGGGAATGGGGAATTGATATTGGTTACTTCTCCCTCATCTCCTACTCAATCCCGTAGGATATATAGATGTTGAGGTGCGATCGCATAAATACCTGTGGCTAATCAAGAAGAAATCATCCCTTCTCTAGCGCGAACCCTATTGTATCAACTGGGTGTAGAACTTAAAGCACGCTTTACCAGCTTTGGTGGTTGGGAAATGCCAGTGCAATACAGTGGCATTAGCCGCGAACACGAAGCTGTCAGAAATACAGCTGGGATGTTCGATATTTCCCACATGGGCAAATTTACCTTACAAGGTAAAAACCTGATTGTCCAACTACAGCGTTTAGTACCTTCAGATTTAAGTCGTTTGCAACCTGGTCAAGCACAATACACAGTATTGTTGAATCCGCAAGCGGGAATTATTGACGACATCATTATCTATTACCAAGGTGAAGACAGCATTGGTACACAGCACGCATCAATTATCGTGAATGCGGCAACAACCGATAAAGACAAAACATGGTTATTGCAAAACCTCGACTTAAACGAGGTGCAATTTCAAGATATTTCGCCAGAAAAAATTTTAATTGCTGTGCAAGGGCCCAAAGCTCTGAAATATCTCCAGCCTTTAGTGCCAGAGGACTTACAACCAGTTAAAGCATTTGGCCATCTAAATGCAACACTACTAGGTAAACCCGCCTTCCTAGCCCGTACAGGTTACACCGGAGAAGATGGATTTGAGGTAATGGTAGAGCCGGATGTTGGCGTAGAGTTGTGGCGTCATCTTTGTAACGCTGGTGTCATTCCCTGTGGACTCGGTGCGAGAGACACCCTGCGTCTAGAAGCAGCCATGGCCCTTTATGGGCAAGATATCGATGACACAACTACACCCTTAGAAGCTGGTTTAGGGTGGCTAGTTCACTTAGATAGCAAAGGCGATTTTATTGGGCGGGAAATTTTGGCACAACAAAAAGCTGCTGGTGTGCAACGCCGACTCGTAGGTTTGCAAATGTCAGGACGTAACATTGCCCGTCACGGCTATCAAGTTTTATCCGGCGGCAAAGTTGTGGGAGAAGTTACCAGCGGCACTCTATCCCCTACACTCGGTTATCCTATTGCCTTGGCTTACGTTCCCAAAGAGTTAGCAAGTGTTAGTCAGCAGCTAGAAATAGAAATTCGGGGTAAAGTTTACCCAGCAGTTGTAGTGAAACGTCCCTTCTATCGGTCAAAAAGGTGAATTTGTAATTCGTAATGACGCGACGCTCCTGTGTCGCTCTAAGCGAAGCTATGCCGTAGGCTTTACGCTGACGCTCGTACCGACGCTCGATGACTCGCTACCGCTTCGCTATCGCTAACGCTATCGAGGACTCGCTACCGCTGCGAAGCGCGTAATTCGTAATTCGTAATTATTTTTCCTTTGCTCCCCCTGGTTCCTCAGTCCCCTCATCCCCAAACTAGGGGTAGTTCATGGAATAATGTGTTTTGAGTTACTCAATCTACAGTCAGGTTTGTTACCAGGTTTATTGGCAAATATGACTTGGACTACTGCTGAAATAAAATTTTTGTTGATGTAAAAGGTAAATTGATATGTCTTTTGAATATCCCCAGGATTTCCGATATTTAGATACTCATGAATATGTACGGATAGATGGCGAAATTGCCACCATTGGCATTACAGAGTTCGCTGTAGACCAGTTAGGTGATATTGTCTTTCTGGAATTGCCGGAAATTGGTGATGCTATTACTAAGGGAGAAACCTTTGGCACAATTGAATCAGTAAAAGCTGTTGAGAACCTAAATTCACCAGTTACAGGTACGGTTATAGAACGCAATGATGCCTTAATTGAATCTCCCGAACAAGTAGCAGACGACCCCTACAGAGAAGGGTGGTTTCTCAAAGTGCGTGTAGACGACCCTGGTGAAATTGATGATGCCTTAACCGCTGATGAGTACAGCGCCCAGGTGGAAGGGATTTAGGAGTGGGGGCAGGGGGTAGGGGGAGTGAGGGAGTGAGGGAGAAACTTTCTCCGCATCCCCGCGTCCCCAATCCCCAGTCCCCAATCCCCAGTCCCCAATCCCCAGTCCCCAATCCCCAGTCCCCAATCCCCAGTCCCCAATCCCCAGTCCCCAATCCCCAGTCCCCAATCCCCAGTCCCCAATCCCCAG
>JAHHHC010000036.1 GCA_019359515.1 Desmonostoc vinosum HA7617-LM4 | reverse complement strand
GTCCCCAATCCCCAGTCCCCAATCCCCAGTCCCCAATCCCCAGTCCCCAATCCCCAGTCCCCAATCCCCAGTCCCCAATCCCCAGTCCCCAATCCCCAGTCCCCAATCCCCAGTCCCCAATCCCCAGCCCCCAATCCCCAGTCCCCAATCCCAATTCCCAAGAAAAAATCAATTCCCTCTAACTTATTAGGAGTATTTATTGCAAAATATGAAATAGTTGCGTCTGGAGAGCAATTTGTGGTATCTTTCGCCTCTGTTCCGAAGTCTAGCGATCGCCAGATCAAAGACGACAAGAGTCAAGAATTTAGTAATTTTACGCAAAGACATATCGGCCCTAACTCGGATGATATTAAGCAAATGCTTGATATATTGGGGGTTTCTAGTCTTGATGACCTCATCGATAAAACTGTACCGCAGGCAATCCGGCTAAATAAATCGCTACAGTTACCAAAAGCACTAAGCGAGTACGCAGCACTCGAAAGGTTAAAAAAAATTGCTGCTAAGAATCAGGTTTTTCGCTCATTCATTGGTATGGGATATTACGACTGTATTACCCCGCCTGTGATTGGTCGCAATATCTTAGAAAACCCCGGTTGGTATACTGCCTATACTCCTTATCAGCCAGAAATTGCCCAAGGACGACTAGAAGCACTCCTGAATTTCCAAACGCTGATTATTGACCTCACAGGTTTGGAAATTGCTAATGCTTCGTTGCTCGATGAAGCCACAGCCGCAGCAGAAGCTATGAGTCTGAGTTATGGTGTATCCAAAAATCAGGCTAATGGCTATTTTGTTTCCCGCGAGTGTCATCCCCAAACTATCGATGTCTTGCAAACACGCGCTAAACCCCTGGGAATTGACATTATTGTGGGTGATCATCAAACATTTGATTTTGAGCAACCAATTTTTGGGGCGGTTCTGCAATACCCTGCAAGTGATGGTACTATTTACGACTACCGCGCTTTTATTGAAAAAGCCCATGCTAAGGGTGCATTGGTGACGGTAGCGGCAGATCCCTTAAGTTTGACTTTATTAACGCCTCCTGGCGAATTTGGCGCTGATATTGCTGTAGGTAGTACTCAACGCTTCGGTATTCCGCTGGGGTTTGGGGGGCCTCATGCAGCATACTTTGCTACAAAGGAAGAGTATAAGCGACAAGTGCCTGGGCGGATTGTGGGTATATCAAAAGATGTTCAAGGCAAGCCTGCGTTGCGTCTAGCATTGCAAACTCGCGAACAACATATCCGCCGCGAAAAAGCTACCAGTAATATTTGCACAGCGCAGGTGCTATTGGCAGTGATGGCGAGTATGTACGCAGTCTATCATGGGCCAGCTGGACTCAAGGCGATCGCTGAAAATATTCACCACCTAACTGTAACTTTGGCAGCAGGATTAAAGCGTCTGGGTTACAAAGTCAGTTCCGATCATTTCTTTGATACGCTGCGCTTAGAGTTAGGAAAACGCAACCTAGAAACAATTCTCAAAGCCGCAGAAGCACGTCAAATCAATTTTCGGATTTTTGATACCAATACCGTCAGTATATCCCTGGATGAAACTACCACGCCAGAAGACTTAATCGACCTCTGGCAAATTTTCGCAGGTACAGACAACCTCCCCTTTACCTCAGAAGAATTAACCTCACCAGAGGAAGCCGAAGAAAACACTCCCTCATCCCCGGTTGGTGAGCGAAGTCGAACCACATCCCCCCATATCCCCCTCAACCGTACCAGTACTTATCTCACGCACCCTGTCTTCAACCGTTATCACTCAGAAACCGAATTATTACGTTACCTGCATAAGTTAGAAACCAAAGATTTATCGTTAACCACATCGATGATTCCTTTGGGTTCTTGCACGATGAAGCTAAATGCCACATCGGAAATGATTCCGGTGACGTGGGCAGAATTTGGTAAGATACACCCTTTTGCACCCCTATCCCAAACGCAGGGTTATCAAGTTTTGTTTGCGGAACTTGAGGCTTGGTTAGCTGAGATTACCGGGTTTGCGGGAATTTCGCTACAACCAAATGCCGGTTCTCAAGGAGAATACGCTGGACTGTTGGTAATTCATCAGTATCACGAAAGTCGAGGGGAAACACACCGCAATGTCTGTTTGATTCCTACCTCAGCACATGGGACAAACCCAGCCAGTGCAGTGATGTGTGGGATGAAGGTGGTGGCAGTGGCTTGTGACTCCCAGGGTAATGTTGACCTCGATGACCTCAAATTGAAAGCCGAAAAACACAGCCATCAACTTGCAGCCTTGATGGTGACATATCCTTCGACTCACGGTGTTTTCGAGGAGGAAATTCAAGAAATTTGTGCCATTGTCCATACTCACGGTGGACAAGTTTACATGGATGGGGCGAATATGAACGCCCAAGTGGGAATTTGCCGTCCTGGGGATATTGGTGCAGACGTTTGTCACTTGAACTTGCACAAAACCTTCTGTATTCCCCACGGTGGCGGCGGCCCTGGTATGGGGCCAATTGGCGTTGCAGCCCATCTCGTACCCTTCCTACCTGGCCATGTTGTGGTAGGGAGTAGAGAGGAAGCAATCCCCAGTCCCCAACACATTGGTGCTGTGGCTGCTGCGCCTTGGGGTAGTGCCAGTATTTTAGTAATTTCTTGGATGTATATTGCGATGATGGGTGCTGCTGGTTTGACGGCAGCAACTGAAGTGGCAATTCTCAACGCTAATTACATCGCTAAGAAATTGGAGAATTACTATCCGGTTTTGTATCAAGGGAAAAACGGTTTAGTGGCCCATGAGTGTATTTTAGATTTGCGATCGCTCAAAAAATCAGCAAACATCGAAATTGATGATGTTGCCAAGCGTCTTATGGATTATGGTTTCCATGCCCCAACTGTCTCCTGGCCTGTGGCAGGTACAATCATGGTTGAACCTACAGAAAGCGAATCTAAGCAAGAATTAGATCGTTTTTGCGATGCCTTGATTTCTATTCGTCAAGAAATCGCTGAAATTGAATCAGGCAAAGTGGATACTCAAGATAATCTCTTGAAAAATGCCCCACACACAGCCGAAAGTCTCATCACTGGAGAATGGCATCATTCCTACTCTCGCGAACAAGCCGCCTATCCTGCGCCTTGGACTCGTGAACATAAATTCTGGCCCGCCGTCGGTCGTATTGACGCCGCCTTCGGCGACAGGAATTTTGTTTGTTCTTGTCTACCTATGGAGGCTTATTCAGCGTAAAGTTATTGGGGGATGAGGGAGTAGCAGGGGGCAGGGGAGGCAGAGGGAAAAATAACTAATACCAATTAATTCCCCATCCCCCATTCCCTATCACGAATTAAGTTAAACCGTGCCGCCACTGCTACCCAGTTTTCTTTTAAGAATTTTTTCCATTTCTCTGAAATCCTCGTCAGATTGAGGAAATGGATAGGTCGGACTGTCAGGATTTCCCCTTTTTATCAAAGCCTCTATTGCCTCATCATCATCTCGATGTGCAAGGACATACGCTCTCAGTTCTTGACGAGTCATTCGGCTAAAGTCAGGTTTCATCATTAAACCCCCATTGTCCATTTGAGAAAACCAAAATTTCTAAGCTTTCAGTCACACCAGCAAGAATAAATACCGTCTTGGTATTTGAATTGTACCGAAACACATGAATAAGCTGATACCCATTTGAGAGCATTTGGCAAACCCTGACACAAGCAAATGCCTGTTCTATGGTAGGCATACATTAACATTCATATAATAGCGAGTACCACCATACTGTAGAAAATACCTTGACTTGAAGCTTTTAACTGTTGAGAAATCACCTCATTCGTTATAGAAAAGGTCAAAGGTGGAAAATTCTCTACCTTTGACCTTTGTTTTTTCCTAATACTTCTAATGTCAAGACGCTGCAAAAGCACGTCACTAGGCTTTCTCCATGCCTTTATGGACTGTTTTCACCCATTTCAAACGCTTTGGTCTGATTGACATTCGAGCAGTGGTGCTACTCATCACTACTAACCAATGCAGCATGTATAAATTGCCACGGATCATTTGCAATAGTAATAGCAAAGACGTGTGAGCTTGGAATTTCTTGTCTTGACGTATCCGCTTGAGGCCTGTGAACATGCCAATCATTGACATAGTAACAGACAAGCCAGTTACGGGGGCTAACATTGGTGGACGATGCCGCGCGATCGCCATCAATAAATCTGGTACTGTTGCTGTGGGTAACATGTACATAATCAGCACAAACATTAGCAAATCCCAAGTTTTCCGCGTACCCATGCGGTTTCTCAGAATTAAATCCCAGTAATCTAGATAGCGCTGATATCCGCCTTCAGCCCAACGGTTACGTTGATGCCAGAGCGCGGTTGCGTTTGTGACTCCTTCTTCTTGCACTGCTGGGTGGAATACACAATCGATATCCCATTTTTTCAGATGTAAGCGGATTGTCAAATCCAAATCATCGGTGATTGTTTCCTCGTTCCACCCACCACAGTTTGTCAAAGCTGCACGTCGGACAAATTGACCATTACCCCGCAGTTCACCAATCCCACCAAGAGTAGCCCGTTGTTGCTGGAACCAGGTATCAAGCGCCATTTCTGTCATTTGGCCCTTAGTCCAAAAATTTTCCTTGGCATTGGCTATAGCTTTTCGTACCTGCACTGCCCCTATTTTTTCTCTTTGAAATAGAGGTATTACTTCTAACAACAAATCTGGTGTTACTTGGGCATCAGCATCAAAAACTGCGATGATTTCACCTTTTGTCAGAGACAGTACTTGATTCAATGCTCCTGATTTACCACCAATAGCTTCTGGTGAACGCCTTAATACTTTGAGATGGTCGTATTTCTGCTCTAGTTCTGCCAATACCTGTGGTGTACTATCAGTGCTATTATCGTCAACTATCCATACTTCATATCGCCCATTTGGGTATTCCAGATTACAAAGATTCTGGACTAATTTACTGATGACCGCTTCCTCATTTTTGGCTGCCACCAACACAGATACATAAGGCAAGTCTTCCTCCTCCATTCTTTTTGGAGAGCGACCTGGTTGAGCAGAAACTACTACTAAAGCATGAAGACCAAGGATTGTGGTCAATCCTAGTATAAAGATAGTGCCCCAAGAAACTAAATGCAGGACAATAGTGCCGCTCCAGACGATAGTTAAAACTAGAGCGGCTTTACGCCTACGACCTTGATACCGGGATGATAGAAACACGGGATCTGTCTCTACATCTGACTCCTCTGCTGATAACTCAGACAATAAGGAGTGGAGCGGATCAAGCTCTTTATAAGGATCTTTGTCGGGCCAGGAGTTCGCTGGCATAGGTTATTTAACAGTCAGAAAGCAGTAGGTTTTTATACTAAATAAACAAGCTTAAACCAAGTAACATCAAACTGTAAAGCTTGCGGTTACAATCCAGAGAAATAACACCGTCTACCACATGATGGGGATTTTTGGTGTCATTGCCCTTGGTGTTTATAAAAGCTGATGCAGCCTTATTGTAACCGACATCACTACACTTGTTAGCAGTCGAAAATTTTGTATATGTTAGGGTCTGGCTTGGTTCATAGGATTATTTGTGTAGGCGGGGAGTGGGGAGTGGGGAGTAGGGAGTGGAGAGTGGAGTGCTGTTAGCGTAGTGGGGCGTAGCCCGTGCTGAGTAAGGAATGAGGGAGTAGAGGAGTGAGGGAGATCAGGTAAGTTTTGAGCCTTTGAGCCTGAACGTTGAGCCTTTGAGCCTGAAAGTTGCATCTTTGAGCCTGAAAGTTGCACCTTTGAGCCTGAAAGTTAAACTCAAAATTTCAATCTCTAACTTTCTTTACCCAATTCCCCACTCCCCACTCCCCACTCCCCACTCCCCACTAATTTCGTTTTAGCCACTCATCGATACGAGATATTGGTACTGCACGATTTAACACTAAACCGTTTACTTTATTCCAGCCAGAATGAAGCGCAACAACATAATATTTACCATTGATATTAGTAATAATTGCACCTCCAGAGGCACCACCAGTAGTATCGCAGTTATGGTAAAACAAATTATCTTTTTGGCGTAAAATACTGCATCCTAAATGCACTCCGGCAGTCATACTTTCACCAGCAGTGAGATTTTCATATCCTTTTTTACTTGGGTTGGGGAAGTCGCCAGAATAACCGACCAAAGAGAATTTTTTAGTGTTGCCAATAAGAGTAGAAGATGGCAAAGATTTCCAACCTAAATAACCATATTTTATGCCGAGGGGTTTATTCAGTTTGATAATAGCCCAGTCATCTACATAATCCTCTAAAGTTCCGCGTTTAAAGTCTGTGCCGTAATAAACCTGTGTTGCGTAGGCGACATCATTTCTATCTGGAATGACGCCGTTAATTAAGTTGGGTAGAAAAGCGATCGCTTGACTAACTTTTCGAGTTTCTGGGTTAACTACACAGTGAGCATTTGTCAAAACAATATCATCAGCGATCAACGTTCCTGTGCAGCTATAAACACCACCATCGCTGCTAATGCCCTCAATTTTACCAATAGCAGACCATGGATGTTTTCTATTAGTCATGGGAATCCGATTATCGGAACCAATTATTGCTCTATCTTCATTAGGTTTTTCTGATGGTCTAAGTCTGGCAGGTATGAAAGGTTCTCGATTACTTGGTAATTTCAGTTCCTGAGAATTTTGAACTTTAGTAAAACTAACTGGGGCTTGTTGAGCAGATGCTGACACCCAAATTCCTAAAATGGTTGTACTAATTATTGCTATGCAAGGAAAAATAAATTTTTTGGATTTCAAAACACTTTTCATCTGAAACTCCCTGTTACCTATTCCCTATTCCCTATTTAAGAGATATTGCTGAAATTTTATTGTGATCTTACGAATCTTTCACACAAAACTTGTCCGTGTTTCTGTTTCGGTAACAAAGAGGGGATGCACTTCGACTTCGCTCAGTGAGCGGGGGATGAGGGAGAAGACGCGGAGAGAGGGAGACGCGG
Source organism: Desmonostoc vinosum HA7617-LM4 (assembly GCA_019359515.1). Lineage (GTDB taxonomy): Bacteria > Cyanobacteriota > Cyanobacteriia > Cyanobacteriales > Nostocaceae > Desmonostoc > Desmonostoc vinosum. The sequence goes on along the minus strand of JAHHHC010000036.1, from coordinate 52,707 downwards.
TGATGGGGGGAACGTACATAAAAGTTTCTCCGCGTCACCGCGTCCCCGTGTCCTCTTGATTCCCAGTCCCCAATCCCCAATCCCCAGTCCCCAATCCCCAATCCCCAATCCCCAATCCCCAGTCCCCAATCCCCAATCCCCAATCCCCAATCCCCAATCCCCAATCCCCAGTCCCCAGTCCCCAATCCCCATTTCCTTCTTCAATGTGCTGTTCAAAGTCTATGCTAGTCATGGGGGAAATCTCAGTTGAAAAGTTGGTAACTTTTATCTGCTTAACTTCTCCCGCCTTTTTTCTAATCAACATTAGGCGTAATTCCCCATTCCTGACAAATGCCTCGCACTCCCACATTAACTTTCAACCGCGGTACTCTAATTTTGCATCCACCACCACGCGGTAAAGCTTGGATGGATTATGCTACATGGGATGATAGAGTAGAAAAATTCCGCATTCCCGCGATTAAATACCGCTGTTTAGTAGAGGCACTACAGGCAGAAGAAACTGACTTTATCGATGATGCCAAAGAATTTTACTCTCTAGATTTGATTCCTAGTTTGGAGATGGAACCTTATCCCCACCAGAGTGAGGCGTTAGCAGCTTGGAAATTGGCAAAAAGGTGTGGGGTAGTGGTGCTTCCTACTGCGGCGGGAAAGACTTATTTGGCACAAATGGCGATACAAGCGACGCCGCGCACGACGCTAATTGTGGTGCCAACTTTGGATTTAATGCATCAGTGGTATGCACATTTAGTTGCGGCGTTCCCTGATGCTGAGGTGGGGTTGTTGGGAGGCGGTTCGCGAGATAAGACGCCTATTTTAGTTGCAACTTACGACAGTGCCGCAATTCATGCTGAAGCGCTAGGAAATCAATATGCTTTGATTGTTTTTGATGAATGTCATCATTTACCGACAGATTTTAATCGGGTAATTGCTGAGTATGCGATCGCACCCTATCGTTTAGGACTTTCTGCTACGCCGGAACGTACTGATGGTAAGCACGCTGACTTAAATATCCTCATTGGTAGAGAAGTATATCGCAAACGTGCTGAGGATTTAGCGGGGAAGGCATTAGCAGAACATGAAATCGTCCAAATTAAGGTGAAGTTATCACAAAATGAACGAGAAAGATACAACGAATTAATTCAAATTCGCAACGATTTTTTACGACAATCTCGAATCTCTTTAGGGAGTATTCAAGGTTGGCAAATGTTTGTACAAATGAGTGCGCGATCGCAAGCTGGACGCAGAGCTATGTTAGCGCACCGCGAAGCTAAAGAAATCGCTTTGGGAACTGATGGTAAGTTACGCATTTTACTTGATTTATTAGCAGAAAATTATCCGAAACGAGTTTTAATTTTCACTGCTGATAATGCTACCGTTTATCGCATTTCACAAGAGTTTTTAATTCCGGCAATTACTCATCAAACACCAGTTAAAGAACGACATGAAATATTAACCAAATTTCGTGAGGGTGAATATAATACTCTGGTTGCTTCTCATGTATTGAATGAAGGTGTTGATGTCCCTGCGGCTTCTGTGGCAATTATTTTATCGGGAACGGGTTCAGCAAGGGAGTATATTCAACGTTTAGGCAGAGTTTTACGTAAGGGTAATACTCCAGACAAGCGAGCAATTTTATACGAAATTGTTGCGGAAGATACGAGTGAAGAAGGGACTTCGGCACGGCGACGAGGTGAGCGGAAGACACGGGGACAGGGAGATAAAGAGAATTTGCAGGTTGTTTATGGAAGTGGAAAAAAGAGGGATTTGAGAGCTGCGGAACAGTTAGAAATAAATTATTCAAGCGAGAAAGGAAATGTTGCCGACAGAGTTACTGATGCATCGCCAAAATGGGGAGGAGATCATTCCGAAGAGACTGAAAATTGATGATAAAACTTCGGAGTTGGCAATTGAGTTGATTAATTATTTTCAAGCAGCTGTTAGTAAAACTCAGGGTATGCTTGAGCGTCAATTAACTGATTTTGAAGGAGATGCGACAGATTATCGAGTGAAGCGGGGATTAGCCTATATTCTTAAAAGTAGTTTTTGTACTTTTGAGGTTGTCAGTCCGCTAGAACCGCAAATGTTGAGAGAACGAGTGTTTTCTTTGGCTGCAAAATCGGTTGCTAGTCGTGAATCAACACAAGTTACTTTAGAAAAAATTGCTGATGAGTTAAGTCAAGAACTTGAGCGCGAAGTTTTATCAGAACAAGTTCGTGATGGATTATATGCTGATTTAAGCGAGAATAAAATTTTAACAGTTTTTGATGCGCCCACATCTACAGATTTATTGCATCGCTATAACTTGTCTCAAGTTCAAGGTATCTTTTATAAAGCTAGTCAACTTGTGTTGAATGCTCATCGCAATGTTCCAGGAGAATATAAGCTGTTATTTCGCTATCTGAAGTTATTTCAATTAATGGCTTATGTTGAGGGCGATGCCGATCACGGATTTACAATTACAATTGATGGGCCGACGAGTTTATTTAGTCCGAGTACGCGTTATGGTTTGGCAATAGCTAAACTCATTCCTGCCTTACTTCACGTGACAAAATGGAGTCTTTCATCTGTTTTACAAACTCGTGATTTCTATACAAATACTTGGAAAACTGGACGTTTTACTCTCAATTCTGAATGTGGTTTAGTGTCACATTACCCCAAAGGCAAGCCTTACGATAGTATGCTGGAAGCATCATTCGCTGATAAGTGGGATTCATTAAAAAGTGGCTGGATGCTAGAGCGAGAGGTAGATTTAATCCCTATTCCTGGTAGTGTGATGATTCCCGATTTTCGTTTGGTGCATCCTGATGGACGTAGCTTTTTATTAGAAATTGTCGGTTATTGGCGGCCAGAATATTTACAAAAGAAATTTTCTCAAGTGCGACGTGCTGGATGTGAAAACTTAATTTTGGCAATTTCCGAACGGTTGAATTTGGAAAAAGCGGGAGTCAAATTAAATAATGTCCCGGCAAAAATTGTTTGGTTTAAGGATAAGTTACTGCCCAAATCTGTTTTAGCAGTAATGGAATAAAAAATGGATCAGTAATATCAGGCTTCTGGTTCAACGCCGAGCGATCGCAATTGTTCAGCCAGGCGATCGGCTCGTTGGCGTTCTTGCTCGGCTCTTTCATCACCAGTCAACAATAAATTACCTTGCAAATCCCACCACCGTAGCCAGGGTAATTCCACATTTTGATATTCTCCCTGCCAAATGCCTAACTCCACTTCCATAGGTGCGATCTGATAATGTCCGCGCTCGTTTGCTGCTAATAACTGATATTTTCCACCAACCAATTCATAGACTTCTACACTAGCTTTTTTAACTTCATAGATACCGTAGAAGGCAGGACGAATAACCTGCTCATAAATCCAAAATTTACCTGTCCAAGGTGTTTTGTCTCGTTCTTCACTACCATCCCCAGAAACAAATTCTAAGACAATCGACGGGGCAATATATTCTCGCCAATATACATAAGACCTCCGCGTTTGTCCATTCAATAAAGGCGGTACATTCGGTACAAAAAACCAATCTGGTGCTTCTGCTCCTTTTTCTGGGGGATCGGTTAAGCGCCAATAAATACCCAAGTCTTGACCAATACAATATTGACCATTGGGATGTAATTGCTTGAGGACGGGTGTAATTGAGTCAGTCAATAAGATGCTTTGAGGATGTTCTTGCCAATTCTTCACAAATGTGCCATTGGAGTCTGGTAGCTGCGTATGGTCTGGGAAAGGAGTGAGTTCGAGATCGGTCGGTGGGTTGGTTGCAGAGGTCATAAGGCTACCTTTGCTTTGGGTAAGGGTGTCCCCTGAGCGGAGTCGAAGGGTTGTTTTTTAGTTTAGCAATAGAGGCGGGATTAAGCGATTGCATTAGTTATAAGAAGCTATTTAAGTCTTTCTTGTTTAAGCTGTTGCGCTTTTAATTTGCATGGTTCAAACCGCTAGAAAGACGCGGGGACGCGGGGACACGGAGACGCCCAGATGTAATTTGAATGACGATTAGCTTAAAACGTTTGCACCTTTTAACCAAAGACCTAAGCTTCTGGTTCAAAGCCGAGCGATCGCAATTGTTCAGCCAGGCGATCGGCTCGTTGGCGTTCGATTTCAGCTCGTTGACGTTCTTGTTCGGCTCTTTCTTCACCAGTCAACAACAAATTACCTTGCAAATCCCACCAACGCAGCCATGGTAATTCTATATTCTGATAAACTCCTGACCATATACCTAGCTCAACGCCTAAAGGATCTATAGGATAATGCCCACGTTCATTTACTGCTAATAACTGATACTGTCCATCAATCAGGTGATAAACTTCAACGCTGGCTTTTTTTACTTCATAAATGCCATAAAAAGCTGGATGAATTACCTGCTCATAAATCCAAAATTTACCTGTCCAAGGAGTTTTGTCTCTTTCCTCACTACCATCACCAGAGACAAACTCCAAGGCAATTAAGGGGGCAATAAATTCTCGCCACAGTACATAAGACCTGCGTGTTTGTCCATCAAGCAAAGGCGGTACATTCGGTACATAAAACCAATCTGGTGCTTCTGCACCTTTTTCTGGAGGGTCAGTCATCCGCCAGTAAATACCGCTATCTTGACCTATGCAATATTGACCATCAAGATGACGTTTTTGCAGTATCGGTTGAATCGAGTCTGTAATGAGAATGCTTTGGGGATGTTCCTGAAAGTTTTTCACGAAAGTGCCATCAGACTCTGGTAGCTGCGTATGGTCTGGGAAAGGAGTGAGTTCGAGGTCGGTGGCTGGGTTGCTTGCTGAGGTCATAGTGCTACCATTATTTCTGGTTCAGCGCCAAGCGATTAATTGCATTTTCGCCTATTAAGCGCATTAAATAATTCGTAATTCGTAATTCGTAATTCGTAATGACGCTCGCGGACTCGCTACCGCTGCGAAGCGCGTAATTAAGTTTTGTAATGGGGATTTGACCCCAACACAAAACTTGCCGGTTATAAAACCGGGGGACTTAAACCCACGGAACTTGTTAATCTAAACTTTCACATCTAAGGTACGTACCAAAAAAGCCCACATATCTGCGGCTTCTTCGATAATTTTAGCTGTGGGTTTACCTGCACCATGTCCGGCTTTAGTTTCAATTCTAATTAAAACTGGTGCATCTCCTGCATGAGCAGCTTGCAAAGCGGCGGCAAATTTGAAACTATGGGCAGGGACGACGCGATCGTCGTGATCGGCTGTGGTAATTAAGGTTGCAGGATAAGCTGTTCCTGGTTTGAGATTGTGTAGTGGTGAATAGGCATAAAGCGTTTTGAACTCCTCTGGATGATCTGGGGAACCATATTCAGAAGTCCAAGCCCAGCCGATGGTAAATTTGTGGAACTGCAACATATCCATCACACCTACTGCTGGTAAGGCTGCACCGAATAAATCAGGACGCTGAGTGATGCAAGCACCTACTAGTAAACCTCCATTGCTACCACCTGCGATCGCTAGTTTGGCAGGTTTTGCGTAACCATTGGCAATTAGCCACTCCGCAGCAGCTATAAAATCATCAAAAACATTCTGCTTTTTCTCTTTCATGCCAGCTTGATGCCATTCTTCGCCATACTCCCCACCACCGCGGATATTAGGCATAGCGTAGACACCACCCATCTCCATCCATACCAAGCGACTGACAGAAAAAACTGGCGTCATCGAAATATTAAAACCACCGTAACCAGAAAGTAAAGTAGGGTTATTTCCATCTAATTTAATGCTCTTTTTATATGTAATAAACATGGGCACTTGAGTACCATCTTTGCTTTGATAAAAGACTTGTTTAGTCTCATAATCACCAGAATTAAAATCTACTTTTGGTTCACGAAAAAGTTCGCTTTTTCCTGTCACCATGTTGTAGCGATAAATAGTTCCCGGTGTAGTAAAGCTACTGAAACTATAGAAAGTTTCAGTATCAGTACGCTTGCCATTAAAGCCACCTGCTGAACCAAGACCGGGTAATTCTACCTCCTGCACAAATATCCCATTGAAGTCAAAAACTTTAATTTTTGTGTGGGCATCTTGGAGATAATCAGCAACAAATTGGTTATTTAGTATATTGACGCTTTCTAAAGTTGCTTCCGATTGAGGAATAATTTCACGCCAATTTTCTTTATGGGGTTTTTGAGTATCAATCGCAATTAATCTACCGCGTGGCGCATCTAAATCTGTGCGAAAATAAAAGACATTATCATCATGCTCAATAAAGCCATAACCTGCTTCAAATTGATTAATTAGTTCTACAACTTCGGCATTAGGATTAGTCAAATCTTTGTAGAAAACTAAATTTTTAGAATCAGTTCCTAGCCAAACTGAAATTATCAAGTAGCGTCCATCTTCAGTTACCTCACCACTAAACCCCCATTCCTTTTGGTCAGGACGATGGTAAATTAGTATGTCTTCTGATTGGGGTGTATCCAATTTGTGATAATAGAGTTTTTGATAATAATTAACCTCTTCTAATTTGGTTTTCTCATTTGGCTCATCGTAACGACTGTAAAAAAAGCCTTGATGATCGTGTGTCCATGATGCACCAGAAAATTTAATCCAATTCAAGTGGTCTTCTAAGTCTGCACCAGTTTCAATATCGCGCACTTTCCACTCTTGCCAATCGGAACCAGAGGTAGATAAACCATATGCTAAAAGTTTACCGTCCTCGCTGATGGATAATCCTGAAAGCGCAACAGTACCATCTTCTGAAAGTTGGTTGGGATCAAGTAAAACTTTAGGTTCAGCGTCAAGGGTTTTTAAAGTGTAGAGAACGCTTTGATTTTGCAGCCCGTCATTTTTAAAATAAAAATAGCGTTCGTTAGAACCGTCTTGTAGAGATTCACCCTCTTTAAATGGGATGCCATATTTTTCATAATCCCAAAGTTTTGTCAGACGCTGTTGAATTTTTTCTCTAACAGAAATTTCGTCTAGATAGCTAAAAGTAACTTGATTTTGTTCCTCAATCCAAATCTTTGTTTCTTGCGAGTCTGGATTTTCTAACCAATTATAGGGGTCTGCAACTAGAGTACCGTGGTAGTTATTGATTTGCTCACTTTGACGGCTAGGTGGGTAGGTTAGACGCTTTTCAGAGTCGGGCATAATCTTAAATTAAATGCGATTGTGTTTAAGAGGGGCATCATTTATATTAGCTGTCTTCAGGGTAGTCTCAGCAAACATAAACGTCTTGCCGCAGGCTAGCGGCTACTCTGACAAATTCTCTGTAGAGTTTGGTAGTGGACTGACACAGCTAAAATAATGCAATAAAAAGGGTTCGTGGTTGCTCTGTATTCTCCCTCTTAACCATAAATATAATGCACAAATTTAGTTATGCCACGTTACTAACAACCAAATCGAGATACTATAATCCTAGCGATCGCGAAAAGTTGCTGATAATTTTCACAAAATATAATAGTTTGCGAAACTACGAAGTTCGCTGGAAAAAACCAGTCAAGCGTAAAAAATTAACCACCAATTTGGGTATAAATAGTATGGTGTGTCATTATGAATATTTAAGTATTTTCTGGGAATCAAATGCTTAAATATGAGTTTGGTTTGTTTTTAAATATCTTTTTGTATTGTTCATATTTGACTAAGTTAAACATAATTTGCTTAATTGAGATTTTATTTTTGATTTTAATAAATATTATAACTAAAGTTTGATTCCAATTATTTTTAAAGCTTCTATAGTAAAGACATGAATCAGATTATTTATATCAATACTGGCTCTAATTTCTAGCTTTTAGAGAGTATATATGCTTTTTAATATTCCAGTTACAAGTGCTAAGATACCGGAGGAATCAAAAAATAAAACCCGCTCAAATCATCGGGGATAGATTATTTCATACTTCCTTTCACTCAGAAGTTTTGAGGAATTAATCTCTATTTGAGGTACTATTGCTACTTCACTCAAACTAAGTGAAAAATCTAGAAATATTATGCGTGTTTTCTTGAGTTAAAAAAGCACGTTCTATTTTTTTGCGTTCAAGTGGTGTGGTTATTTGACATAAGTTTTAAGCAGTAAATATACAAAAGTAAGGAGACAAACAAATGCATGTGTTTGTAACTGGTGGTTCGGGGTTTGTTGGTCGTCACCTGATAATGACTCTTGTACAGCGAGGGGTTCAAGTACGGGCACTCGTCAAATGGGAGGATGAAATTGACATACTTAAGTCCTATGGCGCGGTTCCAATCTTTGGAGATATTAATGATAAAAAAGCGCTCAACTCTGGGATGGAAGGATGTAAAATTGTATTTCATGCGGCTGCAAAGGTAGATGATTGGGGAGTTTTAAAAGATTTTCAAGAAGTTAATGTTGGTGGAACAGAACAAGTCATTGCTGCTGCCAAAAAAACAGGTATATCACGTTTGATTTACGTAAGTACTGAAGCTGTATTGACAGGAGGAGAAGCAATCATAAATGCTAATGAAACCCGAATTCGTCCAGCAAAGCCTAACGGTTTTTACCCTTTGACTAAAGCAATAGCAGAAACAAAGGTTATTGAAGCAAACTCAGAAACTCTCACAACAGTGGTGGTTCGTCCGCGTTTTGTTTGGGGTAAAGGAGATACTACGCTGTTACCACGTTTTATTAAAACTATGCGTAATGGAGAATTTACTTGGATTTCTGGAGGTCACTATCTAACTTCTACCTGCCACGTAAAAAACTTGTGTGAAGGACTTATTCTTGCAGCAGAACGAGGTAGGGGAGGTGAAATTTACTTTATTAGTGATGGTTTACCTATAGAGTTCCGAAGCTTTATTACAGAGTTAGCACGCACTCAAGGAGTAGAACCAGGTACACGCAGCATACCGCGTTGGTTAGTGTGGACGTTAGCATGGTTTTTAGAAAGTGCTTGGAAGTTATTTAAATTTAAAGGTTCACCTTCTATTACTCGCACAGCTTTGTCTATGATTGGGTCTGAAGTCACGGTAGATGATACCAAAGCACGACGCGAACTAGGCTACACACCAATTATTTCGCGGCAAGAGGGATTATTAGAAATGTTATAAACCACCCAAACCTACTTCGTTGAGGTTTGGGTGGTTCATACCTTCAGGCCTGTAGATACTGCAAGACAACCCGCGCGCGATCGCGTGTTAAATCCATTTACTTTGGGCATAGCCTCCAGGAAGTTCTTGACTGTGTTCTAGGGGTTAATTTTCTTGATTCATGATTAAACAATAATTTTTTCCATGACAAAATTTGTAAACTTTTGACCTCTACGTTCTACTTCTTGCTTGATAACAATAATAAATCCCTTGTTTTCAAAGAAAGGCTTAGCTGTAATACTGGCTTCTACAAATAATTTGTTAATACCTAAAAATCTAGCTTTTAATTCAATTTGTTCTAAAATTTTTGTACCAATTCCTTTGCTTTGAAAATCTTGATGGCAATAAAAACAATCAATATGACCATTGGCTTCTAATTGCCCAAAACCAACAATTTTAGTTTCCTCCTCCGCTACATAGGTAAATTTATCTGCTAGGCGTTGCTGCCAATCCCCAAAATCCATATTGATTGGTGCCCAAGCATCTACTTGCTCTTTTGTGTAATCATGAATATTCACCTCATGCACAGTGTTATAGAACAATTCGATAATCTCTTGGGTATCTCTTATTTCATATGTGCGTACTCTCATAGACAAGTTAAAGATGTCCTTTCACAGTAACTTTCCAGTAATCAATAAAATGCGTCATTTCGGGGTTTTTAGTACTAAAATTATGTCTACCTTCATCATCTGTACTGATAATATAGTTTTCCGATTCCAACTGATTTATAAACCAATTGAGAAACATTTGCAAATCATCAGCAAAAACAAATTTACTATCTTCGTCTCTACCAAAATTAATAATTTGTCCTACTTTGCCATGCTTTCCAGGATCAAGATCCATGCCTAAGTGGTTTCCTCCCCAATCATAAACAAAGGGAATCCACTTTTTATTGGCATACATCTCTTTGATTTTTCCTCTCACATGAGATTCGCCGAGAATAATCTGATTTATACCTTCATCAACAAGTTCCGCCCACGATCGCCAATTTCTAAAAACCTCTTCTAGAGACAAAAATTCTAGTCCGTAAAAAAGTCCAGGATAAGCCCCACTCTTCTGACCATTATGCCATCTGTACAATTCTTTAAAAGCTGATGGTAGCTGAATTTGTATTTGATTTTCTAAAAGCTCAATCTCGCTTGCATTTGCTCCAGAATTCAAGCTATCTAATACTTCTGGTAGATGCTCTTGAAACCACGCTTCAATTCTATTTAATATCTCTTTCATACAACCTCATGATAAGTTTAGAGAAATCTTACCTTATAGATTGAGGCAATTAATTATAAGTATTTTTACTAATCTGTCTGGTTTAACAATCTCAGCTAGCCCTTGGGAGATTGAGAGTGACGTAATCTGTGGATTAGGCGAAAGCACCTAGCTTTTAGTGAAGTTCCAAAGCGATAGGTCTTGCGAACAATATCGAGCAAAAAGTAAGGTACTCGCAGCCGGAGTGGACACAACACAGGTAGATATAACCAGTAGTAGGCCTTTTTTAAGTTTTTCCATTTTGAGCAGGTTTCCTGATGGAGAAAGTCTGAAATATCTACGACTAAGCCTCTACCCTGATGCATCATCACATTACGACCGTGAACATCGTGAGGGTAGAGGCCACGACTACATGCATAATCTAGAGCTTCATCAATATCTTGTATAACCTGTCGGGGGATAGGTAAACCCAGATGCATACATTCGTAGAGAGTGACTCCGTATAACCGCTTTAAGACTAAGAAATCTTCTTGGGCATAGTAACATTCAGAAAAAGCAGGATGGGAACCCAAGCGACGATAAACTTCCACTTCCTCGTCAAAGCCTGGACGACCAGGTGCGTAAATTTTCACTACCTGGTTTGGGTGGTTGGGATGATAAAATACTGCGGCATAGTTTCCTGTACCGAGAAGTTTCCAAGGTTCCGGGAGATATTGTACTTTTACTGGATTATGGGGAACGACACTCTCAATTTGTAAGCTAGGAAGTAGATCTTCGTGAATACTTTTGAGCAACTGCTCTAGGTGTAATTTATCCATAGAGAATTGGCAAGAGATTTTCGTGCCATCATTGTGTGATTTGTCACATACTTGTCACAATAGTTCGTAATGGCGATCGCAAACTCGCTACCACTACAAAAATTATATTTAATTACGAATTACAAATTACGAATTACGAATTATTTGTCGCCTTCATAAGACTCTAAAATTCCACTACGAATCATCAGTTGTGGCCAGATAAACACAAAAAAGCTCATCCAAGTTAATACAGGGACGGATATCAAAATTGTTAACCAAATAGTTTTAAATATTAACCAACTACCACTAATCAGTGTTACACCTGTGAGCAGTATAGACCAGGGCTGACACCACCAGGGTTTGTAGTTCCAGGGATTGAGCAGCTTTTGTTTAGACATTTGTTTTAACTTACAGCCAATAACCAAGGCTAATCTAAATTAGACTTCTTAGTTTAAAAAATTTTCTGTACTTTGTCTATGCTGTGAGTGTTTAATAAGACATCCGAAAGTAAAAAAACACGAAAAGAAACTAGGGATTAGGGACTAAGGGCTAGGTATACTCAAGAATTTAAAAAGACATAAATTCAGTGATTAAGTCTATAAAAATATTCTGAATAGCTTGATTTTTTAAACCCTAATTATCAATAATCTACCCATACAAAAAACATGCAAGTAGGGCCATGACGCGTCTCTACTTCTCGTGGAATAACGAAAAACCACAGTATGAGTTGTGATTCAAAATATTTGTCACAATTGTTAATTAAAAAAATAAAATATAACATCATGACTTAAGTCTAAAAAAATATTTTTTAGACTTGTTTTATTTAAACTAATTAGAAAAAATACTGAAAGAACTAAATCAAAACTTTTAATGCTAAAGCCACCTTAACATCAAAGAAAAAACTGTTTCGATAATAGGATATTCAAACTATGCAATTCAAATCTCGGCTTTGGTGGCGCGTGCTACTTCTCCTAACTACTATGACTGGAACAATGATTATTTTTCCCCTTATATATCAGTATCAAATAAGAATTGAGCAATTTCCTTCCCTACAGGACGCCGCGCAAACAGAGACGCCAAGCAAAAGGGTATTAGATGCGAGAAACTGGGACAATTTGTATGGAAATGCCAACTCCAACCAAATTGTGAAATATAGTCTATTTCAGTATCCATTATCCAGTACACAGTCCACAAACCTTGAGCATCATCAATCAGGAAAAACACTTTGGGATTGGCTAAGTTTAGTTGGGATATTAGCAATTGCAATTGTACTATTCCGATTTGAGTATAGAGAAAAAAAACGGGCACAGGAACAATCTCAAATTACTAAAGATATAGCATATACTAATTTACGAGAATCAGCTTTACAAAACTATATTGATTATATGTCTTATTTATTAGTTGATAAAGAGTATAGAACAGAACTTTTAGATGATGAAAAACAAACTAATTTAAGTTACGGTTCTATACGAGATATAGCGCGTGTCAGGACATTAACTATACTACGTATCTTAGAAAATGATCAAGCAAGGATAGCCAGAGTTTTATATTTTCTCAAAGATACTGAACTTTCAAAATTTATTTTAAAAGGTGCCCATCTCACTGGTCTTAATCTTAAAGATACTTACCTCAAAGGTGCTAATCTGGCTCTTGCCAATCTGTTTAATGTTAATCTTTCTGGTGCTAATCTTTCTGGTGCTAATCTTGAGAGTGCCAAACTTAGAAATGCTGACCTTAGAGGTGCTGAACTCTTTCATGTCAACCTTGCGTATGCAGATCTTGTGAGTGCAGATTTGTTCGGTGCTAACCTGTTTGGTGCAGATTTGTTTGTTGCAGACCTCTTTAGTGCTAACCTCTCTGGCTCCAAGCTGACAAATGCTAATCTCTCTGGCGCTAAGCTCGAAGGCGCTAAACTCAGAGATGCCAACCTCAAAGAGGCTAACCTTCTTGGTGCTAATTTATTTGGTTGCGACATGTTTGGCGCAGATCTCGTTGGCGCTAACCTCTTTGGTGCAGATTTTGAACGTACCGACCTTACACTTGCTAATCTCTTTGGTGCAAACCTTGAACGTGCTAGAAACCTAACTTTTGACCAAGTTAAATGTGCCACAAATTGGCAGCAAGCAAACTACGATAAAAATTTTCGTGACAAACTTGGGTGAAGGAAATTGGGGGAGAAATGACAAATACACCAATTCCCCATTCCTAATTCCCAAATGTATCAAATTGGTAAGCGCACTTGAAACCGCGTGTTTCCTGGTTGGGAGAAGATGCGAATGTCGCCTTGATGTTGTTCTACGACAATGCGATAAACAATGTGCAAACCTAATCCTGTGCCTTTACCCACTTCTTTTGTAGTAAAAAATGGCTCAAAAATATGAGATTGAATTTCTGAAGGAATGCCAGGGCCATTATCGGCTATTTCTACTAGCAAAAAGTCATTTTCACAAGCCGTGCGAATCCAAATTTGCCCTTGACCATTGACGGTATCTACAGCATCAATGGCATTATCAATTAAGTTAGTCCATACTTGATTGAGTTCTCTACCATAAGCAGAGATGCGCGGCACTTCACAGTCATACTCCCGCGTTACAAGTACACCCTGTTTCAATTTATGGCTCAGAATTGTTAGTGTACTCTCTAATCCTTCGTGAACATCTATTTCTTGTATGGGTGCTTGATCCATGTAAGAGTAATCTTTTACTGCCTGCACAAGTGTAGATATTCGTGCCGTACTTTGCTCGATTTGGTTTAAAAGTTCCTCTTCTTGCAATGTTTTATCTATCCAAGTGATGATGTTTCCTAGCAGTAATTCGCCAATGTTGGCTTTGACATTCTCTAGCCAGTCGAGATCTAATTCTGCTGTTACCAATGTGGGTGCAAGTTTCCATGCATGGGAAATTTTATGCCTTTCTAGCCAGTTTATAACTTCTTCTTCGCGATCGCTCTGCGTCAATGGGTCAAGTTTGGCTGCTTTTCTGGCACGCGCTACAGTATCTTTTTGCAAGTCAGCTAAAAATGCTTTTTGAGTACAGGTTATCTGTTGCTGATTTAGCTTGATTGTCAATGGTTGCAATACTTGCACTGTCTCTCTCAATTGTCCCGCAGCCCTGCGACCAGCCGCAGCAGGATTATTTAACTCGTGTGCTAACCCCGCCGCTAATGTGCCCAATGCTACCAGTTTTTCCTGTTGCTGCGATATCGCTTGTACACTTTGCAATCGTTCCGCCATTGTCCGCAGGATTGCTGTCATGACGCAAGTGCAACTCGAAAGCATTTCCCAAAAAGCTGCGTTGGGTAATTCAAAAATATGACATTGAGTGACCGCGCGACCACTGGCCCAAAAATATTCTTGACCCATCAATACTGGTAATTCACCAAATAGTGTTTTCGGTTCGTACATTGCCAACAATATCTCTTGATTGCCGACTTTTTGCACTATTCTGACTCGGCCTTCTAGCAAGATAAATACATGGTCGGCTGGTTCTCCTTGATGACGGTGAACTTCACCTGGTTGTCGCCATACTTCTTTTCCTTGGGTTAGTAACCATTGCAATCGTTCTTCTGGTAGTTTGGTGAACAAGGGCACTTGGCGTAAAGTTTCAATGTTAAGCATAAATGTTTGGGAATGGCCGAGAACTAGAAGTTATTTAAGATAGCTTGAAATCTCTTTTGTTGTGGACAACCTAGTTTTGCCTGTTCCCTTTCATCAAATTGGTTTCTCTCTAGATTAACCACCAGCAACAGCAGGGACGATACTAACTTCGTCGCCATCTTTTAAAGGTGTTTCTGTCCCTTCCAAAAAGCGAATATCTTCGCTATTAACGTACAAATTCAAAAACCTGCGAGGTTTACCAGCTTCATCGCACAACCGCCCTTTGATCCCTGGACAGAGTTTTTCTAAGGAATCAAATAATTCAGCGATCGTGTTACCGCTACATTCTAAGGTAGCTTGGTTATTAGTCAGATTTTGAAGGGCAGTAGGGACTAAAACTGTTACGGACATAGTTATCAGTGATCAGTGATCAGTTGCTTGTACTGAGAGGCTTGCCTTGAGTGAAGTCGAAAGGAGTCGAAGTATCAGTTACTTGTCTGACTAAACGAGGACTTGTTGCCATTCCAGACGATCTAGTGTACGCGATCGCTCTAGGGCACGTTCAAAGCTATCGAGTTTGGCATCAATTGTCAAAGGTTCGCCAATATAGCCTTGGATTGCTTCTTGGGTTTTTAAACCATTGCCAGTGATGTAAACCACGGTCGTCTCATCTGGATCTATCTTGCCAGCTTCTACCAATTTTTTCAGCACGGCAACGGTTGTACCACCAGCTGTTTCTGTGAAGATGCCTTCAGTTTCTGCCAACAATTTGATGCCTTCGATGATTTCAGCATCATCAACTGTTTCGATATTACCGCTTGTTTTTTGAGCAACTTCCACAGCATAGATGCCATCCGCTGGATTGCCAATTGCAATCGATTTAGCGATTGTATTCGGTTTCACCGGCTTGATAAAGTCGCGGTTTTCTTTGAAGGCTTGAGCAATGGGAGAACAGCCTTCAGCCTGGGCCCCGCTAAAACGCACGTTCTTACCTTCTACTAAACCAACTTCTACAAATTCTTGGAACCCTTTGTAAATTTTAGTAAAGAGCGAACCAGAAGCTAAAGGAGCAACGATATGGTCGGGTAGTTGCCAACCCAGTTGTTCAACTACTTCATAGCCCAAAGTTTTAGAACCTTCGGAGTAATAGGGACGCAAGTTGATATTGACAAATCCCCATCCATGTGTATTTGCAACTTCTGAACAGAGGCGATTGACCTGATCGTAGTTGCCTTTTACAGCCATGAGGGTAGGACTATAGATTAAGCTACCCAGAACTTTGCCGACTTCTAAGTCTGAGGGGATGAACACGCAGCAATCTAAACCGGCATGGGCGGCGATCGCGGCTGTAGAATTAGCTAAATTACCTGTACTAGCACAAGAAACAGTGGTGAAACCCAACTCTCGTGCCCGACTGAGGGCAACTGACACCACCCTATCCTTAAAGCTCAGGGTGGGCATGTTGACGGCATCATTTTTAATGTAAAGCTTATTTAAACCCAGGCGACGCGCTAGACGATGAGAACGCACCAAAGGTGTCATACCAGTTCCCACATCTATAACGTTGTCAGTTGCAACGGGCAAAAAGGGACGGTAGCGCCAAATCGAATTTGGCCCTGCTTGGATTGTTTCACGAGTCACAGTGCGACGTAGAGCGCTGTAATCATATTTGACTTCCAACGGCCCAAAGCACAATTCACAAACATTTTTAGCTTTGAGTTCATATTCTGCTCCACATTCCTTACACTTCAAAGCTTTAAATGTGGCTGTTGCTTGGGTTTGGGTTGTTGTTGCCTGAGTCATAAACTAGCTTTCCCTGTTTTTCCGTCAACTGTCGGATGAATACTAACACGAGCAAAAATCCCAGTCAAACATACCCGACTATTTTTATCGGGTATTGCTAGTACCCAAACCAGTAATTACTGTAAAATTTAAATATAAAGATACGTACACACCCGACTTTTACTGAAAATTCTCCTCTTTACTGAACAAAAGTAGTAGTTTAAATTACTCAATTTTATTACTGTGATTTATATGTATCAATTTTAAAGTGAAACGGTATAAGATTCCATCTCAGAAGGTTTATTAGACCTCTTGTAAAAGTCGGATACTCGCCAGAAAATAAATTTTCTGGCTGATAACTCAAGTCGGTTGAAACCGACTAATAACAGTATTTTTAGTCCGTTTCAACGGACTTTTGCTATTAGGCAGAGACTTGAGTCTCTGACGGTTCAAGTATTTTTGCAAGAAGTCTATTACTTTGTGTTGGAATTTAAATCTCCATCACAAAACCACATTTCTGATTGATTTCAGATCATGATTTTGAGATGTTAAAATAGTCAATCTCCAAAAGCATTGTTATATATGACTTTTATTATTTTTTTAAAAAGTAAAAAGCAAATGTTGAATATACTTATTCCTTTTTGTATAAGTTAGTTGTTTATACTGAAGTTAATTTATAAAACGAAATGTACATTTATACTTACACGTAATCGAGGGCGAGTTATTCACAGCATATAGCAAGTAAATGAAGTACAAATTTTCATCAAAAAGTTAGATAACAACAGACTTTCAACCCTGTTCCCTGCTACAAGTAAACTCCCTCAATAAATTTTTGAGGTGAGCTAATAATTTAATTCCCTCAGATATATAGGACTCATATTTGATTTTTGAAATATATGTAGTGGCGTTATGCCGTAGGCTAAAGCACCGTCCAAAGGCTTTGGTGCCGTACTCTCGCTGATAACACACCCTACAGATACTTAGATTTTTTCAGAAATCAAATCGGATTCCTACAGATTCCCAAAATACTAAAGCTCTGGGTTGAGATGACTGGTAGTTCCATAGGAATTACCAAGTTTTATATTGCTTAGAAATCGCAGATAAAAGTCCGAAAATCAACAAACACTTTTCTATGGTAAAACGAAACCAATCTATTAATCATCGGCGTAAGCGCTACCGATATTTGATAGCATCAGCATTATTAACTAGCAGCTATTTTCAATTGATTGCACCTGTATTAGCTGAAGGTACAACAGCTGGTCAATCAATCACCAACAGAGCAACTGCTACCTATGAAGATCCATCAGGAACAAGAGTTGATGCGACTTCCAACACAGTTACAGTAACTGTGGCAGAGGTTGCAGGTATCACCGTTACCGCCTCTGGAGTCACAGATAACAATGGTGGTAGCGTCGCTGTCAATGATTTATTGATATACACCTACACCATCACGAACGTAGGTAACGACCCAACCCTATTTAGAATTCCAAACTTCGCTTCTACAACCGGGCCGGGTACAGTATCAGGAACCTTACCAGGTGGTACAGCTAATAACCTGCAATACAGCACCGATGGCGGTAAAACTTGGGTGAACATGACTGGTAGTGAAGTCCTTACACCTTCGATCGCACCTGGTAATACTGTACTAGTACGCATACCAGTTACTGTACAAGCTGGGGCTATATCTGGCGACATCATTAAAGTTACTCTAGGTAATACTCCTGGTAATGCTCAAAACCAATTGCGGGTTCCCGATGGTGGTGACGTTTACACGGTAGATAATACAGGCACAGCGAACGGTGATATTGCTGGCGATCCTGTCAACGGTACACGTGAAGCTAGCGCCATCGATCAAATAACTGTTGGTTCAACAGTCAAAAACTACACCCTAGCAACCGTTCTCAAAACTCTCAGTGCTAATAATAATGCTGGCACATCCCAGATTACAGATGACAAACTCACCTACAATTTGAGTTTGCGGGTTGAGTCTACTGACTTAACAGGAAAAGGAATTACCCCAGCGCCATTGATAGGTACAAGTATCACTGTTGATGGTGTTGCTGGCGACTATATCTTAGTTTCTGATGCCATTCCTGCGGGTACAGATTTAGCAGCAGCACCAACTCCACCGCCTAATTGGGAAGCTGTTTACACAACCGATGCCATTACAACTGATGCGAATACAGCGAGTTGGAAGACTTTCCCTTTAAAAGGCGCTGACACACTTCCAGGCATAACCCGCGTTGGTTTTATTAATAGACCAACTAATCTAGGGTCTGTTGCTCCTGGTACAACAGTAAGCGGCTTCTCAATTCAGCTAGCTGTGGAATCAACAGCTACCTCACCATTGACCGTTGCTAACATCGCTCAATTGTTTGGTAAAACCCCTAACAATAACTTCCCAGTACACGACGAATCCGGCGACCAAAATCCCAGTAACTACAGTGGTTCTCCGGGTAATATGACACCTGCTGCTGGTACAGATAGTCCCGTTGGAACTGACCCCGGTGATGGTATTCCCGATACCCTACCTGCTGCTAGTGTTGATGATGGCTATATTAATAACCCAACCACACCTGAAACCGGAACCGACCCAGCTAATAACAACACTGGTGATGGTTCAGTAGGTGGTGAAGCAAACATCATTAAATTGGAAGTAACTGCCGCCTCAGCAATACTCAATGGCCCACAAAATGCACCAGATGCAATTGGCCCATCAGGTGGTACTAACGATGACTTCACAAACAAATCTTCCCTCGTTCCTGCTGGGACAGCACCGGGTAGCACACTTGACCCGTCAACAGTCGGTTTCACTAACACAATCAAGAATAGTGGTACGGCTACAAACAGTATCTCTCTTTTACCGACACCACCCGCTAACGCCGCTGATTTACCGACCAATACAATTGTCGTCATCACCTACAATAGTGAGTCAAGAAGCTATGTATGGAATGGTACGCAATTTTTGTATGATGCGGACGGGAACCCCAGCACACCAGGTACTGCAATTAATGCCACTTCTCAATACATTACAATTCCTAACGTAGCAGGGGGCGCTAGCGTCAATTATGGCGTAGAGGTCAATTTACCTTCAGGTACACAATTATCTACTGATATTGAGAGAGGTTTCCCTGTTCCGGTGACGGCTTTTGTAGATGATGCAACCCCTGGTTTAGGTGCAGAGACAGTCAAGAATATCACAATTGATCGCGTTTACACTGGTTTCTTAAAACTGACGAAGGTGTCACGAGTTTTACAAGGAACTGGCCCCGCAGTCCAAGGTACTGATGGTACTTTCAGTAGTACGTTGAAGAAGCCTGCTCCTGGGAATATTATTGAGTACCAGATTCAATACAAGAATATTTCTGATCCTCAAGCAGGTAGTGGAAATGTGATTTTGAATGCCGACAAGGTTGTGATTACTGAGGATGGTACGCTAACTCCCAATAATTGGGCGTTAGATAATGACGCTAATGGAAAAATTGATACTAGTAATGTTGTAGGTTCGGCGAAAGATTCTGGAACTGCAAATATGCAATTTTTCAGTGGTAATCCTGCTACTACTTCTAGCATTGACCAAACGGGAACTACGGTGAACACTGATATCACAAAATATGTGGATAGTGTGACTGGTCAAGTAACCCCAGGTGAGCAGAGAACGTTTACTTTCCAACGCAAGGTTAATTAGTAAGCTGTTCCACATATAACTTGCATAATTAGGGCGGGCAAGATGCCCACCCCACAAGAGTTTTATTTAATTTGATTATGTAATTTAGATGTTTTTTAGCTTACTCTGGCAACCCAAAATTACTGGGTTGAGTCTGACACAAAGACTTGGGGAAGGGGGACGCGGAGTTCCCTCCCTACACCAATAAATTTAATTTTGTGCAATTACTTATCAATCAGCAATTACAGTTTCAGAGGTTGTCTATTATGAATCGGGTTTCTATTGCAAGTGTCGGTGTGTTGGCTTTCATCGCCACAGTTCCTTTTGTTGGTTTCGTGTCGGGAATTTCGCACTCTCCAATTGCTGTTGCTCAAAATATCAAACCTCAACCGCAGTTGCAGTTACGGCTGGAGGCTGAAAAGCAAGTTGTAACTCAAAATCAGCAAGGTAAACAACAACTTAGCTGGCAACCACTGCAAGGTAAAGCCGTAGTACAACCAAAAGATGTGTTGCGTTATACCTTAATTGGTGTAAATAAAAGCGATCGCCCAATCAAAAATTTAACTCTCAATCAACCCATTCCCCAAGGAATGATGTACGTCTTGCAATCTGCCAATGCTAGCAATGATGCCAAAATTACCTACAGCATTGATGGCGGACGCAATTTTGTTGAAAATCCCACCCTTAAAGTTACTCTCCCCAACGGCAAAGTAGAAATTAAACCAGCACCAGCCAGTGTTTACACTCACATCCGTTTACAAATCCCATCATTAGCAGCAAAGACGACAGTCAAAGCAATCTATCAAACCCAAGTGCGCTGATTAAATCAGTGATCAGTCACTTGTGTTGATAACTGATCACTGAATCGCTGATAACTGATAACTGTCCAGGAGATGTGTTTAGTGAGCCGTCCTCAAAAACAAAAGCGGATTAATTCTCAAGGTGGCTGTTGCCGACGGTTAACAGCTACTTTTCTGCTGGGAAGTGCTTTGTATATAAATATACTTAAACCAGCAACAGCGCAACAAGTTAAAGAAATCTTCAATCAAGCTACTTATACATATACAGAGCCAGATAGTAGATATAGATACGAAGGAATTTCTAGTCGGTTGAATTTGAGTACTAACTCATTAATTGACCCATTTGGGAGGATTTTGGGTTGTGCAGGTACGCTCTTGCCTGATTATACAGGTTTTTCGGTCAGTATATACGAACCTAGCCCTGGCGATCGCACAGGAACAGAGTTGGGTAATTTGGTTTCTCTGACTCGCACAGAGTTGCCGGATGTGCCAAATAATCAGGTTCCTAGTGGTATCCAACCAAATATTGAAAATAGTAATCCCTACTTCCTGACGAATAACCCTGCCGGTCAATACAATTTCCTGCTTGATCCGAGCAAGGGTCAAACAAATGCAGGGAAAATTTATATTTTTGTGGTTAATCCCCCGGCGAACTCCATTTACAAACAGCGAAGGATCAAAATTCAAATCGTTGATAGTAGCGGCACAGTGGGTAATGAGGTTGTGCGTTATATTGCAACTTCTCTAGATGGTCAACCTATATCAATTACAGGTGAAACTACGGTAGAGGCAACAGTTGTTTCAGTTCCTAATGCAGAAGTAATAGGACTGAATTTATTAGCTTTTGAACTGACTACAAATATGTGTCCACCCAATCAGGTGCAGATTATTAAAACAGGCGATCGCGCCACCGCTGAACCTGGAGATACGATCATCTATCGCTTATCGGTCAAAAATTTGACTGATGTCGGTTTAACAAATGTGGTTGTCACGGATAATTTACCTTTAGGATTCCGGTTTTTAGCTAACTCTGTGCGGGGAGAGATAGATGGTCAATCAGTGACGGTGACTTCTGAACGCAGTGGAAATACGGTAATATTCCGTACAGATGCAACTATACCTACGGAAAAAGTCTTAAATATTGCCTATGCGGCGCAGCTGACGAGCGATGCTTTGCGTGGTAATGGTCGCAATAGTGCGATCGCCAATGCTCAAAGGGTTGACAACCTGTTTGGCGCTAAGGATGGCCCGGCAACACACCAATTAAAAATTCGTCCCGGAATTGTCTCTGACTGCGGCACGATTATCGGCCGGGTGTTTGTTGATAAAAATTTTGATGGTGAACAGCAACCTGGTGAACCGGGAGTACCGAATGCGGTGATTTTTCTGGAGGATGGCAACCGGATTACTACTGATCCTAAGGGTTTGTTTTCTGTGGCTAATGTTTTGCCTGGAAGTCATACGGGTGTATTAGACCTGAGTAGTGTTCCTGGTTATGCGATCGCTCCTAATCGAAAGTTTCGGGAACGCAATAGTTTATCTCGTTTGGTGCGTTTGTCACCTGGGGGGTTGGTACGGATGAATTTTGCAGTCACGCCTACCTCTGTGGAGCCAGTGAAAAAATGAATCCCAGACTGGATTATGCAACTATTTTTAATTTGAGGTTGATCGGGATAGTTACAGGGGGATTGAGTCTGGTTTTATACTCTGCTGTGGTCAGGGCTGAATCTGTAGAGCAAACACTGGTTTCTTGTGTGGGTCTAAATTCTAGCGTTGCTGAATTTGGGGGTGAATGTCTCACGCAAAGGCGCAAAGACGCAAAGGTAAGATTTGAAAGTGACATTGAAACTGCTGCACAAGGATTTCAACCAACCGCTGAATTATTTAGAAGTTCACGTACAATAATTACTGCTCAAGCTCAAGAGCAAGTTACTGCCTCATCTCCTCTGAAAATCCTCGCTCCAATGCCTGATGCTGTTCTGGATGTGCCAGCGACTACGGTGATTTTGCAATTTCCTGTTGGTAATCGGGTGGAATTGCGGGTGAATGGGAAGTTGGTGGATTCTTCGTTGATGGGCAAGACGGAAACTGATACTAGCACCAATTTGATAACGCAGACATGGTACGGTCTTTCGTTGATGGCAGGTGATAATAGTATCTCTGCACAGGTTGTGGGAGGGACTGAACCGCCTGTGACGGTGCGTGTGATGGTACGAGGGACGGCGCAACAATTGAAGTTGGAGACGGTTGAGTCTCGTATCCCGGCTGATGGACGTTCTGTGGCTACAGTCCGGGGTCAATTGCTGGATAAGAATGGGAATCGGTCTGATCAAAATGCTGTTGTGACTTTGAGGGCGACTGCTGGGGAGTTTGTTGGTACAGATTTTAAACCTGAGCAACCCGGTTTTCAAGTGGAGGTGCGTAAGGGGGAGTTTAACGCAAGTTTGCGATCGCATATCAAAGCACAAACTGTACAAATCCAAGCAACAGCTAACAATTTAGAAGCCTTTACCCAACTGCAATTTGAAACAGCACTGCGTCCTAGTTTGGTGACTGGGGTGATAGATTTGCGCTTGGGAGCCAGAGGCACAAATTATTATGGGAGTTTCCGTGATTTTCTGCGTCCAGATCAGGACGAAAGTACGCAATTAGATATCAATTCGGCGATATTTGCGACAGGTGCGATCGGGGATTGGTTGTTTACTGGAGCATACAATAGTTCTCGTAGCCTCAACGAAGATTGTAACTGTGATAATCGTCTGTTTAAGACGTACCAATTCAGTGAGCAAAACTACCCCGTCTATGGCGATAGCTCTAAAGTTGATGTATTTGCCCCTTCGATTGACAGTGTATTTCTACGTTTTGAGCGATCGTCTCCCATTCCCGGGGCTGCCCCTGATTATGCTATGTGGGGAGATTATAACAGTGAGGAGTTCGCCCGTTCATCGCAGCAATTTACTGCTATCACTCGTCAACTGCATGGCTTTAAAGCTAACTACAATTTGGAGAATCTGCAAGTTACGGGTTTTTATGGCAACCATCTAGAAGGGTTTCAACGCGATACTATTGCTCCTGATGGCACTAGTGGCTTTTACTTCCTGTCGCGGCGGATATTGGTTCCAGGTAGTGAAAATGTATTTGTCGAGTTAGAAGAACTCAATCGTCCTGGGACTGTGCTGCAACGTCAACAGCTCGACCGAGGGGCAGATTACGAAATCGATTACGATCGCGGTACTCTCATATTCCGTGAACCGATTCTCCGCACTGATATCGATCAATTTGGTCAAGTGTTAGTACGTCGGATTATTGTGAGCTATCAATACGATAGCCAAGACTCTGATAGTAATATCTTTGCTGGTCGTCTGCAATATCATCTTTCTCGCACACTCAACCACGAAAGTTGGTTAGGAGCTACTTATATCCAAGAAAATCAAGGGGTGCGTGATTTTCAACTCTATGGTGCAGATGCACTAATCGCTTTAGGGAATAGGGGTAAGTTAATCGCAGAGTATGCCCATTCCACCAATGATTCGGAACTGATGGGAGAGGTTGATGGTGATGCTTATCGTTTGGAAGCTGAAGGACAGATTACTGACGGTATTCAAGGACGTGCTTATTATCGCTTTGCGGATACAGGCTTTGCCAACAATGCCACTATCAGTTTTGTCCCTGGACAAACCCGCTATGGGGCGCAGTTAATAGGTAAGCTCACTTCCAGTACTAATGTCAGAGTGCAATATGACCACGAAGACAATTTTGGTATTGCACCCCAACCCCTAGATACTTTTGAAGAACTATTTACACCGCGATCGCAAGCTGTACCGGGTAGTAAGGTCGATAATTCTCTGACAACAATTACTGCTGGGATTCAACAACGTTTTGGTAAAGCCACTGTCGATTTAGATTGGATTCACCGTGATCGAGATGACCGTATCGCAGTGAATGCATTAACTACTAATTCTGATCAATTGCGATCGCGTTTTACGTATCCCCTAGCTAAAAATCTTACTTTCCAAGCCCAAAATGAATTAACTCTCTCTTCTGAGGTTGATTCTATTTACCCAGACCGTACTATCTTGGGGTTGAATTGGGCAGTAATTCCCGGTATAAATGTTAGTTTAGCTCAACAATTTTATACTCGCGGTCAGTTTGATGGTAACTCTATCACTAGTTTAAGTGTGAATGGCGAACACAAACTTGGCTCGGATACTATCTTAAGTGGTCGTTATTCGATTTTGGGTGGTGCTAACGAACTAACTACTCAAGGGGCAATAGGTTTGAATAATCGCTGGATGATTGCTCGTGGATTACGGCTCAACCTGGCGTATGAACATGTATTTGGCGGCTTCTTCGGACGGACTGCCACAGGTCAACAATATGCTCAACCCTACGCTTATGGTCAAGCTGCATCGGCGATCGGGTTTGAGGGTGGCGATAGCTACAGCGTTGGGCTGGAATATTCTGATAATCCGCAGTTTCAAGCTAGCGCTCGTTACGAGTATCGCTCCTCATCTAGTGGTTCTAACACGGTAATTTCCGCTGCGGCTACAGGTAAAATCTCTCCAGCCCTCACAGCCTTGGTACGTTATCAACAAGCCAACTCCGCCAACCAGAAGTTTTCGGGATTGGGAGATACTGCCAATCTCAAACTGGGTTTAGCTTACCGCGACCCCAACAACGATCAATTTAATGCTTTATTGCGTTACGAATATCGCCAAAATCCAGCCACTATCCCAGACACGATTTTATTAGGTAGTGGTACAGGTTCTGAAGACCATACCTTTGCTTTAGAAGCTATCTATGCCCCCAATTGGCAATGGGAATTCTACGGTAAGTATGCTCTGCGTAACAGTACCTCATACTTAGCTAACGATTTAGTCGGCACAAGTATGGTTAATCTGGCACAACTCCGAGCTACCTACCGCTTGGGCTACAGCATGGATTTAGTCGGTGAAGCCCGTTGGATTGGTCAATCTAACTATACAGAGACGGGCTTTGTTGTCGAGTCAGGGTACTATCTCACGCCGAATCTGCGCCTTGCTGCTGGATATGCCTTTGGTAATGTTGATGATCGAGATTTCTCTGGCACGCGCTCAGCAGGTGGGCCATATTTGGGTTTAACCCTCAAACTTAATGAATTATTCGACGGTTTTGGACAGCAAAAAGCTTTACCACCGCCACAACAATCCACAACTTTAGTAAATAGACTCAAGAATGCAACATTGGGTAGAAATTGAGGAATTAAATATATGACATCACTTAATCAACATGGTAGATTTGCGGATACATTGGGCAACCTAGAGAACAAAGAATTTAAGAATGTGGTAGTGCGATCGCTGTTATCCAATCAAAATCAGGAGCTAGTAAAGCATCAATGAGTCTACTGTTAAAATGTCTTTTAGCGGTCAATCACAACCCCCTCAACCGCTATAAAAAACTACTAAGTAGCCTTGCTCTCTCATTATGCGCCCTGAGTTCTGGCATACAAGTTGCTCAGGCGGAAGGCAGTCGCACACTATACCCAAGTAGCGCTCCTGCCAACAGTAACAGAGCTAACATCGATTGGCGTACTGATAAGTATGGTAATCTCATTTTGCGGCGTACCCTGCTTAAGGTCTTTGCCAATAAAGATGAGTATATTCTTTTGGGTTCCAGCGCAGTTGGGGTCGATAATGGTAACATCCGCGTTTATAATCCTGGTCGTGTAAGTGGCAGTATTGGTAGTGAAACTGTTCCCAACACACCAGATTTTATCTGTACTTCTCAAGCTGGACGAGGCTTTATCTCAACTCGCCAACAAGAGTTAAATGGCCCCCGCGCTATTTCTGGTGGAGGCAATCCTAACGGCTACATTCCCTGCTACTATCAAGCTCCATCCACCGGAGTTTATGACATCGTTTTCTATGGCCCTTTGGGAGATAACTCTTCAGAAAATGCTACTCCCACTGGTGAGATTGGTTTGAGTAGTGGGAACAACTTTAATGCTGAACAAAAAACAAGTGTTGCAGCTTGGGATGTAACTGTCAGGAGTAGTGATCAAACTTCAACAACCGATATAAACGGACGGCTATTCAGCTATTATCTGGCTTTATTTACTGGTAATAACGGTCGATATCTGAATTTCTCGGTCTATCCAGTGACTACAGATGGCTTCCGATACAAAGTAGAACTTAGAGGCACTGATCCCAATGGATTCGCTCTCTATGGTAATCAAGCTGGCTTTTTTGACAGTGATGGTAAAACGCCTCTCTACCACGACGTATTAGGCTCGAGTAGTCAGCTGACTAGCTTGGAAGGTAGTGTTAGTTTAGCTCGTCCTCAATACGCTACCTTTTTTAACCCCATTGACGCCAACGTACTTCCATACGTTGAACGTTACAAACAAGATGGTACTTTAGAAGCAACTGGTACTCCCATTAACCCAATTATTCCTGTTATTAATAACTTACAGTTCAACGGCACAGTGACAGGAAATAACAGTACTTACGGTACGGGTGGTACTTTTAGCTTTGGCAGCAATGTTACAGGTACTTACGAACTAATTATCAGCCGAGATGGCAGCAATTTTGATCCCAGCAATTCACAAAACCGTATTTTGCGAGGGGTTATGACCACAACGGGATCACAAACGGTTAATTGGGATGGTAAAGATAACAGTAACAATTTTTTCCCAGTTGCCAGTGATTACAAAGTCCGCGTCCGAACTTTTGGAGGTGAATATCACTTTCCCTTACTGGATGCAGAAAACAATTTTACTGGCGGCCCTACCATTACAATGCTGAATGCTACTAATCCTATAGGCAATACTAGAGGATTCTATGACGATCGCGCTTATAAAACTATCGGTGGTACTCAAATCGGTATTGCTGGGCAAGTACTCTGTGGTATCAATCCACCAAACCCAGCCTTCAGCGACCCAATTAACGGTTTTGACACCGCCAGCAATGACAGGAAGTTTGGTCAATCTGGTAACGCTGGTAACGCCGGGACATCATGCAACGGCTCTTTTGGAGATACCAAAGGACTAGATTTATGGACTTATTATCCTGGTCAAACTGAACCAACTCCATTTAATATTGTTGATGCAGTTTCCACCAACGCCGGCAAAATCATCATTAACGAAGTTTTGTATAGCGAAACGGGTACTACTAGCAGCGCTAACGATGAGTTTATTGAAATTTATAATGCTTCTTCTTCAGCTGTAGATTTAAGTGGTGTTAAGTTAGCAGATGGACACCTAACTGCTAGTGATAACGATAATACTAACGGTTTTACTTATACATTCCCTAACGGCACAATTTTACAACCAGGGCAATATGCAGTAATTTGGATTGGCGATAACAACACTAATCATCAAGCCACAGCCGCCGCTTTTCAAGCTTGGTTGCGACAAACTCCCAAACTCAACAACTTGGGTGATGATATCTGGCTGTACGATAATCAAGATAAAATTATTGACTATGTAGCCTATGGCAGTGCTAACGAGATTAACACGCCTCCCGCAAGTGTGCTGAATCTCTGGAATAATACTTATCAGGCTTCTCTCGTTGGGGCTAGCAATGGTCAATCGATTAGCTTGACCCCTAATGGTCAAGATACTAATACTAGTGCTTGCTGGGAAGCCAGCACCAGCGGAAACGCCAGTACACGCTGTCCAAACTACCTGCCAACTAGAGACACTGATACTATTACGGGTCGTGTGACTAGCGTCGGCGAGAATA
This sequence comes from Desmonostoc vinosum HA7617-LM4, assembly GCA_019359515.1. Taxonomy (GTDB): domain Bacteria; phylum Cyanobacteriota; class Cyanobacteriia; order Cyanobacteriales; family Nostocaceae; genus Desmonostoc; species Desmonostoc vinosum. The sequence continues at coordinate 24,092 of JAHHHC010000036.1, read as the reverse complement.
ATAACGGTGCTACTGCTGCTAGTGCCAAGTTGCTGTTAGTAAAACGCATCACCCGCATTAACAACCAAGACTTAACTGATATTGTGGATGGTCTGAGTAGTGTTCCTACTAGCGCTGCTAACTATGTACCAGAACCCTATGCAGGTGATGATAATGATTCTATCTGGCCTGCTGGTTACTTGCGGGGATTGATCAATGCTGGCACTGTTAAGCCGGGGGATGAGTTGGAATACACTATTTATTTTCTATCTAAGGGTGCGAGTAGTGCTACTAACGTGAAATTCTGTGACTTAGTTCCTAGTAATAGTACTTTTATCCCTATTGCTTTTAATGGTAATACGCCATCCGACGGTGGTTTACCAAAATCAGACCAAGGTATTGCATTGGGGTTTAGTTCTAATACCCCTACGGTTTACCTAAGTAATATACAAGATACAAGCGATCGCGGGCGTTTTTATCCTGTCAATGACCCAGACACACCGTTATCCTGTGGTTCCAACACCAATGGCGCTGTGTTCGTGAATGTCACACGAAATCCAGATTTACCTAATTTACCCGCAGCTACTCAAACCAACAAGCCAGCCAATTCTTATGGTTTTATTCGCTTCCGCGCTAGGGTTAAATAATTCGTAATTCGTAATTACGTCTGATGTGAATTAAAAACGGCTCTATCGTACTTGTTATACTAAATAAACACTCTGTTAAGAGGGAACAGGGAACGGGGAACAGTGAAAAGAGCAATCTGAAAGAGTCGATTGCCTCGTGAATTTCTTCAGAATAGTTTCAATCCCTAAGAGGTTGTTTTAAAAGTCTAAATTAATACTAAAATAGGCGATTAGAAATCGCGACTATACAGACAAAACCTACCTTCGTGGGTTTCAAGAACTCGATTTTCCGTATTTTCCAAAGGAGGTGGACTTCGCTTGTGTAGTAGCGAATTATATGAGACTGTTGGTCAATTCACGATGGGTTAAACCCCCCACCCCTAAAGCCTTGTTTTTGCGTTTCTTTCCCGCCCTGCAATAAATTGATTGCTCATAGCCCAAGTGCATTTAAACGCACTGAAATTAAAGAAATTTAAGATTGATTTGGGCTGATGGGTTAGACCCCTTATCAATTCGCCAACAGTCTCATTATATTCGCCCAAAACTTTTCAAACATCCTCTTAGGTTAATTAAAACCAACTGGGAATTTAGCGCTTAAATAGCTCCTAAATTCGTTTCAATCCCTAATAGGGGTTTAGGTTAATTAAAACCCAAGAAATTAGTCAATAGAACGCGATCGCCTTGTTTCAATCCCTAATAGGGATTTAGGTTAATTAAAACGTAAGTAGTGGCACTAATTCTTCAACATCTGCGTTTCAATCCCTAATAGGGATTTAGGTTAATTAAAACTGAGTGAAAATTATAAACATTTGGCGAATCATCAAACTAATGTTTCAATCCCTAATAGGGATTTAGGTTAATTAAAACCCTTATCCGACTCCCCATCTACAAACAATAAAATGTTTCAATCCCTAATAGGGATTTAGGTTAATTAAAACGCTGTGCCTCCATCGCATCGAAAATTTTTTGTTGAGTTTCAATCCCTAATAGGGATTTAGGTTAATTAAAACCTGGTTAAATACCCGACACAATAGACATAAAATGTTTCAATCCCTAATAGGGATTTAGGTTAATTAAAACGTTTCTCGAATTAAAGTGGAATATTGACGGCAAGACGTTTCAATCCCTAATAGGGATTTAGGTTAATTAAAACAGGATGGAAAAAGCTTTGTCATCAATGAAAGTGATGTTTCAATCCCTAATAGGGATTTAGGTTAATTAAAACAATTGAATTTCAAGGGATTGTCCAGATTTTTTGATGTTTCAATCCCTAATAGGGATTTAGGTTAATTAAAACCGAACTGAACCCACAGAAAGAAGATTATCTATGGAAGTTTCAATCCCTAATAGGGATTTAGGTTAATTAAAACACCCTCACCTAAAGATGGTTCAAGGCTTGTAACTTGTTTCAATCCCTAATAGGGATTTAGGTTAATTAAAACACACCATCAACAGCACCCAAAATATTTAATGTCGTTGTTTCAATCCCTAATAGGGATTTAGGTTAATTAAAACCCTTAGACTCCATCATTTGGTAATTAGTGAGTGTTTGGTTTCAATCCCTAATAGGGATTTAGGTTAATTAAAACTTTCTTACGATATCGCCCTAACACTGGATACCAGTTATTTAGTTTCAATCCCTAATAGGGATTTAGGTTAATTAAAACTCAACTATTAGGAGTATAAAAATTTTAAAGATCGTTTCAATCCCTAATAGGGATTTAGGTTAATTAAAACAAAATAAAAATACAGTTGGCAGTTCAAATGTAGGGTTTCAATCCCTAATAGGGATTTAGGTTAATTAAAACTTTCTGAGAGTAATTATTTTTGGTCAAAATTTCCAGGTTTCAATCCCTAATAGGGATTTAGGTTAATTAAAACGGATTAAATAATTAATTACCTAATATTTTGTTCGTTTCAATCCCTAATAGGGATTTAGGTTAATTAAAACGATGTGAACTGTGAGCAACTGCCCAAGCTGTAATTGTTTCAATCCCTAATAGGGATTTAGGTTAATTAAAACTTGAATCCGGCTAGCAGTTCAGTGGCATTTATGCGTTTCAATCCCTAATAGGGATTTAGGTTAATTAAAACCTCTTGAAGAAGACAGAAAGCTCCGTCTAGGTAGTTTCAATCCCTAATAGGGATTTAGGTTAATTAAAACGTGATGTTCTGGCTACGAAAAGTTTACTTACAATGGTTTCAATCCCTAATAGGGATTTAGGTTAATTAAAACTGAACTACGGAGGATACATAGATTTATTAGAACAAACGTTTCAATCCCTAATAGGGATTTAGGTTAATTAAAACCGTAAGTGTCAGCAATATCAAATGTCACTGAAGAACGTTTCAATCCCTAATAGGGATTTAGGTTAATTAAAACGTTGTTCCGTTTTCACCAACTACAAAGGTTAAAACGGGTTTCAATCCCTAATAGGGATTTAGGTTAATTAAAACTGTGGCAGAGCAAGTATCTTTAGTGGTTGCGAAAGACGTTTCAATCCCTAATAGGGATTTAGGTTAATTAAAACGGGTATTGTTGCCGTGTGGGTAGCGTCAAAGATGTTTCAATCCCTAATAGGGATTTAGGTTAATTAAAACGGCCGGGGTCTGCGAGCCTTGGTATATTTGGTTTTCAAGGTTCAAAAGTGGCAACCTGTAGCTAAGATACCTTTTCAGACGTTTGGTTGTCAAGAGCGCAAGAATAATAAATAACCTCAAAAGCAATTGTGATAAGGATTTGAGGGGGTGGTGTCAACCTCCAAAACACTCAAAGAGGATTCAAAGCTAGAGAGGATAAGCTTTTCAGGCGCAAAATTTTGTTTTGTTTGAAAAACACCTACTGGTTGACCCCATAATTACTAATTCACATTAGGCGTTAATTCGTAATTCGTAATTACGCTCCTTCGGACGCTCGTACCTCGCTCTAAGCGAGGCTATACCGTAGGCTTTACGCTGCGCTAACGCTACCGCTACGAAGCGCATAATTCGTAATTAAGTTTTGTAATGGGGATTGAGCGCCAAGTCACCAGGGGGAAACCTGCGCTCTGACGGCAGTTGTTCATGGGGGAAACCACGCCACTTGCGCGGCTGCTGGGAAACCCGTCCAACGCAGTGGCTCCCCAAGATCACACTGCCTCAACTTTGTGATACCAATTCTCTAAAATTCGGCTACACATTCAAACTCCGAAACCCATACTAAATAAGAGTTTCTTAATTACGAATTACGAATTACGAATTACGAATTGGTATAAGACAGACTCCAACACAAAACTTGCGGACTTAAACCCACGGAACTAGTTAAGGGAGGGGTACGCTAACAAAGCTGGCTGGGCTAACGCCGAAATTCCCATTACCCCTAATCCCCACTCCCTTTCACAACGATCGCCTGATCTATCGCCTTGTCAAAAGCTTGCAGTGCCTGGTTGACTTCTGCCTCTGTGACAATCAATGGAGGTACAAATCTCACAACTTTTGGCCCGGCTGGTACAAGCAATACGCCCTCATCGATGGCAGCTTTGACAATATCAGCAGCAGTTAGCTGAGTATCAGATGTCAATTCCAAACCGTTGATTAAACCCCAGCCGCGAATCTCCCTAATCTGGTGCGGATATTTGGCAGCGATCGCTTTTAATCCAGCACGTAACTGTTCGCCTCGTGCTTGCACATTCTGCAAAATGTTTTCTCTTTCTAATGTTTGGCAAACAGCAAGTGCTACTCCACACACAAAGGGATTACCGCCAAAGGTGCTAGCGTGTTCTCCGGGTTGGAAAACATCACAGAATTTCTTACTCATCATTGCCCCAATGGGGATACCACCACCCAAGCCTTTAGCACTGGTGAAAATATCCGGTTCAACACCCAGATGTTCGTAACCCCACCAATAACCAGTGCGCCCCATGCCAACTTGCACTTCATCGAAAATTAACAAAATCCCGGTTTCGTCGCAAATCTGCCGTAGCTTTTTGAAATAGGCGACATCTCCCGGACGCACACCGCCTTCTCCCTGCAACGGTTCAATCAAAATCGCCGCTACACGGTAGTCACCTTCATCTAACTCGCTAATCGCTACTTCCACAGCGTTAATGTCGTTGTAATTGACGTAATGGAAACCAGGCATCAAAGGATCAAAATGTTTTTGATACTTTGGTTGCCCTGTGGCGGTAATCGTTGCCAGAGTCCGCCCGTGGAAACTAGCGTTGGCGGTTAAGATAATTGGTTTTTCAATGTCTAATACCGTGTGGGCATATTTTCGCGCTAGCTTAATTGCCGCTTCGTTAGCCTCAGCCCCAGAGTTGCAGAAAAATACGCGATCAGCGCAGGAATGTTGAATAATCCAATTTGCCAACTCACCTTGTTCTGGAATGTAGTACAAATTAGAAACATGATGCAGCTTTTGGATTTGACGTGTCACCGCTTCCACCATTGCTGGATGGGCGTGTCCCAAAGTACAAGTGGCAATTCCTGCTACAAAGTCCAGATATTCCCGCCCCTGTGTATCCCAAACCCGACATCCAGCACCCCGTTCTAAAGCTAGGGGAAAACGGGCATAGGTAGACATGACAGCCTCATTGAAGCTGTCTACATTAAAAGGACTAGAAGCGATGGAATCGGAATTTGGGGGAATGGTGGCTTGTTCAGCTAGAGTTTGTACGCTCATTACCTCTCCTCCTGAAAGTTTTTGATCATATATATTTACTAGTGTCCTCGAAATCCTTAAAAAATTTTTACGAAAAAAAGTAAAGATTCAAAATTGAACTGGGCTTTCCCCGTTACCAAGAAGACGCGGAGACGCGCTTAAGGGGAGACGCGGAGCGCGACCCTTCTCAAGGTCGAAGCACTGGTCAAAAGCCCCCGAATGCGAGTTGTGGAGGCAAAAAATGTTTTCCTTGCTTGAATCCCCTAGCTTTTAGTTATGGGGACTCTCCGCGTCACCCGAAGGGTGACGCTCGCAAGCTCGCTAACGCAGTCGCCTGCGGAGGGAAACCCTCCTTTACTCGCTGTCTCACCGCGTCCAAACGTCTCCGCGTCCTCATCAACTCACACCCTTTTTAAACGCCTTATTTATCACTTTTAAGCGTTCCCTCTTCCCTTGAGGCTAACGCTGAAATATCCTCAAACATATCGCAGTAGTAAAAAACTTTGTACTCAACTCTTGAGCAAAAATATCAACGTATCCAAAAAGAACTAATGATCGGAGCGATCGCTCTGGGCGGAGTTTTCCTCATTGGTACTTTGTGGTATAGATTTATAGAGGGCTGGTCTTGGGAAGACGCGGCTTACATGACAGTAATTACCTTAGCTACTGTAGGATATGGAGAAACACATCCACTTGGTAGCCGAGGCAGACTATTTACAATTGCTTTAATTTTTTTAGGTGTCGTCAATATCGGCTACATTGTCAACAGATTCACAGAAGCGATTATTCAAGGCTACTTTCAAGAGGGTATTCGCATACAGCGACAGAGGCGATTGATGGAATCTCTCATAGAACATTACATCATCTGTGGATTTAGTCGCACTGGTCGTCAAATTGCTAAGGAATTTCGGGCAGAAGGCGTCAGCTTTGTTGTGATTGATTCAGAACTAGAATCTGTCCAGAGGGCACAAGTAGAAGGTTATACAGTATACCAAGGTGATGCAACACTTGATGATACACTTTTGAAAGTTGGTGTTGAAAGAGCGATTTGTATTGTTGCGGCTCTGCCCTCAGATGCAGAAAACTTATACACAGTATTATCAGCAAAAACACTTAATCCCAAGATTAGGGCGATCGCTCGCGCCAGCACAGAAGAAGCCTTACAAAAATTGCAGCGTGGTGGGGCGGATGCGGTGATTTCCCCCTACATTACCGGCGGTAAACGGATGGCTGCTGCTGCTTTGAGACCACAGGTATTAGATTTTGTCGATGGTATTCTCACAGGTGCAGATCGCCAATTATACATGGAAGAATTTTTACTTGACCCGGCTTCTTGTCCCTTTGTTGGTCAAACTCTGCAAAAAGCGAAATTGCGATCGCAAACTGGGGCATTAGTTCTGGCAATTCGCCGCTACGATGGCACCCTCATCGGTGGCCCCACAGGTGACACAGTTCTGATACCAGGAGATACCCTAATTTGCATGGGCACAGCTGAACAACTACGTAGCCTCAACCAAATTCTCGGCCCCATTGGTTCACAGAACTTGCGTAAACCAAAAAATACATAAATTTTGGCCGGGTGTTTGTGGGCTGGCAGGCTAACGTTGCCCATTCACCCGCCGCTAGTAAACTTTTAGACTCAACCAACCATTCTTATACAGTCGGTGTGCAACGCGATTATTAGACCGTTTTTACAGGAATTTGAAGTATAAACTCTGTGCCTTGTCCCAATAAAGAATTCACTTCAATCGTTCCACAGTGCTTCTCAACGATGATTTGGCGAACGATCGCCAATCCTAAACCAGTTCCCTTACCCACACCCTTGGTCGTAAATAAATTCTCAAAAATCTTTTGCTTAATTTCCTCGGTCATCCCGATCCCATTGTCTTGAATCTTGATCATTGCCCATTGCCGATCATTTGATAGTTGGATCGTGACCGTGATTCGGTTAGGGTGTAACTGAATTTCTGAAAAACTTTTACCTTGATTAGAATCATCCAGCGCATCGATCGCATTGGCGAGTAGATTCATAAAAACCTGATTCAGTTGTCCTGGAAAGCACATGATAGATGGCATCTCATGATAGTTTATGACAACCTTAATGGCTGGGCGATGTTCATTTGCCTTCAGGCGATGCTTAAGAATAAGCAACGTGCTGTCAAGACCTTCATGAAGATTGAAGAGGACTCGATATTCTGCATCGCTTCTAGAGAATGTTCTAAGACTAGTGCTGATATTTGCAATACGCTTGATGCCTTCACGCATGGAATAGAGTGTTTTGGGTAAATCTTCCCGCAAATAAGCGAGATCGATTGTTTCGATCTTCTCCTCAATTTCCCGCCCTGGATTGGGAAATGTTTTCTGGTATAGATCAACCAACCCAAATAGATCTCGCACATAGTCTTGTGCAGGTTGCAAATTGCCTGACAGAAAACCAACTGGATTATTGATCTCATGGGCGACACCGGAAACTAGGTTGCCAAGGGCTGACATTTTTTCCCGTTGGATGAGTTGTAGTTGAGAATGCTGTAATCGCTCTAGTGCTAATTGCAATTGAGAGGTTTGAAGTTCAAGCTTCTGATTCAAGTCTTGTAGAGCAATATCTGCTTGCTTCCGCTCGGTAATGTCTTGATAGGTTCCAAGGATTCCGATAACTTTACCACTTGCGTCGTGCAGAGGTGCCTTGTTGGTTTCCAGCCAAGCCTTTTTTCCATCCCCTTGAAGTTGGGGTTCTACGATTCCCAGTTCAGCATGATTGGCTAACATGACACGGCGATCGCACTCTCGAAAGAAGTCTGCTTCTTCTGTCTTCCATGCCAAGTCATAATCAGTTTTGCCAATAATATTTTTGGGAGAGCCGACTCCTGCATCTTCTGCAAAATTTTGGTTGCAGCCCAAGTAAACTGAATTTCGATCTTTCCAGAAAATCGCTTCGGGCAGTGTATTCATGACCAATTGCAAAAGATGCTGAGAGGCTTTCAGTTCACTCTCTACTTGTTCACGACAAATACTTTCTTGCTCATGAGCTTGTTTGAGTGCTTTGATCTCTGCCTGAGATTGGCTAAGTGCTTGCTCTAAATCCATAATCACCTCGTTCAGCCGACTCAAGGGATCATCTAACTTATCCATCACCACACCTCCAAATAAGAGCAGGAATTTTCTGTTAGAGTTCCCAGATGCAGCTATCGGTCTAACGTTGCCCATCACCTGCACACAATATGGTTGGTAGAGACGCTTCAAAAGCGCCTCTCTACATCTGGTGGAATAACAAAAAATCGCAGTATGAGGGGTGATACCCCTGAATAACCAGCAGTATCCTTTGAGAAGTCGGGGATCTGGACACCGCGAATTTTCACAAATCACATAGGACTGCTACAGTATTGATGATTAGACTTCTTGCAAAAATACTTGAACCGTCAGAGACTCAAGTCTCTGCCTAATAGCAAAAGTCCGTTGAAACGGACTAAAAATACTGTTATTAGTCGGTTTCAACCGACTTAAGTTATCAGCCAGAAAATTTATTTTCTGGCGAGTACCCGACTTTTGCAAGAGGTCTATTGCAGGCAAAATTTAAAGAGGGAACAGGAAATAAGCTTAACTGTTTCCTGTTCCCTGCTTCGGTTGTGTCTGTCTTTGTGCGAATCTAGCCTAACTTATCCGAAATCATGCTGACATCAACAGCTAGCTTTTGTCCCAACTTGAGCAACTGACGGCACTGATGCACATCTTCTTCATTATTTACAGTTGTGACACACAGCGGTACGAGCTGATTGTGCAAACGGCTAAAGTAGAGTTCTTGGGAACGCTGTAGAGATATGCCAAGATTTAGTTGATCCCCGATATCAATCAATCGCTCCAATCGTTGGATGTCTGCATCAAAACTACCATTAGCATCATGCAATAATTGCCAAAGCGATCGCACAATCAACTGCTCTAGCATTTGTCTACCTTCGGGAATATCCAACCGACAACGCAGATGTTTCGCTTCAGTGGCGATCGCTTCTAATTCTACTATGTGGTTCCAGCTTGCTTGGGATTCAGTGATATCTTGCTCAAGCGATCGTAATGTTGTCATACAACGATACCCTAAAGCTATCTCCGCTGCTACTTGCAATTCTTGCGGTACCACTAATTCATCCCGATAGAACGCCATGATGATACCATAATTTTCACGGTACGCTTGGGTATATAGTTGGTCTAATCGTGTCAGTGTTTCCTGACTTAGCAACCGCATAATCCGGTGGCGTTCTTCAGCAAAAAGATTTTGTAAACTGAAAGCCTCTTCTCCAAATAGCTGCGTCATCACCAAAATAGTATGAGCCGCACTTGCCTGTTGCAGCGCCCCAAACAGCTTTTCTTTTAATTGGCTGTAATCGCGTCGTCCAACAAATGGTTGAATGCAACAGTGAAAATCCCAGCCTCCCAAATGCAGTACAGCAAATACTAAATGTTCGCTTTCCCAGGTAATTTCTGACACCAGCTTTAAATGTCCCACCACCAAAGTTAATGATCCCAAGCGTTGTAGTTGGTAATCTAGCTCATTGGCGGTGTAGCAATAAACGCGCTTTTGCTGAGTACTGGGTAATGTTAGCGGTAGCGGGGCGTTTAGCCCGTGCTGAGTGCTGTTAGCGGTAGCGGGGCGTTCAGCCCGTTCTGAGTCCTGAGTGATTACTGGGTGTTGGGTTTTAGATGTTGATCCCTGGTTGTTAAATAAAGAAGTAATTGCATAATGTGCTGCTACTTGCTTAAAATCAACCTGAGCAGTTAGCACCAGTTGGCGATAAATTTCACCACCATGTTTGAAATGGTCTACATTACTAGGGGCTAAACCCAGGTGTTTGAGAAAACCTGCTTCCAATTGCACACCCGATACATCCCCCGCCAGTTCCAAAGCACGGGCAGCGTAGCGGAGAATTTGAGTGCCTTCTGGGCGAGAAAGTTCTTCAAAAAACCAGCCACAACTAGTAAACATCAGTAACGCGTGACGCTGCATTTCCAACAAGCGCAATGCATCTACTTGCTCAGCTGCTGTCAGTTTGTGGGTTTGATGGTGGGAGAGAAAACGACTAATATTAGCAGGAGAGCGATCGCGCATGACTTCGATATATTCATCTCTTGCTTGCCAGGGATCACGAAATAGTCGTCTACCTTGTTCCTCATACACCTCAATTAATTGATCCCGCAACCAATTTAAAGCATTCCGCAACGGACGACGCCATTTTTGATGCCAAAGACTACCTTCACCACCACAACCACAGTCATCTTGCCATCTATCTACACCGTGGGCGCAACTCCATGCTGTGACTGACTTTAATTCTACTTCCCAGGTTGGTGCATTTAAACTCAAGTAGTGAGCAAAGTTTGTCACCGCCCAACCGTGTTGAGGAAATTCCTTGGTAAAGGCGTAGGCCAAAGTTTTCTCGGTGCCTTTTTTGTGGTGTCCAAAGGTTTCTCCATCTGTCGCCACAGAGATCAATTGTGCTGGACGATGATCCCCACGCACCGCCGAACCAATACGTCCCGCAAAGTGATGGGAATTATAGACGACATCACTAAAACCCATATCTCGTGAGATGGGGCCATCATAGAAAAAGATATCTATATAAGGTTTATTTACCTCACTCCCCAACGCCACTGGCTCTACTTGGGGAGACCCCAACGCAGTGGCTCCTCCCGACTCCCCACTCCCTCTTAAATAACAACGATAGGGACGGGTGGGATCAATTTGACTACCGCCAACTTCATACCATTCGGGATCGCTTTGATCTGCGGTAGGGAGGGGACGGCAACGCTGTGCTTGCGAGGGTGCGAGAATAATGAAGCGAATACCTTCAGCAACTAGTGCTTCTAGGGTGGCATAGTCCACACCCGTTTCCGCTAGCCACATACCTTCGGGATCGCGTCCAAAGCGAGAGCGGAAGTCTTCTTTACCCCAACGAATTTGAGTGTATTTATCGCGTTCGTTCGCCAGAGGCATGATGATATGGTTGTATACTTGCGCGATCGCATTTCCGTGGCCATGCAGACGTTGGGCACTTTTCACATCAGCCTCTAAAATTCGCTGATAAACCTCCACATCATAACGTTCCAGCCACGACATCAGCGTCGGCCCGATATTGAAGCTGAAATACTCATAGTTATTGACGATCCCCTTCACTTCGCCCCGGTCATTTAAAACCCTAGCAAAGGCATTCGGTCGATAGCATTCCCAGTGAATTCGCTCATTCCAATCATGGAAAGGTGCAGCACTAGGTTGACGTTCAATCGCATCCAAGTAAGGGTTTTCCCTTGGTGGTTGGTAAAAATGACCATGTACTGTCACATAAACACCAGTAGCTTTTCTCAGGGGATCAGCCTGTTGAGTGTTTTTGTGATCTGGATGGAACGCGAATGTTGAGCCAGAACTGGCAGGCATTTCAGCAGCAGAAGTCATGTATATTTATCCAAAATCAAAAACTTGTACTCGTACCGGAAAAAACTTATGTAGACCTTTCTACAACGGGTTGAACATCAAATCCGGTATAGACGATAACTATGGTTTATAACCAAATTTTCCAGAAGGCGGTCTTTAACAGTTCAAAAGTCACAAATGTGATCATTGCAGGCATCCTGGCTATTAATCTGGATGCAAACTAAAGCAAAGGTATACCAGTATAGCGGGAAATCTGCGTTATCGCACAGCCTTTTCCCCCGAAGGCTTAAGTGATTTGGCATTGAACAACGCCTCAGATAGGAGTTTTTTCGTCGGTAGCGATCATCAAAAACTTAATTGTCTTTTAATATATTAAACCTCATTTTTGGTGTAATACTTCGGCTGAATTTCATAGTTTTGCAACGAAAGATTACATAAACTCCGTAAATCGCAATCTTATTTTACATATCTTGCCTAGACCTGAAAACAGTAGAATTTCTAGATTAGCCTCCAGATGGGGACGTGGGGATTGAAATGTTGGGAGATTATAAAGGTTATGTTTTTTGCGCTAACTACTGATCATGAAGTATCTTCAGTTAACACTCCGATAGAATATCCTCAATTCAAGGTTGCAAATGTCAGGTAAAAACATTCTTTTTCTCGTTTTGTTATTGTTTATCCCCGTCTCTTTCGCGGCCCACTTTTTGCACTGGAAAGATTTGATAGTTTTCATTACAGCTGGGTTGGCAATACTGCCTTTAGCAGCTTGGATGGGTACAGCCACAGAAGAAATTGCTGTAGTAGTTGGGCCAAGCTTGGGGGGGTTGTTAAATGCTACCTTTGGCAATGCAACAGAATTAATCATTGCCCTCATTGCTCTCAAAGCTGGATTAATAGATGTAGTCAAAGCCAGTATCACGGGATCAATCATTAGTAACTTATTACTGGTGATGGGCTTGTCGATGCTTTTAGGAGGACTGCGCTACAAAGAACAGACATTTCAGCCAATTGTAGCGCGAGTTAATGCAGCCTCGATGAATTTGGCGGTGATTGCCATTTTGTTGCCAACAGCGATGAACTTCACCTCTGTGGGAATTAGCGAACAAACGTTGCAATATCTTTCTATTGCCGTTGCTGTGGTGTTAATCCTGGTTTACGCCCTGACGCTGCTGTTTTCAATGAAAACCCACTCCTATCTATATGATGTTGGTGTAGCAGAGACCGAAGTTGAGGATAATTCTTCTCATACCAAACCAAACATAGTATTGTGGACTGGTGTGCTGCTAGTATGCACGCTGTTTGTGGCAGTTGAATCAGAATTGCTAGTTGATTCTCTAGAGGTAGCTACATCTGAGCTAAATTTAACGGCACTATTTACAGGGGTAATCATAGTGCCGATTGTCGGTAACGCTGCTGAACACGCTACAGCCGTCACCGTGGCAATGAAAGATAAGATGGATCTCTCTCTTTCTGTGGCTGTGGGTTCAAGTATGCAGATTGCTTTATTTGTAGCTCCTGTGTTGGTAATAGCAGGGTGGGCAATGGGACAACCAATGGATTTGGATTTTCAACCTTTTGAATTGGTTGCTGTCGCTGTATCAGTGTTGATTGCGAATACCATCAGTTCTGATGGTAAGTCCAATTGGTTAGAAGGTACTTTACTTTTAGCTGCCTATACAGTTTTGGGGTTCGCTTTTTACTTTCATCCAGTAGTAGATGGTATAGGTTAGATGATACAAGAGCGATCGCTTGTAGTTTAAAAGATAGCGATCGCTCTTTTTTATGTCCATTTGTATATATTCTCAGTATTGATTAAGTATCCAAAAAATCGGCGATAATTCCATCTTGTACAAATCGACCAATTTTAATAATGACTCTAAATCCTCGGCTTTTAATACAAAACTATCAAAAAAGTCAGTATGAAACATCAAGCATGAAAGATGAAATTCTTGATCCTTACACATATAATTAGGCCAATCTGCTTGATGCCATTCCCATGAGATCACATACTATGTTATTGTCTAAACCGTTGATTTAGGCGATAGCTTTCACAATCTGTTAGCTAAATTACAGATATAAATTGTAGCAAAAGTAACTACAGTCAGCCAATTAAACTGGTTTAAAGGAGATCAAATGTTTGGAAAAATTAATACATCAGAATTTATGCATCTGTCATATGTATCTAGGAAATAGAGAAAAAATATGACACTTGTATAAATCCCATAGATTATTAAGCGTTGCTGAATTTAGGGATGAATACCAATTTCGATTTGCCCCTCAACAATATTCTGGAATAATACTGATCTAGTAAAATAAAATACAATGACTGAATTTGGTTTGCTGATGACGGGCATGTTAAATACAAAACAACCTTCTTTGCCCAATCTACCGGAGCAGCAACCATTTCAGATGGAAGGCGTACAGCAGTCAATACAGAGTCAACTACCTGAGTCAGTTCTGGCTGCTCAAGTCACACCACCTGAATTCATGCTTACAGATACAACCTCCCAGCCTCAGCCGTCAGCGCTCAAACTAAAGAAAGAAAATACACCAAAGAAAGTCAGAAAAAATAATCAGTCTCTAGGTTCTTCTGGCCTAGCTGATTCCATAAAGTATGCTCAGGCTATAGGCAAAAGCAGAGCCAAAAGTGTAGGAAGACTGCAAAAGTTGAATCGTCAATCTTTGCCAACTCTCCATTTTGGTAGCTCTGGTGTCGCCGTCCGAGTCTTACAGCGGCTGTTAATTTCTAACGGCTACATCATTCGAGTTGATGGAGATTTCGGCCCACTCACAGAAACTGCTGTCAAAGCATTTCAAAACCAACAGAATTTGTCAGCCGATGGGGTAGTCGGTCAACGAACCTGGCAGGCTTTGACTAGTTGAATTGTGCGTTAAGACCGCAGGGGAGCAGGGGGCAGGGAGCAAGGCAGAGGGTTTGAAGCTTTTACTTACAACATCAATAGTGCAATTGATAAGTGCGGCAGCTGATCCCAAATTTGCGTTTAGTAGGGTGCGTCAGTGCGAGAAAACCAGCTAAGCTAATCTGCCTTTAACTTGCATAATCCTTTGCCTCAGAAAGACGCAAAGAGAAGTTGCGTGCGGGGGTTCCCCCCGTTGAGCAAACTTCGGAGGACGCGCTTAAGGGGAGACGCGGGGATGCAATTTGAATGATTATTAGCTTACACTAAAAGATTATTTACTGATGCACCCGACATTTTGGAATTTGTTTATCTTTTTTACCGATACTTATGCTGCTCCAATAATTGTTGCGCTCTCGGCTTGTAAATTAAATAAAACAAAGTCTCGATGTAACGCAACAAATCTTCTCGATTTTCTTTTGAGGTAAAGTTCCAAAAGCCATAAATCCGTGCTAAAGAAAGCAGCTTGGTAGTATGAATTTTCCACGTATAGGTGCTATAAACCCGATTAATAGCACGTTGAGAAATTTCCTGCCAATTATGAGGATTTTGTTCGCATTTGGTGACAAAATCTATGATTTTTGTGGCTGTTTCTTCTAAATTTGTTGGGTTAATATAAAAACCATTAACCTGATCTTGAATAATCTCTAATGGCCCACCAAACTGTGTAGCAAAAGTTGGTAATCCCGAAATCATCGCCTCTAAAATTGTCAAACCAAAAGCTTCAAATAAAGCTGGTTGCACAAAGATTCCTTGATGATCTGCAATGACTCGGTAAATTTCACCAGAATCACTTTTGGATAGACGCACACCCAACCAACGAATCCTCCCGTGGAGATTGTACTCGTCGATGATGTGGTAGAGTCTAATAATTTCGTCACGTTCTTCGTTGTCGCCTGACTCTTCTGTACGCAACTTACCCGCTACTAAAATTAAGTTGCAATGCTCTTGTAATTCTTTACTCTTACCAAAGCATTCAGCTAAACCTGTGAGGTTCTTAATCCGGTCAAGACGAGCCATAGAAAACAGAGGACGCTTGTGAGGCTCGTCAAGCCTACCAAAGATTTGGCTAGGATCTTCCAAAGTAAAAAGTGTTTCTGCAAGGCGTTGGCGATCGCTTTCTACTCGGTCTTGAGTTTGCGAATAGGGGAAGTAGTAATTCTCATTTACCCCAGGTGGCACAACATTAAACTTGGGACTAAATAATTCAATGCCATTGACCACATGGTACAGTTCCGGCATGGTGAAACACTTGTAAGACTCATATTGTCCCACACTATCCCGCGTGCCGACAATTTCTTGGTAGGTGCTGCTCACAATAAAATTGGCAGCATTCATGGCAATTAAATCAGCAGTAAATTGCAGCGAAAAATGATATTTATCCTCCAAATCTTGCCAGTAGAGGTTACTAAACAAGTATTTAGATTTTTCCAGCGCATGGGCAATATTACATTGCGTAACTTTCATACGTCGCGCCAGTAAAAACGCTACTAAATTACCGTCAGAATAGTTACCGACTATTAAGTCGGGTCTACCTTGTAATTCAGCTCGCAATTCTTTTTCAGAATCAACAGCGAAGGTTTCTAGATAAGGCCAAAACTCAAACCGGGAGATCCAGTTTTGAGTCATATTCGGATTAAATTCCCGCAAAGGTACGCGCAAAATCCAGGCATTTTCTGTACCGTAGACTTTTTCTAGTCGTTGATTACAAAGAGTGCCGTCGCTATTAGGAATTAGGCGACTGAGAATAATCACTTTTGGCTGGACGTTCAGATTCTCTAAGCCAGCAAGTAAAACATCTTCTTGCAACTGTTTTTCTAAATTCTTGGCTTGGTCGAGAACATAAACTACCTGACCCCCAGTATCGGGGCGTCCTAGCACTCCTTCTTGACCAAACCAACCGTGGGCCGACACCAAGACGATTTTAAAAATCATCGGCACACGTGAGATGAAAGCTTCTAAGGTTTGGGGGTCGGGAGAGTCTATCAATTCATCAAGAATGTTCAGAGTGTCACGCACCCGCCCCGCTGTGTTACCCCAACCCGGTTCAAAACCCATTGTTTGCAACTGAAACTGGAATTGTTCGTAAGATTCATCGTTGGGGCGTTCATTGACAAAAGCGATCGCTTTTTTCACTTGCTGTGAAAGTTGCTGCTGCGATTGAATGTGATTGTTTACCAACAGTTGAATCCCGTTGTATTGATGGAGGCGCAAGAAATTCAATAAGCTATCTAGCAGTTGTTTGGAGTCTTGAAAGATTTTGCTGGATAGATAGCGGTTGAGAAACTGCACTCCTTTACCAATATTTTTCGGGTCTCGAATTACTGGAGTGTAGTCGTAAAATGGCCCAAAGTCCAACTCTAGCAAGTCGCCATCGTTGGGATAAAATTTATTCACCAGGCGATCGCGTAGATCCAGTAGATCCTGCACTGTCATCGGCTCAACACTTAAATCTTCCGTCAGCCAATATATTTCTTGGCTGGCAATCTGAGAACGGATAATCAAACAGAAGTTTGAGTCCTCCTGAATAATTTCTTGAGTATAGTAAATGAGTTTGCCTAAGTTAGAAGAAGTGTAAAATTTATCGGGTTTCTGATACTTGGAGCAATATTCAGCATACACATTGAGTATGTCATTCCGCAGCAAATACCTCTTTTCTTGTTGGCGTAATTCGCTAATAAAAGAACGCAAATCACTTCTTTCTTCACTATCGAGGACTGCTTGGAGCAATTCAGACATAGTAACTCCACTAAATGACTATCTTGCTTTTTGATTTTCCAGGTGAAACTAGTAAGGTCTACCTTTTGTTACACCATCTATAAACCTTAATTAACACAGATAAACATGTTTATCTGTGTTGACTACTGGTGACTATTTTACAGTAGTACTTAAATCTTGTTTGTCTTCACTTAGATTATTCTAAAACTCAGTATTTTTTGCTCTAACTAAAGGAATACAATTTTCTTTTCTTTTGGTAGATGTTAGCAAATATACAACATCAAATGGTGTAACTGAAAACTTTTCCACTCTCCACCTACGCAAATAATTTTATCAATCAAGTCAGATTATTATAGTTTTGTAATCATTAATTGAGTGTTGACACTCATTTTTGTCGTACATATATATCAGCTATTCTACAATTAGAATCAGAGCTTTAGCTCTAATAATTTCGGGCATAACTAATAGCAAAACGACTGAAAATTAGTCTTAAGGCTGATACAAAAATTAACTATTTTTTTAAGATTATAGATTGTCATTTAAACTTAAATAAATTAATATCAATTTTTAACTGAATCAAGACTAATTGCGATCCACCCTAGTTATAATTTCAGCGTAAAGCCGTTAAAACATGGGTTGGTTTATATGACTCACAATACACACAAGTTAACAAATACTGACCATAGCGTAGGCAATATCATGATCATTTCTTTGCTTGCCTTCTGTGGATTGACTTTTATCTTTCTTTTAGGCCTCTTTTAATAGTTGATAGTGCATTGAAAAACTTTTGAGGAAGCAGATATAATTAATCTGCTTCCATTATTTATGTGTTTATAAAAGGGAACAGGGAGCAGGGAAATAAGCTACCCACTAGCGTCTAAAGCACCGCCAGATCGTATTGGCATGTCTAGCCTTAAATGTTTGTTGCATTAAAAAGAACTCTTGTGGGATGGACCGAAAAGCCATTTGTGTCAACTTAAGCTAGAAATAGCTTCGGTGTTGGCTTCCTCACCCGCCAAGAAATAAATTTCTTGGCTAATAAGCTGTTCCATATATAACTTACATAATTAGGGCGGGCAAGATGCCCACCCCACAAGAGTTTTATTTAATTTGATTATGTAATTTAGATGTTTTTTAGCTTAGCTCAAGTCTACTGAAGTAGACTCAAAATCTTGGGAGATATTCAGTCATCTTTAGATGACTTTCGCTATTAGCGAGGAACTGAAGTTCCTTGCGGGACATAACTTTTACGTTAAGTTGACACCAATGGCGTCTAGCCCGTCCGTGGCGGGCTTTTCGTCTCATCCCACAAGAAAACTTATTACACCATTTTTTTAACCTTGCCACGCCAGTATGGTGCGTTATGCTGGTGCGATAACACACCCTGGTATATCAAAGGACAAATGGCCAATGACAAAAGACAATCCTGATGTAAATTTGCTGATATACATCAGTATTTAATTGACACTCTCCGACCTAAAGGTGCGGAGATTCTTAAGACCTCACGGACTTAATATCCTGTTTATACAGGTACGCGCGGCTCACTACGTTTGCCCCATAGGGCGTAGTGATATCTCCTCAAGGTTTTTCGGGCGTAAACTTTCCCCCAGTCCAGGGGTAGGTTTTTAAATCTTGTACTGATTAAACTATTTTAACATGGCTGAGTCTTAAAGGACTTAATTAGCCTTCATCCCCTGCCTAAAGTATGCTTGGATGCAACTACGTTGCTGTTCGGAGAGGGTTTTCGGCATATTTTTATAAGTTATGCTAATAGTAAGTACGCTTCGTTTGTCATCGCTTTAGGTTTTCAAGCTCCAAGATGACAAATTCCTGCTACAGTGACAGTAATTACTCTTCAGCAGCAAAGCATGTGCTTCCAACAAAGTATGCATTAAACTGCTGTATGCTTATACAGGGCGAACGACGGGACTTGAACCCGCGAGTGGTGGAACCACAATCCACTGCCTTAACCACTTGGCTACGCTCGCCATTCATTTTCTGAATATAGCATTTTTTGGATATATTGATCCAAAGTCTTTTAGCTGGAACGGACTTTGTTGATCCCAAGTCTAATGATTATACAGATGCGTACTTGGCAAACATGAAAGCCTCAAACATCATTGCATATGCTGGAGCAGCAGGACTCGTTGTTTTGGGAGTGGCGTCGGCAACGACAAATCCTAGTCAAGCTCAATATGAAGAGTATGCTGTGCAACGGTTGACGGCATACTTAAAAACCGATTTTTGTGATAAAACGCCAAAAATATTAGAAAAATTTATAGATTTTAAGTGCAATCAACTGATTGATTCGGCTAACCCGCACATCCAAAAAATTATTGCTGGGACTACAGAGAGTAAGAACTATCTTCTTTTTACTATTTACCGCACAAACTTAAAAATCGATTCTTGGATACCTACTTATAAATTTGAAACTGTAGGAGCATTTAATAACTTTTATACCTACACTGCTGAACAGCAATAACTAAAAAAATTCCATCAGTTTGGGGAGCAGGTGAGGAAGAATCTAATAATGATCTTCGCTTTCCAAATTGGATAATTTATTCAAGCTAATAAAGTTTGAAACCGGGCTAGGCTAGGCGTATGATTACCTTTATCCAAAGTCCAGTAAGTTTTGATCCAGAAGTTATGGACAGTACATTAGTTAAGATATTAACACAAGCATCTTAAATTTTTCCACTGATTTGTATCGATTGGCGTCAGTATCTGATAGATACTGTAAAGACTCTCAATTTCGTGTCTCCATAGATATTCTTAGATATACAACCGTTAACTGAACCTTAACTGTCCGCTAAGCATTTTGCACTCAACATTGGTTAGGTAGCAAAAAAAAATTAATAAAAATTTCAGGAGTCTAGACTCCATATCTAACAGCCTGGACTACCTTAGTAAGTGAGCAGCTTTGAGATAACGTAGTAAATTCATTTAAGTAAGCCGTGAAGATTCCAAGTTCAATCTGGACATTACTAATTGGCATCGTACTAACGCTAGTCAGCTTTTGGTACGGTCAAAATCACGGTCTGTTACCAGCAGCCGCATCGGATGAAGCCGTCTTAGTAGATGGTCTTTTCAACACGATGATGATCGTTTCTACAGGGATATTCCTGATAGTTGAAGGTGTCTTAATTTACTCTGCATTTAAATACCGTCGGCGTGCAGGTGACAATGAAGACGGCCCGCCAGTTGAGGGCAATGTGCCGCTAGAAATCCTCTGGACGGCGATCCCAGCAATTATCGTTATCGGTATTTCTGTTTACAGCTTTGAAGTTTACAACGATATCGGTGGTTTCGACCCCCATGCTATTCATGAAGCCCCGGTTTCTCAACAATCAATGAAAATGCATGGGGCTGCGATCGCTGCTACTCTAAACGATACTCCTAGCAGCACCGAACCCAACCTCAACCAAGAAAAATCTGATCAGGCAATGCAAGACCCAGCAACAGCAACAGTCCGCAATGCCGACCAAATTCCCCAAAAACAAAATGCCCCAGGTGTAGGGAGTGTTGCACCCACCATTGGGCCGAGTCCTGAGAAAGCGGGGCAACCACCAGAATTACTTGTTAACGTCACAGGTCTCCAGTACGCTTGGATTTTCACTTATCCAGAAACGGGGATTACTACTGGCGAACTCCACGTTCCCATCGGGCGGGAAGTGCAAATCAACATGACAGCTAACGATGTCATCCATGCCTTCTGGGTTCCAGAGTTCCGTTTGAAACAAGATGCGATTCCTGGCAGACAAAGCGAAATTCGCTTCACACCCAGCAAACAGGGTGATTATACCTTGATTTGTGCTGAACTTTGCGGCCCTTATCACGGTGCAATGAGAACCCAAGTAGTAGTCGAGTCGCCAGAAGCATTTGATAAATGGATGCAAGAACAACTAGTTGCCAGCAAGGACACACTCAATCAAGCCGTTGCTGTCAACCCTGCGGATTTATCCCCGCATGAATTTCTCTCTCCTTACACCAAGGAGATGGGAATCCAACCTGAAATCATACATCAAGTTCACCATTAGTTCAGTGAACAGTTATCAGTGAACAAGCTGATAACTGATAACTGACTACTAACTCTTATGACACAAGCCCAGTTGCAAGAAGCTGCCAACATCCCTGCCCATGCTGAGGGGCCAGGGATCAGAAAATGGCAAGATTACTTTACCTTCAATACCGACCATAAGGTGATTGGGATTCAGTACCTAGTCACCACGTTCATTTTTTACTGTATTGGCGGTGTTTTAGCTGACTTAGTTCGCACGGAACTACGAACACCAGATGTAGATTTTGTCAGCCCGGAAGTTTACAACAGTTTGTTTACGCTGCACGCCACAATTATGATTTTTTTGTGGATTGTGCCAGCTGGTGCTGGTTTTGCTAATTTCCTGATTCCCCTGATGATTGGGGCCAAGGATATGGCATTCCCGCGTCTCAATGCCGTCGCCTTCTGGATGATCCCACCTTCTGGTTTGATGCTAATCGCTAGTTTATTGGTAGGCGATGCCCCAGATGCCGGCTGGACTTCTTACCCCCCCTTAAGCTTGGTCACAGGTCAAGTGGGTGAGGGAATCTGGATTATGAGTGTTCTGCTGTTGGGTACATCATCGATTTTGGGGGCAATTAATTTCCTGGTGACGATGCTAAAAATGCGGACTCCGGGATTAGGTTTCAATCAATTGCCCTTGTTTTGTTGGGCGATGTTTGCTACCTCGGCGTTAACCCTGGTATCGACACCAGTACTAGCAGCAGGTTTAATTCTGTTAGCTTTTGACTTGATTGCCGGCACAACATTTTTTAACCCAACTGGAGGCGGTGATCCGGTTGTTTACCAGCACATGTTCTGGTTTTACTCCCACCCAGCGGTGTATATTATGATTTTGCCTTTTTTTGGGGCAATTTCTGAAGTTATTCCTGTACATTCGCGTAAACCGATTTTCGGCTATAAAGCGATCGCTTATTCCTCCCTAGCCATTAGCTTTTTGGGGCTAATCGTTTGGGCGCACCATATGTTTACCAGTGGTATCCCTGGTTGGTTGCGGATGTTTTTCATGATCACTACGATGATCATCGCCGTACCCACAGGAATTAAGATTTTCAGCTGGTTAGGAACAATGTGGGGTGGCAAAATCCAACTCAACAGCGCTATGTTGTTTGCTATGGGTTTTGTAGGCACCTTCGTGATTGGCGGGATCAGCGGCGTAATGTTGGCAGCTGTACCTTTTGATATTCACGTCCACGACACTTATTTTGTCGTCGCCCACTTGCATTACGTCCTGTTTGGTGGTAGTGTCCTCGGCATTTATGCAGCGATTTACCACTGGTTCCCCAAAATGACGGGACGGATGCTTAACGAATTTTGGGGTAAGGTTCACTTTGCCCTGACAATTGTGGGTTTAAATATGGCCTTCTTACCCATGCATAAACTGGGGATGATGGGCATGAACCGCCGTGTCGCGCAATACGACCCCAAATTTACATTTCTCAACGAAATTTGTACCATCGGCGCTTATATCCTAGCGGTTTCGACATTTCCCTTCATCTTCAACGCCATTTGGAGTTGGTTGTACGGAAACAAAGCAGGTAATAATCCTTGGAGAGCATTAACCTTAGAGTGGATGACTACCTCACCACCTGCGATCGAAAATTTTGATCAACTCCCAGTACTAGTGACAGGCCCTTATGACTACGGTTTGGAAAAAGCCCAAGAAGGTGTACCCTTATCTGATCCTAATCCTGTCTTATCTGGTGGCCCCAACTCAGTTTTAAGAGCAGAACCCGACCCGGCGGTCGCTGCCAACCCTGAAGATAGGGGCTAGGGACTGGGGACTGGGTACTGGGAAAGAATTCTCATAACATCCCGATTCCCAATCCCTGATCTCCAATCCCCGAACCCTACTCCCTACTCCCCACTCCCCACTCCCCACTCACTTATAAAAATTCATGCAAAGTCAAATAATTGACCCAGCTAAAACGGAACTCAATCATCATCACGCTGCCCAAGCGGCGGTTCATCACGAAGAACATCCAGACCATCGCCTGTTTGGGTTAATTGTCTTCTTGATTGCTGAAGGAATGATTTTTATGGGTTTGTTCGGAGCTTATCTAGCTTTCCGTGCTACCTTACCTGTGTGGCCGCCAGCAGGCACACCAGAGTTGGAATTATTACTACCCGGAGTTAACACGGTCAATCTGATTGCTAGTAGCTTTGTGATGCACAACGCTGATACTGCAATCAAAAAGAATGATACGCGGGGTGCGCGTACTTGGCTAGCGATTACTGCGGCGATGGGGGCAATTTTCTTGGTAGGTCAGGTATATGAATATACCCATCTAGAATTTGGTTTAACTACCAACTTGTTTGCCAGTGCGTTTTATGTTTTGACTGGCTTCCACGGGTTGCACGTTACCATCGGTGTTTTGGCAATTGTTGCCGTGTTGTGGCGATCGCGCGTCCATGGTCACTACAGTAGTGAAAAGCACTTCGGTATCGAAGCCGCTGAAATTTACTGGCACTTTGTTGACGTGATTTGGATTATTTTGTTCGGATTACTGTATTTACTTTGAGTATCAATTAATAGTTGTTCGCGTGGAGTGAACAACTTAACAAGCCCCCTGTAGGGGGTTTTTTTATGAAAAAATTAACCCCCCTTCCCAACGTGGCTATCCATTAGTCGCATCTTTCTTAACATTGCTGTAAGTCAGACGCTGAGGGAATGATAGAAGTAAATAATGAGAGCATGATTGACTTGAGAGACAGAAAATGGACTAAACCTGAGTGCGATCGT
>JAHHHC010000016.1 GCA_019359515.1 Desmonostoc vinosum HA7617-LM4 | reverse complement strand
AACTCTATTTTCTCATGATTTGAAGAAGACTTCACACGGAGTCACGACTTTTACTAATTTTAGCAAGCCCCCTCTTAGTAAGCCCATCTTTGCTAGTACATATGTCTTATATAAATGCGATCGCCCTGTGCCAGTTGCCTCCATTATTCAATACATTTGTACTCAAATTTAGCGCTCGCCTGTGCCAGTTGCGTAAGTCCTGGCTATATAGGAATCTGACTTGATTTATGAAATTATTTGCGTAGGCAGGGAATAGGGAGTAGGTAGTGGCGTGTCAAGGCTTAAATATTGCAAAAAATCCCTTGTTGATTTACTAACTTGCCCAAAAATGATGCTAGGCGAATCAAATTTTTGCACGGTAAAACCAAGCTTTCACCTCTTTTTGTCCCTGAAACTTGCCCAAAAATGACCCTTTTAGGGAATGTCTTCATTTGAATAGTCAAGTTGAGGTTGAGTCTGAAACAACGGTAAATCAAGGTTTTTGCTACTTAGCTTTACAAAACTTTACAACGTGTCCCATTTTGCACGTATCTGGTGGCTACCCTATGCTAAGCACAATGGCTTTAGCATCTAATATAATGTTTATTAAAGCATTTTATTAAATGTGATGAATATCAGAATTAATCTCGAAAATATTCAAACGCTTACTGACTTCAAGCGTAATGCTAAAGAATATGTAGAGCGGATCAAGTTAACAAATTCCCCACTGGTGCTAACTGTTAATGGTAAAGCAGAGGTTGTGATACATGAGGCGCACGCGTTTCAGCAGATGTTAGATCGACTTCAGTATCTTGAGGAGGAGTTAAAGAAAGTCAAATTGCAAGCATTAAAACAGGAAATCAGCATTGGTATTAAACAGCTTGATAGCGGTGACTATACCGAATATGACGAAGAATCACTAGGCTCTTTATTTGAAGATATCAAAGCCAGAGGACGGCAAAAGTTAGTTGAACCAGATACGCTATGAGCCGATTTCGGATTTCGACTCAAGCAAGGCAAGATATTGAAGATATCTGGAACTATGTTGCGAAAAGTAATTTACAAGCTGCTGATAAGCTATTTGACACACTCAGAGCCAGTTTTCCTAAACTTGCCAAATTTCCACAAATGGGAAGAGAACGTTCTGAGTTAGCTCCTTCTCTGCGGAGTTTTCTGGTGAAAAGCTACTTAATTTTTTATCGTCCCATTGAGGAGGGCATTGAAATTGTGCGTATCCTTCATGGATCACAAGATATAGAAAAAATGTTTCAAAATATAAAAAATACAGACTAAGCTTTTTTGGTTAAAATTGATAATTATTTACTATAAACATGGTATTAGAAATTACTCAACAATTCATATAATTGATGTTCTGGTTTTACTGGTTGAGGTGGCTGCAAAATTTCATTTTGCTTGTTTACCGCCCTTATATCATGTTCGTCTGAAGACTTATCGTTAGGGCTGACGCGGGGACGCGGGGACACGGGGACACGGAGAAATTTTAATAATAAGTAATTACGCGAACTTGATATTACTCCCACGGTGAAGATGTCAGCAGTAATTTCCGCAGATTCTCATTATCTAAGGGTGGTGCATCAAGAAGTTCCACAAACTGCTGAAATTTTTCTTCATCTAAGATGAATAGCCGGCGGTCTAGTAAAATTATTTCTGCTTCTCGGCAAGCTGTCTCTAGCATAAAATCAGAACGACTCTTGCCGAGAACTGCTGCTGCACTATCAATTAAATCGCGTTGGGCTTGGTGTGCCCGGATATTAATTGTAATATCGCGGTTACGATTTGCAGACTCTGCTGATTGTGGTTCCATTAATTTATTTACTGTTAATTATCCACATGAATAAAGTATATAAATCATGTACATACAATATCAATACAGAGGAGCAGATTTCGGATAATAGCCTAACCTAGTAAGTCAGCACGGGGTTTAAAGGTTTCAATTTGTCGTAATTTTTCGTAAAGTTCCCGTTCTTCGTTAGTAATATTTTTAGGCGTAACTATCTGAACCTCTACTAATTGATCGCCACGTTTATTATTTTCACTGGGATAGCCTTTATTCGCTAGACGAAATCTTTGGCCAGACCTCACTCCTTGGGGGATTGTCATTTTTACTGGGCCGTCGAGAGTGGGGGCTTCTACTTGTCCGCCTAAAACAGCTTCACTGGGCGTAACTGGTATTTGACAAAGAATGTTAGTACCTTCCAATTTAAACAAAGGATGCGGTTCAACAGTAATTTTCAAGTATAAATCGCCACCACCAATCCCTTGGTTGCGTAAGCGGATAGTTTGACCTGTAACCATAGCTGGTGGCATTGTCACTTCTAGCGATCGCCCATCTTCTAAACGAATGCGTTCGTTACCACCTTGATAAGCTTTTTCTAATGGTAGAGTCAATCTAGCCTCTATATCGCGACGTGTGGGACGTGGTGGGCTTTTGGGAACGGTATACTCAACTCTACTTGTGGGAGAACGGAAAGGATCGCTAGTGGTGTTACTGGCGTTGTTGTTATCTTTACGACTGCTAACACCGATAACTTGATTAATAAAACTTTCAAAATCAGCAAACTGTCCGGGGTCTACATCCGTACTCCCGTTACGGCCGTTGGTGCGACTATCCCATTGTTTAGTTTTTGGTGTTTGTTTGCCCTTGGCAAAACCTTTTTGATTCCAGTAGCGGCTAAACTGGTCGTATTGCGATCGCTTGGCTGGATCGGAAAGGACTTCATAAGCTTCGCCAATATCTTTAAACTTTTCCTCCGCTGCTTTATTGCCTGGATTCAGATCGGGGTGATATTGTCTTGCTAAGCGCCGATAAACCTTCTTAATTTCTTCGTTGGGGGCGTCTTTAGCTACTCCCAAAATTTCGTAATAATCGCGAAAATTCTGCAAATTTTGCATAGTTGAAGTTATTTAACTTTAAATTTTAGATTCTAGATTTTGTTAATGGGTTGGTTATTATTGTGAGTTATCAATTGCCAGATTTAACCCCTAAGGATTCGTGTAAAAATAAGTTGAACAATTTAATATTTGTAGTGCGGGCATCTTGCCCGCGCGAGCAAGATGCTCGCACTACTTATTTTTACTTAACCCCTAAGTTTTCATCTATTACTAACTCAAAACTATAGGATTCCTATTTGATTTCTGCGAAGCTAGATACACATCTATCCCCTTGTTGTCTGTTCTGTGTTACCTCCATACTCAGGTTTTGGGCGAGAAATCTCGCCCCTAGCCAAGTCCTATAGCCAATCATCTTCTTCATCCCAGTTATCTTGGTAACTAGGACGAGGTGGTTTGCGTGCAGGACGGTTTTCATAGGAAGAAGAACGATCCTTACTATAATCTCTACCATAGGAGTCGCGATTGTAGTCTCTACCATAGGAATCTCTGTTGTAAGAATCGCGTTCTCGATACGTATCTCTGTAAGAATCGCGTTCTCGTTCCCGTTCTCGATCGCCGCCTGTAAAGATATCACGGATAGTACCAAACAAGTCGTCATCTTCGTCTTCAGTATAATACTGGCGAATTTCCCGATTTAGTTCAGATAAAGCATCTTGCAGGTCGGCGTAAGCTTGATCAATGCCGCGATCGTCGTTTTCTTGTAAACTTTCCTTCAATTCTCGACAAATATTGTCGATGCGTTGGCGGCGGTTACGGGCGACTTGCATTCCAAATTCCAGTGCAACTTCTCGCAGTTGTCGTTCGGCTTGTAAAATCAACGCTTCTGCACGTGTTCGTTTTTCGATGCGTTCTTTGCGTTCTCGGTCGATGTCGGCGTATTTTTGGGCATCTTGAATCATGCGGTTCACTTCTGATTCACTCAAGGTAGAAGCGCCTTGTACTGTGATACTCTGCTCTCTACCAGTGGTTCTATCTAAGGCAGTTACTTGCAAAATCCCGTTAGCATCGATATCAAACGATACTTGAACTTGTGGAATTCCCCTGGGGGCTGGCGGGATGCCGTATAATTTAAAACGTCCCAAGGACTTGTTATTTGCGGCCATTTCCCGTTCGCCCTGGACTACGTGAATTTCTACGGTGTTTTGGTTATTTTCTGACGTAGAAAAAATGTCAGAACGGCGTACTGGGATAGTTGTATTGCGGGGAATCAGTTTTTTCATCACGCCCCCGATGGTTTCTAACCCCAAAGATAGTGGTGTGACATCTAACAGCAGTACATCTTTAAGTTCGCCTGCGAGAATGCCTGCTTGAATTGCTGCCCCAACTGCTACGACTTCATCAGGGTTGACATTTTCGTTGGGTTCTATGCCAATTAAGTCACGCACTAGCTGCTTGACCATGGGGATGCGGGTACAACCACCCACTAAAACGACTTCTTCAATATCTCGCGGTGAGAGACCTGCATCTTTTAGCGCCCGTTTAACTGGGGTTCGCACTCGTCCCATCAAGTCACTGCACATGTCCTCAAATTGGGCACGAGTCAGACGCGTTTCGATGTGTTTGGGGCCGTCCTCGGTAGCGGTGATGAAAGGTAAGTTAATATCGGTGACGCTAACAGCAGAAAGGTCTATTTTGGCTTTTTCCGCAGCTTCCATTAAGCGTTGTAAAGCTTGGCGATCGCTACGTCTTAAGTCTACTCCTTCGGTTTCCAGAAATTGCTCTGCTAACCAATCGACAATTTTTTTGTCGAAATCATTACCGCCAAGTTGAGTATCACCGCTGGTGGCTTTCACTTCAAAAATGCCGTCACCAACTTCCAAAATCGATACGTCAAAAGTGCCGCCACCCAAGTCAAATACCAAAATGGTTTCGGTTTCACCTCGGTCTAAACCATAAGCCAAAGAAGCAGCAGTAGGTTCATTAAGAATCCGTAGCACCTCTAAGCCGGCAATCCTGCCAGCATCACGGGTTGCTTGCCGCTGGGAATCGTTAAAATAAGCAGGAACTGTAATCACTGCCCCTGTGACTGGTTCACCCAAGTAGCGACTGGCATCTTCTGCCAATTTCTTCAACACCATCGCGGAAATTTCTTCTGGGGCGAATTCTTTATCGAGACGGGGACAGACGGTTTTAATGTTGCCAACTTCGTCTTTGCGAATGGTATAGGGTACACGCTTGGATTCTGGATTCAGTTCGCTATATCTCCGTCCAATAAAGCGTTTAACAGCAAAAAAAGTATTCTGGGGGTTGAGAACGGTTTGCCGCTGTGCCATTTTCCCAACAACTCTTTCGCCTTCTTTGCTGAACCCAACTACAGAGGGGGTTATTCGGTCTCCTTCTGCATTGGCAATCACCACCGGCTTGCCACCCTCCATCACGGCGACTACTGAGTTGGTTGTACCCAAGTCGATGCCGACTACCTTGCCCATGCGTTACTTTTCTCCTAGTGTGTCTTATACATTTATTATTATGGGGCGGGACTACCTCTAGCTTTGTACTATCGGATGAAAACGCCTCAATGTTATAGTAATCATCATTAAGGCCAAAAATAAGGTAGCTGAAGTTTGAGGAGTTAGTTGCAAGTCTAGGATAACATTGACGATGCTTGATATGCTTGGGCAGCCTTAGCTCTTGTGTTCTAGTCACTTCACTTCATCTAAACATAGGCTTTAAAGAATGTTTGCTTGGCTTTTCCTCTATACATAAATAAAGACTATATCGGGGACATTTTAAAAGTTTGAATTTAAAAGAGCGATTACAAACTCACCTTCAGGCGATCGCGCGAGAACGCGATCCTTACATGGCGACAGCTGGACACTTTTTTGTTCAAGAATACATCCGCCAGGAGTTCTCTCAATGGGGAAGTGTGGAAATCCACACCTTTTCGGTGGGGGGGAAAGTTTGTCAGAATCTCATCTTAAATTTACCTGCTCAAGCTAAACGGCAAAAAAAGGATTTACCGCTAGTTTTAATTGCTGCCCATTACGATGCTGTACCAGGAACGTTAGGGGCTGATGATAATGCCACAGGTGTAGCAGTATTACTAGAATTAGCCAGAAAATTCGCTGCCCAACCTCCAAGATACCCCCTGCGACTGATTGCTTTTGATATGGAAGAATACGGTTTATTGGGTAGCGCTGAGTATGTAAGTCTGTTGCGTCAACAACAACAACCGCTACGCTTGATGCTGTCTTTAGAAATGCTGGGTTATTGTAATTCTCTGCCTGGTTCTCAAGTTTACCCACCTCCTCTAGAACGTTTTTATCCCAATTGTGGCGATTTTATTGCTTTGATTGGCAATTTGCGGACGATTTGGGACTTAATTAATATGAGTCGTAGTATTCGTAAGGTTGGTGTTTCAAGTCAATGGCTACCAGTGCCGAATCGAGGTTTGATGATTCGCCAAACTAGACAAAGCGATCATGCGCCTTTTTGGGATGCAGGTTATCCAGCTATTATGGTGACGGATACAGCATTCTTACGAAATCCTAATTATCACAAACCGAGCGATACGATCGCAACTTTGGATTTGGATTTTCTTACAGGTGTTTGTGAGGGTTTGGAATTGGGGATTAGAGGATTATAAGAATTTTTTTCACGCACAGACGCAGAGAGTTACAAGAGACTCTTATCTTTTCCCCACTCTCTACTCCCAACTCCCCACTCCCTTATTTTGGCGCGATCGCATACTTGGAGTTAAGCTAATTAAATCATCAATATTACGCTTCATTGTGTTGCAAATTGCATCTAGGGGTAAGTCATTGGCATCGTAACCAAAGGGATTTTCTATCTCTAGACCAATTGCTTCAATTCCAAATAAGGTAAAACCAACTAAAGCCGCAATTAAACCTGTCCACCAACCAAGACTCTCGACTATTTGAAATGGTAATAAAAAACAATATAGTAATAGTAGTTGTTTCAGATGAATGCCGTATGCTAAAGGCATCGGTGTTTTTAAAATGCGCTCGCAAGCACCTAAGTTATCTACGAGATTATTTAATAATTCTTGCATAGCTGTCAATTGATAACTATTGATCTGATTACGACTGTACTCTCGCTGTAAGTAATCTCCTATCCAAAAAGCTACTTCGATAGGAGGATTATTCATGATTTTTAATTTGATAAATTCTTCAGTAGATGGCATCAAGTTTTCTAATTCTTGGTTGACAGCTTCTCCTCGCAAATGTAATTTAGTTGCTACGGCAAACGCTACTAATAAATATAATGCTCTAATTTTATGTTCTTTGTCGCTGGAGGAGGTTTCATCTATTGATACCCAAATTTGTCGTGCTAGATTACGGACATTATTTACAATAGAACCCCAACATTTTCGACCTTCCCAAAATCTTTCGTAAGCGGTATTTGTACGAAATACTAATAATAAACCTAAAACTATACTAGGAATAACACTACCTAAAATAGGTTGAGATACTGGTAATTTTAAATAATACAATCCAGAAATTAAAAAACCAAAAAAACCACACCATAAAACACGCTGATAAATCGATGCTAACACAGAACCTTTAAGCTGTAGAGTTGTTTGCAACCATTGATTTTTTTCAACCATCATGCGTTTACCTCAAAAGAGTAATTTAGTCAATAAAAACGTTAAATGTATAAGAATTCAAAATTATCGCTCCAGAGAAAATACACAGGTTTTATAGAGTTTTTTAATTGAGTGTATATGTGCGATCGCTATCTTAAAACATCGCTACAGTATTTGAGTATATTCCCTAACGACATTAAATAAAAGCACAGGTAAAAATTAATTGGTGTTAGAAACCTGTTACTACTCCAGATACCTTTAGGCATTCTGGAGTTTCTTTTTGGGAAAACACTCAAGCAGTGCTAAGGCAACTTTGAAATAAATTATCCAGTTTTACCGAATCAAAACCACTTTCTCTCCCCCTGCCCCTACCTTAAAAGCGATGGGATATTTATTTGGAAGTCTCTAAGTGATAGATTGTTATTCTTAGGCAAGCCTGTAACGAATCATAAAATATCGCTCTTGTAATTGAGTGTATATCCTGATGACGTAAGATTATCTTCTAAGGAAAATTAATTTAGGTAAATGCATATGTTTCCTGACTCCAGGCTTGTCATAGACTAGTTCTGGAGTTTTTTGATTGTTCAGAGTTCACTGTGCGATCGCATTGTCATCCTCTTGTGTGATGAAGCTTTTTCTCTCCCTTGACTGATTAATTTCTGTTACAGAATTAACATAATTAGTATTTATGGAATATTGGAGAGGAAAATCCGTGACTGAAGCATTCCAAAAGGGTGACAAGGTAAAGTGGAATACGGCGCAAGGTGAAACTACTGGTGAAGTAGAAAAAAAATTGACTTCTCCAACGGAGATTAAAGGACATCATGTTGCGGCTGCAAAAGATAATCCCCAGTATTTAGTTAAAAGTGATAAAACTGGCAAAACAGCAGCTCATAAACCTGATGCTCTGAAAAAGATTGAGGAGTAATGTAGGATTATGAGTAAAAATGTTAAATCAGTAATCGATGAGTTTAATTCCTCAATTAACATGACACCCAAAGATTTAGAATCTTGGTTGCAAACTGAGGAATCTCAGTCTGTCGGACAAAAAGAAAATGACGAAGAATCAATAGGTCATAAATCCGGTAAGCGCATCATCGATTTGTTGCAAAAGAAAAAAGATGACTATACAGATGATGATTTATCGCATATGAAAAAAGTCGTCAGCTATATTCATCGTCACTCGGCACAGCAGCCTCAAGGTGAGATTGAACATACACGCTGGCGCTATTCGTTAATGAATTGGGGATATGACCCACTCAAAGCTAAGAGTTAGAATACTCAGGATTGCTGAGTATTCTAACTCTTAGCTGAAATCATTAATTTTGAGAGGCTGCTAGAACCCCGAATTTTTCAAAAATTCGGGGTTCTGATCATCGCTAATCACTATTAGTATGTGCAATTTAGCCAAACCAATGAGACGGTTCACAATCAGGTTGAAACGTTTCACAAAGATGATGACTAATCCAATCTGACTTTTGTTTAACAATTGCGTAGATACCTTGATGAATCAAGTTTTGTAAATGCATTTGCTGTTCTAAAGGTTGGCGGGGAAATTTGTAGTATGGTAAATTTTCTTTTTCAGCTTCAGCCAATGAAATTTGTCCTTCAGATACGGCGCTATAAAAGCAAGGAATGCGGTTGAGAACAAAGGCAACTAACTCTTGACGTAAATCAGGGATTGCAAAGGCTTGCTGATAAGGATGGTATGGATATGTATCCAAAACGCTTTCAATCTCTCCTATCACTGATTGCTGTGTTAAATTTACTACGGTCTTCATGACTTTTAAACTCCTTTTTTAATCCAGTCCATACTAGGAAAAGTCAACAAATTTTCTTGGTGGCAACTTCGTCATGACAATCAGTTAGAAGTGATTTAACTGATAGATGCTCCGACCTGAACTTAACTTTTTATCTTGGTAAAATATCAGACATTTGGTTTGGCTGATTTTAGTTAAACTTTATACTGTTTAACAAGGTAATTTCTTAAAACAGTACTCAAGAGACTTGTAAGCTACCATTAATTTGTCTTTATAATGTCAATTATTTCAAATTTCCAATTTTTTGGGCAAAAACTACATAAAACGCAGCATAAATTTATAGGGATCAAGATTAATCCTTAGACAAGTATATTAATTTTTTTATCTTTTCCATAACAAGGGATACTTTAAAGATAAGTTTTACAACCTAAATAGGGCTTTTCTATACTGATCAATCAGTCGAATGACAGATAAAATACTTAAGCAAAAACATTGAAAACATTCGCATCATTGAGAGTTAAACGGTACAATTGATTGTTAATTTTTTCAGCAGTAGCTAATCCGGAAAGTATTGCGCTTTCTACAAGATTGCCACCACACCAATCACCACAGCAAATTAAAGGTGGGGAAGTTTCGACAGACAAAAAACTTGCGTGCCAGGGACGACTAGGAAAGGCATAACGCCAACGATGTACTTGCATCCAATCGGGAGTATTCAGCCAAGGAAGGTTTAAAGATGCGGCTGCACGTTGCAACAGATACTGTCCAACTGGTTGTAAATCTGGAGATTCTAGGTGATTTTGGGCAAAATCAGCGCTGCTTTGCACTACAAAATGTGGCTGCTGAGGATTGGGACGCTTACTGCTATCTAAACCAATCCATGCGAGATCAGTATGATCTATAAAATTTAGAGCTTTCCATTTTGGTAGTGGCTTTGATGTGGGAGGATAGCCTGCAATCGCACTAATGCAAGGATAGAATTCTACAGAGCGCAGGTTATGCAAAAACGCTTGCTCTAATAGATGTTCGCCTAGAGGTGCTAGCAGCGTAAAAGCTTGCGGTGCAGGAATAGCAATAACTAAAGCCTTGGCAATTAATTCTTCATTACTAGATTCGAGGGTGAGACGCCAATTGTTTTCGGGAGTCAGGGCAATTTCAATGACACGCTGATTCAGTAATATTTCTAGCCCTGGGGCGAGAAATTTGGCGATCGTATTCATGCCCATAGGAGCAACATAACGGGGTGCTGAGTCCCTAATGCTGATTTCTGAGTTGGGCTGGAGTTGATAAACTGTATCTGTCCAGACTTCAAGGATATGGCGATCGCATAACAAATCTACAAAACGTTTAAACAATTCACCCTTTGGTTTGAGATCACAAGCTCCATGATCGGCCCAAGTTCCCTGCAAACGGCGCGTAGCAACTCTTCCTCCCAAACCCCTAGATTTTTCCACAACCAGCACTGAATATCCAGCTTGACTTAACTGCTGGGCACAAACTAAACCAGCCATTCCGGCACCGATTACCGCTATATCAGTCATTAGTCGTTAGTCAATTGGTCATTAGTCAATGGTCAATGGTTTTTGGTTATGAGTCAATGGTTTTTGGTTGGCGACTAGCAGACAAATGACAAAGGACAATTGACAATTGATCACTGACAAATGACAAACAACAAATGATTGCTAAAAGCTAATAGTAGAATAAGGTACAGAAAAGCAGCACGGAAGGGAGGAAGGGAAAATTGGATGAGATGAGGGCGGCTCTAGAGCTAGCAACCGATGAAGAATTGCAAGACTTAACCGCAATTCTATTTAGTCGTAAGTTCAATCCTCTAGACTATGTTCACACACCTGAACCCATCGAAATACAAAGCCAAGACCGTAAAGCTTGGTTAGATGCACTAGAGGCTCGCTTTCGCTTTTTAGCGGCAGATGGCATGACAGTCCTACGGGGACGCACAGAACAAGTAACTTACCGACAAGCGCTAATTCAGGTATGTAAGTATCTGAAAATTCCCTATTCTAATCAGTTGGCAACTGTTGATTTGGAATCTGAGGTATTTTTGCATCTGTTAGGGCAGGTGTGGAAAAAGTTGCCTGAAAAGGAAAAACAAAAATTGACTGTGCGGATACAGCATCAGTTGGTGAAATCAGAACTCAAGGAACCGCTACCACTTTTATTACAACGTGACCCTCTGGGTTTACTTTTCAAAGGAGGTAGTGCCCTAGCTGTGAGTTCTGTGATTAAGCCATTTGTACTTACACAAATTGCTCAGCAATTTGCTATACATTTTGCTACCTATGAACTAGCTAAACAAACAGCGGTTCAAGGCTCACAAGTAGCTACAGCACAATTTCAAAACTATGTAGCTATGCAAATGGCTCGCCGGGGTATGACTATGAGTGCAGCTCGTTATGGGGCTGTTCGTAGTATGTTCGCTGTGATTGGGCCAGTAATGTGGGCTTGGTTTTTTGCCGATTTAGGATGGAGAGCGATCGCCACTAACTATGGTCGAATCATCCCTACCATCTTTGCTTTAGCTCAAATTCGTCTCACTCGTACTGAATGTTGGGAGCTAGCTTGAGCAGAGCTTTTCACTATTCCAATCCTCGTTGGCAATCCTCTTGGAAATATTCTCTATTGGGAATATTAATCTTCCCGTTGAGTCCGTTTTTAGGGGCTGTGGCGATAGTTTTGGTATTATTAGTAACCTGGCTACAACAATACCGGACAATTATCCGCCGCCCCCTCAATTGGGGATTTGCTCTTTTGGGTGTGTTGCTGATTATTACTGCTGGGTTTGCCTATGATAAAACAGCAGCCTATCTTGGCTTGTTCAATTTTTTACCATTCTTTTTAGTTTTTGCTACCTTTAGCAACCTCATTCAAACACCCACTCAATTGCGACAAATGGCTTGGACTTTGGTAATGGGTTCCTTGCCAGTGGTGATGATGGGCTTGGGGCAGTTATTTTTAGGCTGGAATTTCAAATTGCAAGTTTTGTGGATTGTCTTTGATTGGGCGATCGCCCCTGGAGGAGAACCACCAGGCCGCATGGCCTCTATTTTCATGCACGCTAATACCTTTGCTGGCTACTTGGTAATAGTTTTTATCCTGGGTTTAGGATTGTGGTTAGAACAATGGCGATTGGCACTCAAGAGTCAAAAGTCAAAAGTCAAAAGTCAAGAGTTTTTAATCTCTCCCCAGTCCCCATTACCCCTAATCCCCACTCCCTCCGGGAGCAGGGGCCCCGAGTTCCCTAGTCCCCAATCCCCAATCCCCTTCCTCTTCCTCACCATAGCCGTGATTGCCGATTTCACTGCCTTGATTTTTACCAACTCACGTAATGGATGGGCGATCGCAATTTTTGCTTGTTTAGCTTATGCACTCTATCAAGGTTGGCGCATTCTTGTGGGTGGTGTTGGGGCAATTATTACTAGTGTTCTGTTGGCAGCTTTTGCTCCTGTGCCAATTGCTCAATTTTTTCGTCAAATTGTTCCTGCTTTCTTTTGGGCACGCTTAAATGACGAAATGTATCCAGATAGACCAGTTGCTTTGATGCGAAAAACTCAGTGGCAGTTTGCCTGGTCTTTAACACAGCAGCATCCTTGGACGGGTTGGGGCTTACGCAGTTTTAGCGAACTCTATAAAGCACAAATGCAGACTCCTTTAGGGCATCCCCACAACTTGTTTTTAATGCTATTTGCTGAAACTGGTTTTCCCAGTACTATTTTGTTTTGCGCCTTGCTTGGTTGGATCTTGTTTGCAGGTATGCAACTACTACGAATGCCAACATATCTAGATGCACAAGATAAATTAATATTTTTTAGTTACCTGATGGTTTTTGTCGGGTGGTTACTATTTAATACAGTAGATGTCTCTCTATTCGATTTTCGTTTGAATACACTCTTTTGGTTGCTTTTAGCAGCCATCTGTGGAGTCACATATCACTGTCAGCCCCTGCGGGAAATTCAAAATAAATAAATTTCTGTGGCTCATATCCTTTCGTTTTTTAGTCACCAATCAGTGTATGTACTGGAGACGTTTATTATTTTAAGTTAATAATATTACTATATTCACGTCTGTGACTGTGAGTGTGACTAACCTTAAATTAGTCACTGTTGCTGATTGTTGGGAAGGTGTAGGGACAACCCTTTGGGGTTTTCCTGCATGACGGGCATCTACAAGAGATGCCCTTTTGTATTTTTAGCTAAAAAATAAGAAAGGCGATCGCCTTGGGTGTTTAAACTAACTGAAATTTCCCCATACATTTGTACTAAAGTTGCCCTAAATCTTTGCGCCGCATGCAATACAGCGATCATAGTTTTTGATACGTAGCCATGTATAAGGCGGACATCTAGATGGCATAATTGCCGGATGATTTACTTCATGCAGAGTTGCCTCAGGTGCAGAGAGGGGATTTAACAAATTACTCTGATGCACTCAACCAGGTTTCTAAATCCGCGATCGCCTGAAAATCTAACAATGCTTCACCAAGGTTTTCTAATTGTTCTATGGAGAGAGTTTCAATTTGCGATTGCACCTGTTGGGGTAATTCTCCCACGCGGCGAGTCAGCAGTCGGAGAATGAGCGATCGCGCCTCTGCTTGCCGTCCGCGTTGTTCTCCTTCTTGTCGTCCTCGTTGTTCTCCTATTTGTTCGCCTTCTTTGAGAATTTCTTGATAAATTACTGACTCGCGCATCATACCCTCCCGAAATAATTGTTGAATCAAGTTCTTTTTGTATTTTAATCCCGCTAAGATTTGGGTATAGGCGGAAATTTGCGAGCGTTGTTCTGGCTGTATTTGATTGACTCGTTGCACAACTTGCTGCAATAAAGCTTGGGGTTGCGTGGTTGCTGCTAAGGGTGCTAAGGGTAACAAAGCCTCATTGTTAAGGAACAGTTGGGGATTTTCCTCCCACATGCAAATCACACGATATTCGTGACGGGTGGTTTCAACACTAAAGGCAGTTTCGATTACTGTTCCTGTTGCAGGAGGAAGCAATAAGACAACAACTTGGGTGATTGGCAGACGATACAACCGATACAACCTCACCCAATAATCGAGCATCCGCAAGGGTAGCAGTGGTGTAGATTCGAGTTGGGTTTGAAATTCTAGATGGAGAATACGTCCTTCTAGTTGTAGGAATGTAACGTAATCAGCACGTATCGGTTCAATACTCAATTCAGTTTTGAGGACTGTAACGCTTTTTTGGGGTGTTCCTAATACCCAACTAGCAAAGGTTGTGGGATGTTTTTCCGAAAGGAGCTTGCACAAATTATCAAAGGACATTTTTGATACACAAAAATCTCATCAGGTTTTGTTATTATCTCCTGCATGGTGGACAAATTGCCTACATTTGTTTTGTTCTCTTGCTTAGACGCTGACTGTGCGGGGTATATAAAGAACAAGTTACTCTAATGCACTCAACCAGGTTTCTAAATCCGCGATCGCTTGAAGATTATAGTGAGATAATTACAAACGAAAATGCTTCTATAGGACATCTACCTTTTTTCGGTTTTTTTGAACAGGCCTGGCGGGTTAAAGTATTAGGTGTTTGGGAATGGCATAGTGCGATCGCAACTGCTTCTTGGTGGCGATTGTGCGTAGCCTTATTTTCTCGCCTGGAAAGTTGTCAAGTTAAAGGGAGCAGGGGGAAGGTTATATATAGATCTCCCCCCTATCCAATTCCCCATTCCCAATTACGAATTACGCGCTTCGTAGTGTTAGCGTTAGCGTAGCGTAAAGCCTGCGGCATAGCTTCGCTTAAAGCGAGTCATCGAGCGTCGGTACGAGCGTCAGCGTAAAGCCTACGGCATAGCTTTGCTTAGAGCGACACAGGAGCGCCGCGTCATTACGAATTACGAATTAATATGCAGCAATCTCATCTCGATAATACAGCCGTGTTTGAGCAGCTATGGAGTATTACACAGGAACTCCGACAGAAGTTAGAAGCGCGTTTTGAGTTACATCTAAACCCTACTGTTCAAGAGTTACAAGCATACAGCAGTCTTGATGGTAATACCAAGGGATCGCTAACAACTTGTTCAGGAGAAGAAATTGAGTGGTTGGTTCATTTGTGGACAAGGAACCCAGAAAGATCGTTTAGCACCATGCGTCTCACTACTTGGTTGAAGTCGCATATTCAAGTTCCCCATTTGGCGTTTGAGTTCGGTACACTGCCAAATATTTTCTTCTATATAGATTACATTCCCCGGACTGAACTGTTAACCAATCTAGAATATCTTCACCGCTATTATGAGCCAGTTAACCAAACTTTCTTGAATTTACAGGCTGACTCTCGTCTCAAAGTATTTACTAGTAAAAGTGTATATATTCGCACATTTCAATCACCTGTAAGTTTGTGCTACACAGGTGCGGCTACTGTTGATACTCTGGAACTAACTCGCACACTTGTCCACGAAACGCTAGACCGTTGGCTAAGTTGGGTAGATGCAGCTGATCCCGTACCCGAAGATGCACGGGAAGCTTTGGCTACTCGTGATTTGTGGCTACGCCGTACTAGTGCTGAAAGTGACCCAGGTAATCGGGTTGCAGCACAGATGTTTGGGGCACAAACAACGGATAAAGTAGTGCGATCGCTATGGGGTGGTTAGTGGGGAGTATGACAGAAAACATAGACGGTATAAATTCATTCCGAGCCTTGGCACTGCAAGTAACTTGTTATGCAGTCAATCAAGCACGCGATCGCCAAGAGGCCCGTTTGCTCATGCAAAACTCTCTCAACCGTTTAGCACAGCAAATTGCTGCTAGTATCGCTTTCATCGGTCATGACTGCCGTCTAATTGTACTGCCTGAGTATTTCCTGACAGGTTTCCCCATGGGGGAGTCTTTAGCGACATGGGCAGAAAAAGCTTGTTTGGAAATGGCTGGGTCTGAATATGATTCACTCAGCAAAATTGCCCAAAAGCATCGTATATTTTTAGCTGGTAATGCTTACGAACTTGATCCCAACTTTCCAGGATTGTACTTTCAAAGTTGCTTTGTAATTGACCCTTCTGGCTCAATTGTCTTGCGGTATCGGCGGCTAAATTCTATGTTTGCCCCGACACCCCATGATGTTTGGGATAAGTACCTCGATTGTTATGGATTGGCAGGTGTTTTTCCCGTTGCTAAAACTGAAATTGGTAATTT
Source organism: Desmonostoc vinosum HA7617-LM4 (assembly GCA_019359515.1). GTDB lineage: Bacteria > Cyanobacteriota > Cyanobacteriia > Cyanobacteriales > Nostocaceae > Desmonostoc > Desmonostoc vinosum. Next base: position 113,270 of record JAHHHC010000016.1, on the reverse strand, counting down.
GGCAGCTTTGGCATCAGAAGAAATTTTGTATCCAGAGGTGGCGCGGTGTTTGACAATGCGCGGGGCAGAAATTTTCTTGCACTCCACCTCAGAAGTTTATAGTAAAAACCTCACACCCAAAGACGCCGCAAAAATTACTCGTGCCGTAGAAAATATGGCTTATATAGTATCTGCTAATACCGCAGGTATCGCAAATATCCCCATCCCCCTCGCCTCTGCCGACGGTGGTTCTAAAATTATTGACCATCGAGGGATAGTCTTAGCAGAGACAGTTACAGGCGAGAGTATGGCAGCTTTCGCAGAGATTGACCTAGCAGCCTTACGCCGCGATCGCCAAAGACCTGGGTTAAATAATTTACTTTCACGCCAACGCTTTGAACTATATGCCCAAAGTTACCAAAACTCACACTTCTACCCAGCTAATACTATGCTGAATAAAGAAGTAGACCGCCAACACTTCCTGCAAACACAGCAAGCCACTATTGAGCGTTTAGCGAATCTGGGGGTGATTTAATGACAAGTTGCGAGTATGTGGAGATGTGGTTCGACTTCTGGTGTCACAGACGCTACGCGTAGCTTGCTTCCCCAAAGGGGTACGCGGTAGTTGAATCTCGACTTCGCTCGATTACCGCGTAGCCGAAACTCACCAACCGGGCATCGGTGAGAGAAGTTTTCTCCGTGTCGCCGCGTCCCCATTCCCTATTCTCCATAACAAATGACCGAACCAATGGAAGTCCGCAACCCAAGGACAGGAAAATTAGACTACGTAATTATACCACCACCTTCAAGGTTGTTGGCACAGCAGTGTAGCCGTACAAGACGAGCGCAAGTACGTTGGCAGCAGCTTGGGTTAGAGGGGAGAATTGAAGCTTTACAGCAGTGGAAGCAAGCTATATTATTAGGGCGCGATCGCTTAACAGAGGCTTTGGTAAATGATACAGGTAGATTATCAATCTCCATACTAGAAATCGATTCTTTTCTCTCCAGTATTGATCGCTGGTGTGGGTTAGCACCAGATTTACTACAAGAATCAGCAAGAAACACATCTATCCCATTTATCGCCCTGCAACAAACATCAGTTCCCTATCCTTTGGTGGGAGTCATCAGTCCTTGGAATTTTCCACTGTTGCTATCTACAATTGATACCATTCCGGCATTGCTGGCGGGTTGTGCGGTGATTGTTAAACCAAGTGAAATTACTCCCCGTTTCGTAGCACCGTTAATTACAGCGCTTAATGCTGTGCCCAAATTGCGCGATGTATTAACTTTTGTTGAGGGAGCGGGTGAAACTGGAGCGACTTTGATTGAATATGTAGATTTAGTCTGCTTTACAGGTAGTGTAGCTACGGGACGGAAAGTGGCTGAGGTTGCTGCTAGGCGATTTATTCCAGCTTTTTTAGAATTAGGAGGAAAAGACGCTGCGATCGTTTTAGAATCAGCCAATTTAGAACTAGCAACATCAGCAATTTTGTGGGGTTCAGTCGTCAATACAGGACAATCATGCCTGTCAATTGAGCGAATTTACGTTGCTGATGCCATTTTTGAGCAATTCTATCACCAACTGATAACTAAAGCTTCTCGCCTTCAGCTAGCATATCCCACCGTTGACAGTGGAGAAATTGGCCCCATCATTGCTGAAAAACAAGCAGCAATTATTAATGATCATCTTCAAGATGCAATATTTAAAGGTGCAGTAATTCACTGCGGTGGTAAAGTTGAAGAATTAGGTGGCGGTTGGTGGTGTCGTCCCACAGTTCTCACTCAAGTAGATCATTCAATGAAAGTGATGACAGAAGAGACATTTGGCCCCATCATGCCGGTGATGTCCTTTGCCACAACAGAGGAAGCAGTGTATTTAGCAAATGACTCAATGTATGGACTAAGCGCGGCTGTATTTGCTGAGTCAGAAACAGAAGCTTTAGCAGTAGCCCAACAAATAGATGCAGGTGCTATTAGTATTAATGATGCTGCACTCACCGCCATCATGCACGAAGGAGAGAAAAACGCTTTTAAATTCTCCGGCATAGGAGGTTCACGTATGGGTGCAGCAGCTTTGAAAAGATTCACGCGCAAAAAAGCCTTTTTAATTAAAACGAACCCCGCCAATGACCCTTGGTGGTTTGATAATTCGTAATTCGTAATTCGTAATTATTTATTCTCCGCGTCCCCGCGTCCCCGCGTCTCCCTCATCTCCCTCATCTCCCTCATCTCCCCCCACTCCCCACTCCCCACTCCCCACTCCCTGCCTACACAAACAAGTACAAATATCAAAGCAAATTTACTCTCAAGGAGTTTGATTATGTCTAATATTCGAGAAGAAATGCCCATACTTGTTCGTCATGAAGGTGACTGGACGGGTACATATACAATTGTTGACACAGCAGGAAAAGTTATTGATAGATATGAGTCTCATTTAACCTGTCAATTTCCAGAAAATAGTTCTCATTCCTACTACCAAATTAACCGATATAAATGGTCTGATGGCAAACGGGAAGAATATGAATTTCCAGGAATTTATAAAGATAAAGCACTTTGGTTTGATACAGACCGCATTGACGGAAAAGCCTGGGAAACAGGCAACTCTACCATTATTTTATGGTTCACTTATAAGACGGCTCCAGAAATGGAATTATATGAAATGATCCAAATTAGTGCTGACAATAATCATCGTGCCCGCACTTGGCATTGGTTTAAAAATCAGCAAATCTATCAACGTACCCTCATTCAAGAAGAAAGATTAAGATAAGACAAACAAAGTACAAATATGGCAAAAGGCGACAAAATTAACTTCTCTACACCCAGCGGTTTTCCAGAATTTCTGCCTAGCGAAAAGCGGTTGGAATTATATTTACTCGATACCATTCGGAGAGTTTTTGAAAGCTATGGGTTTACACCAATTGAAACACCCGCAGTAGAACGTTTAGAAGTGCTACAAGCTAAAGGTAATCAAGGTGATAATATCATTTATGGTATTGTTCCTATCCTGCCACCCAATCGACAAGCCGAAAGAGATAAAGCAGGCGAAACAGGTTCAGAAGCAAGAGCATTAAAGTTTGACCAAACGGTTCCTTTAGCGGCATATATTGCCCGCCATTTAAATGAATTAACCTTTCCCTTTGCCCGCTATCAAATGGATGTAGTTTTTCGTGGTGAACGGGCAAAAGATGGACGTTTTCGTCAGTTCCGTCAGTGTGATATTGATGTTGTTGCGCGTCGTGAACTTAGCTTACTCTATGATGCCCAAATGCCTGCAATTATCACTGAAATATTTGAGGCGATTAATATCGGTGATTTTCGGATTCGCATTAATAATCGCAAAATTCTTACAGGTTTCTTTAAGTCATTGGGAATTGCGGAAAATCAGATTAAAACCTGTATTGGTATTATCGATGCTTTAGAAAAAATTGGTGAGAATAAAGTCAAACAAGAATTAGAGAAAGAAGGTATTTTAGTAGATCAAGCTCAAAAGATTATTGAGTTTATTAAAATTGATGGCGGAGTTGATGAGGTATTAGGTAAATTGAAACATCTCGCCCAAAATCTACCAGAGGCAGAGCAATTTATTTTAGGAGTGGCTGAACTAGAAACTGTAATTAGAGGCGTGCGTAATCTCGGAGTTGCTGAAAATCGCTTTTGTATTGATTTAGCGATCGCTCGTGGCTTAGATTACTATACAGGCACAGTTTATGAAACCACTTTATTAGGACATGATGCCCTGGGTAGTATTTGTTCTGGGGGCAGATACGAAGAATTAGTAGGAACATTTTTAGGCGAAAAAATGCCCGGTGTAGGGATTTCTATCGGCTTAACTCGCTTAATTAGTCGCTTATTAAAAGCTGGTATTTTAAATACATTAGCTGCAACACCAGCTCAGGTGATGGTTGTGAATATGCAAGATGAGTTGATGCCTACTTATTTAAAAGTTTCTCAAAATTTGCGTCAGGCTGGAATTAATGTTGTGACTAATTTTGAGAAGCGTCCTTTAGGTAAACAATTTCAGTTAGCTGATAAACAAGGAATTAAATTCTGCGTCATTATTGGTTCGGAAGAAGCAGCAGCAAAAAAATCCTCGCTCAAAGATTTGCAAACAGGTGAGCAGGTAGAAGTGCCACTAGAAAACTTGGCAGAGGAAGTTAAACGAAGACTTGCGTAAAGGGTGCATTAATTAGTAGGGCAATCTATTCCGAATCGTTCAGAAATTCGATTACTACCTTCGCTACTTCTTCAGGTATTTGATTCATCATGCAAATTGTTCCTTTGGCAAATTCAACGACTTTGCCATGAGGAATTGCTTGAGAAAGAAAATAGCGATCGCTAGCTTTTGCTAAACTCAGTTTTTCAAATTCTTTGACATCATCAATTCCCCAGATAATGAGAGTTGGACACTCAATGGAACGAAATCTTTCTGGTGCATCTAGACAGTAATTGCCTACAGCCCAAACTGCATACAAAGGATGACCAAAACATTTTAAATCATCTAAAACCCAACGGTGATTTAATTCGGCTGAACCTACGTATCGAGAACGGGCTAACCATCTTTCCATCAGGTGAGAGCCATCTTCTTTAATTTTAAAACCTTCATCAAATCTTCTGAATAGCTCTGTTTGTCCTCCTTCACCAAAACCAGCTACGTTACCTAAAATAATTTTGGTGACGCGCTCGCTATAAGTTGCTGCTACTTCTCCAGCGACAAAAGCACCTGTGTGGTTTCCCAGAATGCTTGTTTTTTCTATACCTAATTCATCTAAAAGAGCGATCACTGTTTTCGCGTAGTCGGCAATTGTATACATTCTGGGTGGTTGATCCGAATCACCAAATCCCATCAAATCCATTGCTATGACTCGTCTGTGTTGACCAAGGATAGGCATGAGTTCGCGATATTCATCACTACTGCGGGGGTTCATGTGCAGTAAAAGTATGGGTTCACCCTCGCCACCGATGCGATAAAGAATCTGTCCATCTTCTGTGTCTAAAAAAGCTCGTTTAATCTTTGGTAGTTGAGTATTCATGATTTTGCACAATTACTTACTGGTTTTCCAGAAAATCAGTCACTACTTTTAATACTTCTTCTGGCATTTGATTGATCATCCAAAGGGTTCCGCCTTCGATTTCAACCCTTTGGCTATCAGAAATTACTTCCCTGAGCCAAAGTTGATTTTCAGCTTTGGCTAAACCAACTTTTTCTAATGGTTCTAACCCCTTTTCCCCTGACAAAATCAAAGTAGGGCACTTAATCAAACGAAATCTTTCTGGGGCAGAAAGACAGTAGTTTGCCACAGCCAAACCGGGATATACAGGAGAGTTAAAAGTTTTTAAATCATCCAAAACACAACGGTGATTTAACTCCCCTGTGCCGACATAACTGACACGAGCTAACCATCTTTCCATCAGGTGAGAGCCATCTTCTTTTACTTGAAACCCTTGAGAATATCTCTTTAAAATATTGTCTGTTTCTTTTTTATCAAATCCATATACATTGCAGAGAATGAGTTTTTCAACTCTTTGGGGGTAAGTTGCTGCCATTTCTCCTGCAATATAACCCCCTGTAACACTACCAAAAATGCTTGTCTTTTTTATGCCTAATTCGTCCAACAGCGCGATCGCACTTTTAGCATAGTCTGCAACTGAATAAACTCTAGGGGGCCTGTCAGAATCGCCTAACCCCATCAAATCCATTGCAATTACTAATTTTTTGGTAGCCAAAATAGGCATCAATTCTCGAAATTCGTCACTACTGCGAGGAGTCATGTGCAGTAAAAGTATGGGTTCACCTTCTCCACCTATACGGTAAAGAATTTGTCCATCCTCTGTGTCTAAAAAAGCTCTGTTGATACGTTGGCTCATTTTTTTAACTAATTCCGTGGGTTTAAGTCTCTCGGTTCTATAACCGCCAAGTTTTGTGTTGGGGTCTGTCGTGCAAACGAGGGGTCATAAGCTAATCTGCCTTTAACTTGCATAATCCTTTGCCTCAGAAAGACGCAAAGAGAAGTTGCGTGCGGGGGTTCCCCCCGTTGAGCAAACTTCGGAGGACGCGCTTAAGGGGAGACGCGGGGATGCAATTTGAATGATTATTAGCTTATCCTCTATTCGCCAGCTGTATCATTGTGGGTGGGGCGGTTGACTCCCCTGCCTGCCCTGCCCCTTGCCCCCTGCCCCAGACACTCCGATCTGCGGTTTAAATAAACTCCACTAGGAACACCAAGTATCTGTCCGCGATCGTAAATTCTCCTCCCCCGCAAAAAGGTAGTTTTGACTCGTCCAGTTAACTCCACTCCTTCAAAGGGTGTGTAACCTTGTTGTGACTCCGACTCAGCAGCACGTACTACAAAAGTTTCACTGGGATCTAACAACACCAAATCAGCATCATAGCCAATGGCAATGTCACCTTTTTCTAATAAACCAAAACGCCGTGATGGGTTCCAAGATAGTAGCCTAGCCATGTGATCATAAGACATTCCCCGCTTGCTACCTTCACTAAATACGCCAGAAAGCAAATATTCTGTACCACCAAAACCAGACTTTGCTAACCAAATATTATTCGGATCTTTTGCACTGATTTTTTGTTCAGCAGAACAGCAAGCATGGTCACTAACTATCCAATCTACTTGATGGTTAAGTACTGCTCGCCATAAATATTCCACATCTGCACGGGGACGGATAGGGGGATTGACTTTTGCCCAAGTTCTAGTGGGAGTATCGACATCTAATAGCAGATGTCCGACAGTAACCTCACGCCGAAAGTTGATATGAGGAAAAGCAGTTTGCATTGTCAAAGCTGCTTCCATTGCCTTAGCCGAACTCAAATGCAATAAATTGATGTTTGCACAGTTCGTTTCATGTGCCAAATAAGAAGCAATGCATATCGCTAACCCTTCGGAATGAGGGGGACGTGCTGCACTATAAGCGCGTAGTCCGCTCAAACTAGAATCATTTTCAACTATTTTAGTGTAAGCGTTGAGAATTTCTGCAACTTCACAGTGTAAACTCAAGCTGATAGTATCTCGCGCTTCTGGATGTTCTGTTATCAAGCGAGTTAAACCACGCATGATAAATTCAAAATGGGCAAAGTCGTAGCGTTCCTCTTTATTAATCATCAAAAAGAGGTTTTGTTGATCTGACAAACCATGTAACCCATAGCCACCATAAAACATGAAAATCTTAAACGAACATACACCATATTCCTCAAACAGTAGAGGTATTTCATCGATATGTTGGCTGGCAATAGGTGCAATGTGATAACTGTAATCAACAAAGAAATTCCCTGCGGATAATGCTAATACCTCTGGGAAAAAATCTTGGTAGGAGCCGCCTTTGTTGAGATAATACTGTCCTGTGCGGATGTAGTTGAGGCTAGTTGTCACGCCTCCCATTGCGGCTGCTTTGGTTTCGGTAACTGCATCTTGTGGTAAGGGTTGATAGATACCAATGTGCATGTGAGCATCCACAACCCCAGGAAAGCCTAGTAAATTTTGGGCATCAAATACCTCTTTGCCTTGATCTGGGCTAATATTAGGAGCAATTTGAGCAAATTTCCCATCTTTAATTCCTAAATCAAGTAGTTCAACAGTATCGTGATGGGGACGAACTACCCGCACATTTTTGATAATTTTATCTAATATGGGAGTTTCAGGCATAGCAGACCTCACACTAAAATGAATATAAGCAATTTATGGTTTAGTAAAGGTTCGCGTAAAATAGTAGCATTTTTAAACGCACCAGGTAGCAAAGGAAACCGCAGAAGGACGCAGAGTTTGTTTTGTTGAATCATTTATTTTTAGAAGAGAAGATCATGGAAACTTTTAATGAGTATCATATCAACCCAAAAGAATTTACTTTTCTCAACATTTTTCAAGATCACTGGCAAGTGATTAGAGATGAGTTTACACACTTTATTAAGTATGCATCTGCTGAGGAGTTAAAGTTTGCTTATGATGTTCTTGGCCCTAAAAGTAAAACGATTAAAACCAAAGGTGATTCAAAATACAGTGCTTTTGGGATTTTATTTCAAGGCTTGTTTATTGAAGAATACATTCGGGTGCATCAAATACAGTATCCTGATTATGGGCTAGATGAGACATCAAAAAAAGCACTGGTATTAAGAGAAAAATATTTCTCAAATTTGGCTCAGGTTATAGAACAAGTAAATTTGGACAATAATATCATCAGAAATGTGTATTTTGGTACATTTCATCCAGGCTTGGATATTAAGTTGCATGTTAACTATAACCCTCATATGAATCGTGGTTATCTAGGATTGATTGTGCCAGAGGGGGATGTGGCTATGAAAATATGTCATGAGCAGCTTTATTGGGATGAAGGGCAGTTTATGGTTTTAGATCATAGCTATCCACATTGCCCACATAATTACACAAATTACGATAGAACTGTCTTGGTTGTAGACTTTTTTAAACCGGATCTGCCTAGAGAGGAAGTGATCCGCTTTGAACAAGAGCAAGTCACACAACGGATGCAAGATAATCCTTATAGTTTAGGTGTTTTTGGCAAGAGTGATCAAGCTAAAGTAGAGGATTTTATTAAGTATGGTTTAGCTCATCAATTAGAGTGGGATAAAGCTTTGTAATAGGGAGTGGGAAATTGGGAGCTTGTACTGAGCGGAGTCGTTAGCGTCTCCGACAGGAGAAGGAGAAGTATGGGGATATGAAGACGAAAACTTACAAAAAGTTGATAGCAAAGCGACTTAACCAAGATTTTAAATCGGCTGTAGAAATTGTTGAAGTTCCTATTGCTAAACCTGCTGGTAATCAACTTTTAATTCAAAACAAATTCGCTGGTATTAATGGTGGTTTTGATACTTTACTTTGTCGTGGTGATGTTCCTTATGTTAATTTAATTCCTCCCTTTGATTTGGGTGTGGAAGCTGTAGGAGAAGTCGCAGCAGTTGGAGATCATGTTCAAGATTTCCGAGTTGGTGATGCTGTGGTAACTACCGTCCGTGGTGGCGGCTATCGTGAATATCAGGTAATTGAGGCAAATTTAGCGCTTCACGTGCGGGAAGCAACACCAGAGGTGCTGACTCTCATGCCTACGGGTGTATCTGCTTTGGTGGCACTGGAACAAGTGGGAGAGATGAGAAACCAAGAAGTTGTTTTGGTGACGGCGGCGGCAGGAGGGACAGGCCATATTGCAGTGCAATTAGCAAAATTAGCAGGGAATCATGTTATTGGTACTTGTAGTTCTGAGGTTAAATCACAGTTGCTAAGAGAATTAGGGTGCGATCGCATTATCAATTATCATCAAGAAGACCTCAATCAAGTCCTCAAGCGAGAATATCCCAATGGCATTAATCTAATTTTTGATTGTGTGGGAACAAAAGTATTTGATATTTGCGTTGAAAATTTAGCGGTGCGCGGACGCTTAGTTGTAATTGGTTACATTTCTGAATATGGGAAAAACCCACAACCAGTTACCCAACCGCGTATCTATCACCAGCTATTTTGGAAAGCCGCTTCTGTTCGTGGTTTTCTCATGCCTCATTATCAACAGTATATGGCAGAGGCACGCGATCGCCTGTTAAATCTGTTCTACACCAGTAAACTCAAAGTTGCTGTTGAGCCTGCCCAGTTTCATGGCATAGAATCTATCCCTGATGCTGTAGAATACTTGCTGAATGGTCAAAATAGCGGCAAAGTGGTGGTAAGATTTTAGCGATCAATAAATGCTGTACACTTAATCTCAACGATTAAGCCTGATGTAGACAATCCAGTTACTCCAATACCAGTCCAGGTAGGAAAATTGTCAATAAAGTAGCGGTCTTTTACCTGCATAAATAGTGGCAAAAAGGGAATTATATGAGGTGGCTGTCCAGCAGCTACGGCTGTTTGAAATTCACCTAGCCCTACTCCAGTAACATGATAAGTAATCATTTCCACTACATCATTAAATGTAGCTCCTCCCGCTTGCAAAACCTGATTGACATTTTCAAAAGCTTGCACAAATTGGGCTTCTATTCCATTAACAATTTGCAAATTCTCATCTCTGCCTACTTGCCCAGAAACATATAAAGTATTACCAACTTTGATACCAGGGCAATAATGAAACTTTTCAAAAAGAATTTCCATCCCTTTTGGGATAATAACTTCGCGAGAGGGCATAATATATCTCCTTGATTTTAGGGTTAAAGACTTATCATTAAGACCGCAGGGGAGTAGCTCTTATGGGTAGGTTTTTTAGATTTCGCGTTTTGGTTGACGCGGGGACGCGGAGACAGGGGGACGCGGAGAAAGATTTCGGAACGAAAAAATAGGTTTTTTCAGATTGAATATGAAAAACCTACCCTTGAAAGGTAAGCTAAAAAACATCTAAATTACATAATCAAATTAAATAAAACTCTTGTGGGGTGGGCATCTTGCCCGCCCTAATTATGCAAGTTATATGTGGAACAGCTTAGGGAGCAGGGGGAAAGAGGTCTTTCTGGTTTTTGCACAGATGCCGAAATTATAACTAATTAGGTGGACATGATATAAGCCACCCACTCATATAGTCGGTGGCTTAATTTGAAGGATAATTACAATGATCCAAAAAGCAGAAAATACTTTAAAAGTTGCTCAGCAAGCATTTGAGCAGTTTAAGCATGGTCTTGCAGTCGGTGATTGGCAAGCATTTCTAGATATGCTGACAGAAGATTTTACCTTTTGGTTTCCACTGGGAAAATTTCAAGGGATTAATATAGGTAAAGAACGAGCTAGAGAGTTTTTTCAATATGTTTCTAGCTGTTTTCAAGGTGGACTGACTTTAGAATTAGACCGTTTAACTAGTAATGAAACAACTGTTGTTTTTCAGTTTCGGGATCAAGGAATCTTGTTTACCCAACCTTACAAAAATCGCGTTGCAGTTTCTTTTGACGTGCGTGGAGACAAAATCTGTGGTTATCGTGAATACTTTGGTAGCGATGGGGGGGCGTAATTCGTAATTCGTAATTCGTAATTCGTAATTCGTAATTCGTAATTGGGAATGGGGAACTTGTACTGAGCGGAGTTGAAGTATTGGGAATTGTCATTTGTCATATGTTATTGATTATTCTCCGTGTCCCCGCGTCCCCGCGTCTCCCTCATCTCCCGGTTGGTGAGCGGAGTCGAACCACATCCCCCTTATCTCCCTCAGTCCCCATTACCCCTAATCCCCGCTCCCGGAGGGAGCAAGGGCCCCGAGTTCCCCAGTCCCTACTGAACTAAACCAGCACGCAAAGCACGTACAGCAGCTTGTGTCCGGTCTGCAACACAGAGTTTGTTGAGAATACCTCGTACATGGGTTTTAACGGTACCAACAGTCAGAAAGAGCCTTTTGGCAATTTCGGCGTTGTCACAACCGGCGACAATTAACTCTAAAACATCCATTTCCCGGTGAGTGAGGGGATAGTTTTCTATACTTTTCTCGGTGTCTGGGTCAATACCCTCAATCATTACTCTTTTGCCAGTTGTGCCTTTACCACCATCGGGCAAATCCTGACGAATGTAGCGTAATACTAGATCTGCGATCGCAGGATCAATCCATGAGCTACCTGAGTTGGTTGTTTCTACAGCCTCTACTAGTCTCTCAGTTTCGATGTCTTTCATGCAATAAGAATCTGCACCTGCTGCAAAAGCCGCTAAAACTGCTTGTTCACTATTCTGCATCGTTAAAATTAGCAGTTTTGTTGTGTAGTCGTCGTTTTCTGCTTGGTATTGCCTAAATGTGCGTGTCAGTTCAATACCATCCATGTCTGGTAAACCGATGTCAATGGTGGCAACATCCGGCTTGAGAGTTTTTAACAACTTTATTCCCTCTGCTGCATTAGCAGCTTCCCCAACGATATTAATCTCTGCATGGGTTTGCAAAGCAGCCCGTAAGCCGATTCTCGTGAGGTTGTGATCTTCAATGACAAGCAGCTTGATTTCACTCATGGATGGTTATGTTTACCGTTATCTATCTAAATTAAAGATTAAAATATCATTGTTCTTCTATTTGGATTTTATACAAAAAGAAACGTGTTGGGTATGTTTTAGCAAACTTCATGGGGCACGGGTGTAAGAGGGTGCAAGCGTGTAAGTAAAATATATAGCCCCAAAGTTCATTGTGTAAGACACCTTTTTTACAACTGGGATAGAACTGCTTAATAACAAATCATCCACTTATGCATACGGTAAATAAAATGTCAAGTATAATAATAATTGGGAATCTGATCCTCAATTCCAGAAAATGTTAATCTTTACTAATCGTTCCCAGCTTCTAGTAAGCTATTACTAGATTTGCTAGCAATAGCTAGGCACTTCTTTTTTTGATCAATTATGTCTATTAATAAAACTACCAAAAAAGATAGAATTCTTGTCGTAGACGACGTTTTTGATAATCTACTAGTTTTAGAAGTAATTCTAGATGATGAAAACTACGAACTTAGCTTAGTAGAAGATAGTAAAATTGCTTTGGCTATGGTGGAAGAATCACCACCAGATTTAATACTTTTAGATGTGATGATGCCTGAAATAGATGGCTATGAATTTACGCGACGCGTGAGAAAAAATCTGGCGTTGCCATTTATTCCCATTCTATTAATTACAGCTCACTACGAGTCTAGTGTTGTCGAAGGTCTTGATGCTGGTGCAGATGACTTTATCCGTAAACCATTCGACCCCGATGAATTACATGCGCGGGTGCGATCGCTTCTTAGACTCAAGCATAGTATTGACGAACGAGATCACATGGCTAACCTGCGAACAGATTTTGTCTCGCGCTTTACCCACGACTTACGAATCCCTTTGGTAGCTTCTAACCGGGTATTAAAATTATTACTAGAAGGTAGATTTTGCGAAGTGTCACCACAACTACAAGAAATCATCAGTACGATGATTGGTAGCAATCAAGACTTACTAGAAATGGTCAACACTTTGCTAGAAGTTTATCGTCATGAAGCTGGCTGTAAAACTTTAAAAATTGCTCCTTGTAATATTCAAGAATTAGTCAGCGAAGTAGCCCAAGAATTAACTCATTTAGCTGAAGAAAAAGGATTAAAACTCAATCTAGAAATAGAGGAAAACCTAACTGAAAGTGGCGAAAATGCCAGCACTGTCATGGGCGATCGCGTAGAATTACGACGAGTGTTGACAAATATCATCGGTAATGCCATTAAATTTACAGATAAAGGATATATAAATATTCACTTGTATCTAACTCCAACTGTTGTGAATATTGACATTCAAGATACAGGTGCAGGAATTTCTAAACAAGACCAAGCCATATTATTCGAGCGATTTCGCCAAGGTAAACATCAGCGTTCTGGCAGTGGTTTGGGTTTATATCTATCACGTTGTATTGTTGAAGCACATCAAGGCACAATTGATGTGATATCTGAGCCAGGTAAAGGTAGTACATTTACTGTTAGTTTGCCTGTGGCTAATGGGGAATAGGGAATATCTCACTTAAATTAAATTCTCTTAACAAATTTTCACAGTGCTTTGATAGCTTTTCCACAGGATGATTAATATATAGGTATTTGACCTGCTGGGTATCGATACTCATGGTGCAAGACCAGATTTTGCTCAATGATTGGCATGTAATAGCGCGATCGCAAGACCTCCAACCCGGAACAGTCATGCACAAGCGCTTATTAGGCTCAGATCTAGTGCTTTGGCATAATGGCGACAAAGTTTTAGCTTGGCAGGACGTTTGCCCTCATCGTGGTGCTAGTCTTTCTCTAGGACATGTCAATAAACAAACTCTTGTTTGTCCTTACCACGGCTTAGCCTTTAATAGCGAGGGTAAATGTGTATTAGTTCCGGCTAATCCAGACCAATTGCCCCCCGCACAAGCTTGTGTTAAAACTTACCAAGTTCAAGAACGTTACGATTTGCTCTGGGTTTGTTTAGGGACACCAAAACAAGACATAGCTTTGTTTTCTGAGTGGGATAATCCTGTCTATAGCAAGATTTTCTGTGGCCCCTACTACTATCACTCTAGCCCTCTGCGGGTGCTGGAAAATTTCATCGATCCGGCACACTTCCCAATTATGCATTCGGGATTATTTGCCCACGCCAGTCGTCCTGAGTTGACGCACTATGAATTAGAGTCTCTTCCTGATGGGATTAGTTTCAAATGTGGTTTGTGGGAACTAGATTTTAATTCGGGTAATCCTTTACAAGCACCGTTGATTTTCAACACTTACGATTACTACATCTTCCGTCCGCTAGTAGCATACTTTAAACTCGGGCCTGGAGAGCATCGTTTAAATATTTTCTATACAATTACGCCAGTTGATGAAGATGAGTGTATGGCGCAATATTGGTTAATGGTAAACAGCGCCCGTGAAGTCAAAGTAGAAGTCTATCTAGATATTCAAAATCAAATTGCTAGTCAAGATATTGCCATTGTTGAGTCCCAGCAACCTCGACGCTTACCTTTAGATTTGCAAGCAGAAGTACATTTACCGAGCGATCGCTATTCGATTGCATACCGCAAGTGGCTGAAACAACAGGGTGTTACTTTCGGCACTATTTAGGATTTGGTTAAAGTTTATACTTAAACCAAGTTACATCATGTTGTTATAAGACGATGTTTGTAAAGGCGATTGGTGTCAAGTTAAGCTAAAAATAGCTTCGGTGTTGGCTTCCTCACCCGCCAAGAAATAAATTTCTTGGCTAATAGCTCAAGTCTACTGAAGTAGACTCAAGATCTTGGGGGATATTTAGTCATCTTCAGATGACTTTTGCTATCAGCAAGGAACTTCAGTTCCTTGCGGGACATCGATTTTATCTTAAGTTGACACCAATGGCTTTTCGACCCACCCCACAAGAGTTTTATTAAAAAAAATAGTGTTCACTGATTTAATCAATGAACACTAATATATAGGATTACGATAGGAGTTTGGCAAAAATTTAACTTTCTTTAATTCCAAATTCAAAACAAAAATGACACAATCAAAAAAGCTTTTCAGGAAACACACAGAGAAATAGTAAATTTTTCACAAACGGAAAAAGGAAGAAGGTTCAGGAATAAAACATTTTAAGTATACCTTCCTCCTAATTTCTTCAACTTATTACAAAGCTTTTTTTACTTCATCCTTGATGTTTTCAGCAGTGTGACGAACTTTAGCTTCGGCTTGCTTTGCTTGACCCTCAGCTTTATCATTAGGGTTGCCAGTTACTTCGCCTACTGTTTCTTGAACCTTTCCTTCAACATTTTTAGCAACAGCCTTGGCTCTATCTTCAATGCTCATAACTCGCTCCAAAATGGTATTAATTATTTAATCTGTGTAGCTTTTTGAATTCAGCTTACATTAATAAATTATCTTTAAAAACCACTTATTTCTTCTGTCTAAGGATGTTTTTATATCAATTTTGATTATTCATTGTACATAGATATTTTTTTAATTAACTAGTCTTCAAGATTAAAAACATCATCTATGAGATAAAAAGAGATGGTTCTTTAGTTATATCTGGAGATAAATATATCTATCACTTTAGGTAGAACTCAGAAACCTTGTGAAGCGATCGCACACTCTATCAGAATCGCTATTTTACGTAGTCCTCGCCACCCCATTCCAAGAATGAGTGGTGATCAACGAAGCGCGATCGCCTTAAGATAGCAGATAGTAACAATGCTCTAAAAGCCCAAAAGTAAGATTAGGAGCGCCCTTAATTTCTTACCAATAGTTTTTAAACTAAGTAACAACAATGCTTTTGAGAGCTTCGGCTGCGTATCTCTATTGTGAGGTAATGGCTAATTTTAATCTAAGTATTATTTTATACTAAAATTTATTATTAAATACGAGGGTGTTGACACCCTGTAGATTAATGTGTATCTTCAAAGTATATACGTCAGACATATAACAGCATTTTGCTTTGACTAAGAAAGCTGAAGCCTAAACGTATAGGTTTTCACGATATTATTTTGGAGCTAACTATGACAGCTGTTGTTGCTAAATGGGGAAATAGTTTAGCTATCAGGATTCCAAAATCGGTAGCTGAACAAGCACACGTAACTGAAGGCATCGGTATAGATTTTTCCGTAGAAGGAAACAGCATTATTATCACGCCACAAAAAAGAAGAAAATATACTCTTGATGAGTTATTGGAAGGGATGACTCCTGAGAATTTTCATTCTGAATTTGAAACTGGCAGTGCTGTGGGGAATGAAGATTGGTAGTTAAGCCATATTTTCCGGAAAGAGGAGATATTATCAAGTTAGAATTTGGAGCCGAGAAACAGTTTACCGTTGATTCAATTCAGCGTGCATTTGCCCTTCACAAAGCTGGAATGTCATTTGAAGACATTGCTGTAACGCTGAATAATGAGCTTCAACAACAAGGACGCGAACAACAGGGCTACCGCCCTGTTCTCGTTATATCTCCAATTAGATACAATCAAATGTCTTCTCTAGTTTTGGCGTGTCCTATAACTAGTAAATCAAAAGGACTTAAATTTGAAGTTCCGCTTACTGAAGATATGAAAACAGAAGGAGTTGTGCTAGCTGATCAAATTAAAACACTTGACTGGAAAGCTAGAAAAGTAAAATTTGTTGAAACTGTTTCAACAGATTTAATAGAAGAAGTGCAAGCAAAGTTAGAAACGTTAATTTTCTAACTTTGCTTTTGTATAGTATTTTAATAGCAAACTAATAACATATTGTTAACTATCTCATTTCTCCCCCAGCCGCGACCGAGCAAGGAAGTTACTCAGGAGTGGCTATTAAAAACGCTTGTGTTTAGCTATTTACAGTTTTGAGAGCATAAGCGTTTCTTAATTCTTGATTGATGCCGACGTGTAATATTGTGCAAAATTCTGATCTCAGAGAATTGAGATAAGTTCTGATAACTTTTAACTATACAAATATTGTAGGGTAAGCTTCTGGCTTACCCTACATAATTATTCCTGTAAAACTGTTTTTGAAACAATGCGAGTTTTTTTGCGGTCTGCTTCTGAGAGTTCTTCGCCAGCTTGCAGGCGAGTGGCAGAACTTTGCAGGACTGTGGCTGCACCTTTGTCTCCTATTTGCAGGGCAGTTTTGGCAGCAGTTTGCAAGAGTGTGGCTGCACCAGTGCGATCGCCTAGTTGTAATTTGGTCTCAGCTAACTGAGTTTGGCGATATTTTGCTAATGCCAAAATTGACTGCTGTACTTGGAGATTGGGCGTGGGTTGATAAGTCTGAACTACATTTGCATACATGGGAATCATGCGAGACAGCAAACCTTGTTTATGCTGTGCTGGGTCATCGTAGCGGATTTGCAGATGCCCAATTACTTGATTCCCTTCTGGCAATTGTCCCAGATAAATATTAGCCAAAATTACCCGCTCTACTTCTTGCATTAAATCTCCCAAGCGCACAGCAAAGCCACCATCAACTTCTGGTTGCACTGGTAACTCAATAATATCTGGGGCGACTTGAGCAACGGGTTTAAGTTCCGCTAGCCGGACATTAGGCACTAAAGATATGAGTAAATAAGCATTGGTTAACCCAATAGTTTGAATCCGCCTAAACAGACGGCTAAACTCATCAACTGCCTGTTCTGGACGTTCAATATAAGCCAAAGTCCCGCCACTGACATCGGCAATTTGTTCTAATAAATCTTGATTCCAGCTGTTGCCGAAACCGAGAGTATTGATGGTCAAGTTGAGCCTAGCAGCCTTGTGGGCAAGTTCCAGACAGCGTTTGTTGTCATCTGCACCAATTTCCCACTTCCAAATCCGCAGACTGCTTTGTCCGTGACCATCTGTAAGCAGAAACGCCTGGGAAACATTGCCTCTGGTGCCCTTGAGCATTTCTGTAATCCCCAACTCCAAACCGTCGGCAATTACAGTACCACCGCTAGCGCTGAGTTTGGCTTTGATTTGGGCTTTGATGCTTTCGGGATCTTGGATGATTTGGTTGGGGATAATGACTTGTGCAGAGCCAGCAAAGGACACAACGCAAAGGCGATCGCCTACTGTCAATCGATCTATTAACTCTGCCACTGCTTGAATTACAGTTTGAATTGGTTGTCCATGCATCGAACCACTTTGATCGAGAATCAAGCAGAGATTGAGCGGCAACTTTTGCTCAAACTCACCTGCGATCGCCGAAATCGAAATTGCTAGTTGACGTTGGCTATTTGCTTGAGCCACATCAACATTCAGATCATTTAGCGCCCAGAGCAATTGAACTTTCATTGAGGAGGAATATCTTGCAACACAGTTTTCGAGACAATCTTGGTTTTTTTGCGATCGCTGTCTGATAACTCTTCTCCAGCTTGTAAGCGGGTAGCAGAAGTTTGTAATACCGTTGCTGCACCTGTATCTCCCATTTGCAGGGCGGTTTTGGCTGCTGTTTGCAGCATTGTCGCCGCACCATTGCGATCACCCTGTTGTAATTTCATCTCAGCTAGCTGGGTTTGTCGATACTTAGCTAATGCCAAAATCGACTGCTGCACCTCTGGATTGGGATCTGGTTGGTAGCGCCCTACTACATTCGCGTAGACTGGGATGTTGGGCGTAAATAAACCTAACTGGTCTGAGGCTGGGTCATCGTAGCGGACTTGCACATTCGCGATCGCCTGTTTACCTTCTGGCAATTGTCCCAAATAAATATTAGCCAAAATTACCCGTTCTGCATCTTTCATTAAATCTCCCAAGCGGACAGCGAAGCGGCCATCGGCTTCTTGCTGCACTGGTAACTCAATCGTGTCTGGCGAAACTTGGGCGATGGGTTTGAGTTCCGCTAGCCGGACATTGGGCATCAGCGAAAATAACAGATAAGCATTGGTTAATCCTACCGTTTGAATGCGGTTGAATAACCGATTAAACTCATCCACTACCTGATCTGATTTTTGGATGTAAGCCAAAGTGCCGGAACTCGCATCAGCAATTTGTTCTAAGATATCTTGGTTCCAGTTGTCGCCAAAACCCAAAGTATTCAAAGTCAAATTATAACCAGCAGCCAATTTGGCAAATTTTAAACAGCGATTATTATCACCGTGTTCATTTTCCCCGTCAGTTAACAAAAACGCTTGGGAAATCGTTTCTTTTTTTCCTTTGGCCATCTCCTCAATGCCTAAGCGGAGTCCTTCATCAATTGCCGTACCCCCTTCAGCCTTGAGACGGTCGATTTGCTCTTTGATATATTCAGGGTCTTCGACACTTTGATTGGGTACTAAAACCTTAGCCCGGTGATCGAAAGCCACAACACTCAGGCGATCGCTACTACTGAGTCTATCAACCAAACGGATCGCCGCTTTTTTGACAGTTTCTAGTGGTCGCCCATTCATCGAACCACTATGGTCGAGAATTAAGCATAGATTTATTGGTACACTACGGTCTTGAGTGCCTGCGATCGCCGAAACTGCGATCGACAACTGACGTTGACTACTCAGTTGATTTACGTCCAAATTCCCATCATTCAAGGCAGGCTGCAAGCTAACCTTCATAACCCAAAATTCCTAACCTAGATATAGATATTTATGAATAACTTCAAAAAACTACTTTAGCTTTACGGAAAGCGCAATCCAACACAAATACATTAATATATTCAGAATATCTCACAAGCTAATTCTTAGCAGATGCTCACCACCTCAAGTATTAGGGAGAAATCCACACCTTGAACCGGGTGATCATCGCGCTAGGATGTATTACAGTTAACGGCATAATTTCAGGCGATCAGTTGCTATGGACATTTCCCCCATCAAGGCTGTTCAAGCCCCCTACTACGGCGATAATTTTTACCGGACACCGCCGCCAGATTTACCTTCCCTACTATTAAAGGAGAGGATTGTCTATCTTGGGATGCCACTGGTACCTGCTGTCACGGAATTAATCGTGGCCGAACTGCTATATTTGCAGTCCGATGACCCCGAAAAGCCGATAAAAATCTACATTAACTCTACTGGCACCTCCGGTTATAGCGGCGACCCCATTGGCTTTGAAACCGAAGCCTTCGCCATCTACGACACCATCAAATATATCAAGCCCCCTATTTACACCATCTGTCTTGGTTCAGCAATGGGTATGGCAGCAATGTTACTTAGTGCTGGTACCAAAGGTTGCCGCGCTAGTTTGCCCCACTCCACCATTATCCTGCACCAACCCAAGAGCTACGCCCAAGGTCAAGCAACGGATATTCAAATTCGGGCTAGGGAAGTTTTGGCAAACAAAGCCTCTATGGTTGACATTCTGTGTCGCACTACTGGACAGTCACCAGAAAAAATTACCAAGGACATGGATCGTCTATTCTATATGACTCCCTACCAAGCGGTGGAGTATGGTTTGATTGACAAAGTTTTTGAAAAAGAAGAACTCGCCAATCCTCCCCTACCGGCCAGTGTTCTTTAGTAAGTGCTGAGTCCTGTTAGCGGTAGCAGGGCGTTCAGCCCGTGCTGAATCCTAAATGATGAATAAGTGGTTATTTTACTTATTTCTAGTCCCTAGTCCCCAATTAATTGAAACGGAGTCACAAAAATGCCTATAGGCGTTCCCAAAGTTCCTTACCGGATGCCCGGAGGGCAGTTTACAGATTGGATTAGCATTTATGATCGCCTTTACCGAGAAAGAATCATTTTCTTGGGGCGAGATATTGATGACGAAATCGCTAACCAAATTATCGCCGTCATGCTGTATCTGGATTCCGACGATCCAGGTAAAGATATTTATTTATACATCAACTCCCCTGGTGGCATGGTGACATCCGGTCTGGCGATTTATGATACCATGCAGCACATCAAATCGGATGTAGTGACTATTTGTGTAGGTTTAGCTGCTTCCATGGGGTCATTTTTGCTAGCAGCTGGCACTAAAGGCAAACGGCTAGCCCTGCCTCACTCACGGATTATGATTCACCAACCTTCCGGTGGCACCCGTGGGCAAGCAACCGATATTGAAATTGAAGCTAGAGAGATTCTACGGATTCGTAACCAGCTCAATGAAATATATGCTAAAAATACAGGTCAGTCCATAGCAAAAATCGAGAAAGACATGGAT
Source organism: Desmonostoc vinosum HA7617-LM4 (assembly GCA_019359515.1). Taxonomy (GTDB): domain Bacteria; phylum Cyanobacteriota; class Cyanobacteriia; order Cyanobacteriales; family Nostocaceae; genus Desmonostoc; species Desmonostoc vinosum. The sequence continues at coordinate 92,337 of JAHHHC010000016.1, read as the reverse complement.
CGCGACTTTTTCATGTCTGCTCTCGAAGCTAAGGAATATGGTTTAATTGACCGTGTAATTGAAGAACGTATTTAAGAGGGAATGGGGAATCAAGAAGACACGGGGACGCGGTGAGACAGCGAGTAAAGGAGGGTTTCCCTCCGCAGGCGACTGCGTTAGCGCAGCGTTAGCGAGCTTGCGAGCGTCACCCGAAGGGGGACGCAGGGAATGTAAATAAAAGTTTCTTTGCGTCCCCCCATCCCCCTCTGTTTGCGTCTTCTTCCTCATCTCCCTCATCTCCCTTCACATTGATGGCTTAAGATGGATCTTGGAGATTGCTACCGTTTATTAGGTTTAAGGTCGGGAGCCTCTTTTGCTGATATCAAAGCGTCTTATCGACGATTGGCGCAGCAATATCATCCCGATATCAACCCAGGTGATAAAAAAGCTAAAGATAAGTTTATTGCGTTGACAGAGGCTTATAAAATCCTGATCACGGTAGTACCGCCAGATGAAATAGCCGAACCATCAGAGTCTACGCCAAATTCTGGTTTTGATGATGCCAAAGCAGCGCGTCCAGAGAAAGTATCAGTCACAAAAACGACGCCTCAACAAAAATCCACAACATCTAAGCCGCCTAATATCGTGGAAATAGAACAGCGGCTCAAATGGAAAACTTACGAGCAGTTGCAACGGTTTTTGCAAGAAAGACGATTTCCGCAAGCGATCGCCCTAGCGGAAGCTTTGGTAGACCGTTTATCGCAAGATGCTGAGGTACACCAATGGTTGGCGGTTGCTTATCAGCTTTGGGGACGGGAGTTAATTGCTACTAATCAGCTACTGAAAGCGAGAATTTATCTGAAAAAAGCCCTGAAGACAGATCCTCATAACAAAACTCTTTGGGGCGAAGTACAGCGAGATTTCCAAAAATTAGAACAAAATATGTGATTTTTTATTTACTTTTTACCCGAATTCAATCAACACCTGTCTCAATTCAATATAGGAACTCAGCAAATTATTAACCCTTTTATGTCACTCTCGGAAAGTAATAATCAAAGCAAGATTCTGAAACTTTCATCCAATCTAGCTTTGAGCCTTTATTTTCTAACAGTAACTAAAATTTATAACCAAAAGCTTAAAACTAAAGCTCCAAAAGGCTTTCAGCGATAGGCTTCTCCCAAACTGACAAAACAGGGTTAAACCGATAAAAGATCTCTTGCAAAAGTCCTTCTTTGCGTTCTCTTCTCTGCGTCTCTGTCTTGAAAAGTTGAGCCACTGCGTTGGACGGGTTCCCCGGCAGCAGCGCAAGTGGCGTTCCTACGGAGGGAAACCCTCCTTCTCCTGAAGGAGACGCTACGCGAACGAACTTTTCGCTGCGCCTCTGCGTGTTAGCGTTCGCGAAGCGTCTCGTAGAGAAGCGGGGCGTAGCCCAACAAAAAAATATTTATGCAAGAGGTCTAAAGTGCCTAAATGCATACCCTATGATTAAATGTATCGCAGGGTAAATTAAATAAAATGCTTCATGCGCCGAGACTCGATTTTTTACAAACTATTTCAACAATCCCCGACTTTGCTATTTGAGTTATTGACAAATCCGCCAACAAATGCAGATGCTTATCGATTTGATTGCGTAGCTGTTAAAGAACCCAAATTTGAAATCGATGGTGTATTTCTGCCACCAGAAAATGCCAGTCCAGGTACTGTATATTTTTGTGAAGTCCAATTTCAAAGGGATGAACAGCTTTACGAAAGAGTATTTGCAGAATCGTGGTTATATTTTTACCGTAACCGTGCCAGATTTAGCGACTGGCAAGTAGTAATCATTTACCCGTCACGTAGCATTGAGCAAAATGATATTTATCCTCATCGCTCATTACTCAACGGCGGACAAGTACATCGGATATATTTGGATGAATTGGGAGACATTCGTCAATTATCCTTATGGGTAGCACTAACGGTGTTGACTACAGTGGAACCAGAACAAGCACCAGATGAAGCAAGGTATTTGTTGACAAGAACCAGTCAAGAAGTATCTGAAACAACGAGTCGCGCCATAATAGAGATGCTGACAACCATTATGGTGTACAAGTTTGAAACATTAAGTCGAGTCGAGGTAGAGTCGATGCTAGGAATAACGCTCAAGGAAACAAGAGTTTATCGAGAAATTAAGGAAGAAGGACGCAAAGAAGGACGCAAAGAAGGACGCAAAGAAGGACGCAAAGAAGAAGCTGCTAACCTGATTATCCGACTGCTGACTAAGCGATTTGGAGAATTGTCTGTGGAAACGCGATCGCTTATCCTAGATTTACCTTTAACAGTTCTCGAAGATTTGAGCGAAGCGCTGTTAGATTTTGCCAGTTTAGCTGATTTGTCGGTTTGGTTAGAAGCAGTTGAAAATTAAGAGTGCGTAGGCGTAGCTCGCCGCAGGCATCACCATTGTCTGCAAGATAACTAGAATCAGTAAGCGATCGCCTAGTCAAATTCTTCAGGTGGAATAACTGCTTTTAGCTTGATGAAATTTGGTACAGCAACCCTTTCAAGGATAGTCATCGGCCCATAGTCTTTGAGAATCTGCATTTGTTGCTCGTTTCGCACTAGTAGCGCACCTGCAAATCCCAATGAATTCACAGATATAGATTGAAAACACTCTTGCGATCGCGGTACAATCAGCATCCATTCTCGCGTTGCTAGCAGATTATAAGCACCAGATTGCTCATTACCATCAACTGTGCCTAAACCCACAGCACGCAACAAAGCGTAATAAAGTTCTAGTGTTGCTTCAGCTCCTGTTGATGGATCTAATTTTGCAAAAGCATGTGCAAAAGGTAATCCTGGTATAGTTGCAATCGAATTGAGAAATTGTGCTGATGCTAGCAGTGGTTCGATGGGTATCTGCACTCCAGAAGGTGCAAGTGGTAAAGGTACAAGTTGTAGATGTTTGTGTCGCTGGCTAGCACCTGCAATTTTACCACTGTTGTAAAATGCCAAACTCTCAAACTCAGCCAAACATGCCAACATTGCAGCAAAATCTTCTTGAGTCAGTAAGCTTTCTTGTTCCTCAAAGGCACGAGTAATCAACAGCAAATGGTAATCAACAACGTTAAACTTGTTCAAAATACACACATGGGTATCAGAAATATCTGCAATAAATAAATCTTTTTCATAAGGAAGAAAAGGATTAAACTCTTTACCAGAGGAAGTGGCTTGCTTTTCTCGTTTTTGTTTGGCTGCATCTTTGCGGGCAAGGTTAGATAAAATTCGCACTAAGAAATGCACACCATCTTGTTCTACAAATTCAAACTCTGTTGGTATAGAAAGCAATGCTCCACACTGTAGAGCATACTCAGTCTGTTTGATGACACTTGTCCACAAACTACCTGATTTCAACATCATAATTTGTAATTAAAATATACAGAAAAAGTCTTGATATTTAAGAGGTTTTTGTAAGCTAATAATCATTCAAATTGCATCCCCGCGTCTCCCCTTAAGCGCGTCCTCCGAAGTTTGCTCAACGGGGGGAACCCCCGTTGAGCAACTTCTCTTTGCGTCTTTCTGAGGCAAAGGATTATGCAAGTTCAAGGCAGATTAGCTTAGCCATGGGGGTATAGCTAGATGGTGGTTTCCCGCAGGGTAGCGAAAAGCTGATTTGTCACTCTCTCTAACACTTTTAGTGCTATTAACGAACCTCGAATCAGTCGAGTTGCAGCAATCGGTTCTTGTAAGAGTTTTAGTGCTAATAGTAGGGGTTGTAGTGAACCTTCTGAATTTATTGCTGATGATAAATCAGGTATATCGTGCCCAGAGTCGTCGCTAACAACTCGCAGCATTGCCACTGCCCCTGCCGCTGCTTGGAAAAACTCTAAAGCTGCAAATCCTTCCATGTCAACAACGTCAACTTCTAAAGTCGTAGCCAAATGAAGTTTTTCACCTGCTAAAGCAATGACGCGATCGCTTGTTAACGATTTGACTAAAGAGACATCTTGTTGTGTGAGCGAGTGTAACTGGGTAGTGAGAGTGCGATCGCATTCTCGAACTTGTGCCTGATAAACACAATCTCGATACAATACAACGTCTCCAACGACAAAGTGCTTTGTCAGGCTGCCACAAATACCCATAACTAGTATGTTTTGTGGCTCATTGTGAATGTTTTCACTCGCTTGTCCTTTTTGCAAGTATTGAGCTAGAGGCTTCATTCCCATCGGAATTGGTACGACAGTTGGCATTACACCTCTGAGGCCCTTTAAACCGCGACAAACAGCTTTATATTCCGCACCAGACGGTACTAAAATTTTGTGGATGAGTGGCATACTCATCTCTTGCCTACCACCCAGGCCGAACTACCTGGTTGAATAGCGCCTAGATTGAGGCTATCTGCTGGACTGCCGTTTTTGGGCATGTAGTATGGTGAAGGTACACTTCCTGAAAGTCTCAATTGTGGATCAACAGTTATGGGGCGATCGCCTCCTGGTTTAATGTTGTAGAAAAGGTTATTTTCTAAACCTATCGAAATACCCAACGAATTGTTGATTTTATTAGGCGAGTAGAAAATATTGTTGCTAATCTGCTGGTTCGGAGCTTGTCCATTCTTGAATCGGAAAAGTGGAGATTTTTTATCTGAAATGTATATCGTGTTGTTAGTAAACTTAAAATTTTCCCGTTTGTCGTTCAAGATACCAATCAAGAAGGGGCCTTTTGTTTTTTCAAAAACATTGTGATGAACATTCAAGTTTCTATATTTATTGCCAAAAGAAGAAATTGAATAAGAGCCTCCACGAATATAATTATGGTCAAATTCGATATTGTCGGTAGTTACTTCACAGGCATAATATGGGTTGTTTCCATACCACAAATTATGATGTACACGGATGCTAACCGGCTCTTTTGTTGGCTGAACCGCTAAAGATACCGTGCTGTTGAAGGTAGAATTATAAACTTCGCAACCATAGCACTTATGTGAATAAAGTTCTAAAGCCATCTGTGGAGTCCACCCATTTTGCCACGCATTCCAAGCATCAACTTTGATATCTAAATTGTAAAGCTTAACGTTTCTAAATATACCATCCGTTCCTGGCCCTCTAATACCAGCTTTCCACTTGTCAGTATTGGAACCAATTCCTTGACCACCACGAGTTAATGTATTGATTGTGACATTATGAATGTTGACATTAGTCAGATTCCCTAAATCAATTGCTCTTGATTGTGTGCCACCTCCACCAGCTTTGCGCTTATTGAATGTGCAATCAAATATGTCAAGATAAGCGAACTCACTATCCGAAATTCTTTCCATCTCTATTGCTTGAGATTCATACTTGTTAAATGCCACATTCTCGATATTGAGTCGTTTGGCATCTCGAATAAACAGAGCAGTCGAATATTTATATTTATTGCCATTTAATTGCAGTTTGCTGATAGTAACGTCATTGACTTTAACCAGCCGCATTTCTCCCATAATCGTAGTTGCATCAATTCCTGAGCCTACAAGCTTCACTCCTGATGGCACTGAAACCTTGCCGCCTAAATCAAAAGTCCCTGGGCCAATGCCAATAGTAACTTGTCTTCCCGCAGGAACAGAAGTTAAAGCTTTGTTGAGAGTACGCCAGGGAGAAGATTTTGTACCTCGACCGTTATCTGAACCGTTGCTAGATACATAGTAATCAAAGCTACCAGTGTTCACACCGCCATTACCACCAGTATTGCTGCCGGCAATAAACTGCTCAGGAACCCCAGAAGCTTGCCCAGGTTTATCTAAAGCTTGGCACAAGAAAGCCGATACATCAGCCCGACTGGCTGATTGATTCGGGCGGAGGTATTTGACATTAGGATAATTGACAACGAGGCGTTTTTGTGTTGCAGCGGCAACACCATTGTTGGCATATTTAGGAATTGTTTTGGCGTCAGCGAAATTAGCTAATGTGATGGAGGGAGACTGACTCAAAGAGTAGTTTAAACCACTAACCAAAGCTACTAAAACTTGAGCGCGAGGAATATTTTGACTAGGTTTGAAAACCCCACCGGGATAGCCTGAGAGGAATCCTGTTTGGGAGGCTTTGGCGATCGCACCATTAGCCCAATAGCTTGAGGGGATATCTACAAAACGCGTTGCATTACGAGTCTTTTTCGCGTTGGGGAAAGCCTTATTGAGCATTGCTGCAAACTCTGCTCGAGTTACAGACGCGTTTGGTCGAAAAGTACCATCTGGATAACCAGCAATTAGACCTTGACTAGCCAGTCGTGTAATACATGACTGCGACCAGTTACCTTTAATATCACTAAAAGCAGTTGTTTGAGCTACTTGTGGAGTTGCTGCAAATATCATCGGTTTAACTGCACTAATGATTATTCCTAATCCAACTATGAGTACAGAGACAGACTGCCATTTGTAAATCTGATGCATGGGGATTACTACCTCAACTAATAGTTTTTCTGGTAGAAGTAAACACTTGCGTCACCAGAATATTCTAGATTTTTTCTTTGGTGCTTTGCAGATGCATTTAGAATTTACAACTGAGTAGGGATAGGTTTAACGTTTAAGGCTTGCCATGCTAGGCGTTGCATAATTCGGGATGATTTACCTCACGCAGAGTCGCAGCGAAAAGTTCTGTTCGCGTAGCGTCTCCGTCAGGAGAAGGAGGGTTTCCCTCCGTAGGAACGCCACTTGCGCGGCTGCCGGGGAACCCGTCCAACGCAGTGGCTCAACTTTTCAAGACAGAGGCGCAGAGAGGGTAAGGAGTTTGATATTTCATGGCATCAAATTTCATCCCATGATTCAGCAACGCCCTATGCTACTACGGTTTAGTTGTGATGGTTAATACTTGCGGTGGTGTGGCGTCTGGTGGATAGAGAAAGTCTATTTCTACTAGGGAGCGATCGCCTGCTTTCATATTTATTGATGCCAAGGGTTCCCCAGGTTGACCCCTCCTTTGCACTAAATGCACAAATTGAGTTTGCGGTTCGCCTTTATCATCTCTGTAACGTACCCGCACTGTTCCCCGAAAGAATACTGGTCGGGCTGGGGTACTAAAAAAGCGTAACCCTGGTTGACTTAATTGCTCCTCTTTGAGTGGCGTTTGCAGGGATACACTCACGCTTTGAGATGCTTGAGTATTGTTGTATAGCGGTAACTTGAGACTATATTGAATTCCATAATTGCCATGGGCGCGGTATGCGGTGTCAGGATAGCGTACTAGCATGGGCGCACTCTGAATTTGGCCAGTTCCTAAGCTACCACCAGGTAGCGTACTCAGGGCATAAGAAAACACTTCACCGGGTTTAGGAATAGTTAAATGCTTGGCTTGAGGATTATCTACTAACAAGGCTCGCCATTGAGAACCGCTGGCTACTCCAGCTACACGTCCATAGACTCTGGGTTTGCCAGTTTCCTCTGGGGGAGTAGGGATTTTATCTCGCGGCCCGGACAGTTCCCCGTTATCGAGTAAATTTTGCCACTCTTGTTGAGTTGGCGGACGCTCACTACCATCAGCATTGATCGGTGCAAACATGGCGAGGCTAGCTGCATAGACTCTGCCATTACTCCACAGTCGCATGAATGTAGACCGACCATTTAAAGGTGGTGTTAATCCCTTCACAGGAATGGGTAAATTTAGCAACATCTGACTCTGCCCTGGGGGAATGATAATTTGGGCAGGAAAAATATTTTGTCGCCGTCCTCTTAGCACTTCGGACATGACGCGATCGCCTGGGCCAGCAAAAACTGTACCCAGGGGATTGGGGATAAAGGGCGGTAACTCTATAAATGGTGCATCCGGTTGACTCAAATAACTCGCCGCTTGCAAGATATTTACCTTTACTGATTTGGCACCAGGGTTATGCAGAATTATTCCTAAATATAGTGAGCGTAAATTTTCTGGTGGTTCAGCCTTAGCAACATGGTGGGCAAAAATATCAAATCGTCCTCTCAAGGGAAAATTTAGATGTGCTGTTGGCACTTTTTTGCCATCTGGGGGAAAAGTGGAAAGTAAAATTCCTTCTTTCAACACCAACTCAGGACTATTACTGTTAAATACTGTTACTTTATCTAAATCTCCTGATAAAGGACGCACTTGTTGTGGTTGTACCACTTCTTGTGGTGGTGGCGTGACTGGATTTAATTGTGCGATCAGAAAATTTAGTAGCAATGTAAACATATATGGGGAGTAGGGAGTGGGGAGTGGGGAGTAGGGAACAGGGAACTTGTACTGAGCGAAGTCGTACCCCTATGGGGATCTTGCTACGCGTAGCGTCTCCGACAGGAGAAGTATGGGGAACAGTAAGAAAAACCTGCCAAAATATCGGGGAGTTGTGTCTCTAATTCAATTTTTGAACAAAATAAAAACATTTTTAAGGGGGGACGCGCGGCGCCAGAAAAAATACGTCCTTGTACAAATCCCCTAATTTGAATTATGGAGATTTCCCTATCCTTTATTCCTTATTCCCTGTTCCCTTTTACGAAGGATACATCTGTCAGTTGTGTAAGTCTAGTTTATAAAAGTGCCAGTTTGTTAATAATTAATACAAAATCGGCCAGAATTCCTCCCAAATTTTCCTGATGCAAAACCGGAACGTGAACGAAGATGCAACGCGCAGCGAGTTGGGTTTGCCGCAGGTAGTCTAACACCGAATAATAAAGACCTTCACAGACAAATTTACCGCACTCAGAGCTAATCTCAATTGCTGTCGCTCCTGATACCAATTCTTCTAAATTAACTTCTGTCTGCAAAATGCTTTCTTGGTGGCTAGCATTGATTTCTATACTTAATTTTTTTCGGCTGGCAGCCATGCCACAACAAACGATGAAATCTGGTTGAATGTCATTGATTTTTGCAATTACCTGACAACTAGCAAGCTCCACATCTACGGGTAACAGGCGTAAAAAAGTTAAAGCATGTGGTATCAACTCAAGTTTGGCAACTTCTAGTAATAAATCATCAGAAGAATTTGACAGTTGATCGTCTAGCCAAGTGTCAAAAGAAGTTAATAGAATTGTTTTATTCATAAGGAATATTATTTACAATAGAAAAACCCTCCATAATTAATTTACAAGGAGCAGGTAAATGCCAGTGATTGCAGTCGTAGACTACGACATGGGAAATTTGCACTCAGTCTGCAAAGGCTTGGAAAAAGCTGGGGCAACTCCGAATGTTACTTATTCTCCAAAAGAATTAGAACGGGCAGATGCAATAGTCTTACCTGGAGTAGGAGCATTTGATCCAGCAGTGCAACATTTGCGATCGCGAGGCTTAGAACAACCGATTAAAGAAGCGATTGCATCTGGCAAACCCTTCTTAGGAATTTGTCTAGGATTGCAAATTCTATTTGAATCTAGTTCAGAAGGTACTCAACCCGGACTCGGAATTGTTCGCGGCAAAGTGCGAAGATTTATTCCAGAACCTAACATTACCATCCCGCATATGGGGTGGAATCAACTGGAGTTCACTCAACCAAAAAGCATTTTGTGGGAGCATTTGCCAGCAAATCCTTGGGTATATTTTGTTCATTCTTACTATGTTGACCCCATCGAAGCGCAAATTCGGGCTGCAACTGTTACCCACGGTAATCAAACTGTAACAGCTGCGATCGCTCACGAAAACTTGATGGCAGTGCAATTTCATCCCGAAAAATCCTCTAATATCGGACTGCAAATCTTGTCTAATTTTGTTGCTCAAGTCCGAGAAAAAATCCCCGCATAATATTAATTTGAATTTCGTCATTTGTTTTTTGTCCTTTGTGCAAAACTAATGACCAATGACTATTTGCCCTGAGCGAAGTCATACCCTGCGGGATCTTGCTAGCAAGAGCGTCTTTGCCAGGAGAAGGGATAACCAATGAGTTTGAGAATTTACGGGAATCGTCAGCTAAAAACTTTACCAGGTAGAGAAACTAGACCCACTAGTGCGCGGGTAAGAGAGGCGCTGTTTAATATTTGGCAAGGAGAAATTGCTGGTTGTCGCTGGCTAGATGTATGCGCTGGTAGTGGTTCAATGGGCGCAGAGGCTTTGTGTAGAGGAGCCGGTTTTGTAGTGGGGATTGAGCAATCTAGCCGCGCCTGTGCCACCATCAAACAAAACTGGCAGCGCGTAGCCGATGGCGAACAGCAATGGCAGTTATTGCAGGGAGATGCAATCAAGCAGCTAAAAAACTTATCAGCAAAGCAATTTGACAGAATTTACTTTGATCCGCCCTATGCTAGCGGATTATATCAAGCAGTATTAGAAGCGATCGCAGATTATCAGCTTTTAGACCCTAGCGGCGAAATCGCAGTTGAACACAGTCCCCAAGGATGGACACCCTCAATAATTCCAACTTGGGAGATTTGCCGCCAAAAAGTTTACGGCAACACAGCTTTGACTTTTTATCGGAATGGGGAGTAGGGAATGGGGAGTAGGGAATGGGGAGTAGGGAATGGGGAACTCGCGGCCCCTGCTCCCTCATCCCTAGCCCTTAGCCCCCCAGTTGGTTGGGACGCTTATATTGTTTATAGGCGGCGTAAAACAGTCCACCGAGGGTAACTACAATCAAACCAAGGACAATACCTGAGAGTAGGGGTTCAACCACTGTAAATTTCCTCTTTGCAATTATTAAACATTTGTTTCCTGTTTTTGATTTTACCAAATCTCTTATGAATCCCGCGCTCTACAGCGTTTTTGTACCGAAAGAATAACTAGAAAATTGTCTTTTGTGCTTGCAGACACAATCAAGAACTTTTAAGCTATGTGTAGGAAATGAAAACTTTTCTGTACATTTAGACTTCACCGCAAACCTTTTGGATAACCAGATTACCAAACCCGAAATTCTGATGCAGCGGATCGTTTTGTTGGCTCTAGCGATACTGTTAGCAGTGCCTCTGGGCTTTTTTGGTGTTCAGATGGTTAGAGCCTCAGATCCCTACGTTAAGAGTGTTCTCTCCTTGACGGGAGATCCTATTCAAGGACACGCAATTTTTCAAATCAACTGTGCTGGTTGTCATGGTTTAGAAGCAGACGGACGGGTAGGGCCCAGTTTGCAAGCAGTCTCAAAGCGAAAGTCAGAGTATCGATTAATTCGCCAAGTGATTAGTGGTGAAACGCCCCCAATGCCAAAATTCCAGCCCAGCACCCAAGCAATGGCTGATCTTTTAAGCTATTTAGAAACGCTGTAATAGGCAAAGGGGTGTGGGCGTATGGGGGTTAGGTTGCTGAGCGAAGTCGAAGCACCCCTAGTTTTTGTGAATAGCGATCGCACCATACGTTACTTTGCAATTGCTTCATAATTATCAAGTATATATAAAATTTTTGCTAGTAAAAATACGTAACCACTATTTATTTTGTACACTTATACACTGTCATCCCAATAACGACAGTATAGAAAAATCAAGCTTTCGTGGGATAGGTATCTTGCCTATCTAGGTGTGAAATCAATTTAACAGTTCAACAGCCTTAATAAAAGCTATACCGCCACAACTTCTGTTAGTTAGTGGCACTGTGGCGTTTGAATGAACACTTATATTTACTTAGGATTTTTCTCATGGCAAATACCCATATACCCCAACGCTCAATCAGACAACAATCAACGGTTCGGCTTGTATTTATTGATTCAGCAGTCGAAGACTACCAAAGCTTAGCAGCAGGCGTTCTACCAGACACAGAAGTGGTTATCTTAGATGCCAAGCGAGATGGCATAGCCCAAATTAGTGAAGTTTTACTGGGATGGCCACAAAAAGTTAATAGCTTGCATATCGTCTCTCACGGCGCACCAGGTAAGGTTTATTTAGGTAACACACAACTGAGTCAACAAACCCTCAACTTATATGCTGGGCAATTGATGGACTGGGCGAATGTTTTAACAAATGATGCTTGCGTACTACTGTATGGCTGTGAAGTTGCCCGAACTAATGCAGGTAAGGCATTTGTGCAGCAGTTGAGTGAATTAACAGGTGCAAATGTAGCAGCATCAGATGACTATACCGGGAGTGCTGCCAAGGGGGGTGACTGGGAACTGGAGGTGATGACGGGAAATATCGCTGCTACACTTGCCTTTGTGCCAGCTACCTTAGAAGCTTATAGTGCTGTACTAGCTGAGCCATATTTAGTGAAAGATATTTTGCCTGGTGGGTCTACAGGTGCTTACAGTCGTATCTACTCTCTCACCAATGTCAATGGCACACTCTACTTTTTCTCTAACACATTCTCTAACACAGGTAACGACAACATAGTTGAGTTATGGAAGAGTGATGGTACAAAGAGTGGAACTGTATTGGTTAAAGATCAAATCAATGTAGAGTTTGAGGTTTACGAACCCTATCCAATCAGTGTCAATGATACCCTATACTTTATTTTTAAAGACGACATCAACGGGTCTGAGTTGTGGAAGAGCGATGGTACAGAAAGTGGCACTAGACTAGTCAAAGACATCAACCCAGGACGTGATAATTCTTTTCCTCTGTTCTTGACTGAAGCCAATGGTACACTCTACTTTTATCCCTACAATAACAATTATGGATATGAGTTGTGGAAGAGCGATGGCACAGAGAGTGGCACTAGACTAGTCAAAGACATCATACCAGGCCCTGTTAGTTCTAGTTATGGTTTGATTAACGTTAACGGTACACTCTACTTCACTGCTGACAATGGCAAAACTGGAAGCGAACTGTGGAAGAGTGATGGCACAGAGAGTGGCACTATACTAGTCAAAGACATCATACCAGGTTCTGGTAGTTATAGTCTCTCCCTGTTAACTAACGTCAATGGTATTTTATACTTCTATGCTCAAGACTACTCCGGTATTGTTGATTACAAACGTGGGTTATGGAAGAGTGATGGCACAGAGAGTGGAACCGTCCTTATTAAAGAAGATATCAGTGTTTTTTTTGAATGGACTAACATCAATAGCACTTTCTACTTCGGAAGTATTGACGGTAAGTATGGATATGAATTGTGGAAGAGCGATGGCACAGAGAATGGCACAAAACTAGTCAAAGACATTAACCCAGGGTCTGATGGTTCCAATCCCTCTTGGTTAATCAATATCAACGATACACTCTACTTCTCTGCTAATGATGGCAAAAATGGGGTTGGGTTGTGGAAGAGTGATGGCACTACTGCTGGAACTGTCTTGGTTAAAGACATTAACCCAGGATTTGATTCTTTTACAGGAAATCCCTCTAGATTAACCAATGTTAATGGTACGCTTTATTTCACTGTAGACGACGGTATAAATGGAACGGAACTGTGGAAGAGTGATGGTACCACTGCTGGAACTGTCTTGGTTAAAAACATCAACCCAGGATCTAAAGGTTCTAATCCCTCGCTGTTAACCAACGTCAACGGTATACTCTACTTTGCTGTTGATGATGGCATAAATGGAATGCAGTTATGGGCATTGAACACCAAGCCTACACCATACACTGTTAGTATCACTGCCATTGACGCCAACGCCAAAGAAGCAGGCACAGACCCTGGTAAATTCCGAATTAGCCGCACTGGCAATACGAATGCAGCCCTCACCGTTGATTACACTATTGGCGGCACAGGTACTCAAGGTAGCGACTACAACAATCTTAGCGGTAGCGTGGCGATCGCCGCAGGCAAAACCTCTGTAGACATCACCATCACTCCAGTAGATGATGCCTTTCTCGAAATTAACGAAACTGTCATCCTATCCCTTGGAAGTAGCTCAAGCTACGACATAGATACATCTAAAACCTCTGCAACACTCACCATTGCCGACAACGACTTCAACGGCAGCAAAAAAGGTACAAGCAGTCGTGACATTCTCACAGGTACAAATAAAAACGATATCATCACTGGCTTTCAAGGGGCAGATATCCTCACTGGCGGTGGTGGCAATGATTGGTTTTTCTACACAAGTTTGCGGGATGCTAGAGATACAATTACTGACTTTGTTGCTGGTAAAGACCAAATTGTCTTGAGGCAACTGTTCCAGAGTTTGAGTGTTAGTAATGCTAACTACAGCAATGCCATTTCTGGCGGTTATTTAAGTTTTGGTACTGCTGGTAGCAATACCACAGTGCTAATTGACCCTGATGGTTCAGGGGGTCGCAGTCGTCCTACACCCTTAGTGACGGTGCAAGGTGTAAACCAAGCGACTTTAGCTAACGCGAATAATTTCGTGTTTTAAGTTCTAGGCTTACTCCTTAGTTGCACGCTAACGAGTATTTGTTGTTGACTTCATTTACAAAATCTCTGTTAAGGAATCTTATGTCAATTTCCCGATTTATCCAACGTTCCACTTTGAGTGTAAGCATCGTTACCCTAGCTAGCTTGGGTATAACCACAAGTCCTTCAGAAGCTGCTAGCGTAGACTTCAGCACTTGGGAGAAATTTGGTGATGTTCTGCCTCAGCCTGGTTTAGTTTTCCTAACCAATGATGCCATCCAACAAGATGATGACCCTAAACCCTCTGGTTTTTACAATGTATCAGGCCAACCAGCAGGTGAAGCTAGTCCTAACCCAGATTTACAAGCCTTTCTTGGCTTAGGTGATAGCGCCCTAGATATCGATGGCCAAGCATTTGAAGGCTCAGCAATCAAATCTTTAGTTACTGTAGAAGATGGGGGAAAATTCAGTTTTGATTGGTCTTTTAGTACCCAAGAGACTGTCAATAAAGACTTTGGCTTTTTCTTCGTCAACAACAGAGTCTTCAAGCTAGCTGACTATACCAATGCATCCTTTGCCAATAGCTATACTTACAATTTCAGAAAAGCAGGAACTTACACCATAGGTTTTGGAGTTGTAGATATAGATGACTACACAACCTCGTCAACCTTTTTGTTAACAAAGGCTAATTTAGAAACTGTTCCCGAACCTTTGACTATCTTGGGTTCACTAACAGCACTGGGTTTTGGTGTTGGTATGCGACGGTTGCGGAAAAAAATGTCTGCGTAGACACGAATTTAATTTTTTAGAAGTTACCAGCATACAGCGATCGCCAATACTAAATAATATGAGTAGGGGCGATCGCCTCTACTTACCTAATTCCCTGCAATCAAATTATTTTGGTGAAATTTTGTCAAAATATTTACGGATTTTGCAATGTTAATCACTAATACACTTCAATTCCCAACAAAGCAACTATCTCTAAGTCGCCTTGTATTTATCGATTCCGCAGTCAAAGATTACCAAAGCTTAGCAGCAGGTGTGCTACCCGACACAGAAGTAATCATCTTGGATGCCAAGCGAGACACCATAGCACAAATTAGTCAAGTGTTGCTGAAACAAACAGGAAAAGTTAACAGCTTGCATATATCACCATCATCCCAGTCGATGACAGCAGAATCGAAAGAGCTTGTACTAAGCGACCAATAACCTAGATAATCATAGTCACTTATTGACAAATTTTAAACATTTCTTACATTATTGTTTAAGATTTGTCAATAAATGTCGAAGTGTTCCCTGTTCTCCGTTCCCTTCTTCGATAAAACTTTTCATTGCCAAATACGTACAATCTTTGATAAAAACTCAAATAAATTGTATATTCGTAAAGTGTGTCTAAAGTTACTTTTAATTTTCACAAAACAATGTCTACTGAGCTTTGGCTCAGTGAGATATGCCTAAAACCTCTGGCAAGATAGCTCAAGAACAGCTTCTTGAAAAGATCCAATATTTTTGAAATTCACAAAAGCTAATGACTGAAGCGATCTATATTGGTAATCGTACAATTGCGGCGAGTGAGGTAGTTCCTTTACTGGCAAGCTACCAAATGCTACCACAGTTGCAGCGGGAATTGATCATCGACGAAGCGATCGCACTAGTAGAGTGTACGCCTGAAGAAGTAGCTCAAGCTCAGCAGCATTTTTTTACTGAAAAACAGCTGACAAATGAAGCTGAGGTGCAAGCTTGGATGACCTATCAAGGTTTGAGTGCTAGTCAACTAGAAGCTGTCACCACTCGTAGACTGAAAATTGAAAAATTTAAGCAAGCTACTTGGAGTCATAAACTAGAATCCTACTTTTTTCAGTGCAAGACAAAACTGGACAAAGTAATTTATTCTCTACTGCGAACTCAAGATGTAGGCATTGCTCAAGAACTCTACTTCCGCATTCAAGATAAAGAAAAATCTTTTGCTGAAGTAGCGCGGGAATTCTCTCTTGGGCCAGAGGCTCAAACAGGCGGTTTAGTAGGGCCAATTGAATTGAATGCACTACATCCGGCTATGGTGCAAATGCTCTCTAGCATTCAACCCGGCCAAGTTTCACCCCCGACTCGTATCGCTGAATGGTTTGTGATTTTGCGCTTGGAAAAATTTATTCCCGCACAACTTGATGAACCCATGAAAGCACGCTTGCTAAATGAACTCTTTGAAGCTTGGCTACAAGAACAACAAAAGAAAATCATATCTGATTCACAAACAAGCTCCTAACGAAGGCAGGAGTCCGTTTTTGTAACGGGGATTTATGGCCAGAACCAAAAACTTTGGACGAAGTCCGGTTTTAGACCTGATTGTTTCGATTGGCGTTTGAGGAATGTAGCCGTCCTCCGGGCGTCTTCCCGCAGGGTAAACCAACATGGATATTAGTGTTGGGTTTCGCTTTGCTTAACCCAACCTACGGCTATTACACCGTTTTAGCCTTGAAACGCTAGTAGATGCTTATGAAAATTTCTCCGCGTTCCCGGTCTTTGCGTTAACCCAGGGCGACCGCATCATGTCAATAAGACTAGTATATTCTCAATAAACTTCAAAATAATGTCATCAGTCCCTGCTTATTGACAAAGATTTTAGCGTAGACGCTCTGCGGCTTGCCATAGGCATCGCTTTAAATCTTGGAAAGTAAATCAAACGAGAAATCCTGATTTTTTCGTTGGTTCTTAATTTTGGTCATAATCGGCAGTACTTTAGATGCGTTTGCCCTGTAGTTCACCCCTAAAGATAAGTCTTCAAGCGAACATGATATTATTCATGTGAAATCTCAAGGCTGCGCTGCTTTACCCACGTCTACGTCAAACAATTTGACATTGAAATAGAGTTTTAGCCTTAAGTAAAATGATGTTATAAAGGCAGAGTAACGCAGTCAAACAAAAATGGAATTCCAAACTAGAATTATTTCAGTAGAACTTACTGATGGTACAAATATTAGAGTTGAAGCAACACCAATTGGTGAACGGAAAATAAATTTTCAAACTCGACCTTTTAACGAAGTAACTGTAGGTATAGAATCTCTTAGTAAGGAAATTGCCGAAACATTACAAAAAGTTAAGCCAGATAAGGCAAGTGTCAGATTTGGTATAGATATTGGTATTGAATCGGGTAAACTTATACCTCTACTTGTCAAAGGTACTTCTACAGCTAATATAGAGATTACTTTAGAATGGGGCTAATTAAGTACTATATTATTTTCCTGTTAAGCATTCCCTGTTCCCTGTCTCTACGAATGAATTTAATTTTGCCCAGCTACTTATTGATTTATATTTACGATTTTAATTTAAACTGGTCAAATTTTAATACCTCAGAATCGGGTTTGCGCGTATCAAAACGATAGCTATTAACTGTACCTGTACCTGTATCAAAAATACTAAAAACGGTAATATCATTGCTGGCGATGTATGGCAGAGGTTGACCATCTTCACCTAATAGAGGAGCAATTGTTGGTACTATGGGTTTTAATCCATTAGGATCGCCAAGTGCAACATAATCTTCTTGGTATCCAACTGGCACTTCTCGCTTTTTGTTACCCCAGGCAGCACCATAGGTATTACCAACATTAGATGTTTCTAGAAAATGCATACCACTGGGACTCACAAAGCGGTTCCACAAATGAGAATGTCCGTAAAATACAAGTTGCACATCGGCGGCTTCTAATAGAGGGACAACATCGCGGATAATATAATCAGCGTCTTTAGGGTATTCGTAACGTACAGCTTTAATGTCGCGATCGCTATCTTTTTCAATTATTTGTACTGGGTCTGTATAAGCAGGAACAATGTTATCACCCAAAGTATGGGGTGGATGATGAAACATCATAACTTTATACTTAGCTTGTTTAAATTCAGGACTATTAAGTTCTGCTGCTAACCAATTGTATTGCTTACTGCCTTTGCTAATTGGCTCAAAAATTAGCTGTCCATGACCCCAATTCTCTGGATGATTTAAATCTTTTTCTGATTCTCTATATCTACCTTTATACTTGCCCTCTAAGCTAGGAGAACGCCATATATTAGTAATATAAAGTACTATTAAACGCACGTCACCAAAACTAACTGCATAGTATCTTTTTCCACCTTCTTTACTTGTTGGTAAGGTGAAAAGTTCTTCATAGGTAATAGTATTAAAAGAATGATCAATCAGAGATTTACCACTATATAGTTTTTGAGCAACTTTTCGGGGAATTGCATCATCAAATTCGCTATTTAAACCTCTGGTTTTGGTAAACCTTCCCATTACTTCATGATTACCAATACAGGTAAACATTGGTGCATGTTGAATTATTTGTCCACCAGTGTAGGTTGTCTTGACGCCATTGTGGTCAATTTCATATTTGGCACGACCTTGTAAGCCGGGAAATAACGCACCACCCCGATTATCATCAAACCATTCTGAGGCGCGATCGGGTGTATTGGCTAAATCACCAGCAAACCACACCCCATCTACTCGTTCAACTGTCTTCACAACCTGTTGCAGATTTGCCGCTGTCATCGCCTTGAGTTGATGGTCAGAAGTCAGTAAAATTTTCAGCGGTGTACCTGGTTTTGGCGTAGGTGTAAGGGTAAAAACATCGCTGCTAACACTCTCTCCATCTTCTCGCACACTAGTAACGCGATAAGAAACCCGGACACTCGGAGTTAACTCAGTTACCTCCGTTTCGTGTCGCCAAATGTCGCGTTTCACAGGTTGCTGATAAACTTGTCCGTTTTGGGTTTGGTTGCCTACTCTCGATTGCTGATCTTCACGGGTACGGCTAAGTTTAGTTGTAATTGCCCTAGCAGTTTGCTGAAGATTTTCGCCGTAGGTGACTGTGTGTTTAGTACCAGCAAACTCAGTAAACCACACCACTCGCACTGAGGTTTCAGTTGGTAATTGCAAAAATGGATCAGTCAGTAGTTGGGGTGATGAGTTCGTAGTTGTTTGCCCTAATGAATGCATACTTGCCAGGTTAAGACAGATGAAAAATGTAAGAACAGCCGTTAGAAGTTGTTTTCTGACCATGATAATTCTGGGCAACATGTGCCCAAGTAATTATACAGTGATAAATTTAAAGCTAGGTTAAACCAATGATCAGCAGCGATACAATTTTACTGAAGTTCACTACATAAATTTAGCCTTGTCGCCTTCTTATTCGCACTCACGTTTTGTGACATAGTGACGGTAGCGAAACATAGCCTCTAGTTGAGCTTGCACTAACCAACCACTAATAAATTCAACTGATTGTCCACCAGGCATGGAGAATGAAATATTATCAGTTAACTTGGTGTTGCCATTTTCCGGTTTAAATTCATGTCGATGCGCCCAAGACTCAAAAGGCCCAGATATCTGTTCGTCGGTAAACAAGCGATATTTTTCGTGTTCGGTGTGTCGTGCTAACCAAGTTAAGGGTAACGGCCCAAGAAAAAGGCGAAATTCTGTAATTGCACCTACATCCAGCCCACCCTCACGGCGAACTACTTGGACTGGTTGCCAAGGTGGAGTTAGCAGTTGCAGAATATCTGGTCTTTCGTGAAATTTCCAAACTACTTCTGTAGGTGCGTTAATCACTGAGGAATGTATAAAGTGCAGCATGGAGAGAAAAACTTAAAATTTAGCTTTCGGGTTCTGTATCAATCTCAATATCTAGAGTGTCTTCATCCATCCGGACATATAAGATATTGGGGTTACAGCAAACTTGACAATCTTCCACATAAGATTGCTGTGCCCCTGCGCTTAAATCAACAAAAGTTAGGTTTGGTTCGCCACAATAGGCACAGTAATACTCTGCTGTTGTTTGCATCTGTAATGGGGAGTGGGGAGTGGGGATTGAGGATTGGGGATTGGGGACTGGGGACTGGGGAACTCGGGGCCCCCGCTCCCGGAGGGAGTGGGGAGTGGGGAATTGTGTTTCTCCCTCATCTTCCTCATCTCCCTCATCTTCCTCATCTCCCTTATCCCCCTCATCCCTCACACTGGCTGTAGTTCTTTGGGGGATGAGTCGAAATGACTGGTAGCATCAGCCAAATGCTTTAGTAGTGTAGACTGTGGTAGAGGCCCTTGCAAGTGACTCCAGGGTAATACTTGCTCTGTTGACCAGTCAGCGTGGACGTAGAAATCTAAGTCTGGGATTTGCCCTTTGAGCTGTTTAAAAGCGCGTTTGTAGCTACCCAAAGAATCGCCAAAGTTGCGTGTGATTTCGAGAAGTTGAGCAAGCCTGCGATCGCCTCTCGATAACAAAGCCTGTATGATTGACCAATTATAGCTTTCTGGACGAAAATCTATCCCCTGTGGTTTGAGTTGTTTTCGTAATAATTGCAACCGCTTTTCGGCTTGGCGATTTACTCCCAACCACTGAAACGGCGTGTGGGCCTTGGGTACAAAGGTGCTGCATCCTAGTGTTAAACGCAATCCTGGAGTAGCTTTTTTAATACTCCGAATCATTGCTACGGTTTGCTCTAAATCTTCTGGTTCTTCACCAGGAATTCCTACCATCCCGTAGAGTTTGAGGGCTGTTAATCCGCCAGCTTTGGCGTTGATTGCGGCTTGGATAATTTCATCGTTATTCAGCTTTTTGTTGATAATTTGCCGGACTTTTTCGGAACCACTTTCTACGGCAATGGTAAGCGATCGCGTGTCTCGTTGTGCTAAAGTTTTTGCCAACTGTACTGTGACTGTATTGGTTCGCACTGAAGCAATACTAAGGCGAACATCATCATACTTTGGTTGACTAATATAATCTAGCAATGTCTCAAATTCTGGATGCTGGGTAACAGAAGCCCCCAATAATCCCAACCGATTAGTAACTTGTAAACCTCGTTCTATGGCTGGAATTAATGAACCTTCAAGACTAGCTGTTCTAAAAGGTAATGTGAGATAACTCGCCAGACAAAAACGGCACATTTCTGGGCAACTTCTCACCACTTCCACCATATAAATATTTTCCCATGCTGCTTTTTCGGTGACTACAGTTGATGCTGATAGGGTATTGCCTCGATAAGTTTGCTTTTGCACCACAGCGGTAACTTCTGGAAAAATTGGTTTAATTGACTTTATTGGCCCATCAACTGTTTGATATGTCACCTCATATAAACTAGGAATATAAATTCCTGGTATTTGTGCGAGTGCTTTAAGTTGAGTTTGTCGAGAAGCATTTCTGACTTCTTGATATGCCGCAATAAAATTTCCTAGTAAGTCTTCTCCATCACCCAGCAAAACAACATCAAAAAAGTCTGCAAACGGTTCAGGGTTAGCAGTGAGAACGGGGCCACCACCAAAAATAATGGGATGACGATCATCGCGTTCAGTTGCTCGCATGGGAATTTCTAGAGATTCCAGTAAATTTAAAATATTGACATAATCGAGTTCCCAAGAAATAGAAAATCCCACTATTTCTGGCTTTCTCGGCAGTTGTTCATGAGTATCTGTAAACAGGCGACTCACCTGCACATCCTCACGCATTGCTAAAGTTGCCCAAACTACCTGATAGCCAAGGCTGGTAATACCTACACTGTATTCATTGGGAAAAGCAAAAATCAGCGGTATAGCGTTGTTAATGGGGGTAGCAGGGGTAAATAGAAGGCGTTCAGAGGCGAATACAGATGATGGCATGGGAATGGGGAGGGGCAAGAGGACGCGGGACATGGGGACACGGTGAGACAGCGAGTAAAGAAGGGTTTCCCTCCGCAGGCGACTGCGTTAGCGAGCTTGCGAGCGTCACCCGTAGGGGGACGCGGAGAAAATTTCTCCCTCATCTCCCGGTTGGTGAGCGAAGTCGTTCGACATCTCCCTACTCCCCACTCCCTGTATATCTAATTTTAAGCCATAGAATTATGAGGTTAAAAATTAATGTGATTCCGTTAGATAGAATAATTGGCAGAGATTGCAGATAAATTCCATAGATTAACCATAAAAAAAGACCGCTCATAAATGTAGTTAGCATGACGAAAGAAACGTCTTTTGCTGATTTTGTTTGCCACGTTTTATGCATCTGTGGCAAAAAGGCGATCGTAGTAAGTGTGCCAGCAATTAATCCTAAAATTGTCATGAAATTCATCAGATATAAACCTATAAGATATAGACAAATATAGAGACGTAGCATTGCTACGTCTCTACTGTTCATAGGAAAAACTATTTAATTCTTCATGATGCTTTAAATTACCTCATAAGCACCGATATCTACCCGACGACCAGAGATCCGCGCAAAGCCAAAGCCACGTCCATCAAAGGGTATTGGTTCAGTAATATTGCGATCGCCATCTAAATCTGTGGTATCAGCGGGTACATCTGCATTATTACCAGCGTTAATCGCAGGACTGCCTGTAACGAGGGCATAAGTATTAGCAGTACCGCCGTTATCTCGTAGGATAGCATCTATCACTTTATTGAGAGGAACATTTAACTGTTCGCTGTTGTTAAAGCCTGTATTATCACCATCAAGAGTACCAATTATATTAGAGCCATTGCTAGTAAAGTCGCCGATCACATCAGTAAAAGTAGTCTTGGTAGTGCCAGTAGAATCATCGTAAATGTCATAGTTGCCAGCAATGATGCTATTGTTCACTGTGGCAGTGCCAAAATTGTGAATACCGTTAGCATATCTATAAAAAGAAAAATCGTTGGAACCACTGTTGAAAGCTATGGTACTGTTGTTCACGGTCAAGTTACCAGAATTGAGAATACCTCCTGCTGCCCTAGCTTTATTGTCACTAATGGTACTATTGTTTATTGTTAAGGTACCCTCATTAGTGATCGCACCCCCGCTACCAACAGTCGAGTTGTTACGGATAGTGATGTTGCTTAACGTTAAAGTGCCAAAGTTATAGATGGCCCTACCTCCGAAGTAATCATCAGGAGATGCGCTGCTGCTATCGGCAATAGTTAACCCCTCTATTTCAACAGTTACACCATCACTAATTTCAATATTCCCAGCAATGGTGAGCAATTTTCCACCTGGGCCTTCAATAGTGAGGTCGTCTTTAATGAGGAGACCGCCTTTTACTCTATCAGGAATATCATCAGCAAATACCCCATCAAATTTAATGATGTCTTTTCCGGCATTAGCATTAGCATCTGATAGTGCTTGCCGCAGAGAACCACTACCACTGTCGTTAGTATTAGTGACAGTAAAAGTAGAATTTGATACTCCTAAAAATGCAAAATTAAAAGCGTTATTTAGTATCGCAGGAGACTGATTCCGCAAGGTAATAAACTTGATTGGGCGATTAGCGCCGGAGAAACCATCAGTATCAATCAGTAAAATTGTGTTCCTGTCATCAATTTGGAAGCGCAAGTAGCCTCCTGAGATGGCACTGTCAAAATTGATGTTATTTACACCAGAATTACTAAAAATTCGCCTTTGCAGAACAATCTTGTCACTGCCAACTTCAAAATCAGTAATTGTATCGCCTGTATCACGAATATTAGTGTAAACGAATGTATCAGCACCAACACCACCTGTGAGGGTATCTGCTCCTTGGAAGCCAGTGATAATATCGTTGCCAGCAGTACCATTGATGGTGTCGCGTCCAGGCGTTCCATTAATTACATTGACAACTGCCTCATATGCACCAATGTCTACTCGACCGCCAGAAATACGCGCAAACCCAGAACCACGCGCGTCAAAAGGTATTCGTTCAGTGGTGTTGCCGTCTTCATCAACGTCTGTAATATCAGCGGGAATATCTGCGTTTCGCCCTGTGTTAATAGCTGCACTGCCAACAACTAAAGCATGAGTTTTAACTCGGCCACCGTTGTCTCGTAGTATGAGATTAATAACTTCTGTAATCGGAACGTTTAGCCGTTCACTACTGTTGAAGCCGATACTAGGATCAAAATTACCACCAATTAAATTGAAGCCGTTGCTGGAAAATCTGCTGGAAAAGAGGGCTACGGCGACATCAGAATTGAGTGGATTAGTTGTATCATAGTTGCCAGCAATCAGACTGTTATTTACTACAATAGGAGAAGAAGAAGAAGTAGTAGAGTAAATGCCACCGCCGTTAGTACTACTATTAAGCGTGATAGTGCTATTGCTCAACGTCAAGCTGCTGATACCACCAATATAAATGCCACCTCCATAAGAGTTAGCGGAGTTACCACTTATAGTGGTGTTAATCAACTGAGAGCTATCACCCGCAAAGATGCCACCTCCCTCAGACTTAGAAGAGTTGCCGCTAATAGTGCTATTAATCAATATCAAGTCGTCACTACCAAAAATACCACCTCCACTACTACCACTGGAATTACCGCTAATAGTGCTGTTGCTTATTACTGTCGAGGTGCCAAAGCTAAAGTCACTAATACCGCCACCGCTATTTTCACTTGAGTTATTGCTAATAGTGCTGCCGTCCACTACAAGAGTGCCAGAAAGATTACCAATACCGCCGCTTAAGTTACCACTGATTGTACTGTTGTTTACGATCGCATTTCCGGAGTTATTAGAAATACCCCTACCTAAATTACTGCTGATTGTACTGTCATTTATGATCAGACTACTATCAACAAGAGAGCTAGAGTTATAAATGCCAGCACCTGAGTTGCTACTAATAGTACTGTTATTCAACACTACAATAGCATTACTATTGTACAAGCCGCTTCCACCATTGTTTTTGCTGATGATGCTGTTGTTCAGTACAATAGTGGTAGAGCTACCATTGATGTAAAAACCGCTACCAAAACTATCTGCCGAGTTACTACTAATAGTGCTGTTGATGATCCGTGCGATATTTTCACTACTCTCGCCCAGGGCACTATAGTATACACCACCTCCATCTTGTGCAGTGTTATCTTGGATGGAGCTGTTGCTGATCTCTAGAGTAATAAACCGATTGGCATCAGGCTCATTATAGATGCCACCACCACGATCAGCTTGATTGCTACTGATTGTAGTGTGACCGACACTCAGATTACCACTGTTGAAAATGCCTCCACCACCAATAGAATCAGCTTGGTTACTAGTAATTGTCGTGTTGTTTACATTGAGAGTGCCGTTATTAAAAATGCCACCACCAGTACTAGCTTGATTGTTGCTAAATGTAGTATTTTTTATATTTAGAGTACCGTTGTTGAGAATGCCACCGCCTGTTACAGCGTTGCCATTAGCAATAGTCAGTCCCACAATTTCCACAGTAGCAGTGCTGTCTATCTCAAACACACCGCTGTTATTATTACCGCTAACAGTCAATAATTTTTGACCTGTACCTTTAATGCTCAGGTCGTCTGTAATGATTAAACTGCTACCACCAAGGGTAATAGTATCAGCGATGGTATCCGCAAACACACCATTAAAATTGATGAAGTCTTTTCCACTTAAAGCATTGGCATCTAGTATCGCTTGCTGCAAAGAACCACTGCCACTACCATTAGTATTACTGACGTTGAATGTAGCCATTGATTTAACTCCAATACTGCTAGAAAGTACAACCAATCAAATCGCGGGCAATTAAATCAAGATACTGGTTGAGTTATAGTGAAACTCAACTCAGCAATGAATTATCAAAACCAAAGCTTAAAGAAACTACACTTCCGGAAATATACTGAAGTCACCAGATTTTATTTACCATTTATTCTGGATAATCGCTAGCTTAGTGGCAAAAGTTTACAAATTAGATAACAGAGATTTAATGTTTGATAAAATACAGCTAGCTTACGGGAAATAATAGAGAGCGTTTGTATAGAAACCTGACTAAAGCGATCGCCTTCAAAACCAGATATGAAAAAGAGACGCGACAAAAGTGCGTCTCTAAATGATTGATAAAATTTTTACAAAACTCAGCACTTTTTATGATTCTCGTCCTGATGCCCAGGTATCACGCCATTTGACGGTGCCTTCTTTGGCAATTACCCAACGACGGGGAACGAGGTTTTCGCGTAGGGGCGATCGCCCTTCACGCCACAAAGCATATTTGTAAGCAATCAGCTTGCCTGCACTCTCATCAAAGGGAATTTCGGCAAACCAAGTGTTAGTGTTGATGTACTCCAAGGGATATGCTTTGCTGATATCCCAGTTACCCAATTCTGGGCAGTCTCCAGTCACTACAATGGTTTCGCCTGGTTGGGTTTGCACGCCGTTGAGTTGGACGCGTACTATCGTCTGTCCTTTAATCCGTTCGCCAACGTGGCTGAAAACAATTACTCCCCGTTCTTCTAGCACTAGGTCGTGAATTTTACCATCTTTAACTTCATACTTGTTGCGAGTCACAACACAAGTATGTTCGCCATCTGGCAACTCTGTTTCAACTTCTGGGATGGTGACTTCTCCACCCCGGTTGAGTGCGACAAAACACAACGAGTCACGGTAGCGGCGCACGTAACAGTAAACATCGGGGATGAGGTATTTTTGCCAGTGGCTACCCATTGACACGGCGGGATTGAGTCGCCGTAAGCCAGATAACAGCCTGATGTAACGATAAATCTCTGTATCAGTATCCCAACTTTCCATTATTGGGCGGTTGTAGGGGTCATTACCGCCATCGGTATCATTGTGTAGGTACTGTTCTGTGCCGTAATAAATACAGGGAATACCGCGAGATGTCATAATTAGAGCGATCGCCACCTTTAACATCGCTGGATCGGGGTTCAGCGACTGGAAGCGGGGCATATCGTGGTTATCGATGAAGGTAATTAACTCTGTCGCCCCACTGTAGCGATGGTCTTGATCAAAGATATATTGAATTGTCTCAAAACCATTTTCCGAACCTTGCGCTAGTGCTGCCCGAATTGCCACACACAGCCCAAAGTCTAGCATGGTCATGCCAGAGTTATTAGCAAATTCTACAGAGCGATCGTCACCAGGATGGCTGTAAATCCATTCACCAAAAATGAATACATCTGGTTTGTGATTGGTAATATCACCAGTAAATTCTTGCCAAAACCAAATCGGCATATGCTTGACAGTATCAACCCGTAGTGCATCTACACCCCGGTCTAACCATTGCTTAATTGCCGATTTAATATACTGACGATATTCAGTATTGTTTTCATTGAAGGTTGCAAGACCTGCTAATTCACAGTTTTGTACTTGCCATTCATCTTCCCAGTTTTGCACTTCGCCGTAATGATGATACCAGTGATTGACATCATCGTTGAAGTCTGCAATTTTAACGCCGTCATCATATAATTCGCCCTTACTACCGCTGGTATCAGGGCTACTATGGTTGCAAACAATATCTAGCACAAGCTTCATATTTCGCTTGTGCATTTCAGTAATTAACCGATCAAAAGTCGTACTTCTATCTTCTTGAGTCGCGTTGAGAGAAGGGTTTTCTCCTTGAGCGATGTAGCGAGGATTGATTCGCTTGAAGTCTTTTGTCCAATAGCCGTGTAAGGCAGCGTTGCCGACAAACAACTCTTCAACTTGCTCAAATAAAGGAGTTAACCAAATGGCGGTCACTCCCATGTTTTTGAGATAGTCTAGTTTGTCGATGACGCCTTGTAAGTCGCCACCCCAATACTTACCCCAATCTTGTCCTGTAGGATCATAGAGTTCTGAATTAGCACCTTCGCTGTTGTCTAGATCGCCATCATGAAAGCGATCAACGACAAGAAAGTAAATAGTCTCTTGACGAAATTCAATATCCCTAGTATACAGAAACTCTAAGTCAATCTCAGTATCTGATGGTGTTGCTTGTATAATAGCTTCGACTTCTGCCTGTGGAGACTCAACTTTGTACTGCTCTGGTGAAGACTGAGATGGAGGAGTTTTTACCATAAAAGATTCAGGGTTTCATGGAGTTTTAAGCTTGTATAACCGTTAGTATTGCATCTGCAAGTACCATGTGTTGCTACAAACATCGGGATTATGCCATCCTTCCTACGATACAAGTATCTATCGCAAGCTAGTTTATGGTTATATCAATAGATATAATTCACTTGCTAGAGGATAAAAATCAAAGAATGTAGCAGCTGCTAGCAGTCATGATTTGTTGACTTTGACTGCGATCGCAATGCTTCCATATTTTTTCTAAAAATGGTGATGATCATGAGTTTTCCAAATATTGGCGTCAGATATCCCCAAGGCCGCACGGCATTTTTGCTCATCCACGGTATTGGTGAACAAAATCCTTATGAAACTGTAGATTTTTTCGCCCAAAATTTGCTCAAATATTTTGACAAACAGGGTTTACCATTCAAGCTAGAACACTTAATTGCCAGACGTAGATTCGCCACTGGTTCTGCTTGGACAGAAAGCTTTGTGAGATTGCATTCAACTGACACTACTCAAGACTGGCTAATTGATATTCATGAATACTATTGGGCAGCTGATACAGCCAATAAAATTAGTGTTCCAGAAATATTGCAGTGGACTGAGCGCACACTTGATGGCACAATCGATTTTTACAGCCGCAAGGAGAATCAACCTCTATTAAATGAACTCCTTGCCAACAAGAAAAAGAAAAGTTTCTTTACATTCCGTCTGCGTTGGCTCGCAATATTCTTACGTTTATTTAACTTAATATATCCACTTTTGCGACTGGTGCTTTGGATAATTCTGTTTTTTATCGGCCCATTTCTCAGTGGTTGGTTTTTGCAGTCAGCATGGAAGCTGAGTAAACAACTTGCCACTCCACCTTTAGTAAATTTTGTTGGTGATATTGCTATTTACAGCATTACCGACCCCAAATCACCTTATCAAAAGATCCGCCAGCAAATTCTTACAGAATCCTTAACTTTACTAAAAGCAATTCTTAAAGATCAGCAAGCAGATTATGACCAAGTAATACTAATGGGGCATTCTCTTGGTAGTTGTATTGCCTATGATACATTAAACCTCCTATGTATTGAAGCAAGTCTTTCCGCAGATCAGGGTAAAAGTTTATTGCTCAGTAAGCTTAAAGGACTAGTTACCTTTGGTTCACCATTAGACAAAATTGCTTTTTTCTTCCGAGAAATGGTACAAGAGGGACAGTATATTAGACAGCGAATTTTAGAACATCTCAATTCCTTACGTGTAAAGCCAAAATTTGCTTTGCAAAGTCCATACTTGACCAACAACCCAGTAGTATATCAACTAGATCAAGTGGATTGGGTCAATTATTACCACTTGAAAGACCCGATTAGCGGTCATTTAGATTACTATGAAAACCTAGATAACGTGGAAATGCAATATCAAGCATCTTGGGGTAATCAAGGACACCAAGGTTATTGGACATCTCCAAGTTTTTACGAAAATATTGCCAATCGCTTTTTGTATGTCTCTAATTAACTGATTTGATAAAGGTAGCAATTATGTCTAAATATGACAAGGTTTTTAACTCACCAAAGACAACAGAAGAATCTTTGAGTCCAGAAGAAGCAGTTGCAGCAATTGCAGTTGTCTCTGCAATTGCTGATTCATCGATAGAAGATGTGGATATAGAAGGTTTAGCTGGTATTCTTTGGGAATTTGAGGTCTTTGAAGAATACTCAGAAGATGAAATAGCAGAAATAGTTGATAGGCTGCTAGGTATTGCGGAAGATGAAGGAATAGGCCCTCTGTTTAATGGTGCTAAAAATGCACTTTCAGATGATTTAGTATTAGATGGTTTTGCCGCTGGGGTAATTGTACTTTTAGACAACGTGGAAGAACTTGCTATTCCTGAACAGAAACAACCTTACCTCAAAAAGTTACAACAAGCCTTGGAAGTTGAGGATGAAGAAGCAGAAGAAATTGTTAAAGAAGTAATCGCTGCTTTTCAAGAAGCAGAAGACGAAGAATTTGCAGACGACGATGAAATCACAGTGTCATTAGACGACTATGGACAACAGGTTTATGAGTCACCTTTAGGTAATTTTGCAGTCCCAATTCCAGTTGACCCTCAGCAAGGTGGTAGAGTTCAAAGCCAAGAAGGGGTTGTCGGTTTTTCTGATGACTTTGGTGTTTTGCTAAGAATCGATTATTATCCTTTTCCTGAAGAACAAATGGAGGAACTAGAATCTGTAGGACAGGAAAATTATTTCCAGTCAATTCTAGTAGAAAAATATGTACCTCAAGCAATTTTTGCTAATGTACCAAATGCTGTTGTCAAGCACACCGAGTATTTGACAGATACCTTAGATGGGGCTTATTACGTATTGGTTGATATGCCCAAAGGTTCAACAATTTCCAAGCAAGAAAATAATGGCACTGCCACGAGATTAGATGCATACCGAGGGCTACTCACCTTTATTAATAGTGACTTTTTGTATATAGTTAGCAGTCAGCGTAGTTTTTTAAATGGTGAGACTCCTGGTACTGTTGAAGAAGAAGCCGAGTACATCAAGGAAAATGTTTTAGGGTTTGTTGATACTATAGAGTTTGCTTAGTTTGGGAATTGGGAATTCATAATGACGCTCGTACCTCGCTCTAAGCGAAGCTATACCGTAGGCTTGACGCTACCGCTACGAAGCGTAAGCGTGTAATTCATAATTATTTATTCTCTCCCTGCCTCCCTTAAGCTAATAATCATTCAAATTGCATCCCCGCGTCCCCACGTCCCCGCGTCCCCGCGTCCCCGCGTCTTTCTGAGGCAAAGGATTATGCAAGTTAAAGGCAGATTAGCTTACCTCCTCATTCTCCAGTCCCCATTCAAAACACAGGTAAACTCAAAATAAACTCTGTTCCTTTACCTAATTCTGATACAACGCTCAGCTTACCATCGTGCTTTTCTTCAATAATTTGCCGAGCAATTGATAATCCTAAACCGGTGCCTTTACCCAATACTTTAGTTGTAAATAATGGCTCAAATAACCTGTGTTTAATTTCCTTGCTCATGCCCACGCCGTTATCGGCAATTAAGATTAATATTGTTGCTGAATCTGCCATTTGAGTTGAGATGCGAATAGTGGGGTTTGGCACGTCTTCTACAGCATCGATCGCATTGGCTAGAATGTTCATAAATACTTGATTCATTAGCCCCGGATAGCAGGCGATTTCGGGTAGCTTACCGTAATTTTTGCTGACTTCAATTTCTGGGCGATCGCCACTTGCTTTCAAACGATGACCTAAAATTAGTAATGTGCTATCTAGCCCATCATGTAAGTTGACAAATATTTTGCTGGATAAATCGCTTCTAGAAAAATTTCGTAATGATGCAGATATTTCTTTAATCCTTTCAGCACTCAATTTCATCGAGTTGAGGATTTTGGGTAAATCTTGTAGAGCAAACTCAATATCACGATCTTCTAAAACTTGCTGAATTTGGGGGATTGGAACTGGATAGTGCTGATGATAAAGACTGATAACCTCTGTTAAACCTGCTATATGTTCATAAGCAGGCATAATATTGCTGACTATACAAGTGATGGGATTGTTGATTTCATGCGCTACTCCAGCTACTAATTGACCAATGGCAGCAAACTTTTCTTGCTGCATTAATTGCATGTGCGTCGTTTGTAACTGAGCAGTACGTTCTGCTACTCTTTGCTCTAATTGCTCATTCCATTGTTGGAGGGTTTTATTTAATTGGCGCATTTGCAATTGCGTTCGGACTCTAGCTAAGATTTCTTCCTCAGCAAATGGCTTGGTAACATAATCTACAGCCCCTAAAGACAAACCTTTAACTTTACTAGCAATATCCGTAGCTGCGGTCATAAAAATTACTGGAATATCCCAGGTTTGGGGATTTGTTTTTAGCCGACGGCAGGTTTCAAAGCCATCAATTCCCGGCATGTGTACGTCTAGTATGATTAATTCGGGATGATCACTATCTTGTTCAAGTTGCTTTAAGGCAGTTTCACCATCAATTTCGATTCGGATTGATAAATCTGCTCCTTGCAGAATTTGTGATAGTACTAAGAGGTTTGTGGGACTATCATCAATAATTAAGATAAAGCCAGAGTTTTTTGGTAAATTTAACATAGGTTGGTAGCGATCGCAATATTATTTTGCTGATAAAATCTCTCAAGATAAAATGAAAGAAATAAAAATATAAGAATATTTAAGAGTATCAATAAATCTTTAAATAAACTCTCTAAATAGATGAAATTTACTGTTGAGATTGATGAAGCAGATTGTTTAATTTTAGAATGCCCACTATTGAGATAAATATAACAAATGCAAAAGCGATCGCCCATGTAGTAGAGACGCCCTATAGAGCATCTCTACAAAATTTTTTAATATATTGATATTAATTAGATATTGCTCTATCTGTTACAGGATAGATTATCTCCTCTAGAGTCTTAAGTAATTCTTGTTCATTATAAGGTTTAGAAAAGTAGGCTCGCGCCCCCAATTGAATTGCAAGTTGCCGGTGTTTATTACTGCTGCGCGAGGTGAGCATCGCAACTGGAATCTTTTTCATGTCCGTATTGGAGTTAACACGGTCTAAAAAGCCATATCCATCAAGGCGAGGCATTTCAATATCACAAATTACTGCTTGGACTTTCAAGCCACTTTGAAGTTTTTCTAAGGCATCTTGACCATCTTTGGCCTGTTCTACTTGATAGCCTCCTTTTTCGAGAGTTAAAGCTAAGAAACGGCGGACATTAATCGAGTCATCCACAATCAAAATTGTGCCTTTCTGATTAACAAGAGGTGCTGGTGCTTTGTCTTCATCAAAATTGAGGAACGCTGTCTTTAATCTTGCTGATGGTAATTGATGATCTTTGGGGGTAAGCTGATTATTAGCTACCCAAGTGAGTAATTCGCTGATATTAACTAGTGCTACAACTCGACCATCACCCATAACTGTGCAGTTACTAAAGCCTTGGGGTAGAGGTATATTGCCCTCAACTTGGCGAATTGCAACTTCTCTCTCACCCCAGCAACGGTCTACTTTTATCGCTACTGGTTGGTTGTTGCTTGTAACTACTAAAACGCTATTAGTATTAATTGCTGGTGGAGTTTCTAACTCTGGGCTATCATAGCGCGGACAATTAAATTCTAGATAGCGACTAAGGTAAATTAGTGGTAGTGTCGCTCCTTGCCAATTGACAATTTCTTTACCTGCTATTGCTGACACTCGCTCGTTCTGCAATAAAAAGATTTCGGCAACAACATCTGTAGGAAATGCCAAAAGCATCTTGTTAATTTCTATTAGGAGAACCCGCGCTACAGAAAGTGTAAACGGTACTGATAGAGTAATGGTAGTGCCAACTCCTAACTCAGTATCAACCTTGATATCGCCGCGAATTAGTCTGAGGTTGTTACGAACCACATCCATTCCCACACCGCGACCAGATAAGGCGGTTACTTGGTCGGAGGTACTAAAACCTGGTTCAAATATGAGTGATAATAGTTCTTCATCACTAGCACTAGCTAATAAAGAAGCATCTAATCCCATAGCTAAAGCCTGGGCACGAATTTTCTCAAGCGAAATTCCTCGGCCATCATCACGCATACTAATCATAGTACGATTACTGCTGTGAGTGGCTGTAATTTCAATCAATCCTTGTTCCGGTTTTCCTAAAGTGCGACGGGTGGTAGGGTCTTCGATACCATGATCAAAAGCATTTCTTAACAGGTGCATTAATGGCTCACTTAAAGCCTCTAAAATGCTGCGTTCAATTAAAGTATTACCACCTTCAATTTTCAGTTGAACATTTTTTCCATATTCGACATTGAGGTCGCGCAATGCTCTAGGAAAACGCTCGATTATATCAGACAGCGGGCGCATCCTAATGTGGTTGAGCTTAGTTTGTAGTTGCTTGGATGTTTTATTAAGTTTGCGAGCAATTTGATCTGTATCTTCAACACTCAGTTGAATATCTGTTGTGACCTCTTGTACTTGTACAATGGTCTCCAGAACTTCTTGCGATCGCAGGTTTAAAGTATCAAATTCATGGTTGCCCTCTAATGTCTCTTGTCTTTGTTTACCTGCGATCGCTGGATTGACAATTTTGCTGTAAGTTGCACGTAGATCTTGATTTTCTCGTTCGAGAGTTTGCACTCTTTGACCAAGACTACGAACGAGTTTATGCAATCTTTCTAGTTGCGAACTTAGCCCATTGCGCTGAACGATCAGCTCTCCAAATAAATCATTGATTTGCTCTAGCTGTTTACTGGGAACTCGGACAGTATTGTCTTGAATATCGCGTTCTTTCCCAACAGTAACTATTTCTCCTTTGCGTTCTACAAAGCGAGAATCTGTAATTGTATTTTCTCTAGCAATTACTGTGTTTAACTCTGGAATACTCAAAACATTGATGTCATCAATCAGATTTGCATTTATCAATGCAAAGTTAGCTGCAATTTTTTCCTCTTCTGGTTCAATTTCCTCAATTACTTCTGGTTGCCAAATCTGAGGTAAAAATTCTGTTTGTGCTATTGACAACGGCTCAGATTGAGTGTAGCTGTTGGGAACATAAACACTTTCGCTTAACTCAATTTTTGTTGGTAGACTATCCAATTGGTTGGTGAGTACCAAAGCTTGCGATCGCCGCCATGCTTGCAATGCTAATTGAGCAATTTCTAAAACGCGATCAGGGTTAGCAGTTTCTGAGTAGCCTGTGATGGACTCACAAAGCTGGGTAAAAGCAGCCAATTGCAGCATTTCTCCTAAACCACCCAATTCTGCCGCCATCATCACAATTTCTTCTTGTAAGGAAGGATATGCCTTATCTGCTAACAGAGATTCTAAGCGCTGCAAACATACCTCAACCTCGGTTTCAAAGAGCAAGGGGATGATGTCTTGCCCGTCTTCCGGCGATAGCATGGTGGTGGCGTCCTCTGGGCTAGGATCGCCTAAACGCTCATGCAACTCATCAAAAATTGGGTAACAAAAGGTTGCTAACCATTGTTCTTCAACGGCATTCCCCCCTGAGAGCAAGTCTACAATCTGCCGCAGCCAGTCAACCCCAGATAATAATAAACTTTGTAGCTGAGTATCAATTTCTAAAGAATTTTTGCGAGTCTTTAAAACTTTAAAAGAATCTTCCAATCGATGGGCTAAATCACTTAGCGCACGATATCCCATCATCCCCGCACCACCTTTAATTGAATGTGCGGCTCGAAGTGCAGCATTTATTTTTTCTAAATCGATGCGGTTACTGGTGTCGATTTCTAATAATACTCCTTCTAGGGTATTTAGATAATCAGTTGCTTCTTCCAGAAATTGCATCTGTATTTCTAGTTCTTTATCCTGTGACATGATTTTTTATTTAGTCATTTTTTATTCACGCAGAGGCAAGGTAGCGCGGTCTTGGGGTCTCCCCCATGAGCGACTGCCGCGCAGAGGCGCAGAGAAAGAGTTGGAATTTTATGAGCTTTATAAGGAGCTAGAAAAATATTTCTTCTCTGTTTTTAAGGACAAATTTAACTAACTTTGAATGTTTCCACAGTTTCTTGCAATTGGTGAGAAATTTCTACGGTTTGTTGTAAAGATTTGGAAACTAGGCGTGAAGAATCGCTAGTGCGTTGTGATACGGCAGCAATATCTTTCATTAGTTGACTGACGGTTTGTGATGTTTCTACTTGAGATGTTGTGGCAGCGGAAATCGACTGGACTAAGGTGTCAATTTGACGCGATACGTCTAAAATTTGACTCAGATTTTGTTTGGCTTCTTCTACTATTAAGGTGCCTTCTACGACTTGGGTGGTTCCTACCTCCATTGCTTGTACGACTTCGCTAGTTTCTCGTTGGATGTTCTCAACGATTTGTTCAATTTCTTGGGTGGCGGCGGCGCTACGCACTGCTAGTTCGCCTACTTCTTCGGCAACTACGGCAAAACCTTGCCCTTCTTCACCTGCACGTGCTGCTTCAATACCGGCGTTGATGGCTAGTAAGTTGGTTTGGATGGCGATTTGATTAATTAAAGATACCACACGAGAAATTTGTTGCGATGATTCACCTAAACGTTTGACTTTTTTGGTGGTTTCGTCAACTGTTTCCCGTAAGGAAAGGATGTTGTGTACTGTTAAGTCCATTGCTTGTCCACTTTTTGTGGCGGTGTGGGCTGCGTGGTTGGCAATGGTGGCAGCAGTTTGGGCACTTTCGGCTACGGCTTGGATAGACTGCTTCATATCGTCAACGGCGTTCAGGGTACGGTTGATTTCGGCGGCTTGGGTGAGTGCTTCGTCTGCTAGCTGGCGAATAGCCCCTTCATTAAAATCGACGGCACTATTAACTTGGTTGGCAGCTTGTTGTACTTGGGTGACGATATCCCGCAGGCTTTCTACAATTGAGTTGAAAAAGTCCGCTACAGTACCTATTTCCCCAGCGGTGACATCTGCACGCACTGTCAAATCACCCCTGGCTGCACCTTCTACAGCGTTGAGCAAATCGGAGAGTTGTAGGTGTAGCGCTTGTTTTTGTTCCCACTCTTCTTCAATGTCATGTTCGGTATGATGATTTCTGGCTTTTTCTAACTTCTCTAATAGTTGGGCTTGTTCTAAGGCATAACCAATTTGATTAGCTATCTGTTGTAATAGGTTAATTTCTGATTTTTGCCAAATCCGAGGGGTTTCGCAATGATGGACAATCAGTAAACCCAAGAGTTTTTCTTGGACAATAATCGGTGCAATTAAATTACTTTTGACGGCAAATCTTTCTAGGAGTTGAGTGTAAGCATCTGCATTTTTTAAGCTGTGGTCTTGATAAATATTATTGATTACTTGTACTTGTCTATTTTTATAAGTTTCTAGATGCTGTTCACGAAAATAGGGGTCATCAATATACAATCCAATCATTTGCGGCCAAGCATCAGCTATCGATTCAGCAACAATGTTACCATCCCAAGTGTGTTGATTAAATTTATAAATAATTACTCGGTCTGTTTTTAACGCTTGCCGTATTTCTTGAGCTGCTGTTTGATATATATAGTCTGCTGTGATGATGCAGCGAATTTTGAGGGTAATATCTGCAATGAGTTTGGTTGCTTCCGCATCCATTTTTTGCTCTTTAACTAAAAATTGCGATCGCTCGGCTATTTGGTTAATATTGGCGTTCAATACTCCTAATTCATCTGCTGTTTCTACCAGAAGGGGAGTACTATTAAATTCGCCTTGAATAACTGCTGTCAAGGCTGCATTAGCATTCAAAATTGGTTGTACAATCCGTTTAGCCAACCACACTGCGATCGCACTCACAATACCTGCTGTTAGTACTGTGCCGATAACTATCATCCATGACAGCTGTCTTTGCGGTTCAAAGGCAACTACTGTATCTGTAGATAGAAGTACTTGCCAGTTGAGGTTTGGTAATCCTTCTAATTTTTGAGATGGTACATAGCTGAGCAATTCTTGCTTTTGCTGTGTTTTTTGCACTGTTGTGACGCTATCTATTTTTTTTGCTGCTAGCAGTTTTGCTAAACCAGGATACTCTGCTTTGGCTTCTTTATTTACCAACGTTTTTTGGGAACTGAGCAAAACTTTTCCAGCAGCATTTAGTAAATGATATTGCTGTTTATTGGCTACATAATTCTTAATTGCTTCATCCAAATATTTGATGGGCATACTTGTTCTCATCACGCCAATAGTATTACCTGTGACTACATCTTTCACAGGTGCAGCGATGTAGATATTCAATAACCCTGTATTGCTTGCAGTTTCTGGTTGACTAATAATAGTCATCTCTTTTTTAAGAGCGTCTTGAAAATAACTACTGTCTTTGAGGTGATCTAGAGTTTCGCCTGTAGATTGAACAATTAAGTCACCTTCAATATCGAAGACAGCAATATTATCATAAACTTTATAAGCCTCAACTAAGCGATCTAGCACTGCTTGTTTTTCTTTTTTGGTTGTGCTTGCTCTCAGTTGCAGATTTGTCAAAAATGGTAGATTTGCTAGTGTTTGAATATCGCTATATCGTCCTAGCATGAAACGGTTTACTTGCTCGCTGACATCAGTGGCTACTGTTTGCTGAGATTGAATAATTTGCTTAGACATCGATTTGCTCCCCAAACCATAAGCGATCGCACCTATTGTCACTACTGGTATTGTACCAATTGCGATCGCCAAAATTACCGCCTTCGTTCCCAAGCTGAGCTTTTTAAAATAGGCTACTACATTATTGGGGAAAGAATTATTCACATTTTCAGGATTAGCCTGAAGTTGTACTACATGATCAGTGAGTTTTTGAGACGCAATAAACGCTGCTCCATTCTGAACATTTTTACTATTAGTCATGTCAGTTTTATTAAACATAAAATACTCCTCTATAAAAAGTGAATCAGCACACTAAAAATACTTGATTTTAGTAGTCAAACCTCATCACTACGGAGAATAGAAGACTGAGCGATCGCTTGTGCATCTAATACCAAAAATATTTCTTTTTCTTGCACAACGCAACCACGTAAATAGGGAACTAAACTAGATTCCACTTGTCCGATAGGCGAGTGAATATCTTCCGGTATAAACTTAGTTGTACCTTTAATCTCTTGCACAACTAAACCCAAAAGTAGTGACTCTACCCGGACAATAATCACATTATATTGTCGCAGCCGATTATCAAAAGATTCTAAATTAAACATTCTTGGTAAATCAACTAGCCAAATTATCCGACTGCGCCAATTCATTAACCCTAAAATACAAGTGGTCATATTTGGCATTGCAGTAACAGATTCAACAGGTAAAATAACCGCTTCTTGTGTATGCTTCATTGCCAAAACAGCAGCAGTCTGTTGATTTAGTTGAAATTTAAGATAACCATCTCCTAAATTATTATGATTTTGTGGCTTGGAAGCCAATTTCACTTTTGAACTATTCATTGATTCAAATCACTACAGATTTAATAGTACGCAAAAGATGATCGCGAGTATAAGGTTTAGTGATATATGCATCAGCACCTTGTCTCCTCGCCCACAAACGGTCAATTTCTTGGTTTTTGGAACTACAAATTATAATTGGTACTTTCTCAGTAATTGGATTTTTTCTTAAGGAACGACATAACTCAAATCCACTCATTCCCGGCATGACAACATCAGTCACAATCACATCAGGCTTTTGTGATGTAGCCTTTTCTAACGCTTCTTTTGCACCAGTAGCCTTAATGACATTGTAACCACTCTCTTTGAGATAATGACTCATCAGTTCTAGTTCACTGGGAGAATCTTCTACAATCAGAATTGTGCCAAGCAAAGTCAGGCTCACTATCACATCTCCTAAAAATAAAAACAAGGTTATAAAACTGACTAATTTTTATTTGTTCTTACTAAATCAACCAATGTGTTTAAACACTATCTTGAGTAATTCTGATTGTGTAAAAGGCTTGGTTAAATAGCCTGATGATCTAACAATCTTAGCCTTAGCTCTGTCGATAAATCCTGTTCTGCCAGTCACCATAATAATGGGTGTATTCTTAAAAGCTGAATGCCTCCTTAATAAAGAACATAGTTCGTAACCATCTAAGCTTGGCATCTCAACATCTAGTAAAATCAAATCCGGCTTGCTTCGCAAAATTTGCATTAAAGCTTTCACCGGATCGTTGATCATGACAACCGAAAATGTGTTTTCATCCAAAAAATGCTTAATAGAATTTAATACTGTTTGACTATCATCAATACAGGCAATCGTGTATGTAGTTTTATTGATAGGTAGCTGATTATTTCTATGATTTCTATCTTCAGCAATCTCAAAATTGATTTTTTTGGACGTTTGCGACTGAATTTGAGTCGGCTTTGCTGTTGGCAAAACCTGAGAAACTCCATTAGCAGGAATTGATGACTTGATATTTTGCCGATTTCGTAACTGCTTCTGGCAATATTCAACTATTAACCGCAAATCCAAATGACAGAACTTTGGTAATCCATTCAAAGAATCTTCAGGATCAAAATCATAACTGCCTTCTTTTAAGCACAGAAATGATTCCAGTACTTCTTTAGCTAATTCGTCTATGAGGTTTGCTGCTTGCACAGAGGTAATATATTCTTGACTCACTAACCAGCAAATAGCTTGATAGTCTACATTTGGTATTGACTGATGTTCATTTTTCGTTTCAAACATCAGCCGCATTTGCACGCGAGTGGTGTTGTTGAGAGAGGGAATTTGTTGACTTAAGCGGCGCAAGTGACTATCAAGCCGCTCAAACAATTTATCTGAGTAAGAGGCATAAGTAAGCTTACCATCCTCTAGATAGATTGACCAAGAAACTGTTCCTGTAAATACTCTTAAGCTACCTGTAGCATGGCGACTAGTTAACTGTGCCAATAGAGATAGCGGATGTAGTTTCTGGAACAACCTGTAGCTACCTATAGGAGTTGTACTCATTTTGCTTTTGCTTGGGCTAAATTCGATACGTTTAAACTAAGTTTTTACAGAGAGCTTTGTTGCACAATTGAAATCAAATAACAGGTAGAACGCTTGTGTATTGTAAAATACAACGTTTTAATTTTGGTTTGCGGTAAAACCTGACATTAATGGCGTTATCCTGCGATTTAATCATCTCAGTTCAGGCGTAACTACTTATAATTTTTGTTACTTGTACTGAGATGAAAGACATTTTTACAGAATAAACTTCAAAAATGTCAAGGCCAGATGAAGCTACTGTCCATTGAGTAGCCCTAATCTGACTACAGGAATAATACTGGTTTTATTGACAGCAATATATTTTCATCTCAGTGTTTATATTTACGTAAATATTTATCTTTAACTTAGATAAGATCTGACAAAATTAACGTATAAATACTTAAAAAATATCTCAGTTACGATGATAAATTTTCTGAGTTATTGCTAGTACAGATATTTATTTGATGATTGATACAGCGACAATCTATCTAACTTCAAAGTAATTGGTGATTATTAAACAGTATTATTTAATACATTGTACAATTTATACATAATAGCGATAATTGTTAAACGCTCTAATTCAATCACAGCCTTTACTCTGGCATTGAAGATATTAAATATCTAGTATATATATGTAACTTAAATAGGATTAATTATACTTAATCAAAATGTTTGTAATTTCTTGGGGTAGTTACATCATGTCCAGTAAACGGGCAGAGTACATCTTGAGATAAATTACTCCACAAGCCACATAATACGTTTAAAGCTTGATGCTGATGCGATCGCCTATATACCGCGTTACATTCTCAAAAAAATAGAGACATTGCACTGCAACGTCTCCATAAAGTGCGGATGAAAGGACTTGAACCTTCACTCCTTGCGGAACTAGAACCTAAATCTAGCGCGTCTGCCAATTCCGCCACATCCGCGTTATTTAACTACACTAGTATAACAGATTTTTTGGGGAATGGGGAACCAAAAGGAAGCGGGAACACGGAGAAACTTTCATTTACACTCACCGTGTCCCCGCGTCTCCCTCTGTTTGCGTCTTCCCTCGGTCACTGAGCGAAGTCGAAGTGCATCTCCCTCAAACCACAGCCACGCGCGGCAGACGATGCTTGAAGCCGCAGAGAATTTCCCAAGAAATAGTGTCTAGTTTTTCTGCCCAATCATCGGCGGAAATTTTTTCTTTTCCCTGTTCCCCCAGCAAAGTGACAACTTCTCCTTCTTGAATATCAGGGATAGAACTCACATCCAGCATTAACTGATCCATTGTAATTGTGCCAATTTGCGGTACTCGCTGACCGCGAATTAACACTTGTATTTTGTTGGAGAGATTGCGAGGTACACCGTCCGCGTAACCGATGCCAACGACGGCGAGGCGCAGTTCGCACGGGGCAATAAATTGATGTCCGTAGCTAACACCCGTTTTTGGGGCAATTGTTTTTACCTGCGTAACTCGTGCTTTTACTTGCAAAACAGGCTTGAGGTCGATCGCATTTTGTAAATGAGGTGCTGGGTAAAGTCCATAAACAGCTAAACCGACTCGTACAATATCGTAATGTAGGGCTGGATCTGCCAGAGTTGCTGCTGAGTTTGCCAAGTGCAAGCAAGGTGGTTCAATACCCACTGCTCTAATTTGAGCGATCGCTTCCTCAAATCGTCTATGCTGTTCTTGCATGACCGTGGCATCGGCACTATCTGCCGTTGCTAGATGCGAATAAATACTAGCAATGTGCAGGTGCGGTAAACGCTGAACTAACTGTACAAACTCCGCTGCTTGCTGCCAATTGGTGCCTAAGCGAGACATTCCCGTATCTAATTTGATGTGTACAGGTATAGGTGAACTATAGTTAATCGCTTCTAAGGTATTAGAAAATACTAAAGCTTGCTTAGGACTGCACAGCGTTGGTTGGAGTTGCCAGTGAGCGATCGCATGAATTTGCTCTGGTGTATGGGTAGCCCCTAAAATCAAAATTGGAGCTTTAATCCCCCCTTCCCGCAACTGGATAGCCTCTGGAACCGTAGCTACTCCCAACCAACTAGCCCCAGATTGTAGCGCTGTTTGGGCAACTGTTACCGCCCCATGCCCATAAGCATCAGCTTTCACTACCGCCATTAGCTGAGTGCGTGGCGATAAAAATTTCACCAATTGTTGCACATTGTACGCCAAAGCCTCTAAATCAATTTCTACCCAAGCCCGTTGCGAAAACCACGCGTAAGTGTCGCACTGCTGATCAAAAGCAACACTGGGGCTTTGCTTGCGACTTAACATTTGTCCTGACTCCTATCACACCACCAACAGACTATCTATTATCCACGCACAAGAGAGCAAGGGGGAATGAGGGAGATGAGGGAGTAATTTTCCCCGCGTCCCCATTACCCCTAATCCCCACTCCCTCCGGGAGCGGGGGCCCCGAGTTCCCCATTCCCCATCCTCCAGACTATCTCGGAAGTATAATTTATTCTCATCTGCCAAGCAGAGTATATTTGTGTTAATATATGTAAAACTAATACCTTGAGCGTTAATCAATGGGGAAGGTTTTAGTATTAAACGCCTCTTACGAACCGCTCAACATAACAAGCTGGCGTCGCGCTGCGGTTTTGTTGATCAAAGGCAAAGCAGAACGCGTTGAACACAATGGGAAGTTCCTTTACGCGGATTTTCCGTTGCCAACCGTAATTAGGTTGCGTCATTATGTACGCGTTCCCTACAAGGAAATTCCTCTTACCCGTCGGAATATATTGCATCGCGACGGTCACGCTTGTCAATACTGCGGTTATGCAGGAGACGAGTTGACTTTAGACCATGTAATACCGCGATCGCGTGGCGGGGGTGATACCTGGGAAAATATAGTTACAGCTTGTGTGCGTTGCAATGTTAAAAAAGGTAGTCGCACACCTCACGAAGCTCATATGCTTTTGCGTCACCCTCCCCGTCAACCTTACAGCAGTCTCTATTTTGAGGTTAGTAAACATCTCAAGA
This sequence comes from Desmonostoc vinosum HA7617-LM4, assembly GCA_019359515.1. Taxonomy (GTDB): domain Bacteria; phylum Cyanobacteriota; class Cyanobacteriia; order Cyanobacteriales; family Nostocaceae; genus Desmonostoc; species Desmonostoc vinosum. The sequence continues at coordinate 49,144 of JAHHHC010000016.1, read as the reverse complement.
GTGGATTGCATCAAGAGTGGCAAAAATATGTTATAGGTTTATGACAACTTAACACACTTATCTGCATAAGTATCAAGGGTCTGTGCTTATTCTTTTCTGGGGCAAATGCGCTGTGTCCGCAAAAATGACCTCAGATAAGCTAATCTGCCTTTAACTTGCATAATCCTTTGCCTCAGAAAGACGCAAAGAGAAGTTGCGTGCGGGGGTTCCCCCCGTTGAGCAAACTTCGGAGGACGCGCTTAAGGGGAGACGCGGGGATGCAATTTGAATGATTATTAGCTTAAAGACTACGTATTTTACCTATAACAACTACATATGATGTAAGTTCAGCCAAAAGCTTGTCTAGCAGACGGGAGCTTTTAATATTGCTGAAAGCTTGAGCGCATCAACAATTACTTAATTCTTGTAACTCTACGAGCGCAGCTTAGTATTGCTAATCGATTATTGTTTGCTACTAAAAAAATATATTTGTACGTATTTTCTCGTAGTTTGTTTTAGAAATCAAATCAAATTCCGATATTTTCACTCCTAACTCATAACTTCTGTTTGTTACATTTCTTGTATTTATCTCAAAAGAGCTATTATCGCTTATCTACCGATTGAATGAGGCTATTAGCTGTCATTTAAATCACTAAGTTTGAAGTTGTCTATATACTCTAAGACTGATAAATATTAAAACTCAACCATACTCGTCTTAGTTGAGTTGAGAAAAAGACGAGTGATAATTGTTAGTTTTTAGCAGTTGACAGTTAATAGTCACCAGCTATATGCAATATTTCACAAATCATTTAGGATCTATATAGGGATCCTATTTGATTTTTGAAAAAAACTCAGTATTCTTGTACTCTATTTTCTCGATGTACGCAAGTAAGTTCAAAAATCAGAATGGACTGCTACATATCAGTTCTCAATCAAAATCTTCCAAAAGGATAAAAATTGTATGTAATGTTGCTTGATCTATTCCCCAATACCAAGTTTTTTTTCAGTCTTTGTATAGACTTTCACAATATTTTAGCTAATTGCTGAGTGCTGTCGTTGACAAAAAATATACTCAAATATATAGTGCAACGTCTTAATATTTTTGCAAAGATCGTATTGTGGGCTAAATCAGTAAATTGCTAGTTGTAGTATTACTTCATAACTCAATAGAGTTGCACGTTTGAGACAAGTTTTCCTATGCACTTAAACCCTCCTGTTACTCAGTTAAAAACTTTGTCATTGACTACAGAACCGAATCCAGAAGACGCTGAAATAGACAAAGAGCCAACAGAACTTGCACTTACTCGTCCGTCCTTACCCCTATCAACGGGTGAAGGGGGTGTCTATTCAGTACAGCGTGGTAACTCTTTGGCAAATCAGAAAGCAGAAGAGTTGCAACAAACTCTTCTAGCGCATCGGCATGAGCGTCAGTTATTAATTCTGCAAGACTTTCCTGATCCTGATGCTTTATCTTCTGCTTGGGCTTATCAATTAATTGCTCAGCAATACGATATCAAATGTGAAATTATCTATGCTGGGACTTTGAGCCACCAAGAAAATATTGCTTTGGTGAAGCTGACAAATTTACCTGTCCAGCGATGGACATTACAAAACTTAAAAAGCAAAGACCTATCATCATATCAAGGTTTTGTATTAATTGATAATCAGGGAACTACTTCTCAGCTCTTATCAGCAATACAGCAAGCAGGAATTCCACTGGTAGCGCTCATCGATCATCACAGTTTACAGGGGGAACTCAAAGCAGAGTTTGTAGATGTTCGTCCTTATGTACGAGCGACAGCAACAATTTTTACACAGTATCTTCAGACTGGACTTTTGACTTTAGATAGCAGCATTAGCCAACATGTTAAATGTGCTACTGCCTTAATGCACGGCTTGCGATCGGATACAAATCGGCTCATGCAAGCGCAAGAAGAGGATTTCATGGCAGCGGCGTATCTGAGCCGATTTTATGATGCACAACTGCTGAATGCAATTTTACAGGCGAATCGTTCTAAACGGGTAATGGATGTGATCGAGCGATCGCTCAAAAATCGCATCGTGCAAAACAACTTTTCCATTGCCGGCGTTGGTTACTTGCGCTACGATGACCGAGATGCTATTCCCCAAGCTGCTGACTTCCTCGTCACCGAAGAAAACGTCCATACCGCAGTAGTTTATGGTATCGTTCACGACGAAGATGAAGAACTAGAAATAGTCATCGGCTCCCTGAGAACCACCAAACTTACCCTAGATCCCGACGAATTTATTAAAGAAGCTTTTGGACAAGACAGCACAGGACGCTTTTTTGGTGGTGGACGAACCAGTGCAGGCGGCTTTGAAATTCCTATGGGTTTCCTATCTGGCAGCAACGAAAATTCTGCGTATGCAAAAATGAAATGGGAAGTATTTGATTCTCAAATTAAGCAAAAACTACTGAGGTTGGTGAATCCTAAAGATAACCCAATTCAGTCAGAGTAAGAGAGATACTCGGTGCGTTAGGACTAAAGTCCATAACGCACCCTACTAAAAATAATCCCCAGTTCCTAGTCCCTAGTTCATAACACCCTTGATATCAACATCTCAATCTTGCTCAGGAGGAGGATCGTGAAATCTAGAGAACTCCAAATGTTACAAACCCTGTATGAGCAAGATTTTTATGCTTGGATACAGCAAACCGCAGAGCTTTTACAATCGCATCAGTGGGACGCGCTGGATTTAGAACACTTAATTGAGGAAATGGTGGACTTGGGTAAAAGTCAACAGCGAGCGTTGCAGAGTGCATTACGGTTAGTATTGTCACATTTGTTGAAATGGAAATATCAACCCGAACGTCGTACCCACAATTGGCAAGTAACTATTACCCGTGAACGACTGAATATAGATGAATTGCTGCAAGAAAGTCCCAGCTTGCACCGTTTTTTAAATGATGGACAGTGGATTAATACTACTTATCAAAGAGCGCGACGAGAGACCATGGTGGAAACTGGTTTATTGGAGGAAAATTTTGCGATCGCCTGTCCTTTTTCTGTCGATGAGATACTAGACTTAGACTTTTATCCTCATGAATAGCTTAAATGAAATCGAACTCGCTGTTAGTCAACTTTTACCAGAAATACTCGCCTACTAAGTGATATCCAAGAACTGGCTGACCGATTTTTACGAAGCGGAATTAGAGGCTGAAGAAGTTATCTTAAAAGATGAGAGCGATCGCTAATTTTCGTAACTCCTAACTCAGCACTCAAGAATCAAGTTATGGAACTGTATCTAATTCGTCATGGCATTGCCGAAGAAAGAGAAAATGGAATTAAAGATGAAGAACGCAGACTAACCAAAGAGGGGCGACAAAAAACAGAGAAAGTAGTCCAAAAACTTGTCAAACTGGGTCTAAAATTTGATTTAATTCTTACTAGTCCCTTAGTGCGTGCCCGCCAAACGGCTGAAATTTTAGTAGAAACTGGTCTAAGTTCCCATTTGGAAGAATCAAACTACCTCGCCCCTGATGGTCAAATTTCTCATTGGCTTAGAGACTGGTTAGAACCAAAAAATTATTCACCAAATACCCAACTGGCACTGGTTGGACATGAGCCTGGTTTAACAAATTGGGCAGAAATTTTGCTTTGGGGAGAAATTAAAGCAGGTTTAGTCTTGAAAAAAGCAGGTATGATTGGGATAAAACTACCAGAAACAGGCTCGCCTCTGGGTTGCAGTCAAATGTTTTGGTTGACACCACCCAAGTACTTGCTGTAACAGTTTTGCAACATTTCGCAAAGAATTGTTGTGAGAAAGACTACTGTTATGGCAACAACAATTTCTGGTAAGTTAGCGTGATCAGATATTTCAGAAAGTAAATGGTGTTGCCATGATGGTGTGCGAATACAAGCCTGGTCTAGAAGGCATTCCCGCCGCTCAATCGAGTATCAGTTATGTTGATGGGCAAAAGGGAATACTAGAATATCGTGGCCTCCGAATTGAGGAGTTAGCAGAAAAAAGTACATTCTTAGAAACTGCTTATCTCTTAATCTGGGGTGAATTGCCAAGCAGGGAAGAACTCGAAGCATTTGAGCATGAAGTTCGGCATCATAGGCGAATCAAATATCGCATCCGGGACATGATGAAATGCTTTCCCGAAAGCGGACATCCAATGGATGCTCTACAAGCCTCAGCAGCTGCTTTAGGCTTATTTTATTCGCGCCGTGATTTACATAACCCCGTTTACATTCGGGATTCTGTGGTGCGGTTGATAGCAACCATTCCCACAATGGTAGCAGCATTCCAGTTAATGCGGAAAGGCAATGACCCAGTGCGCCCTCGCGATGACTTAGACTATTCTGCTAATTTCTTGTACATGCTCAATGAGCAAGAACCAGATCCTCTAGCGGCGAGAATTTTTGATATCTGCTTGATACTTCACGTCGAACATACAATGAATGCTTCCACCTTCAGTGCGAGGGTGACAGCTTCTACCTTGACAGACCCCTACGCCGTAGTTGCAAGTGCTGTTGGAACTTTAGGCGGGCCTTTGCATGGTGGAGCCAATGAAGAAGTGATTCAGATGTTGGAAGAAATTGGTTCTGTGGACAATGTACGCTCTTACGTGGAAGATTTGCTGCAACGCAAATCTAAGATTATGGGCTTTGGGCATCGTGTTTACAAAGTCAAAGACCCACGAGCCACAATTTTGCAGAGGTTAGCAGAACAGCTGTTTGCTAAGTTTGGGCAAGACAAGTTTTATGACATTGCTCAAGAAATGGAACGAGTAGTTGAAGAAAAACTCGGTTCTAAAGGGATCTATCCTAATGTTGACTTTTATTCAGGTTTGGTGTACAGAAAGATGGGCATACCCACAGACTTATTTACACCAATATTTGCGATCGCACGTGTTGCTGGTTGGCTAGCCCACTGGAAAGAACAGCTAGCAGAAAACCGGATTTTCCGTCCCACCCAGATTTACAACGGTCGTCACGAAATTTCTTATACCCCTATTGATCTGCGTTAGACAATTTTGGGGACTGGGGAAGAGGACGCGGGGACGCGGGGACGCGGGGATGGGGGGATGGGGGGACGCGGGGACACGGGGACGTGGGGACGCGGGGAAAATTTCTTCCTCATCTCCCAATTCCCCATTACCCCTATTCGCCAGCTGTATCCTCCAGGAGTGGGGGCCCCAAGTTCCTCATTTCCAATTCCAATGCTGACCATAAGTAGAACTTCTCATAACGCTTCAGAGGGCAAAAACCATCCAACGATATACTAGGCATGGGAATTAGTAACAAAACTTCAAGGGTTGCAGCAAGTAGTCCCTAACTAATCCTTGGATATGGTTGAGGAAAAACGCTGCTTTGAGACTGTGGACTAAGGCTTGGGAATTAAAGATTGGAATCACAAAAATTCTTTCCCAGTCACGCCAGTTCGCTCAACGGAGGACACCTCCGCACGCGACTGGCTCCCCAGTCCCCAGTCCCCAGTCCCCAGTCCCCAGCTCACCATGACTCGATGACTTAAAGAGTGGAAACATGAATTCAGGAATTGACCTCCAAGGAACTTTTATTGAATCCCTTAAGGATTTAGGAATACCCCCAGGAACAGCCAAAGCGATTTGGATGCCACTGCCAATGATACTGATGCTAATTGGCGCAACAGTCGGGGTGCTGGTCTGTGTTTGGCTAGAACGGAAGATTTCAGCGGCAGCACAGCAACGAATTGGCCCTGAGTATATTGGGCCTTTAGGACTACTGGCTCCGGTGGCGGATGGTTTGAAGTTGGTATTTAAGGAAGACATTGTACCGGCTAAAGCTGACCCCTTGCTATTTACCCTCGGCCCGATTATTGTCGTGTTGCCGGTGTTTCTGTCCTATTTAATCGTCCCCTTTGGACAGAATATTATCATCACCAACGTGGGGATGGGGATTTTCTTGTGGATTGCATTGTCTAGCATTCAGCCGATTGGCTTGTTAATGGCTGGCTATGCATCTAATAATAAGTACTCCCTCTTAGGAGGCTTGCGAGCAGCAGCACAGTCGATTAGTTACGAAATTCCTTTAGCGCTGAGTGTGCTGGCGATCGCTATGATGTCAAATAGCCTCAGTACCGTTGATATTGTCAATCAACAATCCGGCTATGGCATCCTTGGGTGGAACATTTGGCGGCAACCAGTCGGCTTTATCATCTTTTGGATATCCGCTTTGGCTGAGTGCGAACGATTACCTTTTGACTTGCCCGAAGCTGAAGAGGAAATAGTCGCAGGCTATCAAACTGAGTATTCAGGGATGAAATTCGCCCTATTTTATCTAAGTTCCTACGTCAACCTCGTACTTTCTGCTCTTTTAGTAGCAGTTTTATACCTGGGTGGTTGGGATTTTCCGATTCCCCTTAGCGTCGTAGCTAGCTGGCTAGGAGTCAGTGAAGCCAACCCCGTATTACAAGTAGTTGGTGCCTCTCTGGGCATCACCATGACCCTACTCAAAGCTTATTTTCTAGTATTTCTCGCCATCCTGTTGCGCTGGACAGTACCACGGGTCAGAATTGACCAACTATTAGATTTAGGATGGAAGTTTTTGTTACCAGTAGGTTTGGTAAATCTCCTCCTCACCGCAGCCCTCAAACTAGCTTTTCCCGTCGCCTTTGGTGGTTAGTCAACAGTCAACACTCAACAATCAACAGTCAATATTTTGAACTGTGGACTAATGACAAATGACAAAAAAGAGAGAGACACAAAAAATGCTCAAATTCCTCAAGCAAGTTGGCGATTACGCCAAAGAAGCAGTTCAAGCCGGTCGTTACATCGGTCAGGGTTTGTCTGTCACCTTTGACCACATGCGGCGGCGTCCAGTCACCGTCCAGTACCCTTACGAAAAATTGATTCCTGGTGAACGGTTTCGCGGTAGGATTCACTTTGAGTTTGATAAGTGCATCTCCTGTGAAGTCTGTGTTCGCGTTTGTCCAATTAATTTGCCTGTAGTAGATTGGGAATTCGACAAAGCCAGCAAAAAGAAAAAGCTCAACCACTACAGCATTGATTTTGGAGTTTGTATCTTCTGCGGTAACTGCGTGGAATATTGCCCAACTAACTGTCTATCAATGACAGAAGAGTATGAGCTTTCCACTTACGATCGCCATGAATTGAACTATGACAGCGTAGCACTAGGTCGTCTCCCCTACAAGGTGACAGATGATCCAATGGTGACACCATTACGTGAACTAGTTTACCTGCCCAAAGGCGTCCTCGACCCCCATGGCTTACCAGCAGATGCCCCTCGTGTAGGTGCAAATCCTAAAGACCTTATAGAAACAGAAAAATAAATTGTCATTTGTCATTTGTCCTCTGTCTTTTGTTAATGACTAATGACCAATGACCAATGACTCATGACCAATAACTGAGGGCAAAAAATAGTGAATCTTGCGGAAGGAGTACAGATTGTTTCGTTTGGCATCCTAGCTGCCATGATGATTGGATCAGCTATTGGTGTGGTGCTATTCTCCAGTATTGTTTATTCTGCTTTTATGCTAGGTGGTGTGTTCATCAGCATAGCGGGGATGTATCTGTTGCTCAATGGTGATTTTGTAGCAGCAGCCCAAGTACTAATTTATGTTGGAGCGGTAAACGTGCTAATCTTGTTTGCCATTATGTTGGTAAACAAACGCCAAGATTTTGCACCATTTCCTAGCGCCTGGTTAAGGAAAGTACTAACAGGTGTAGTTAGTCTGGGGTTATTTGGTCTTTTGAGTACGATGGTGTTAGCAACCCCTTGGGCGTACTCAACTACTCCTGTAGCCGGTCTAGCTGGTCAAAGTTCCATAGTTGTGATTGGTGAACATTTCTTCACTGACTTTTTACTGCCTTTTGAATTGGCTTCTATTTTGCTGCTCATGGCGATGGTAGGAGCAATTATTTTGGCGCGTCGTGAATACTTGCCAGAACCAACTTCAACTTCTGAACTGCCGCAAACCGTATTAACTTTGCCAGAACGCCCCAGAGAACTGGCAGCGGTAAAAACTGGCAGTGGTTCAAGCGATGATGATAGCTATCGTGGTGGTTCGCGTCGAGACTAGGGAATTGGGAATGGGGAATTGGGAATTGGCAAAAGTTTTTCTAACACCTAATTTCGATTGCTCATACCAATATCTAAGCCTCTGTGCAGTTTTTGATAACTGATACTTCGACTCCACTCAGTACAACTAACTCATAACTGAATAACTGACAACTGACTCATGCAACTTCAGTACTTTTTATTACTAGCAGCCGCTTTGTTCTGCATTGGGATCTATGGGCTAATTACTAGCCGTAACGCCGTGCGGGTGTTAATGTCGATTGAATTGCTGCTGAATGCTGTTAATCTGAATTTAATGGCATTTTCCAACTTCCTTGACTCAACATTAATTAAGGGTCAGGTTTTCACTGTATTTGTGATTACTGTGGCAGCTGCTGAGGCGGCGGTAGGTTTGGCGATTGTGCTAGCTATTTATCGCAATCGCGATACCGTCGATATGGAGCAGTTTAATCTCCTGAAGTGGTAACAGTGCGTGCAACTCAAGCAGGTAATCATTGCTTATAAGGCGCGAGATGCCCAGAGTAAAAGCTGGGCAGAACTCTGTGCTAAACAACTAGAAAATCGTTCTTGCCAAGTGCTGATGGGGCCTAGCGGGCCAAAAGATAACCCTTATCCAGTGTTTTTGGCATCAGCAGGTCAACCTATCGATCTGGCTTTGGTACTTGGTGGTGATGGTACTGTTTTAACTAGTGCCAGACATTTAGCCCCGGCTGGTATCCCCATTCTAGGAGTGAATGTGGGAGGACATCTGGGGTTTTTAACTGAGTCTGTGGAAGAGTTTCAAGATACGGAAAAGATTTGGGATCGGCTGTTGGAGGATCGTTATGCTGTCCAACGCCGGATGATGTTACAAGCGGCGGTGTATGAGGGTCATCGCACAAATTTAGAACCTGTGACGGAACGTTACCTCGCCTTGAATGAGTTTTGCGTTAAACCTGCATCTGCCGACCGGATGATTACCTCAATTCTCGAAATGGAAATTGATGGTGAGGTAGTCGATCAATATGTAGGAGACGGGTTGATTATTTCCACTCCCACAGGTTCTACAGGTTACACCGTTTCTGCTAATGGCCCAATCATGCACGATGGCATGGAGGCGATTACCATCACTCCCATTTGTCCAATGAGTCTTTCTAGCCGTCCCTTGGTTTTACCCCCTGGTTCTGTTGTGAGTGTTTGGCCTTTGGGAGATTACGATTTGAGTACCAAGTTGTGGACGGATGGAGTATTAGCTACTTCAATTTGGCCAGGACACCGTGTTGATGTGCGGATGGCAGATTGTCGGGCGAAGTTTATTATTTTGCGGGAGAACAATTCTTACTATCAAACACTACGAGAAAAGTTGTTGTGGGCAGGTACTAGGGTTCGCTACAGCAATAATCATCGTAATTGATTTGGATAGGCTAGAAAAGGCGATCGCAAAGCGAAATCATCTCAGCCCCCGGCTACATCTGGGGGCTTTCTTTTTAAAGGGAACAGGCTTGAAAGTTTCTTAGTGTTTGGCTTTGATGCTTAGTTTATGACCTATATAAATAGAAAATTTTGTATCTGATTACCAGATTTTTTCAAAAAATAACCCCATAATAAAAACACTTCAGACTAATTCGTAATTCGTAATTACGTTTTGTTATGGAAATTTAATTTAAATAGCTAATCACAAGAAAACATCACAACTAATACCAATTCGTAATTTGCAATGACGCTCCTTCAGACGCTCATACCTCGCTCTAAGCGAAGCTATGCCGTAGGCTTTACGCAATTCCCCATTCCCTATTCCCCATTCCCCATTCCCCAATGGAATTTTCTAGTCGCAACATCGATTACCCACTGAGTTCTCCTTTTCCCCTTACAGATTTTTCTGTTCTACAAACTGAAAATTATATTCTTCGGCTAGCTTCAACTGACGAAGAATTAGATTCTATTTTTCGGTTGCGCTTTGAAGTTTTTAATCTAGAACTAGGGTTAGGACTTTCTACTTCTAGCATAACTCAAATGGATCAAGACAAGTTTGATGAAGTTTGTCATCATTTGATGCTCATTTCTCAACAAACTGGTCGCACAATTGGTACTTATCGAATGCAAACTTATACAATGGCCTCTCAAGGATTTGGTTTCGATGCTGCTGATATATTTGATCTCAGCACAATTCCCGATTCTATACTTCAAGCATCTGTAGAAGTGGGACGCGCATGTATAGCTAAAGAATACCGAAATCTTCAGGCACTTTTATTACTTTGGGAAGGGCTAGCAAAGTATCTAATTATAAGTGGAAAACAATATTTTTTCGGTTGTGCATCATTACTTACACAATCTCCTTGGCAAGCAGCTTCTGCTTATAATTATTTTCAGCAACATAACTTGATGCATCCTAGTATTTTGGTTCATCCTAATTCTCAATTCTGTTTGGAACTTCCTCAAGATTGTGCAGATGCATGTCATGTGGAGATTCCTAAAATTGTCCAGGCATATTTGAATATCGGAGCTAAAATATGTAGCCTTCCAGCTATTGATCGGCAGTTCAAAACTATTGATTTCTTAACAATATCTAATATTGCCGACTTTGCCAAATGGGGTTACTGTGTTTTGTAAAAACCTTATATATCAATATCTTGCATAAGCATCACCAGGAGCAAAAACACTTCCTGCTGCATCAATTAGTGCAGTACCAGAAATATAAATGTGGTTTCCAATTTTAATGCCGCAACAGTAACCTCCTTGAGATTCCCAAGATGCACCAGAAAAAGTTCGTTGAATTTGCATGGTAGCTTTGTGCTGATTATGAGTTTATGATATTTTACTCTACTTCGCATCTCCGTTACAAAAATAAAGTTGTTTTTGCGATATTGGATACAATTTTATTCAATTATTTTCATAATTAATAGAGTAGAAGTGTTAATCACTAATTTCCTCAATTAGCACCCACTTAAATCAAATTTTTACATGTGTTCTTTAATTACAAATTAGGATTATGCACCATCTCAAGATTACTCCGAGTTGGTTGCGGTTTTTAGTTATCTTTTTGTTAGTAATGGGTATACTGTTTCGTTTTTTTAATATCGAAGGTAAAGTCTACTGGCATAATGAAACTTATACTTCGTTACGGATTTCTGGTTACACAACAACTCAAGTAAAACAGCAAATTTTTAACGGTCAAGTCATTGATAAAGAGAGTTTTGCCCTATTCCAAGGTGTCAATTCTGATAAAAGTTTAAATGACACAATTATGACTTTGGTAATGGAGGACTCTCAACATCCGCCACTTTATTATGTAATTGCCCGGTTATGGTTAGCAATTTTTGGCAATTCGGTGACGGCGATTAGAAGTTTGTCGGCTTTGATGAGTTTGTTAATTTTCCCTGGTGTTTATTGGCTATGTCGGGAATTATTTAATGTACCTTTATCAGTACCTGGTTTAGCGATCGCACTCATGGCTATCTCTCCTATCCACCTTGTTTATGCTCAAGAAGCAGGAGAATACATACTTTGGTTACTGAGTATATCACTTTCTAGTACTGCACTACTGCGTGCAATTAGGTTAGAACCACAAGATAAAGCTAAATTAGCTCCAGAAAAACAACCACCAGATCGCTTTGCTAATTGGAGCATTTATGCAGTTACTTTAGCACTTAGTTTGTACACATTTTTGTGGAGTGGATTTGTAGCGATCGCGCATGGAATTTATGTGTTAATTACCAATAGATTTCAGCTAAACGAAACAGTTAGGGCTTATTTGCTAGCATCATTAGTGGGATTTTTAGCTTTCATGCCTTGGATGGCAATTATTATCGCTAGCTTCTTCCAATTTTTAATTTCCGCAGATGGAACAGAAACAATAATGCAGTCAAATTCAATGGCTGTGATTCCATTTGCTCTCATCCAATTAAGTCGAATATTTTTTGATTTGAATTTTGGCTTAGAAAATCCTTTTAGCTATGTAGTTGTACCAGTTTTTTTAACTTTAGTAGGATACGCACTTTATTTTCTTTGCCGTACAACTAATTACAAAATTTGGTTATTTATTTTGATATTGATTGTAGTGCCAGCCCTACCTCTAATGTTACCAAACTTAATTTTTGGAGATATTAGTTCAGTAGCAGAAGCATATTTAATCCCATCCTACTTGGGGATTCAATTAGCTGTTGCTTATCTACTAGCTACGCAATTATATTATGGAAACTTGTCACGTCGGCTCATCTGGCAAATAGTTACAGTACTGATAATTATTTGTGGACTAGTTTCTTCGAGGGTGAGTATTCAAGCAGATACGTGGTGGAATAAAGGTATGAGCTATGGCAACCCCCAAGTAGCTCAAATTATCAATCAAACTGCTCGCCCTCTTGTAGTTAGTGATGCATTTGGTACTAATTATGGTAATGTATTTTCTTTAAGCTATTTATTGCAACCAAAAGTAAAATTCGTATTAGTACAAGACCAAAAAGTTCCCAGAATTCCTGATAGTTTTGCTGATGTGTTTTTATTTAACCCTACATATAATTGGCGCAAGGCAATCGAAAAAAGGTATAATTCTAAAACAGAGCTTGTTTACAGCGATCGCTATTACTCTGTTTGGAAATTAGTGAAATCTGATACTTTACAACGCCGCAATTTACCTCGCAGGAATAACATTAAGATTTCATGAACTACCCCGTCGAGGACAGGGTTTCTACATCCTTTTAAGAAGTAAAAAGTAAAAAGTAAAAAGTAAAAAGATAATCCCCTGCGTGAAGTAGAGCTAGAACTATCTGCATCTACGAGGATGGTTCTCAACTTTGGTAGTTGATTTGAGTGCCAAAGAAGCATCACTTCACTAATTTCTCGAAGTCGAGGATTTGAGATTGACAACTCTTTGCCGTAGAATTGAATCAGGGAACTCTTGAGTCAACCTGCCTATGGTTAGCCTACTTCAAAACCCCTCCCATCAGCAAAACACCCAGCGGGTTGTACTGCATAACATTAGCTGGCAAACCTATCAGGCAATGCTGGCAGATATGGGAGATCATCGGTCTTCCCAACTCGCCTACGATCATGGGGTGCTTGAAATCACAATGCCGTCTGATCTGCACGAATTTATCAAACATTTGCTGGAACGAATCGTTGTAGCCCTAACTGAAGAACTCAACCTGAAAGTGCGGGGTGTTGGCTCTGTGACTCTCAATCGGGAAGACCTGGAACAAGGGGTAGAACCGGACTCAGGATTCTATATTCAAAATGCAAGTCGTATTCGGGGTAGAAAACTGGATTTGGTCAACAACCCAGCCCCAGATCTAGTTGTAGAAGTAGACATTACCAGTTCTTCAACCCATCGATTGCCTATCTATAAGTCTTTACAGGTTCCCGAAGTGTGGCGGTATACGGTGCAGGCGATTGAAATCAAACAGCTTCATGACGGGAACTATCTAAATTGTGAATTCAGTGCTGCGTTCCCAATGGTTTCTGTGGTAGACTTACAGCGATTTCTGGAGGAGAGCAACGATACGGACGATGATAATGCGGTGATCCGGTCGTTGCGATCGTGGATTCGAGAGTAACATTCGTAATTCGTAATTCGTAATTCGTAATTCGTAATTAAAAGATGCTTTCTACCACCCGCCTCATGTGATAACCCAAATTACAGAGAAGTTGCAGAACAACTCGTTAGGCTGGTTCAGAATGCGATCGCCATTTTCTGCTTAGTGCGTAGGCGTAGCCCGACGCAGACATCGCTCCCGCGCTTCGGGTAAACCTCCGGTTAGGATTCGTGTAAAAATAAGTTGAACAATTTAATATTTGTAGTGCGGGCATCTTGCCCGCGCGAGCAAGATGCTCGCACTACTTATTTTTACTTGATGCCTTACATAGTGCGATCGCGCAAAACAACTTTGTCATTTGTAGAAGAGAATTAAATGTCCAAGGGGAGACTGGCCACTTGGTTGCCTTGTAGACCGCCTGTATGTATTAATAACAGGCGATCGCCTCTATTAAACCATCCTTGTTGTATCAAATTCATCACTCCGTAAACCATTTTTGCGGTATATACGTAATCTAAAGATATACCGTGCGCTTGTGCAAACTCTTGGCTAAAAAGTAACAACTCTTTGTTAACTTTGGCATAGCCGCCGAAGTGATAATCACATACCAGTTGCCAAGATGCGGGAGAACTCGCACCTACAGGTAAACCCGAAACCAGGTAATCGGCTATCAGCTTTTCAATTTCCTGGTTGAGAAATTCTCCACCTTTGAGTACAGGAAAACCAATTACTCGCTGTTGTTTGTGTAGTGCGAGTGCAATTCCAGCCAGTGTAGCACCTGTACCACAGGCTAAACATACGGTAGTAAATGCTGTTGATTGGTTAACTATCTCTGTGCAACCGCGTACACCATGCAAATTGCTACCACCTTCAGGAATCAAAAATACTTCCCCGAAGCGTTGCTGTAGTTCTGCTTGCAATCTGGCTGTATGTCGCTGCTTGTAAGTTAGGCGATCGCAGTATACAATCTGCATATTTTGCTGTTTAGCAAAACTTAAGGTGGGGTTCAAGGGTAGCCTTTCCTCTCCCCGGATTATACCAATGGTACGGAAACCAAAAAGATTACCAGCTGCTGCGATCGCATATATGTGATTAGAATATGCACCGCCAAAGGTGAGCAACGTCTTAAAATTATTTTGCTGAGCCTCCAAAAGATTGTACTTCAACTTGAACCATTTATTGCCGTTAATGTGTGGATGCATCAAGTCCAAGCGCAGCATACACAAATCAACACCAGCGCGGCTAGCGATATCGCTGTCAATTCGCTGTACTGGAGGAGGAACAAAAGAATCCAGAGTCAGGCAATTCAATCGTCTAACAAACTCATTAACGATTGTATTTGAGGGTCATGTGAATCTGATAGTTGACGCTGCAACTCTAACAATTGATTTTCTAATCCTTCAGTCACATAGACTAAATTAGCTTCTTGTGCAGTCTTGAGCTGAGCTTCTCTAATTCTAATTTTTCGTAAGAGGTCGTTAACAAAAGAATAAGAATCTTCATCTTGAGCAATCATGGCTGGAAATTCCGATAAAACTCTTGGAATAAGTGAAAGCATCTGCCTAGATGCTAATCAGGCAGTTGGAGTAAATTTTAAGTAAATAGTATAAATCGTTTGAGTGCAAATGTGTCAATTAAAAGTTGCCTTATTGCAATTTTTATTAGGCGGGTATTGCCGACGATTCGCTCAAACCTTGATTTTTAACGTCATGGCAGTACCCACCTTATCCCTCTTGTGTCACTTTCATGGTAGTATAATAATATACAAATCCTAGAATGAAGACACAGAGCATGGTAGAGCCTCGTCCACTTACAAACCGTCAAATTTGTGGACGAATATTGCCTGTGGTATAAAAACCTGTTTTATGTGCATCTATAGTAAAATTCTCCACCTTAGATCTTGCACCTGCCCAATCTCCCGCCAGAGAATAAATTCTCGCTCTTATTAGGTTAAGTCCACTTAAGTGGACTAAAATCTATGCTTTTTGTGAGATTTAGTCCTCTTGAGAGGACTTTTGCTATTAGCCATAGGTTTCTAACCTATGGCGGTTTTTGGGACTGGTGCAAGATATCAGCCACAGAATTTTGTTTACACTTATCTAGGATGAATGTGTCGTCTAGTTCCCCAGCCTGGATTGACAATGGCTGCCAAATCTTCATCTGATAATTTGCTAATTTCTCTCTCTAGTTCTTCCTTTGAGAAGTCATAGCCACTCTCTTGAGCAATCTTAATAAAGGCTTCTGGGTTCTCTGTTGCTTTTAGTCTTTCTTTTAATGCTTGATTTTCCTTCACAGCCTTCAAAAGTTGGGCAGCATTTTGCTGTGTCATGATAATCTTTCCTGTATTAAATATCAGATTTAAAGGTAGAGCCGATGCAATTAAAAACAACACCTGAATCTATCTTTATTGCTCTATTCTTAACTTGCACTATTTTTATTTATTAGTCTTGTACCGTTAGAAAGAATAAATATGAATCCAAAATTAGTGGATGTGGTCTGCCAAATCCTAAACTTTAGGTAAAAGTTAGTTTTTTTCTAAAACCTAGTCTGAGTAGGGCCAAAAGTAGCGAGCCTATCACCAGCCGCCACGCGTAGGCTAAAACTGAACTTCCCCCCAAGCAAAAAGGGCTAACTCCTATCCAGAGCGACTTTCAAACTTTTTTGAATCGCTCTTACGCTCTTACAATTGTCAAAGGGGCTTGCGGAGAGAACTTGAAGCGTTGACCCCCGATTTTTAGTACCCCAGATATACCAATAGTTCCAGGGCTTACATGGGTACGCTAATAGTTGCAGCAAAGCCTAAATTAATTACGTACCAAGGGTTGAAGGCTTGTATAGTACATTTGCATCGGGGGAAGTTCAGCTAAAACCTTTACTCAGAAGAGTTTCAGAAAATTTTTTCAACTTTCCCCTAAAAATAAGAACTTAACAGACTGAATACCTGCTTTTAGCTGTACCATTTGAACCATCCCCAATTTTAGAGACTGAAACCCTTATCCCTACGTTACTAAATCCTGTACCAAAGAGTCTTGGCGTTGGACAAAATGCAAAGTGGCAGAAGAATTAAGCGTTTTCCCGCTCTCCCACTCTTCTCATCTCATCCAAAAACTTTAGCTGTTGGTATATACAGCTAATCTGCGGTAAATCCACACCAGAGGAACGCGCTTTCCGTAATGGGTTCCCAAAAATTGCTTCTACTTCCATAGGCCGCCTTTCGTCATAGTCGATTTTCATGCTGGTACGATAAGGCTGCATTTTCACGGTGTAATCCAGCATTGTTTGAATGAAGCTATCAGGAATGATGCGTCCGCAACTTTTGGATGCTGCTGCAACTTCATACATCAACTGTTCAACTAGTTTGTGGGTGTGGATATAGGACATTAATTCATCTGTTCTAGCGTTGAGAATTACAGACAGTCCATTATAAGGAATATTCCACACCAATTTTTTCCATCGCCCTAGTAATAAGTCTTCAGCTAATTCTATTGAAATACCAGCACTCTTCAAGTCATTGGCAATTTGCCGCATCTTATCTGTAATCCCAGTAGGATCATAACCAGAGGCATATCCCCCTAATGTAATTTGTCCATAGTCGAGGTGGCGGATATGTCCTGCTCCGACTTTATTAGAACAGAGAAAGCACAACCCACCAATGATGCTGGCATTGCCAACTATATTGGCAACTTCTTCTTCCACCGCTAGTCCATTTTGCAATACCAACACTACCCCATCATCCTTGACGACAGGCGGCAACATCTGCGGCAATAAATGGTTTTGTGTGGTCTTTAGTGCTACCACCACCACATCGCATTGTGGCATTTCTTCGACATTATTGTAAGCGTTGACTTGTCTAAGGGTGAAATCACCATCTTTTGACTCAACAACCAAACCAAATTTACTGACATGTTCATAATCACTCTTCAGCAAAAAGTGGACATTTAAACCAGCTTTTTGCAGTTTGGCACCATAAAAGCCACCTAATGCACCAGTTCCTAAAATGGCGTAACTACAATCGGACATTTTGCTAAAAAAGAGATTTTTATATGATGATCATAAATGAATACGCCGCACACCACAGTCAAAAACTGCTTGTATAGTATTGGGTAGTGAACTACACTCAGTAAATTGTGTTTGACATGATCTGGACATGATATCACCAGGCATAAAAGAAAAAGACCGTGAAACACGAGGTTTCACGGCTTTTAGTGTGGTGTGAGGAGCTTAACTAGGTATCATCATAAAGTAACTGCCAAGCTGCCGCACGCTCGTAACAGTTTTGGTAACAGAATTCTTTGCAACGCCATCATGATCACCAACATGACATCTATATCAGTGTAGAGAGGAAAGAGGGAATTGTTTTTTCTGCAATTAAAAAATAAAAACCGTGGAAATTTATAGGATTCCACGGTTTTTTGGTGTGGTGTGAGGAGACTTAACTAACATCATCATAAACCCATTTCTCTGTTACGTATGTATCCGTAACAAAAGTTGTAACAAAATAATCATTCTCTGACATCTAGAGATAGTTATGGATTCAATTAAAAACTCTTGATTTCTTGATATGGCTGGAATATAGGGATCAAGGAAAAAGTAGCAATTACCAAGACAAAGTTTTAAATGCGACAGCTTTTAATTTCTTACCTCAACTAATTTTACACCAAGGCTCCACCACAACTAGAACCACACCCAGCTGTGCAACCATAGCAATAAGCTGCTGTTTGCACCTCATCAATTAAATCTAAACTATCAGCTTCTAGCAATTTAGCAACTGTTAGAACTTCACCATTGTGAGTTTTTGCAGGCAGATTCATCATTTGGTTAAAGTCGCAATCATATACATTGCCTAAATAGTCAATCGAAAGTTCATCGCGACACATTAAATGCTCAGCAGTGCTGGGATTAAAATGCGATTCCAAAAACTGCAAATAGCTGCTGTAAAGTTTTTTGCGCTCCAAATGCATTTGAGTTCTACCAACTGGTAGGTTAGTGATGGTATAGAGATTGTTAAATACAATATCAAAATGTTCTTGCAAGAACATTTTGTAATCTCGTTCTAGGTTGGATTGTTCAGGAGCCAAGGAAAATTTTTCACTTGTGGGTAACTGGGGATTGTATACCAAGTCTAAAATTAAGTTTGGATCTTGACCGTAGCCAAGTTGATTAAGCCATTGTAAAGCTTTAATTGAACTATTAAAAACGCCAGTACCACGCATCTGATCAACATTATCTGCTAAATAACAAGGTAGAGAGGCAATTATTCTCACTTGATGTTGAGCAAAGTATGTAGGTAAATCACCAAAACCATCCTCAAAATAGATAGTTAAGTTTGACCGAACAATTATCTGTTTATTATTTGCCTTGGCTGCTTCTAACAATGGTTTAAAACCGTAATTAATTTCTGGTGCGCCGCCAGTCAAATCGATAATTTGGATTTGGGGAAATCTGTAAATTAATTCAATTAATTTTGCACAAACTTCTGAAGAAAGTTCTTCTGTACGTTTTGGCCCAGCTTCAACATGGCAGTGTGTACAGGCAAGATTACATCGCTTACCTAAATTAATTTGTAGGACACGAATCTCCTTTTTGTTCAAAGGAGAACTGAGTTTATTTTTAAATGGTGTTAATAGTGATTTAGTTTGCATTGGTAAATGGAATTTGACTTGATTCATGAAATTATTTGCTTAGGCAGGGAGTGGCTTCTCACTACTCTCCACTTTCAAGACTGATTTAACAACAACCACCGCCACTATAATGCCAGGTTGAATCAGTAATAATGATTTCTTGGGGATTGAAAACTGCAAGTTTAGCAGCAGTTTTATCGCACACTGCGGCAGGAATACCGCGTTGCAGTAAATGACCTGCGGCGTCATCAAAAAATGTTTCAGCCCCAGCGTATATTGCTGTTTTTCCAGTAAAAATACAAGCTCCATCTTCTGGAATAGCAACTTTAAAAGAGACAGAATCTAAACTTTCTAGAAGTAGGTTGTCTGGGAGGTTATAAGTTGGAGCATCTAATAGGCGATAAGGGCGGCGATCGCGAATTTCAATTTGACCAAAGCCAGCGTCTATAATCTGCTGAGTATACTCTTGATAGGTAAGAGCGCCTGATAAACACATGGCTCGTAGTTGCTCATCGGCTCGCAGATGTGCCGGAATTGGACGAGTTGCGATCGGATCGCTCATTTGCAGGCGTCCACCTGGTTTTAATACGCGATATGCTTCTTTCAAAGCACGGTTTAAATCCTCTGGTTCAAAAATATTGAAGAGGCAATTTTGCGCCACAATATCGACGGAAGCATCAGCCACAGGTAAGTTGAAAGCGTCACCTGTGCGAATTTCTACAAAACTAGTCTCAAACCAAGGGTTTTCTTTTGCAGCAATTTCTAGGTTGCGTGCAGCAGCTTCCCGCATAGGTGCAACGGGTTCTACGGCAATTACAGCACCTGCACGGCGAGAAAAATAAGCAAACTGCAACGCTTCTAACCCACCCCCAACACCGACATACAAGATAGTTGGTTGGTTGCCTAGTTCGGTAGGGTGAACAGTGGTGCCACAACCATAGTTCATTTCCTGCATCAGTAAAGGAATTTGCAGTCCAGGTAGTTGTAGAGGTGTGCTTTGAACGCAACAAAGCCCAACTTGCGGTGTTTGGGCAGCTTCACTGTAAAATTGAGCCGCTGTTTCGAGATAAGTCATTGCACTTTTGAGATTGAGTCCACCTTATGTAGCCTAATATAATTAATCCTCAATTTGATGAGTTTTGGCTGAGAGTTGCCTAATCGAATTCGCCATCATACAAACGAAGTCTACTTTGTAGATTAACAATTGTTAAAAATAATTTAATAATTAAATCTTTTGTTAGATATGCTCTATGTTAAGCCCTTAGCAATGGATTTGTTGCTATTTTTATAGTTTTATCAAAAATAGCAGCTTGTATAAGCTACTTTTAGATCAAAATCTTTGATCCCTATTTATTTATAGTAGTTATTTTTTTAATATTAAGTAATTGCAATCTACACACAATCAATTAATTTAAGGCTTTAATAGAGATAGAAATATAGAGTTTTTACCCAACAAAGGGTAAAAAAGGAGTTACTATGCTAACTCGTACAATGCCCATGCAATGGCTTAGAGACTTAGCACAAAAGTATCTAAATATTGTTAGAAGCGGTGTGTTTTACAAAACAGTAGCTGTGGCTGATTCTCCCGCAGACTTGAAATGGATTCGGCAGTTGTATTATTTATCTTGCGACTTTACAGCGGCAGTAGCATTACGCTACGGTAGTTGCCAAGACCCGCGTTTTCGCGACGCTTTTGGCGAACATGCTGCTGAAGAAGTAACACACCCAGAAGATCTGGCTAATTGGATGCATGAGTTTGGCTTGTTAAAAACTGATGAAGAACCAACTTCAGTACCACCAACATTAGAAACTCTGGCTTTAGGCTCGTATTTTATTCACTCGGTCATGCGTGAACCCGTAGCACATCAAATTATTACACTAAATTTAATCACAGAGGGAATCGCATGTGATTTCTACTCGGCTGTCAACCCTAAGTTGGCGGAGTTGGGGTTGATTCCTAAAGGTTATTGGCTAGTTCATCAAGCAGCTGATATGAAACACCAAATTTTAGGGCTTGATTTGATTCCACAATGCGATCGCGATTCGTCTTGTGGACAGCTATACGCCCGTACTATTTGGGAAGTCGCTAGCCTTTGGAACCAAGTGTTCAACTCTTGGAGTGGTATTCCGATGGAACAAACGCTGAGAATTCCAATTTGTTAATTACGAATTACGAATTACGAATTATTTGAGGGCAGGGGAAAGTATACTTCGACTTCGCTCAGTATACTTTCCCCTGCTTCATCCCCTAGCCCCTATCTGATTCACGCAAAACGTAGCCTACGCCGCGCACAGTTTGTAAGAGCCGCTTCTCTTTATTTGCTTCGAGTTTCAGGCGTAGGTAACGAATGTAAACTTCGATGATGTTGGAATCGCCCATGAAGTCATAGCCCCAGACTTCTTCTAAAATGCGATCGCGCGTAATTACTTGTCGGGGGTGGGCAAGTAAATACTCAAGTAAATCGAATTCTTTGGCAGTTAACTCAATTAACCGCTGACCTCGATACACTTCCCGTGTACGGCGATTTAAACTCAGATCTTCAAATTCTCGGATATCTGCGCCGTCTAATTCTTGTTTTCTTCGCAAGTGAGCGCGAACTCTGGCTAATAATTCTTCAACGCTGAAGGGTTTAACTACGTAATCATCTGCACCAGCATCTAAACCTGCAACGCGATCGCTCACTTCATCTTTAGCAGTTAATAAGATGATCGGCACTTGATCGCCAGTGCTTCGTAAACGACGACAAATTTCTAACCCCGATACACCAGGTAACATCCAATCTAAAATTACTAAATCTGGATGCAACTCCCGCGCTGCGGTAAGTGCAGTTAATCCATCGTAGGCAACGCTGACTTGATAGCCTTCGTAATTCAATTCCAATTCGACAAATCGTGCTAATTTGACTTCATCTTCAACCAGTAAGATGTGCGTCATGATGGTGTTAATGATTTCAGCAGGGTGTGGGAAACAATTATCAAGACTGGAACACTTAATAGAATGGTACTAGCTTCTAAATAGCCAGACATCTAATTAGTTCTAGGTTAGCTTAGTATAAACCTAAGCAAGTAACAACCGTAAGTCTGCGATTACTGATAACTGCTTTATCATCGGCCCATTATACTGAATTATTAGCAATAGGCTGTGACATCTTCACCACATTCATCAGCCAAATAACAGAGCGCTTTGAAACGTAGACTAACCACTTGCTCGTAAAGCGGGTTTAATTTACACATTGGTGGAATATGAAATAATTTACGACCAAACAGAGTGATATCTCGCTCAAAAGGACACTGAGCAGGAATAGTTTTACATAAGAAATGGGCTAGCTTGGTGTTGTGAATTTCGATTGATTCCAGCCACTCACGAATTGGGTGCAACAGGTCGTTGTGTGATAGAATTTGAGTAAAGCTTGTCATAATTGTTCACCTCATTATTTATAGTCTTTAGGTTGGTTAAATTTGTAGGATTTGAACTTCTATAAATGTATACGGTTGGTTTCGAGAGTTTTATGCAGTTATTACTTTTTGCTTTGTTTTGGCTACATATTTACTCTTGAGGAATATACTTGACTACACCTTTGTGCCCTCTAATTTCGGACATTTTGTAGTATCGTCAGCTAGCTGTGCTATTGGCTAGCAAGTCTACTACTGCAATCTGGAGCTTTGAGAAATCATTAGCTATAGTCTGTTTTACATAAATACTCATTTACCAGGTCAAAATCTGCTCATTGTTTGACTTATGGGTAACGTGCCCACCAAAACATAGTTCTAGATTCGTGTGCCTTCCCAAAATTTCAGCGTTTGCAACCACAAGATCTCCCCTTTTTTTGAGTTGGTTAACTGTGGAAATCCTCGACCAAGTTTTACCTGAAAGGGTTCATAGAAATAACTTAAGGGTTGTTAAAAAGCCTGTATCAAAATTTCGCTCTAAAAAAGTTAAACACAGAAGCACTGGAATAATAACCAATCCTCCTGTGTTTGTTGTTTTAAGCACTACATAGCCTTAACTGAACCGTATTGGTACAGATCCCCAATTTCTTTAAGAAGTCGGGGATCTGTACAGCAACTTGGGTTAAGTAAGTACTATGGTTTCAGCACGTTAGCAGGAAACTCCCCTTTCACATTACCTGAAGGAGAGTACTGACAAACGACATAAAAGGCGTTATATTTAGTACCTTCAACCGTTGCAGTGCCTTGTGCTGCACCACAGCCTACTTTGGTAGTGCCTTTCCACACCACCTGAGTAAAATGTCCGGTTTCAGAAGAAAACCCTGGACTCTCGTACTTGTAATCTTTAATTTCGCTATACCAGTCTTCAACTGCTCCGTTGCCAAGGGTGGTTGGGTCTACCGAAGTCGCGGGAGTATAAGAAGCGTATATGTTCTCTCCCAGATTAGGAGTTTTACTGTGTTCAAAGTTTTCACTACTGGCAATCTTCTCAGCCCAAGCTTGAGCGCTGGTGTTCAGGGATTTATCGATGGTAATGTCAGGGCTTTTATGCGTAGCTCGGTAGGTGTTGTGTTTAGACACAGCAGCGCTACGCACAGCGTCTAAGTCAATAGATGTGTCTCCAAGAACGGAGTTACTGCTCATTACTCCTCCTGTTAGTGCAATGGTTAAAGCTGTGGCTGTTGTTAGGGTTAATCTTGAAAATAATTTATTCATGGTTTTGTATCTTTTAATCAGCTTTTGCTGGTTTATTGATTAGGGGCGCTCATGTTGCCCACCTCACAAGATTGTATAATTTATTTATTATTACGCTTGATATGAATTGAAAACGCCTCTTATCTCACAAGGGTTTCTAGATTCGCTCAAAATCTTGGATTTTTTATGGTGTCGGTTGCTATACATCTCTAATACAAAGTGATAAATGCTACTGAATATGCAAAGGCTCAGGGCTTGCTCCCCTGTTCCCGGCTCCCGGTCACTGAGAAATTATTCGTGCTGACGCACCCTACTAGCTCCCGGTCACTGAGCGTACCCCTATGGGGAAGCAAGCTACGCGTAGCGTCTTTGACAGGAGAAGTCGAAGTGCTGCTCCCCTGCCTTAAGCGATGCGCGGGGACGCGGAGAACGACAATTCCCAATTTCCCATTACCCCTAATCCCCACTCCCCACTCCCCACTCCCTACTCCCTACTCCCTACTCCCTCTGTAGATAATGCATAAAAACAACGGGAACCTTGATTAATTGTTTAGCTAACTGAGATAATCTAAACTTAGGTTTGAGCGATCGCGGTAAGTCTGCAAAGGAAATTCGCACAAAACCCAGGCGACTGTAAAATTGCGCCAGTTGCTCACCCAGACATTCCAAATACAATGGTTGCGTTGCCGTACTGATCAAATGCTGTGCCAATAAAGTACCCAAACCCCGACCTCTCCAAGCAGGTGTAACAACTAAACTACCGAGTTCCTGTGTGCTTGAGAAGTTGCGTAGCTGTCCACAAGCTACTAAATCTTTTTTGCATTCAATTACCCAGAATTGCTGCCAACGTAATTGGGTAGGGTCAAGTTTAGCTGAGAATACTAGCCCTCGAATCGACCATACATCCTTAGAGGTTGCCCTGCGGAGGACACATCCAGTTGGTAACAGTGAATTGTTTTGTTCCATTAATTACACTGCCAGCGGCTTTTAACATCCTCTTATGATTATTCACCAAACACCTCGCGCCGAGGAAGCCCCAGGCTTCAGACACAAGAAGCGTCGAAAGGCACAAGGTCTACTCGCCGTAGGGCAAGGCAGATTTTGCAACGGTTGTCGGGGCGTGAGAGAAGATTCCAGCAATGGCTCAACCATCAAATCAGCTACCGAATTATCAAAGAAGCACGCTGCACAAATGCTATTGTTGCAATTGAAAACTTGACTGGAATTAGAGAGCGTACTAACAAGCAACCTAGAAATCAAGTTGAACGCAGACGCTCTAACTCTTGGTCTTTTTATCAGTTGCGTTCCTTCCTTGAGTACAAAGCAATTAAGGAAGGAGTAGAAGTAATTGCTGTGCCACCTGCCTACACAAGTCAGACTTGCCACCAATGTTTGCACATTGGCTTGAGGTCTGATAAACGTTTCAAATGTGGTAATTGTGGCTGGCATGGTGATGCTGATTTGAATGGTGCAAAAATGATTTCTTTATTGGGGCAATCTGTAAGCTTGCCCGGAGGTTCGAGATGTTTATCTAATAGCGCTCAGCATGAATAGTACTAAACAAGACTTCCGACAGAGGGATAATTAGCAATAACTAGATTTTAGATAGATAAATTTGTCTTTACTATCTTTTTAAAATAATGGCAAGACAAGTAGCTAAGCAATTTTAGGAGTCCTAACAATGGCTGAAGAAAACAAACAAAAATCTAATAATCAAGATACTACACCCACTGCTTCTGGTGGCTACCAAACCCCTATCGAAGAAGGTATCCGCAAAACTGGCGATGCAGAAAAAAGTGGTGCTAGACCCACTGCTACACCAGAAGCACCAGGAGAAGATTCTGTACCAGGTAGCCCTAATCAAGGAACTGAATCTCGTTAATTTGTTTTAACTGCTGCGGGTTGACTATATAGAGACGTTGCACTACAACGTCTCTATTGTTATTTAACAGTTTGATATAGCTGCTCAAAATAAGTAACTGATTTAAGAAGCGATCGCAGTTCCGTGTTAGCGATCGCCTTAATCAACCCCTAGCCATAGGAATTAATCATAAATATTGTATTTCCTATAAACTTTTGATGATTGCAGTGGCAGACCCCTCATTTTAGCCACTTTGTCTGTGTAGCCGTGAATTCTATTCGCTTAAAATTCAATAGAGAATGTGCCAGAAACACTCAATGGTGCCCCTGGCTGAATTTGTAAGCGTCCACCATCTGTGCCTAAGAAATACTCTGTATCAAAAAGGTTTCTTAAGTTTATGGCAGCTTTCCAGTTGTCACGCTGATAAAATAGGGCGGCATCTGCGCGGACGTAGCTTGGTAAGATGAAACTGTTGGCTAAATCTCCAAAGCGATCGCCTACAAAATAAACTCCCAATCCTAAACCGAATCCTTGTAAACTTCCTTGTTGAAACTCATAGGTTGTCCACAAGCTAGCAGTGTTTTCTGGTACGTTATCCCGACGCCGCCCTTCTAAACCAGAAGTATCTTTACTAACGAAAGAATCTATATAAGCGTAGGAAGCAATCACTTTCCAACCAGGCAAAATTTCGCCAGCGAGGTCAAATTCAATCCCGCGACTTGTTTGTTCCCCTGTTTGAATTTGATCGTTGGGGTCGGATGAATTAGGATCATCACCTGCAACATTTTGTTTGCGGAGGTCATATAACGCTAAGGTTGCACTCAAGTTAGGATTAATATCGGCTTTGATACCTACTTCAAATTGCCTACCTGTTTCTGGCTTGAAAGGTGAACCATCACCATTACGACTTGTGCCAAAGCTGGGTTGAAATGAAGTTGTGTAAGATGCATATAAAGAGATATTTTGTGTAGGTTGATAGACAACTCCTAATCGCGGACTGAAGTTGCTATCTGATTGCTCAAACTCTTGCTTTTCTGCACCCAAATTTTGCTCGCTGCGAATTTGATCAAAAATATCAAATCGACCGCCTACAAGTACTTTAAGACTCGGTAATAGATCGATTTGGTCTTGGATATAAAAGCCATATTTATCGAGACTATCATCGCGGAAAAAGTCTATGATGTCTTGTTTGGGATACTCTAATCGGCTATAAACGGGATTAAAAATATTAATCGATGGGTAAGGTGTAAAATCACCAAAAGTTCCATTTTCCGTGATTTTAGTATAATCAAATCCTAACAATAGTTGATGTTTGATAGAACCTGTAGAAAATTTACCAACTACATCTGTTTGAGTTGCATAGGCATCATCTTGGCGTTCAGAAAAATACCTGAGTCGGCTTAAATCACCTGTATCTTCATCCAAGGAATCGCGTAGAGGATAGTAACGTTGTAAATTGACAAATTGAGCGCGGAATGAGTTTCTTAATGACCATTGTTCGCTAAATTTATGGTTGAGTAGATAGCTAAAATTGGTAACATTAATTTCCACATTTTGGAAGGGTTCACCCAAAAAGCGATCGCGAGGTAAATTCGCCGGACGATTACCAATTGCGACATTACCATCATCCGCTGTTCGGGTTTCATCTAACCGTATACCATCGAGTGTTAATGTTGTGTTAGGGCTGAGAACCAACTTTAACTTAGGAGCAAAAAATAAGCGATCGCTATTGACAAAATCGCGGAAACTCCCTGCATTTTCATAAAAAGTATTAAAGCGATAGAGTACTGTTTGTTCCTGATTAATTGGCCCAGATAAATCAATTGCACCGCGATAAGTGCTGAAACTACCAACGGTTCCCTCGAAAGCATAAAACGGTTGGTTCAAGGGTTGCTTGGATACTAAATTAACTAGTCCCCCTGGTTCTGCGTCTCCAAACAGCACTGATGCAGGCCCCTTAAGAACTTCAATACGTTCGATGTCAGCGGTTTCGAGAAATCCACCATAATTTTGATACAAACGAATACCATCACGATAAGTATCAGCACTAAAACCTCGTAAAGAAAGATACTCACTAAATCCTTGATAATAACCAGCATTGTTAGCACCACTGACGTTTTGCAGCGCATCGTTAACGCGAATTACACCTTGGTTTTGCAAAATCTCCTTCGGTATTACCTGAATCGATTGCGGGATATCGCGGATAGGTGTATCCGTTTTTGTAGCAGTTGATGCATCTGGTATCCGATACCCATCTTGCTCACCCGTTACCACTAATTCAATAGGTTCCTCTGGCTGTGCTACGGGTTGTTCTGGGGGTGTTTGTTCTGGTTTTTGTGATGTGACAGATGCAACACCTATGACGCCAAAAATTAAACCTTCGTTACTATCAAATAATTCGACTGTTGGTAGACTTGTCGCACCTATCACTGTGACGCGGATAGTATTTGCATCCAGGTTAGTGACAGTCACAGATGTAATATTTGCAATAGGATTCTCTTGCTCAAATGTACTACCACCGACTAAGCGCAGTTGAGCATTGGGAATATCAATGATGAAATTATTTCCCTGACTCTTGTCTACAGTTTGCAGCTTGTCCCCTTGGGTTGTTTCTAGAATAACTTCGAGTCCTTTGTCAGTTGTATCTAGGCGGATACCTGTTATTTGAGTGGGGGTTGGAGAAAGATTTTGGGAAAGTGTCGTCACTTTTGGATGCGATGGAGAAAGTAATTC
The DNA here is from genome assembly GCA_019359515.1 of Desmonostoc vinosum HA7617-LM4. Classification (GTDB taxonomy): domain Bacteria; phylum Cyanobacteriota; class Cyanobacteriia; order Cyanobacteriales; family Nostocaceae; genus Desmonostoc; species Desmonostoc vinosum. Next base: position 20,748 of record JAHHHC010000016.1, on the reverse strand, counting down.
TTTGGTTCTCCTATTTTTTGTTTCTCCTTCAATTTTTATTTGTTGCGACCATGCTGGCGGCACAATTAACACTAGCGCCAAACTGGTCATCAAAAACAGTCTTTGCAGTTGATTAGTCATAACTCCACACACTAAAGTTAAGAAATTAAGAAAATTTCTCAAAGAAAAATCAAGCTTGTATCAGAATCAATAGTTTAAATTTCCTCGAATCCCGCCTTTTAGTGAAGGAGATTTTTAAATTTTGAGGTAAGACAAACTATCAATACCAAAGAATCATTATCAAAAAGCTTACATGAGTGTTTTGGTGCGTGGGAGTTAACTATGGTCGTTAGAGGGAATTTTTTGAACGCTAGAGGGAATTTTTCTGTTGGGTAAGAAAATCTTTAGGGTTGATGCCGAACTTTTTTCTAAAAGCCTCTGCGAAGTAACTGCGACTAGCAAAACCCACTTTCCGCGCTACTTCTATGACGTTCATATCTCCTTGTGCCAATAGTTGCTGTGCTTTTTCGAGGCGATAGTTATGTAAATAATGAAAAGCTGTTGTCCCAAAAACAAGACGAAAACCCCGCTTGAGAGTACACTCATTCAAACCTACTTGTCGTGACAGTTCTACCAAAGAGGGAGGATTGTCAAGATTTCGCAATAAAATCTCTCTAGCGTGGTAGAGGTGTTCTAACTCATCTGCTTTAAATGGATAAGTCGGACTTTTACCTTTTTGCTTTGCTAGTTCTTGTTCCACGAGTAACGCCATTAGTTCTAAAACTTTCCCTTCCAAGTACATACGCTTGGTGACGCCATGGTAGGGACAGTGTAAAATTTGTTGCAAGGCTGTTTGCATTGCTAGTGTTGTGATTCCAGAGTTACTGTAGTAGATGCGATCGCTATTTTGACCACCTTTGATTAAATGCTGTAATTCTGGCGGCAATTGCCCAGATTTATCGCCAATAAATGAGCGCAAAATCTCTGGTTCCATATGAACATTAATTTCAACTAGCTGCTGTGTTGTCAAAGATTGACAATCTTCTTTTGGTGCTATGCCGCTACCATAGAGGCCGTATTCTCCGGTATTAATAGCCCAAAATTTATCTATGTGATTTCCAGACAGATAAAAGATATACTCCAAGCAATGCTCACGTTCAGGAGCTTGGGTGATCAAATAATCGTGCAGACGGAAGTTGCTGATTTGCAACTCTAATCCTTGCCGCAGTTCAATTGAGCGTAAATAACCTTGACCTAACTGCTGAGGATATTTATAAACTATGTCTAAATCATCACTAGGGTCAATTTTATCTACATTATTGACATTTTCATCAAATAGTTCCCAGTAAGCCTGCTGTGAAATAGTGATTGTCATTAGCTGTATGCTAGTTCTAAATGAGAATTATATGTATTAAGCATACAGATAATAGTGGCGATCGTGTAATCACCAATAAATGCCTATACTAGATGCAGTGACACTCCTTTGAGAAATCTGTCAATGACAGCATCGATAGAACAAAACTTCGACAAAGTTGCACCAATTCCACAGTTAGAAAGTGGAGACAGACTTACTCGCTGTGAATTTGAGCGTCGATATACTGCGATGCCACATTTGAAGAAAGCAGAATTAATAGAAGGAATTGTTTACGTGGCATCACCTTTACGTTTCAACAGTCATGCAGAACCTCATAGTTTACTAATAGTTGTCTTCGGCACTTATAAAATAATGACCGCAGGTGTCAAAATTGGTGATAACGCTACAGTACGTTTAGATTTAGACAACGAACCGCAGCCAGATGTTGTATTGTTGATTGATGAAAATTTAGGTGGACAAGCACGTATCAGTAAGGACGATTATATTGCAGGCGCACCAGAATTGGTTGCAGAAGTTGCAGCCAGCAGTGCTGCGATTGACTTATATGATAAGAAAAAAGCCTACCGTCGTAACGGCGTTCAAGAGTATATTGTCTGGCAAAGTTTAGAGAATCAACTCGCTTGGTTCAGCCTACAAAATGGAGAGTATGTATCATTACAACTAAGTGCAGATGGAGTGATTAAAAGCCGCATCTTTCCCGGTTTGTGGTTGGATGTACAAGCGCTACTTCAAGGAGAAATGGCAAAAGTTTTAGCTGTGTTGCAACAAGGATTGCATAGCGAAGAACATATCAATTTTGTGCAACACTTAGCAAGCAAGTCTCAGTAAAAAGAACAAATAACCAAATTAAAGGAACCTGTTGATGACGGCATCAGCCAAAAAGATACCTATACTACCTTTAGAAAGTGGAGACAGACTTACCCGCTGTGAATTTGAGCGTCGATATACTGCGATGCCACATCTGAAGAAAGCAGAATTAATAGAAGGAATTGTTTACGTGGCATCACCTTTACGTTTCAACAGTCATGGCAAACCTCATGGTAACTTGATAGTTTGGTTAGGAACTTATAAAGTTTCCACTCCTGGGGTAGAGTTGGGTGATAACGCCACAGTACGTTTAGATTTAGACAACGAACCGCAGCCAGATGTTGTATTGTTGATTGATGAAAATTTAGGTGGACAAGCACGCATCAGTGAGGACGATTATATTGCAGGCGCACCAGAATTGGTTGCAGAAGTTGCAGCCAGCAGCGCTGCAATTGACTTATATGATAAGAAAAAAGCCTACCGTCGTAACGGCGTTCAAGAGTATATTGTCTGGCAAAGTTTAGAGAATCAACTCGCTTGGTTCAGCCTACAAAATGGAGAGTATGTATCATTACAACCAAGTGCAAATGGAGTGATTAAAAGCCGCATCTTTCCCGGTTTGTGGTTGAATGTACAAGCATTACTTCAAGGAGAAATGGCAGAAGTTTTAGCTGTGTTACAACAAGGATTGCATAGCGAAGAACATACAAATTTTGTGCAACACTTAGCGATTAAGCCTTAATTTACAGGAATTTCTATAGTAAATTTTGTTCCTTGTAGAGGCGAGGAAATACACTGTAATTGACCGCAGTGCTTTTCTACCACAATTTGCTGACTAATCGATAATCCTATACCTGTGCCTTTGCCCATAGGTTTAGTAGTAAAGAAAGAGTCAAAAATTTTAGAGCGAACATTCTCTGTCATCCCAGAGCCATTATCAGTAATCGATATTCTAACACGTGAAGTGGGGCGATCGCTTTTAGACAATCCACCTTCGGTTGTCTCGGTACGAATACGAATTTGTAAGCGATCACTTGCACAATCTTGAGAGCAAAAACGTTCTTCTATCGCATCAATGGCATTAGCTAAAAGATTCATAAAAACTTGATTTAGCTGACCAGCATAACAGGTTACTAATGGCAACACACCATATTCTTTAATCACTTCAATATCTGGACGTTCAGATTTAGATTTTAAGCGATGCTGCAATATCATTAAGGTACTATCAATACCTTCATGGATATCAACTGGCTTCATTTCATTTTCATCTAAATGAGAAAAATTTCTAAGCGACAGTACAATTTGACGAATACGTTGACTACCTAATTGCATTGAGGAAATTAGCTTTGATAAATCAGAAATTATAAATGGCAAGTCTATATCTTCAATCTGATTCACAATTTCTGGTACAGGATTTGGATAATGTAATTCGTAGGTTTGTAGTAACTCAATTAATTGTTGAATATACTCCTGCATAGGCAATATATTACCATAAATAAAATTAACAGGGTTATTAATTTCATGCGCTATACCTGCAACTAGCTGACCTAAGCTAGACATTTTTTCAGTTTGCACTAACTGTAATTGAGCATTTTGTAGAGCATTTAAGGAATTTTCTAAAGCAATGGCTTTTTCTCTTTCTCTTTGCTCACTTTCACGCAGCGCTATTTCCATTTGTTGACATCGCTCAATTTCTAATTGCAATTTCTGACTTAAAGAATAACTTCTTAAAGCAGTTAGTATCGTAGTGTATAACTTTTGCATTGTCAATTCGGTTTTAGTTTTATAATCATTAATATCGTAGTTAAAGATAATTTCCTTTTCTGGTACATGACCTGGTTGCCCAGTACGTAAAATAATTCGTACTAATTGATTACCTATAACTTCCCGAACATATTTGACAAACTCTAGCCCAGCATTATCTGTTTCCATAATTACATCTAAGATAATTATGGCAATATCAGAATGTTCTTGAATTAACTCTTTAGCTTGATTAGCTGAGTAAGCATTGATAAAAGCTAAAGATTTCTTTTCAAAAACAAAGTTTGTCAGGGCAATATTAGTAGCAGTATGGACTTCAGATTCATCATCTACAATTAGAATTTTCCAGTTCTCATTTGGTAATTCTTCATCTACTTCAGCAGCAAACACTAACTCATCATCTAAATTGATTGAATGATCAATATCACATGAAGCCACATTTTGAAATGATTTATCTTTTTCAACAAAGGTCAAAGTATTTTGTAACATAATCTTGTCTGTAAAAAAATGGTAGTGATTAAATTGTAGTTAATCGCACAGGAAACTTAATCATAAACTTTGTCCCTCTTCCTAACTCACTTTGACATTCAATTTCACCTTTCAATTTTTGAGTAACTAAGTTATAAACAAGATTTAATCCTAACCCACTGCCTCCTTGACTACGTTTAGTAGTAAAGAAAGGTTCAAAAATTTTACTTAGATTTTCGGCAGCGATACCTTTGCCATCATCAGCATATTCTAGTTGCAGTTGTTCATCAATTTGCTGGAACTTAAAAACAAGCTTTCCAGAATCTTCTGGCTCGTAAGCATGAATCAAAGAATTCATGAGTAGATTAGTAACAATTTGTGACAATGCACCTGGATAAGAATCTAAAGTAATATCTTGTTCTCCATAAATTTCAATTATATGTTTACTTGTTTTTAATTTAGGTTGTAATTGCATGAGAATCTCATCGAGATAGTTTTTAAATTTGAATACACGTTGTACCTCACTAGATTGATCTACAGCAACTTGTTTAAAGCTTTGAATTAATTCTGCTGCTCTATTTAAGTTAATTAAAAGCGTATTGCCGCTTTGTGTAGTTAAATCAAAAAACTTTTCTAAGTCGGAGCGTTTCATAGTACCGTTATGATATTTAGAACATAAATCTGAAGTATGTTCTACTAAAGCTGAGGCAACAGTAACACCAATACCTACTGGGGTATTAATTTCATGAGCAACACCAGCAACTAATCCTCCTAGTGATGCCATTTTTTCGGCTTCAATTAGCTTACTTTGCGTAGCTTTTAAATTAAGTAGTGTTTCAGATAATTCTTGAGTACGTTGGCTCACTAATTGCTCTAAGTTTTGATTGAATTTTTGTAAGTTTTTGTAGAGTTGAGCATTTTCGATCGCAATGGCAATTTGCGAAGATAATAACCTTAATAGTTCTAACCTATCTGTAGTGAAAGCCCCTTCAGTTAGATTGTTTTCTAAATAAAGAATTCCGATTATTTTACCTTGATATAGCAAAGGAGTACAAAGAATAGATTTAGGTTGAATAGCCACAATATAAGGGTCAGAGATAAACTGTCCCTCTTGAGTAGCATTATTTAAAACAACATTTTCGTGAGTGTGAATTACATAGTTAATAATGGCATCTGATAGTTTGAGTTTTTCCACAGAAGCTGTTTTTGAACTTACCGAAATTGATTGCAGCACAGTTACATCATCACTATTGACTGAACCTTCAGCTTCAATTAGCCATTTACCTTGGTTTTCTAAAATTAAACAACCTTTTTCAGCACCAGCATTTTCAATCACTATTTTCATCAATCTAGCGAGTAAATTGCTTAAAACTATTTCACCAGAAATAGCTTGTGCTGCTTTCATAGCTGTGGTTAGATCTAGGGTTTCTCCGATGCTCGTAGTAGTAAAATGAGATGTTGTTTGGATATTCTTAGTTTTAGCAATTGTCTTCGCTAATTCTTTAACCAACAACTTTGGGTATTTCTCTTCTAAGCTTTTTACTTTACTGAAAGCTCCCCATATTTTATAGTTATGATAAGCTTTTAATAAATAATATTTAGCAAACTCTTCTTTACTATTTGCTAACCAAAATTTAGCTGCTAATTCATTAGCTAAGGCTTTATTTTGAATAAATTCATGCTCACTAGCTGATGCGATCGCTTGATCATATAACTCCATTGCTTTGACAACTTTACCAGAGATACGAGCAATTTCTGCTTCTACTAACAAATATTTATGCCAAAAGTTTTCTGGACATTGTTCTGCCCATTTTTTTATTTTTGTTTGATTATCTGTCAATATTTCCCAATAATATTTTTGTTCAAATTCAGAAGCAGAGGGATAAAGTGCTGTGAGAATTAATGAGTAATAAAAATAATGATTACAACTAGAAATATGTCCCATCAAATAATTCAGCATTTCCGCAGCTGAATTGGCCCATTTTTTGGCTTTATCATACTGTTCATCAATATAAAAAACCTGGGCTTTCAGAACATGATATTCACAAATAGCCGCCATACTCTTATGCTGATGAAATATTTCTAGATACTGGGAATCTCTTAATTCATCTGTTTCTCCTATCAGATTTAATACAGCTAGTTTGTTAGCCAAAATAATATCAGCAGCCCATTGGTTTTGAGTTTTTTCACAAAATAAAATGAAATTAGCTATTTCCTCTAGAAGAAATTCTAAATTTAGCCCTTGGAAGAAAAGGGTGATAGTTTGAAACATCCGGTTATATCCTGCCCATTGCAAATTCCCAGATTGCAACCCAATTTTATAACCTTCGTTGTTAATATTAACAGTTGTTTTAATATGATTCATCCAACAATTTAAATAGTTGGCAAATATCACATTATCTTGGCAGTTTTGAGCTAAATTATTTGTCAGTTCACTTAATTTTAAAGATAGCAGTCCAAATTCGTATCCAGATTGAGCATCTTCTAACATGCAACTCAACATAATGCCATAGCAAGAATAGCAATAGGAACCACCAGCTACAAAACCATATTGGAAAGATAGATTAATTGCTTTAATCACAGTAATCTTCCATAAAGCTTGATGAGAAAAGAACGTTAGTGGCCCCATATGTCCTAATACTTTTAATGCCACTTTTTGCTCTGGAGATTTCATTTTTTCTTCATTAATTAACGAGGCAATTGTTTTATCTCCCAAATATGCTTGAGCTTTAGCTATTTCATTGGGAAGCATCGCTTCTAAATCTTCTACTTTTTGCGATAAGTCAATTCCTAATAATGCTAGTGCTGCTCGTCCGGCTTGAATTGCTTCTTCATATTTAGTTAGCAGGGTATATTGCACAATTAGTATATTGTAAACTTCTGCTTTTTCAATAGCTGATTTTGCTTGAGATAATATTAATCTAATTAATGCATCAGATTGTTCAAAATTTCCGTTTAAATACTCAACTTCTGCTCGTTCCTTATAGATTTTGAAAGCTAAACTATACTGTTGTGTCCATGTGCCTATAGTTAAATTATCCATAGCCATGATCAAATACTCTCTAGCGGTAGCATAAGCCATCGAGCATTTGGCTTTTTTAGCTGCCATTAAGTTCAACTCAGCTAATTGAGCCTTTTGTTCTAAATCATTAATTAACTCAACACCACAATTAAGATGATTAATAATATCAAATATCTTTTCTTCCAGTTCCGCAGCACTACTATTTTTTAATAAGAGTTGACCAATTTTTAAATGAACTTGCTTTTTATGTTTTTTAAGAATAAGTTCATAAGCAGCTTGTTGTACACGGTCATGTAAAAATCTAAAATTGAAAATAACTAAACGAGCATTAATTACTTCTTCTGGTGTAGTTTCTAAATCGGAAACAGGTAAAATTAAGCCTTCTACAATAGCTGGTAAAATGTCTTGAAAAGCTGCTGCTGCTGATTTTTCGCTAATAATACAAAGTGTATGTAAATCAAATGTATTACCTACACAAGCAGCTAACTGTAAAACTTGTTGTGTGAGATCAGGAAGTTTTCTTAATTTTCTAATCATCAACTCTACAACATTATCAGTAATATCCATTGACTCAATATTTGCTATATCCCAATGCCATAAGGCTTGACTAATTGCTGATGGAGGTTGAAAAATTAACAGATTTTCTTGATACAAAGTTTTGAGAAATTGATTAACAAAAAAAGGATTTCCAGAAGTTTTATGTATGATTAATTTGGCTAATGACTGAATGTTGATAGCATCACTGTGCAATGTTTCAGTAATTAGTTCATTAACGTGTTCAATTGCTAAAGGAGCCAAAGTAATATCGTTAATAATGGCTGCTTGAGAACGTAGTGAATTAAGGGCCATCACCAATGCATGTCTACAGTCAACTTCGTTATCTCGATATGCTCCAATTAAAAATAGATAACCCGTTTCTTGATCAGTCATCATTACTTCTAGCAACTTCAGCGTAGCTAAATCAGCCCACTGTAAATCATCTAAAAAAATCACCAAAGGATGCTCTGGCGAACAAAATACTCGAATAAAGTTTTGAAAAACTAAATTAAAGCGATTTTGAGCTTCAGAAGCTCCTAGTTTTTGTACTGGAGATTGTTTACCAATTATGAGTTCGATTTCAGGGATAACATCAATAATTAGCTGACCATTAGCACCAAGAAACTCTGAAAGTTTTTCTTGCCATTGATTTAGTTTTTCTTGATTCTCAGTTAATAGTTGTCGAACTAATGATTGAAAAGCTTTGACTACGGCTGAATAAGGAATATTACGCTGAAATTGGTCAAATTTACCACAGATGAAATAACCTCTAGCTTTAGTAATTGGTTTATAAATTTCTTGTACTAATGCTGATTTACCAATCCCAGAATAGCCGGAAACTAAAATCATTTCTATCGTTCCAGCACTAACTCGTTCAAAAGCTGCTAGTAGAGCAGAAACTTCTTGTTCTCGACCATAGAGTTTTTGCGGAATTTGAAATTTATTAGAAAGGTCTTGTTGTGCAAGTATAAAATCTGAAATATTACCTTGAGTTTGTAATTGTGTTAAACATGTTTCTAAATCAGTAATAATTCCCCAAGTAGTTTGATATCTTTTTTCTACTTTTTTATCTAACAGTTTCATGATAATTTTGGAAATAGACTTGGGTATTTGGGGATTAATTTCGTGAGGTGTAACTGGTTGTTTAGCAATGTGACAATGAACTAATTCCATCGCATCAGCATAGTTACAAGGTAATTGTTGTGTTAGTAGTTCATAGAAAGTTACACCAAGCGAATAAAAATCAGTGCGATAATCCATTGATCGGTTCATTCTGCCTGTTTGCTCTGGTGAAATGTAAGCGAGAGTTCCTTCTAGAACATTAGGGTTTTTAATTGTCGGATTTTCATGAGTTAGTATAGTCGAAATGCCAAAATCTATGATTTTCACTTGAGATGTAGCGGAATTAATAACAATGTTGCCGGGGTTAATATCTTTATGGATAATATTTTTCTGGTGTATTTCACCTAAAACTTTAGTAATTGAAATGGCTATAGATAAAAATTCTATCAATGTCAATTTTCGACGATTCATGATAATTTTTAAGGACTCGCCACCAAAATCCTCTAAGATTATTACGAGACTATTTTGATATTTTTCTAAGCTATAAACCTTAATAACACCATCCAGATCTAAATTTTTCGTAATTTCATATTCTTGCTTGTATCTCACTAGTGCTGATGGAGTGGGATAGTCTTGTTTCAAAAATTTAAGAATTACAGGTTGATGATCTTGGTTTCTCTGTCCTCGATAAACTGAAGAATTAGTACTTTCGTAAATTTGATCAAGAATTGTATAGCCAGCTAAAGTTAACATAATTACCTGATATTTGCCTATCTACTATATGGGTGTAAAATTCAATAATATTTAATCTATTGTTAACCTCTTAACAATAGATTAAATAACAAATAGGAATTAGAAATTTGTAACTACATTGGGTCTTACTTGTTTACTGAGTAGTAAATTAAACCTCACAAGAACAAGATTTTTATCTTTTTACTAAAATGCCCAAAAGTTGAAGAAAAAATTCACCTTTAAACAAAACTAAATTATGGTTTCTTACCTACCCACACTCAGTTTCTGGAGGGTGAAGTTGTAGACGCTGTGGGTTGAGGTTGGTGCTAACTGGTGAAATAAAGCTAAGAAAAGCAACCTAGTAAAAAGGTGATTTAGAGAAAAAGCGATCGCTGTCCCCAGAAAAACCTAACATTAGTAGAAGTGCTAACTATTTACAAGGCAAGCTCATGGCTTACTACATTGCTCCTCGCTTTTTAGACAAACTTGCTGTTCACATTACCAAAAACTTCTTAAATCTTCCTGGCGTGCGAGTACCCTTGATTTTAGGGATTCATGGGCGTAAAGGTGAGGGTAAATCTTTCCAATGTGAGTTAGTTTTCGAGAAGATGGGTATCGAAGCGACGATGATCTCCGGCGGAGAGTTAGAAAGCCCCGATGCCGGAGATCCAGCACGTTTGATTCGTCTGCGTTATCGTGAAACAGCAGAATTAATCAAAGTGCGCGGTAAAATGTGCGTTTTGATGATCAATGATTTAGATGCCGGTGCAGGGCGTTTTGATGAAGGCACTCAATATACTGTGAATACGCAGTTGGTGAATGCCACACTGATGAATATTGCAGATAATCCCACAGATGTGCAGTTACCGGGAAGCTATGACGCCACACCTTTACGTCGTGTACCAATAATTGTCACCGGCAACGATTTTTCTACCCTCTATGCACCGTTAATTCGGGATGGTCGGATGGAAAAATTCTACTGGGAACCTAACCGTGATGACAAGGTGGGGATTGTCGCTGGAATTTTTGCCCCAGATGGACTTTCAGAACGAGAAATTGCACAGTTAGTCGATACTTTTGCCAATCAATCGATTGACTTTTTTAGCGCATTGCGATCGCGCATTTATGATGAGCAAATCCGGGAGTTTATCTATAAAGTGGGCTTTGAACGTGTATCTCTGCGTGTGGTTAACAGCACCGAAGGGCTGCCAAAATTTAAAAAACCAAACTTCAGCCTGTCTCACTTAATCGAGTCTGGTCACTTAATGGTGGCTGAACAAAAACGAGTGGAAAGTTCACAGCTAGTAGATGAATATAATCGCCTGAATCGAGGGAGAAATTCTCAACCAGCACCATCGACTGTGGTCACGCCAATTAACCAAACATTAACTAATGGCTTCCAGCAAAAACAAACTGCAAATACTCATTTGAGTTTAGAGACACAAGAACAGATTCGGCAAATTTTATCCCAAGGTCATCAAATTAATTTTGAACATGTAGATGAACGTCGCTTCCGTACAGGTTCTTGGCAAAGTTGTGGCACTATTCATATAGATGCGGAGTCGGATGCAATCTCAATATTGGAATCTTGTCTCACGAAATACAGTGGTGAATATGTGCGCCTAGTAGGAATTGATCAAAAAGCCAAGCGACGCGTGATAGAGACAATCATTCAACGACCGAATGGTAAAAACTAATCCCCTATACCCTTAGTTGCATAATTATTGACTGTTAATACTAAGCTAAAAAACATCTAAATTACATAATCAAATTAAATAAAACTCTTGTGGGGTGGGCATCTTGCCCGCCTTAATTATGCAAGTTATATGTGGAACAGCTTATTTTTTTAAAAATGTATTTTGTTGCATGGTTGTTGCATGAGCATTGACTAAATTTATTTTTTTTGAAAAAATTAAATTTAAAGATTAGATAATATCTAGTCTCATGTTAAAAATTCACCAGAAATATAGTGGTCTAAAGCAACTTCACAATTAATATAGTTGCTGAATCATTTGTAATCGCAAACTCAAGTCAGTTCCTAATATAGGAAATACAAAAATGGCTAAAATAATGATTTCCGATTTGCGTCAATTAGACACAAATATGTCTTTAGGTGACATCAACTCAGTTGACATAGATGATGTGCTTGGTAATTATTTTATGTCTTTGTGGGGTGGTCAGCCTAATAGTTTAGAATTGACAAACATGACTGACAGTGCAAGTAGTTCTTCTACTACCTATCATGGGCCATTTGGTGTGTATGACAATAAGTTTTTTACCATTGATTTTTCAAGATTAATTATGAATTTTATAATTGTCACTTAACTTTTATTCATCTTTTAAATATTATATAAACATGTATGAATTCTAGATTATTCATACATGTTTATAGTTATTTATAATCTTTTAACTCAGAACTTATGCACTGTACAAACTAATCATAGTATGACTTGGCGAAAATACTTTATTTTAGGCTTTGTTACATGATTAATTTGATGGTAGATTTATCTGTATTTTAGGGGTTTGGCAGTGCTAAATCTCCACAAAAGATATGGTTTTTCTAAAACTCATATTTATTGTTTTTTGTCAATTCGTAAGTACTATAACTATGAATAAACTAATTAATTAGAGCCTAATTCAGATTCAATTACCAAATAATGTTGCATGATTGTTGACTATTTATATTAATTTTGAAAAAATGATATTAGAGATTAGTCACTGTCTAATTTAAGTAGAATACTCTGAATTCACCATATTATCAAGTCAACCAAATTGAACAAAAATCTATATCTCAATGCTTTTTAATTTGGTTCTTGGTATGTTCTAAAAGTCAAGTTAGCTCCTAATATAGGAAAAAAACAATGGCTAAAATAGTGATTTCCGATTTGCATACCTCTGATACAAAGACAATTTTGCATGTTTTAAATACAGCACAAATGAGCGTTATTGGTGGTAATAGTTCTCAAGCTTCATGGATTGATGATCTTGGTAAGTTAGTCAGTATTTTTGATGGAGTAACTGATGGTTCATCTACAAATCCTGCATTAAGTTCGTATGACAATAAGATTTTTGCTGTTGACCTTTCAGGATTAGGTATCAATTTCATGTTTATCTAATTATTTACTCAGTATATTCAATTATTACAGAAATATGCGTTGAGATGTAAGTATCTCAACGCAGGTTTTTTTGTATTTATTAGACCTCTTGCATAAATATTTTTTTGTTGGGCTACGCCCCGCTTCTCTACGAGACGCTTCGCGAACGCTAACACGCAGAGGCGCCCCAGACGCAAAGAAGGACTTTTGCAAGAGGTCTATTGCATTCTTTTTTCAAATTGGTATTAAATAGGCGAATAGAATTCACTACTACACAAACAAAGTTCATCTACGTGGACTTTATGAAATAACCCGCGCAGGCGGGTTTTGTCTGTGTAGCCGTGATTTCTAATAGTTATACGAGTGTGATTCTTCAATTGTATAGTTTTCGCTGTTTACAGTATCTGCAATATTGCTGAGGTAAATATATGGATAGTCTACTAATATACTCTCCACTTGTGCTGGAGTCATATCGTGTAGGAATGTCTTTATATCAACATGATAGAAGTCAGGAACGATTATGTTAGCCATTGCTTTGTTTCCTTCTGTAGGGGTAGCTTATTTTTTATTTTATATTTTACTTTAGATATTCTCAATCAATTTTTGCTCAAACTATATAAAAAATATGCTCAAAATCTGATATATTTATAATTTTTAAGACATAAATATCAGACATAACTAAACATTTTTGGTCTGGTAAATTAGAGTTAATTCTGTATATTTAATTTCTTTTTAAAACTATTATGTATAAGTGTATTGTAAAAGCAATTTATAGTTTTTTAGATCGCGGATAATCAACTAAAGTTCAGTTAAAGGTTATAGTTTGGAGTTTTAAATGTGTAGAGACGTGTTATGGCACATTTCTACACATCCTTGAAAGAACAAAGGCTGATAGGTATAGGTGTAGTTTTTCTAAGTTTCGCGTTTTGATTAACGTGGGTAAAGATTTTGAAACGAAAAAATAGGCTTTTTTCGATTACATGTAAAAAAACCTGCCCTGGAGAGCAGGAAAAGATTAGGGAGATTGAAAGAAGGATTTAGGACAGCAAAAATCTTTTTCAATACAAAATTTCAAAACCCACTCTGGTGATGAAATAATCTGCAATTAAAAGTACAGGAACTAGCAATAGCGCATTCCGAGAAGATAAACGTAGTACTCCAATTAACGCTGTGTTCAGGAATAAAATAAGTGTTGTAAAACAGAAGATATAAAGTAAAACTGTTATTTCTCCAGCGTTAATTCCTAATAACCACAGCAATAGTAGAAATAAAGTGAGAGGAGCAATTGAGAAGCCAGTAACAAAAGTGAATTGTTTGTAATTACCTGCTGCTCTGAATATTTGTCGTATGCACCACAGTACAGCTATCATGCTCAGCACTGGAATTGCAGCACCTATTAAAATTCTGATGTGTTCTGAAAAACCTAGTTGTCCATTAAATCCCCTGCCAAATAGATTCCCAAAAGTCAATAAAGCTGCGATAGATTCTACTACTTTTAATACTGCCATCCAAAAAGCCAACATGAACAGAACACAAAGGATAATACCTGCGTTGAAGGCACGATTGTCTCCTAAAGTAGTGAGTGCTGCTTGTAAACCGTTAGCTGGATCTTTCCAAATTAATTTAAAAACACTCCATATATCTAAAGCGGCTTCTTTGCTTGCTTCCACAACTACGACTGGCTGTGATATCTCCGTCGGTTTTGCTTGAGATGGTGAGTGGTTACTAATAAAGGTATCAACTTGCAGGTGGGTTGGCTGAGATGAATCTAAATTATTAGCATTAATTTGTGTAACTTCATTTTCACGAGAGGTTTGATCTTCGGGCGGCACTGAATTAGACATGTTTTATTTCCCAATTCATAAATCATCAACTTATGACAAGCGAGATTGGAGACTGTCTCCAAACACAGATGAAGCAATACAACAGCAAGCTTCATCGGCAGTAGATTTCCGTTACAACTACTATCAGACGGACTGATAGTTGCGGAAATCTGATTTTATAGAATATACAGAATTTTTGCTGATAATTATTGATATCTAAGTATTATTACAGAATTTAGCCGTATATCCACTCAATCAGGATGATTTAAAATCTCTTTTTCTATTTGCAAGACAAGATAAATATTCACGGCTCACCAGATAAGCTATCATTCAACTGCTGAATGAATGCTTGATGCTCATCTGAACTCAGCCCTTTTTGTAGTATTGCCAACACCTGTTGCATATTTCCCGCAACCAATGCTGAGATATCAAGCCACAATCCCGGAAACACTTGACTTTGAATTACACTTAATGCATCCGGTATCAGTGCGACATATTCACCATCTTGCAAGCTGAACCAACTCACAGTACCCTCAAAAACTTGCCAAACAATATACTCTTGGATACCATTACGGCGGTAGGCACGTTTTTTATCATACAAGTCTTTGGTTGCGCTACTGGCGGCAACTTCAGCAACTAACTCTGGCGCACCTTCAACGTAACCATCAGCATCCAAATGAGACGAGCCACCACAAGCTGCATCGATTAACAAAATAGCATCCGGTTGGGGTTCGTTATCTAAATCTAGCCGCACAGTTGGATTATCACCTAATCTCACACCAGGCGTAGCCACTTTATAATTTCCCAGCCAAATCATCAAATTACCATGGGGTTCGGCGTGGGGTTCAAAGCGCAAGGGTGAGGCCACGTAAACGACTCCTTCAATCAATTCGGCTTTTTTGAGATTTGGCATGGCATGATAACGGCGCTCAAATTCGCGGCGAGTCAGGCGATCGCCACTCTCAAGAGGTGGGATACTAATTGGAGTCGGTTGTTGTGGAGAGGTGTTAACCAAGGCAACTGGTAGAGATGGGTAAGTTGATTGTATCGTAGTGCGTTGCTGCTCTAACTTGTAAGATTGGTGGATAACGCACAGGCGATCGCAGACTATCATTATGAATAAAAATTTTTTAGATGTTGCCAAAACAGGTAAAAATGACTGGTGGCGCTACTTGCTAGGAGTTTTGCTGATTATCTTTTTTTATTGGGAAATCGGCTCGTTTGTTTCTGGAATTGTGGCAACTATTTTCTTTCTTGCTTCCAATACTGCTAATGGTGTAGATATTTACAGTTTGGGTGCGGAGTTGCAACAACAATTAGAATTTTATCTCAAAAACTCTCCGTCTCGAACATTTGTTATTTCTAATATTCCTTTTTTTTTGCCTGTTTAGGTATATTTATCACTATTGAGTGGCTACATAAACGAAAGTTTAAAACTCTAATTAGTGCTGACAATGCTATTAAGTTTAAGCGAATCATATCAGGTTTTAGTGTTTGGTTGCTTTTGCTAGTAGCTTTGACAGTCGGTGATTGTTTAATAGAGCCACAATATTATTCATGGACTTTTAATTTAGCACAGTGGCTACCTCTTGTTCCCCTAGTTTTAGTGCTGACTCCTATCCAAACTTCTGCTGAAGAATTTCTCTATCGTGGCTATTTGCTTCAAGGACTAGGACTTTTATATCGGCAAAAAACTATACTAATTATTATGAACAGTTTTTTATTTATGCTTCCACATTTAGGCAATCCAGAAATGCAGCGGGGTGCTATATGGATGGCATTGCAGTATTTTTCATGGGGTGTATTTTTATCGGCAATTGCTCTCAAGGATAATCGCATAGAACTTTCTTTAGGTGTTCATGCAGCTAACAATATTTTTGCTTTCTTATTAGTTAATACTAAAGATTCTGTGAGTCCTACACCTGCGATATTAACTATCAACGATCCTGGAGACCCAAGATTAAGTTTGGTCATCTTTTGGGTGATGATCGCAATATTTTATTACTGTTTTTTTGGTAGACATACAAGAAGGAAACGCTTAAATAATTCGTAATTCGTAATGACGCTCCTTCGGACGCTCGTACCTCGCTAACGCTGCGCTAACGCTACCGCTGCGCTAACGTAATTCGTAATTAAGTTTTGTAATGGGGATTTAGCGCAAAGTCAGATTGGAGGAAACCTCCGATCTGACGGCAGTTGTTCATGGGGGAAACCACGCCACTTGCTTTAATCCGGGAAACCCGTCCAACGCAGTGGCTCCCCAAGATCACACTGCCTCAACTTTGTAAGACAGACACCAACACAAAACTTGCCGGTTATAGAACCGGGGGACTTAGATCTTGCACCTTCCCAATCTCCCGCCAGAGAATAAATTCTCGCTCTTATTAGGTCAAGTCCACTTAAGTGGACTAAAATCTATGCTTTTTGTGAGATTTAGTCCTCTTGAGAGGACTTTTGCTATTAGCCATAGGTTAGAAACCTATGGCGGTTTTTGGGACTGGTGCAAGATATCAGGGGGACTTAAACCCACGGAACTAGTTAACAGAGAAAAGGGAATAAAACTAGAGACGCGCCATGGCACGTCTCTGGTTTCAAAAGTAATAAATTCTAATATTTAGAGACGCATCATGGTGTGTTTATACTTTGATTGTGCTGTAAAAAAAATTGTTTCATCAGGACGAATACATCGTCAGCAAAATCTGGTAGATTAACTGCGATCGCCTATTCAATAATTGGTTTCTGCTTTCTAGATTTCAAATTAGGTTTCCAGGAATTTTTGCAACTACTAACTTAGGAGATATCAAGACTATGAAACCATTTCTATTTGTCACTGACCTAGATCACACACTTGTAGGTGATGACCAAGCCTTAATTGAATTAAATCAACATCTCAGTGAACATCGTCAAGAATATGGTACCAAGATTGTCTACGCTACTGGGCGATCGCCTGTCCTTTATCAAGAACTCCAAGTTGAAAAAAATCTCATCCAACCAGATGCTCTTGTGCTGTCTGTTGGTACAGAAATTTACTTTGATGGTACTGATGTTCCAGATGCAGACTGGTCAGAAATCCTTTCCCCTGGCTGGAGTCGCGACTCTGTATTATCTATTACTAGTAAATATTCGGAATTAATACTACAACCAGACTCAGAACAACGCTCCTTTAAAGTCAGCTTTTTTTTACAACAAGCAGCAGCGGAAGACATACTACCACAACTTGAGGCAGAGTTATTAAAATATAAATTAAATATAAAATTAATTTATAGTAGCGGTATTGACCTTGACATTGTACCCCTTTCCAGCGATAAAGGTCAGGCAATGCAATTTTTGCGCCAGAAGTGGAAATTTGCAGCCCAGCAAACAGTTGTCTGTGGTGATTCAGGTAATGATATTGCTTTATTCGCTGTAGGCAACGAACGGGGAATCATTGTCGGGAATGCCCGCAAGGAATTACTCGAATGGCACGATGAGTATCCCGCTGACCACCGTTACCTGGCAAAAGATTTTTGTGCAGGTGGAATTATCGAAGGTTTAAAATATTTTGGTTTCTTGGAATGATAAGTTATCTTAAAGGTCTCGTCGCTGGTATCCAAACAAATAATGGTAATCGCGTTATCTTGACGCTAGAAGTAAATGGCATTGGGTATGATTTACAAATTCCTCAACGCTTGGCACAGCAGCTACCTGAGTCGGGAGGAGTAGCACAAATTTTTACCCACTACCAAGTTCGCGAAGAAGTGCCTTTGTTGTATGGCTTTGCTTCGCCAGCCGAACGCGATTTATTTCGCCACTTGCTGAGTGTCAGCGGTATTGGTGCAGCTTTAGCGATCGCTTTATTGGACACTTTGGAATTACCCGATTTAGTCCAAGCCATTATCGCTGCCAATACACAAATCTTAATTCAAGCTCCAGGTGTAGGTAAGAAAACCGCAGAACGCATCTGTTTAGAGCTGAAAAGCAAGTTAATCGAGTGGCGCAAATCAGCAGGTTTCTTCGTAGCTACAGGCGGCCCTGCACCAGGAATTCTCGAAGAAGTGCAAATGACCCTCTTCGCATTAGGATATACTGCCCATGAAGTCAGTCATGCTTTACATGTGGTCAGCGAAGAAATTGGCCTACCAAAAGACGCCTATGTCGAAGATTGGATTAAACAAGCGATCGCCCATCTTAGTAGCGAACAGGTTCAATAGTCAATTGTCATTGGTCACTTGTTATTAATTATTTAGTTATAAGTTCCTTGTTATTAACGCCCTCATCCCCCGGTCACTGAGCGAAGCCGTAAGCTAATAATCATTCAAATTGCATCCCCGCGTCTCCCCTTAAGCGCGTCCTCCGAAGTTTGCTCAACGGTGGGAACCCCCGCACGCAACTTCTCTCCGCGTCTTTCTGAGGCAAAGGATTATGCAAGTTAAAGGCAGATTAGCTTACCTGCGGGATCTTGCTACGCGCAGCGTCTTTAAAGGAGAAATGCATCCCCCGGTGACTGAGCGAAGTCGAAGTCCATCCCCCTAATCCCCTCATGAACAACCCCTATGCTTGGCTAGAAAAGTCTTTAGCAACTATTCACCGAGCAGATTGGTATCGCTCAGTACAAACAATCTGTGGGCGTCCGGGGGCAACGGTGATGTTAGCAGGGCAAGAGGTAATTAATTTTGCTAGTAACGACTATTTGGGACTGGCAGGAGATGAGCGCTTAATAGCGGCGGCCACTGCTGCTATTCACGAATTTGGGACTGGTAGTACTGGTTCTAGATTGCTCAGTGGACATCGTAAATTACACAGGGAATTGGAAGAGGCGATCGCATCTACTAAACAAACAGCAGATGCGGTGGTATTTAGTTCGGGGTATCTAGCAAATTTGGGTGCAATTACCGCTCTAGTAGGCAAACGAGATTTAATTTTATCTGACCAGTACAATCATTCAAGCTTGAAAAATGGAGCGATTCTCAGCGGTGCAGTTGCGATTGAATATCCGCACTGTGATCTGACAGCACTAAGAAATCTGTTGAGTCAGCAACGGCAAAACTATCGACGCTGTTTAATTCTGACTGATAGCGTCTTCAGCATGGATGGTGATTTATGTCCCTTGCCAGCACTACTGGATTTAGCTGATGAATTTAGCTGTATGCTGCTGGTTGATGAAGCTCACGCCACTGGTGTGCTGGGAAAAACTGGTGCTGGGTGTGTCGAACATTTCGCGTGTACAGGTAGACAATTAATCCAAATTGGTACTCTAAGTAAAGCTTTGGGTAGTCTAGGTGGATATGTGGCGGGAAGTAACGCCTTAATCGACTTTTTACGAAATCGCGCCCCTAGCTGGATTTACACCACCGCGCTTTCACCTGCTGACACAGCAGCAGCCTTAGCAGCAATCAATATAGTGCAACAAGAACCGCAACGCCGCGCTCAATTATGGCGAAATGTGGATTATTTGAAAAAGTTAATCCAGCAGCAACTACCTAGTCTCAAATTATTGCCTTCAGAGTCACCTATATTATGTTTTGAATTAGCAAGTGCTGCTGATGCGCTCAAAGTTGGTAAACAACTTAAATCTGCTGGCATTTTTGCCCCAGCAATTCGTCCTCCTACAGTGCCAACCAGCCGTATACGAATATCTGTGATGGCAACTCATGAACTAAGACATATTCAAAAATTAGTGGTAGCCTTAAATCGTAATTCGTAATGACGCGACGCTCCTGCGTCGCTAACGCTGACGCTCGTACCTCGCTACCGCTGACGCTCGAGGACTCGCTACCGCTTCGCTAACGCTAACGCTATCGAGGACTCGCTCTAAGCGAAGCTATGCCGCAGGCTTTACGCTGCGCTAACGTAATTCGTAATTAAAACACTTCCAGAGTTTCAAGTCTGTCCTCTGCCATAACTTAAAAAGCGCCCCCCTTTCGGGAGAGCGCTTTTTATTTACAGAACAGAGAAGTTATTACTCGCTTGTATCTTAGATGATTAACCGTTGATAGCAGGAGCAGCGATTGCAACAGGCGCAGCATCAACAGAAGCTAAGTCTAAGGGGAAGTTGTGAGCATTGCGCTCGTGCATCACTTCCATACCCAGGTTAGCGCGGTTGATCAC
>JAHHHC010000015.1 GCA_019359515.1 Desmonostoc vinosum HA7617-LM4 | reverse complement strand
GTGTCCGCTTTCCCGAGTCCCCAGTCCCCAGTCCCCAGTCCCCTGTCCCCAGTCCCCAGTCCCCAGTCCCCAGTCCCCAGTCCCCAGTCCCCAGTCCCCAGTCCCCAGTCCCCAGTCCCCAGTCCCCAGTCCCCAGTCCCCAGTCCCCAGTCCCCAATATTACTTATTATTTTTTTAAATATTTTAATTATTTTCTTAACTGTCTTAACTGTTTTAACTGTCTACTTAATTATTTTCTTAACTGTCTTAACTGTTTTAACTGTCTACTTAATTATTTTCTTAACTGTCTTAACTGTCCATTTAATAATAACTAAACGTTTTAACTCTGATTGCATTTTGTTGATAAAGCTGAGATTATCTTACAAACAACTGTTGATAGCTATTTTGGGAGATAGAGCAAAGATAATACTTGGCTAAAGGTGTATGACAAACTTTCCTAGTGGGTTTGATAAAATTCTTGCCTCATGAAAGTCTCGCTAAAAAACCTCTTACTTTATTTAAGTAGGCAAAACAAAAAGCAAATTATCCTAAACAATCTCACGACATTTTGGCAAGAGTAAATTGTGATTTTTTTGATTAAAAGGAGCAACTTTACAATATCAAAAATTAACCGCAAATGTCAAATTAACACGACTTCAATTAAGACAATAAGCTCAAACTGATAGGTTTAAATGGACAATGACTTCAAGCAAGCAACCTTTTGAGTTGCCGAGTTTTTATGTACCTTGGCCGGCACGGCTGAACCCAAACCTGGAAGCGGCACGGGTACATTCTAAAGCTTGGGCTTATGAAATGGGAATTTTGGGTGGGGCAGAGGGATCAGAAGATTATGGAATTTGGGATGAGCGCAAGTTTGATGCCCATGACTATGCACTGTTGTGTTCCTATACCCATCCAGATGCCGATGAGCCTATGCTCAATCTGGTAACTGACTGGTATGTTTGGGTATTTTTCTTCGACGATCACTTTCTTGAGCTTTACAAGCGTAGCCAAGATATGGCTGGGGCTAAGAAGTACCTCAATGGACTACCAGCGTTTATGCCTGTGCAGCCACAAGAAACGCCGCCAGAACCCACTAATGCCGTAGAAAGAGGTTTAATAGACCTCTGGAATCGTACCGTCCCCAATGCCTCCCAAGACTGGGTAATCCGATTTTCTGAGAGTACAATCAATCTTCTCAAAGAATCTCTCTGGGAACTCGCCAATATCAGCCAGAATCGAGTTGCTAACCCCATCGAGTACATTGAGATGCGTCGTAAGGTGGGGGGAGCGCCCTGGTCAGCTAACCTAGTGGAACACGCGGTTGGGGCAGAAATTCCGGCGGCGATCGCACCTACTCGACCAATGCGTGTCCTCAAAGACACTTTTTCTGACGGGGTACATCTGCGAAATGACATCTTCTCTTACCAAAGAGAAGTAGAAGAAGAAGGGGAAAATGCTAACTGTATCCTGGTTTTAGAAAAATTCCTCGATGTCAATACCCAAGAGGCGGCAAACCTCACTAACGACTTACTAACATCTAGGGTGCAACAGTTCGAGAACACCTTTGTCACCGAGCTGCCATCCTTGTTTGAGGAATATGGTCTGACTCCTGATGAGCGTTTGAAAGTAGTCTTATATGCCAAAGGACTTCAGGACTGGCAGTCGGGAGGTCATGAGTGGCACATGCGATCAAGCCGCTACATGAACCAGACATCAGACAAATCTTCAACGGCAAGCTGGTTTTTAGGTGGCCCCACTGGACTAGGTACAGCGGCGGCCCATCTGGGAGCCTTATACGATAGTTTGGGACTAAAACGGTTTAAAAGTTTTACCCATGTTCCCTATCAGCCTGTAGGGCCAATAACGCTGCCACAGTTTTATATGCCCTTCTCCACCAGTTTGAATCCTCATCTAGACGAGGCTAGGCGGCATTCTAAGGAATGGGCGCGTCAAATGGGGATGCTGGATGTACTGCCAGGGATGCCCAGCATTTACATCTGGGATGACCACAAATTCGATGTGGCTGACGTAGCCTTATGTGGTGCCTATATTCATCCCAATGGGTCTAGTACTGAGTTGAATATCACAGCCTGCTGGCTAGTTTGGGGAACCTATGCCGATGACTATTTCCCTGTGCTGTATGGTCATAGTCGCAACATGGCAGGAGCGAAAATTTTTAATGCTCAGCTATCAGCGTTTATGCCCCTTGATGGAGATTCCATTCCGGAAGCAACAAACCCAGTCGAACGAGGTTTAGCGGATATTTGGGCGCGGACAGCTGGCCCCATGACAGCTAATGCTCGCCGTTTGTTTCGTCGTGCGATCGAGGATATGACGGAAAGTTGGTTATGGGAACTGGCTAACCAGACGCAAAATCGCATTCCAGACCCGATAGACTATGTGGAAATGCGTCGTAAGACCTTTGGCTCTGATCTAACCATGAGCCTGTCTCGACTTTCCCAAGGGGACGAGATCCCATCAGAGATCTTCCGCACCCGAACCATGCAGAATATCGATAATTCGGCTGCTGATTTCGCCTGTTTGACGAACGATATTTTCTCTTACCAGAAAGAAATCGAATTTGAGGGCGAGATTAATAACGGTGTGCTGGCGGTTCAGAACTTCCTCAACTGCAATATCCCCCAAGCCGTCGCCATTGTTAACGACCTGATGACCTCTCGTGCCCTTCAGTTTCAACATATCGTTGCAACTGAACTCCCTATCTTGTGTGACGATTTCAACCTAGATACGAGTGCCCGTGAAAAACTGTACGGATACGTCAAGAAGCTGGAACAGTGGATGTGCGGCGTACTCAAGTGGCATAGGGCAGTAGACCGCTATAAGGAATTTGAATTGCGGAATAACTCGACCCAAAAACGGTTACTCCAAGGCCCCACAGGGTTAGGCACTGCGGCGATCCAGATTAGACCAAGTATCGGTCAGGAAACAACTCAAACCTATGTTCAGCCAGTGGTGCAGAACTTACTGAGTAGTCCAACAGGGTTAGGGACTTCAGCTACCAAAATCGGATCGCTGTTAGGAACGAAAGATTAGCTCAATCTATAGGAGTTCCCAATCGCACGAGGTACAGTCTAGTCTCTAATTTCTAGTCCCTAGCCCCTAACCTCAACGAAATGTACCTCACTCAAACGAGAAACGCTATAAGTTCCTATTCCGGTCAATCAAATAATTTGTCAACAAACATTACCAATGGAGATTAATTATGACTAATGCAGCAAATACTCCCCTAGAAAATCAAGTTGAGCAACTACCAATGAGTTTGCAGACGGAAGCGGCGCGTAATTTGGCCACAACCACCAAAACCCAACCCCAGATGCAGGGAATTACCTCACGGTGGCTCTTAAAACTGCTGCCTTGGGTAGAAACAGTAGGTGGTAGCTATCGGGTCAACCGTCGCTTAACCTATGCGGTTGGAGATGGACGAGTCAGCTTTACTAATACAGGGGCCCAAATACAGGTTATTCCTCAAGAACTGCGTGAGTTACCTTTGTTGCGAGGATTTGAGGATGTCGAGGTCTTAAACACCTTGGCTAGTCAATTTGTACAACGAGAATTTGCTGCGGGTGATGTCATCATCCAAGAAGGCCAACCAGCCGATCAAGTCTTGCTGATTGCTCATGGTAAAGTCAACAAAATTGGCGCTGGTAAGTTTGACGATCGCGTTGTTTTGAGTGTATTGGCCGATGGCGACCATTTTGGTGACTACGCTTTAGCCGAATCTCAGGATACTTGGGATGTCACCCTCACTGCTATTACCCGTTGCACCATCTTGTTTCTGCCTCAAGCAGCTTTTCAAAACCTGGTTAACCAGTCTGAAGCTTTACAAGCGCAAGTAGATCAATTTAGGGTAAAACTGCGCCAACCCAAAAACCAAGAAGGGGAAGCTTCGATCGATATTACCTCCGGCCACCTTGCAGAGGCAGTATTACCTGGGACTTTTGCAGATTATGAACTCAATCCACGGGAGTATGAGTTAAGCGTTGCTCAAACCATTTTGCAAATCAATACACGGGTTGCTGACCTCTACAACGAACCCATGAATCAGACTGAGGAACAATTGCGACTCACCATCGAAGCATTACGGGAACGCCAAGAACACGAAATGATTAACAATCGTAACTTTGGACTGTTACACAATGCTGATCTCAAACAACGCATATTTACTCGCAGTGGCCCCCCAACTCCTGATGATCTCGATGAATTGATCTCTATTGTTTGGAAAGAACCGAGCTTTTTCTTAGCTCATCCCCGCACTATTGCCGCGTTTGGTCGGCAATGCAACCACCTTGGACTTTATCCCAACCCTATCCCTATGGGTAACAGTGCAATTCCGGCTTGGCGTGGTATTCCCATCTATCCTTGCAATAAGATTCCCGTGACGAAAGAGCGTACTAGCTCCATCATGTTAATGCGTGTGGGAGCAACCAACCAGGGTGTCATTGGTTTGCATAAAACTGGCATTCCTGATGAATATCAGCCTAGTTTGTCTGTTCGCTTCATGGGTATTAACGAAAAGGCTATTATTTCCTATCTGGTTAGTGCTTACTACTCTACAGCCGTTCTCGTTCCTGATGCACTAGGCATCCTTGAAGATGTAGAAATTGGTCTCTAAGAAAAAAATGTAGAGACGCGCTTTTGAAGCGTCTCTACAAGGGTTTTGGGTAACGGAGAATTAACTTTATGACAGATGCTTCGATTAGGCCAGATTTAAACCAAGAAAACGGGCAACCCCAGATCAGCCTAAGCACAAAAGGGGCGCGGAATTTAGCCAAAACCACGAAAACTCCGCCCCAGATGCAAGGCATTACCCCCAGGTGGTTGTTACAGATGTTGCCTTGGGTACAAGTCACGGGTGGGGCCTATCGGGTTAACCGTCGCTTGACTTATGATGTTGGTAATGGACGGGTCAGCTTTACTAATACAGGGGCCCGGGTGCGGGTGATTCCCCAAGCCCTTTGTGAACTATCTTTACTAAGTGGGTTTGAGGATATTGAGGTACTCAATGCCTTAGCAGACCGCTTTGTGCAGCAAGAATTTGCCCCTGGTGAGGTAATTGTACAGGAAGGTCAACCAGCCGATCGCGTGTTATTAATTGCCCATGGTAAAGTTAATCAGCTCAAGGCAGGAAAATATGAGGCGGAAGCTTTACGGGATATCTTAGCTGACGGCGATTGTTTTGGTGGCGAAGCTATAGTTCTGTCTCAGGACACTTGGGATGTAAGCCTCAGAGCTGTTACACGCTGCATAGTTTTGTCTTTGCCAGTGCAGGCGTTTCGGGAGTTGATGAACCAGTCTGAAGCGTTGCAAACTCAGGTTGATCGCTTTAGATCTATATTGAACAAACCCCAGGATAAACATCATCAGGCGGCGATCGCTATGGCCGCGGGTCATAGTCAGCAAACTGAGTTACCCAGAACATTTGTTGATTACGACTTGAGTCCACGGGAGTATGAGTTAAGCACCGCTCAAACCATTTTACAGGTGAATACGCGAGTTGCTGACCTCTACAACGAACCCATGAACCAGACGGAGCAACAATTACGCCTGACTATCGAAGCGTTGCGGGAACGGCAAGAATACGAAATGCTGAATAATCGTGATTTTGGGTTATTGCACAATGCTGATCTCAACCAACGCATTTTTACCCGCACCGGGCCACCGACGCCAGATGATTTTGATGAGTTGCTATCTCGGCGGCGCAAATCCCATTTTTTCTTAGCTCACCCTCGTGCGATCGCGGCTTTTGGCCGGGAGTGTAACCGCCGTGGCATCTATTCCCCAAGCAGGGAGATCAATGGCAAGATTGTACCTGCATGGCGCAACTATCCGATTTTTCCTTGTAACAAAATTCCGATTACCAACCAAGGTACTAGCTCTATTTTGGTATTCCGTGTTGGAGAAGAAAACCAAGGGGTGGTAGGCCTACACAAAACGGGTATCCCTGATGAATACCAGCCCAGTTTATCTGTACGGTTTTTGGGTATTAGCGAAAAAGCGATTATTTCTTATCTTGTCAGCGCCTACTACAGTGCAGCCATTCTCATCCCCGATGCACTTGGCATCCTGGAAGATGTCGAAATTGGGCGCTGATCAAGAGGCAGGAGATGAGGGGGATGAGGGGGATGAGGGGGATGAGGGGGAGCAGGGGGAGAAATAATACCAATTCGTAATTCGTAATTCGTAATTAAGAAACTCTTATTTAGTATGGGTTTCGGAGTTTGAATGTGTAGCCGAATTTTAGAGAATTGGTATAACAAACACCCAGTCCCCATTTTCAAGTTAAGGAGCAGGGGGAAAGAGGTTTTTTGCACACAAGTGGGAATTATATCTAAATTAGGTGGACATGATATTAATCCCTAAAGTGTTGATTAATAGTTCTTGTCAGCCTAATTTTGTTGATTTGTAGTACTGTAATTTTGAAGACGAATATTTATATGGTAAATACTCAAGTCTTTGAATCGTCATCTGTTAAAGAAACTACATTTGACCTGAAAGCTTATTTATCAGAACGGCGATCGCAAGTTGAAGCAGCGCTCGAACAATCAATTACTATAGCCTATCCAGAAATAATCTACGAATCCATGCGCTATTCCTTGCTGGCTGGAGGAAAGCGCCTACGCCCAATTCTCTGTCTTGCCAGTTGTGAACTTGCTGGAGGCACAGTCGAGATGGCGATGCCTGCTGCTTGTACGCTGGAAATGATTCACACCTTTTCTCTAATCCATGACGACTTACCCGCCATGGATAATGATGACTATCGACGCGGCAAGTTAACTAACCATAAAATTTATGGCGAAAACATTGCAATTCTGGCTGGTGATGCGCTTTTAGGATACGCTTTTGAGTTTCTTGTGGTTCAAACCAAAGGAGTTGCTGCCCAGCAGTTGTTGCAGGTTGTTGCTAAGTTGGCTCATGCAGTTGCAGCAACAGGTCTAGTTGGTGGTCAAGTTGTTGATTTACAATCTGAGGGATTGCAGAATATTGACATCGAAACCCTCAACTTTATTCATGCCCACAAAACAGGTGCTTTATTGGAAACGTCTGTTTTATCAGGAGCAATATTGACAGGAGTAGACGAGCAAATTCTGTTACCGCTTTCTCAGTATGCTCGTGATATTGGTCTGGCTTTTCAGATTATTGATGATGTGCTTGATATGACTGGTACTCAGGAGGAACTCGGTAAAACTCCGGGCAAAGACCAAAAGGCGCAGAAAGTGACTTATCCTAGTTTGTGGGGTCTTGAGGAATCAAAACTCAAAGCGCAAAAATTGATTGACTCAGCAAAAGCACAACTAGCTTGCTTTGGCGAAAAGGCGCAACCTCTAATGGCGATCGCAGACTATATCATAGCTAGAACACATTAGTCTCTAACTTGAGATTGCCGGGTTTCGACTGCGCTCAACCCTCTTTTAGTCAACCTATCGAGCATTGAGCTAAGTCGAAATGCGCTTTCTAAATAATTGTGTCTACCTACTTAAAGACTTGGTGTTTTACCAGTTTGCGCTTGTGTTTCTATCGGCTTCACGTTGGTATAACCCATTTCATTCACAATTGTTCTAAACACCGAAATTTGCTCATCAAATTCTAACCCTTCAATTTGTGAAAGCAAATCATTAATTGCACCAGTTGGTTTGTAACTATCTGGAATATCAATTACTGTATCACCCATAGCTACAGCCCAAGCATACCAAACTAATAATTGATTATTTTCTTTTAATGCGCCATAAGCACGAGAGTATTCTGTATCTTTGCGGTTAACTATATCCCGCATCACTTCTAATTGCTGCTCACCTGATAATTGTAAATAATCTCCTAACAAAAGAGGTGCTAATTCTGGATCAGCAGCAGTGGGTGCAGCTGGGGTAATCGAATCACCCATTTTTTCATAAACAAAATAGAACCAGCCTAATTTAGCATCGGTATCTAGTTTATTAAACCCTTCTACCACTTTTTGAGTTTCATTGCTGAGAGCTTGAGAAACATTTTTGTCGTAACTTGCAGTCATGATTGCCCACCAAAATAATTTTACGCATCATAATAAGGGTTATCAAAATTTGAGAGTTAGATACTACTTCCAAGAGAAATAGTTATATTAATTTGATTTTTATCAGTATATCTATCTTTTAATAGAGGTATAAATCTCTCTCTAGAGAGCAATAATTCAGTTAATTGTTTTGGTACAATCACCGCAGAAATCAAAAATTACCTAAAGTGTTAATTATGACTGATGAAGTAAAGCCTAATCCAACCGAAGCTACTACCCATGATGCACAATTAGCAGCCGAAGGCATGGCTAGTGGTAAAGAAAAAACGCCAAAGGTTGATTTTGATGCCGATTATGCAGCTGCACAAAAACTGAGCGTTAGTGAAATTGATCGCACAGGCAAAGGTGAAGCAGCAGCCCAAGCTGCAACTGGATCTAAATACAAAGTTCCAGAAGCAAAAGAGATCAAAACAGAAGCTCAAGCAACAGGTAATCCCAAAGACTATATGGAGTTAGCGAAAGAAGTTGGAAACTCTGAGACTGTAACTAATGTTAGTGACGATTTAGTAGAGAAAGCTTTGGAAAAAGGTAAGCCCGGTGCAGGGTAATTCAAAATAAAGATTCTCTGTTTTGGATTTTAGACAAAGAAATTATCATCATAGCTCAACCTGCCATTAGGTTGAGCTTTTAACAACTTTTGATTACTTTTAGCAGTTTATGGGGTTCATCAACTAAAAAGTTTGGATTTTGCTTGGCCAATACTTCTGGAGAATTAAATCCCCAAGTTACTGCAATTACCTGAATGTTGGCTTTTTTTGAAGCTTCTATATCTCTGGTTTCGTCTCCGACATAAATTACTTCTTGGGGTTTGAGCTGCTTCTGCCGCAATACATTATTAATGATGGTTTTTTTGCCAAAAATCGTAATCCCTGAGTAGATAAAATCAAATAGATGATCCAAGTTGTTTATTTTGAGAAATTGGTTGACATTTTCTTGAGAGTTGGAAGTAATGATTCCTAGCTTATATCCTTCGGATTGGAGTTCTGTTAAAGCTTCTTTGATTCCAGGAATGGGTTTTAATTCATGGATTTTATTTTTTAATTCCGCTTTAACTTTTTTAACGATGAAAGGTATTTTTAATAGAGAAATCCCAGAGTATTTGATGATTTCTCTAGAAGTTAAATTTCTCAGGATAGTTAGGTCTTTAGGTGTGATTTGTATATAACCAAACTCTACAGCTAAACGATTAGCAATACTTACAAGAGCATCTACTGTATCAGCAATCGTGCCATCGAAATCAAAAATAATTACTTTCTGGGTCATTCTTTCGCCTAGATGGGTCAAGATTAGCGCGGGCATTGCGTCGTAACATCTCTGGTTTAATCCGTCGTAAGGCCGATGCTGTAAATTGTTGATCCCACTCCTGATTTGAGATTTCCGCTAATTCTAGCAGCTTGGGCGCAATATTCCCAGGATAAGGCTGAAACTCTGCGATATCAGTTGTATGAGCAAAACGTTGATTCCAAGGACAAACGTCTTGACAGATATCACAACCTGCTACCCAGCCTTGCAAATGGGGCGCTATTGTTTCTGGTAATGTGCTTGACCGATTTTCAATTGTATGATAAGCAATACAACGATTAGCATTGATTACAAATGGTTGGGTAATGGCATCTGTGGGACAAGCTTCAATACAACGAGTGCAACTACCGCAGTGTTCGGTATGAGGACGATCGCTCTTTAGTTCCAAATTGGTTAACACTTCTCCCAAAAATACCCAAGAGCCATACTCTCTGGTAATCAGATTACCATTTTTGGCAATCCAACCAATCCCGGCTCGTTGTGCCCATACTTTATCTTGCACTGGCCCGGTGTCTGCATAATAGATAGCTTGCACGCGCTCATCAAGGGATTTTAACCAAGTACTCAAAGCCTTGAGTTTTTTGTGCATGACTTTGTGATAATCTCTTCCCCAGCCATAGCGGGAAATTTTGGCATACTCTTCGCCTTCAGGACGTTGATCGCTTGTATAGTAATTAAGAGCAACACACACAAGCGATCGCACCTCTGGCATGATTAAGCGAATATCTTGACGCTTGGGGTTAGCCATCCACGCCATATCTGCTTGATAACCCAGATCTAGCCATGCTTGCAACCGTTGCGCTTGTGTCAAATCTTGATTCTCGACAGCAGCAATGCCTACTTGATGAAACCCCAACTCTTGAGCTTTCTGTTTGACTACACTGCTGCTTACTAAGGCAGATTGATTCATTTTTTGATCTTAACACCCTGTTTTGGTAAATCCTCCAAAAGTTCAGGAGTTAGATCATTCGGAAGATTTGCACACAGGTGAACAATCTATATCAATAGCAGCTTTATTTTTAGCTAATTTTGGATTGAAATGAATATTCAGCTAGTGTAATGCAGGGGATTTTATGACAGCTGCTGAATTTGTCACTTCCGGCGAACCACAAACAGAATTCCAGATTGAAGGAATTTTAGAGCCAAGTATAGTGCGTTATTTTCAAACATTGAATGCGGGAGAATTTCAGGCGACTGCTGCCTTGTTTGCTCAAGATGGAGTGATGCATCCGCCCATGGAATCTGGTATTGTTGGGCCAGATGCGATCGCTGCCTATTTAAAGCAAGAAGCTCAAAACATCAAAGCCTACCCTCGCCAAGCAGTTGCCGAAACCACAGAAAATGACCATATGCAAATTCAGGTATCAGGTAAAGCACAAACTTCTTGGTGTAGTGTCAATGTAATTTGGCTATTTACACTCAACCAACAGCAACAGATTCAATATACCAAAGTTAAACTTTTAGCTTCTCCCCAAGAGCTATTTGCTTTGCATTCTCAAAAGTAATTATTAGGGAATGGGTGAGAAAAAAATCTCCTAACAGCCCCGCATTACTCAGGTTAATCCTTCGTTTCAACAACAGAGAGCAAATGTGAATGACAAGCCACCTGTAGCTGATCACGCCCCTGCTGTTTTGCCATGTAGAGTGCTTCGTCAGCCTGCTTGACTAGGGATACACAGGTTGTTTCAAGATTGGGTATGAAACTGACGATGCCCAGGCTCAATGTCACAAATTGATTAATTTTAGAGCCAGAATGTGGTATCTGGGCTTGCCAGATTTGGGCTTGAATTTTTTGGGCAACGGCAATGACTCCATCCCGCGAGGTGTTGGGTAAAATCACGGCGAACTCTTCGCCACCATAGCGCGCCACCAGGTCGGCAGGACGCACGGCTGCGAGTTTGATTTGCTGTGCCACTCGCTGCAAACAGTCATCTCCCATCAGGTGTCCGTAACAGTCATTGTACTGTTTGAAAAAGTCCACATCGCAGAGAATCAGCCCCAGCGGCTGCTGTTCACGCTGTAGTCGCAGCCATTCCTGAGCCAGGTACTCGTCAAAATGTCGTCGGTTCGCAACCTGAGTTAGCCCGTCTAGATGCGATAATCGCTGAAGCTCTTGGTTGGCAGCTTCTAGCTCAATGGTTCTTTGAGCAACCCGCTCCTCTAGGGTGGCGAACAGGTTTTTTAGCTTGTCTGACATCTGGATAAATGCATTCGAAAGTTGCCCGATCTCGTCCTGTCTCGATGCTGTCAACTGCACCTCGAAATTCCCCTGAGTTAACTGTTGAGTCGATTGCAGTAGTTGAGCCAGCGGTTGGGTGACTTGAGTGTTCAGGGCATGGTAGATAAACACCATCTCTACCAATAACGCAATTCCACCAGACAGCAAAACGAATTGTGCTGCGCTCCAAGCGCTACCCTGCATGAGGGATTGGGGATAGACCATTACAAAATACCAGTTGGGGCCCGCTAACCGAGTAAACGTGATGTATTCGCGATCGCGAACGTTATCAATCACTCGCGCGCCGTTCTCAACCCCGTCGGCATCATTCCCTGCGAGTCTGTGCTGCAACTCATCAGCAGGTTCAGTAGATTGAATCAAAGCAAAAATCCGACTAAGATGGGCATCAGCCAGTTCTTGAACCTTTAAAGTTCCGTGTTTTGCCGCAATTTGAGACGTAAAGTTGGGATGAGCAATCAAATTGCCATCCTGTCGCACAATCAAGTTATAAGTTCCTGCTAAACGATCAACATTGGTGCGTTTGATCAAACTGTTCAACACAATATCATTACCAATGCTGGCGATATGCCGTCCTGTAGCATCATCAATTGGGGTGACTATCGAAACCACCCAATCAGGACTGGCTGGGTCTTGATAAGCATCAGTCCAGGTTGTTTGCCGCTGTGGGTCATGACTTAGGTCAGACACGTAGAAAAACTTTTCATTGTGGACATCAAAATCACCTGCGACCATCAACGGACCCGGTATCTCAGGCCAGTAAGTAACAGCAACATTTTCTGGCGATGCAATCCAAGTATTGACGAAGCGATCGCGCCATGCAGGTGCATACTGCAAAAGCAACTTCTCAAACCGCCGAATCTTACAGTAGAGCGTTGCAGTCACAGGAACTTCTCGCCCCACAAAAACAGATGACTTTGATTCACCCTCAAACTGGTGCAGATCCTGGTGTTCTGGAAAATTGCGATGAGTACCATCTGACCAAGCAAATAGCGGTGTGAGGGTTTCAACAGGCTGGGGTTGAGCAGCGACAGTGGCAAAGGCTTGCTTGAGCAAAATGTGGCGATCGGCGGCGAGCTGGAAAATTGCTTCCTCACGTTTGCCCCGCTCAGTGAGGTATTTCTGAAGCTGTTCGCGAGTATTAAACTGTGCCTGCCCCATAATATGCCCGTAGGTCAACAGGGCAGAAACAATAAATATCCCCGTCATTCGGAACAATAATTTAATCAAGGTATGCCGGGTTAATAAAGGCTGAACTTGCATCAGGGGAATTAATTATTTGAGCAAGAGCTTTCTAGCTTGCCATACTGTGAACATTATTTGTAGATATTCACCCGTGGCAACGTCAAGTTATCCAGTACATACACATCATCAGATTCTGTTAGTGCCTATCCCCTTCCCCTGTTCTTTCTCATTTTACTGACTCTGGTAAAGTTGCTTCCAACTTCAGACAGTTGCCACCATCAACTTGTAAATGGTATTCTACTTTATCCATCAGACGATTCATGATTAGCCAACCATACCCACCTTCTTGTCTTTCAGTAGGGCTTGGCGGAAAGTAGGTGGACATGTCGAAGCCTTCACCGTAGTCCCAAATTTCCAAAGCTAGATCCCGTTCTTTAAGTTCCAATCGCAGTAAAACAGGCAAATTTGGCTTTTCTTTGTGGGCGTGACGTACTGCGTTTGAGTAGGCTTCTACTAAAGCCAATCGTAGACGACTCGATTGTCGTGGCCAATCCACAGATTCGCCTAACTGAATTTTTAAACATCCCAACAACCAGTTCTCAACAATGTTAAGAAAATTTAAATCACTTGGTACATGAAGCTCACTTTTCATTAATTTATAAAACCTCTAGTGAAAGTATAGTTTGATCGTCTTCTTGAATATGATTATCTGCTTGGATCCGAGCTATTAAGTGGTTAAGAGAAAGCGGTTGTTGCTCTCCTTGCAAGAGTTGCCACAAACCATCCTGATTTAGCATAGAACGGTTAACTGGCTCCATGCCATCCACGGTTTTTACTGGCATATATATATTATTTGACACCATAGCCTCTGTAATACCGTCACTGGCAAGTAGCAATATGTCTCCAGAAGTGAGAACTAAACGACCAGACTGTGCTTGCCATTTAGGTAAGATACCCACAGGAACACTGCGGACTTTGAGGTAATTGGGTTGATTGGCGATCGCAGCTTGGTGTGACCACAATAGAGGGTAAATATGACCGGCATTAGTGTAAACGAGTTCTTTATTACTGGGGGTATAGCGAGCTAATGCCAGAGTGATAAAACAATTGTTGCTAATCAAGTCTTCGCTCAGAGCATAGTTGAGATTTTGCATGACTATATGCGGCTCTGTTATTGCTTCTTGAGATAACTCTCGGCGCAACACAGAGATGACACTAGCCATGAATAAAGCCGCTGGTACACCTTTGCCAGAAACGTCACCCACTGCTAGCCACAAATCACCTTTGGGGTGAACAAATACTTCAAAAAAATCTCCGCCGACTTCTCGCGCAGGGTAACAGCAGGCTTGTATCTTAACGCCTTTGATATCAGGTAAAGTTTGGCGAAGTAAGTTATTTTGAATTTGGCGAGCTACTTCTAACTCAGTGCTGATTTGCTGTTGCTTTTCTTGCAGACTCTGGTAGAGTTTTGCTTGGGAAAGAGCTAAAGCTGCCTGTTCAGTAACACCTGTAATCAGTTGAATTTCTTCGTCTTGCCAGGGGCGATCGCATCCGCACTGATAAAGAGCCAGCACCGCGAGTAAGTGTTGCTGGTAAGTCAGGGGTACGACCAGGTGGTTTAAGGGACGGCCGTCGTGTGTATCTTGAGCGCGGTGATAGCTACGAGTCGCCAATACTTTCTCAATCAAAGAACTCGAATCATACTGGCAATCTGATATATGGGATTTAGCATCTTGATAAATAAATTGGTCTGATGTCAGGCGATCGCTTTCTACAGGGATTAGTAAACATTTGGTGGCTGCAAATGTTTCTCCAATAGTTGCTGCGATCTTTTGTAACATACTGCCGTAATCGAGAGATTCTCGGATTGCTGTTGTGACAGCATTAAATAAAGATTCTCGTTGCAGGGCCCGACGTAATTCCCGTGTGCGTGTTTTCACGACATGATATATGTCTGTGGCTTGCTCGACCAATGCCTTGAGCTTTTCTGGATTCCAAGGTTTGGTAATGTACTTGAATACTTGACCGGAGTTAATGGCATCTACTAAATCTTCGACATCTGTAAAACCAGTTAGCAAAATGCGAATTGTGTCGGGAAATCGTTCCACTGTGCGGCTGAAAAATTCTGTGCCGTTCATTTCTGGCATTCTTTGGTCAGAAATAATCACAGCCATCTCGCCCTCTTTGTCCAAGATCTCTAGGGCAGCAAGAGCATGATTCGCTTTATATACTTGAAAATCTCTCCTGAAAGTGCGGTAGAGTAAATCTAGGTTATCTGGCTCATCATCTACCACCATGAGCTTGAGTTTGACTATTTCTGTCTGAGTCATATTTGACTTTACTTTTCATATACTCATAGGGTGAGATAGGGCAATTTTTATCTCACCTGATAAAAAACAATCCAAAAGCGATCGCCAAAGAAAAGCCACATCATTCTCAGCATCTTAGATGCTCGAAGTTGCAAGTTTCTCTTGAGCTTGCTCAAAAGTTGCTGCTGCCACATTAAAAGTTAACCCTATCCCACCAACCCAGAACGCAAGGCTCTGACTGCTGCTTGGGTACGGTCATCAGCACATAGCTTATTCAAAATATTCCGGACGTGAGTTTTAACGGTGCCAACAGTGATGTAAAGCCTTTCAGCGATTGTTGCATTGCTACAACCTTCGACGATCAACTGTAACACTTCTAACTCTCTTTCTGTCAGGGTATAAGGGTCAATTAATTCCTGATTTTCGGCATCAGAGCTAGAATTGCTGGCTTTGTGATCCGCAAAAGCTGATTCTGGCTTCGGTGGATTTTGTTGCGCTTGTTGTAATACAATCCGAGCGATCGCCGGATCAATCCAAGCGTTGCCATTGTAAGTTACTCGCACTGCTTCCAGCAAATTATCGAATTTGATATCCTTCATGCAGTAGGAGTCTGCTCCAGCAGCAAAAGCTGCTAACACCGCTTCTTTATTATCTCGTAGCGTCAAAATTAATACTTTTGTTCCTAACTCCTCACTATTGGTCGTAGATTTTACCTCCCGTGTCAGTTCAATGCCATCCTTATCTGGTAAACCAATATCGACAATGGCAATATCCGGCTGTAGCTTTTTTAACATTTTTAGCCCTTCGGCAGCATTAGCAGCTTCACCGACAACTTCAATTTCTTCCTTTTGTAGTAGTGCTGTCCTAATACCCACACGAGTCAGGTCATGATCTTCAATCAGAGCGATACGAATTTTACTCATAGCCAACATCAGCCCGTTACACTACCTTAACTGTAAAATCGAGTTTACTAAAAACTCTTAAAAGTCGCAGATTCAAGACATTAGTACAAAGATGTAGACCGCTGTTTGAGAAAAGCCCAAACCCCAGAGGCAGGGGCTACGGGAGAAAGAATTCTTTTTCCTTGCCATTATGATCTGAAGCACCCAACTTCAGTCGTAGAAAACAATGAAAAATTTGTGTCTTGCATTTTGTACCTCGACACAAGATGTCTTTGTTTAAAGCCCCTAGATTTATCTATGAGGTTATTCCCCCTTGCCTCTTGCCCACTCTCACGCGTAACTATTACTGAAACAGTGCTGAGTATTAACGTTATACATTGAAGTACCCCGTCAAGCAATTTGGTCTTAGGCTGCGGATTTCAGTCATGGAGAACAAGAATTTTTTTCCTTGCTCAACACCTCGATTGAAGCCGTGGGATTTCTACTTAGAACTCAGCAACAGTTAAATCAAAGCTAGTTCAGCCAAAATACATGCACCAAAACCAATTAGTTTAATTCTGCTTTATATTGTTGCAGTTCTTGCTTCCTCACACCGAACTGCTATTGAAGATAGTAGAGATGTTACCAGGATTTACGCAGTCTCACAAATTTCTAGTTAAAACTCTCAGAAAGAGGAAAAGGGGTGCTTAGTCCGGTCAATAAAGAAATAGGCTGTATATTCTACACTAAGCCAGTAGCGAATTGGCTGTCTTTAACATTACAATTAACCAAATATAAAAAAATTTGATAAACTAACCATCGAAAGAATCTGGTGTGAGGCTAATTAGGAACAGGCTATGTCTAAACCACCTAAAGCATTTTCGGTTTTGGGAATACCAGTCCATGTAATGACCAACTACCCAGGCTGGTTGTTAGAATGCCTGCAAGAAGGCAGAGGAACTCATGTGGTGACGCTCAATGCAGAAATGACTATGCAGGCAGAGCGAAATAAATCTCTGGCTCAAGTGATTCAAGATGCCGAACTAGTGATTCCAGATGGCGCAGGGGTAGTTCTGTATTTGCAGTGGCTATTATGGCAAAAAGTGCAGCGTTGTCCAGGAATTGAACTAGCAGAAAAGCTCTTGCAAGAAATTGGGCAGCAAAAAACACAGACAAAGATTTTTTTCTATGGAGGAGCGCCGGGAGTAGCAGCAAAAGCAGCGGAGTTTTGGCAGCAACAAACCCCTAATTTGAGCATAGCAGGCACTCACTCTGGCTATCATTCTTCAGAAGAAGAACAACAGTTACAACAAACTCTCGCCCAATTACAACCACAAGTAATTTTTGTGGGCTTGGGAGTGCCACGTCAAGAGTTATGGATTGCTAACAATCGCCATTTATGTCCTCAAGCAATTTGGATTGGTGTCGGTGGTAGTTTTGATATTTGGTCAGGAGCGAAAAATCGCGCTCCCGCCTGGTTGGGAAATAACAATTTAGAGTGGTTGTATCGGCTTTACAAAGAACCTTGGCGCTGGCGACGAATGTTAGCTTTGCCAGAGTTTGCCATCAAAGCTTTTGTTTACCGCTTAACTGCAAGAGGTGCTATTGGATGAACAGTACTGAATCGCTAAAAATTACATGAGCGATCGCTTTTTGATCATGATTTTTAGACGATTTTACAGCTATCAGGTAAAAATTACGAATTAAGCTGTTCCACATATAACTTGCATAATTAGGGCGGGCAAGATGCCCACCCCACAAGAGTTTTATTTAATTTGATTATGTAATTTAGATGTTTTTTAGCTTACTACTGAGGTCTTCAAAAAATTTTCAATTTTCCTCTTGAGAATGAGATTCCCTAATTCTGTCTGGGAATCCTTATTTTGGGGGAATCCCAAATCTAAAATCCCAAGCTGTTTGGTTATGGGAGTATGAGGAAAATTTCAGAATGCCAGTAATATTACAATCGGATAGAGAAACTCAACAGCGCAGTGGTAATACTGCGCTGAAGGTGCAATTACGCTCTGTCACCAAAACTTATACTAATGGCTCTCAAGCTCTGTTAAATGCCAATTTAGAGGTAAAACAGGGAGAATTTTTGTTTATCACAGGGCCTAGTGGTTCTGGGAAAACAACGCTCTTGAAATTGCTGTATGCCCAAGAGTTACCAACACAGGGAGAAGTGATCGTTGATGGGTGCAATATAGCTAGTTTACAAGGCGATCGCCTGTCTTTATTGCGACGACAGATCGGCATTGTCTTTCAAGACTACAAACTGATTGCCCAGCGAACCGTAGCAGAAAATATCACTTTTGTCCTACAGGCTCAAGGATATACTCGTAAGGAAATTCAAAGACGTCTAGAACCAACTTTGAAATTGGTGGGTTTGCTGACTAAAGCTGATTGTTTTCCCGATCAACTTTCTGGAGGAGAACAACAACGGGTAAGTATTGCCAGGGCTATAGTTGGCACACCACCACTACTTTTAGCAGATGAACCAACCGGAAATCTCGACCCCGATAATTCTTGGCAAGTAATGCAGATCCTTCAGAAATTAAATTCCTTTGGAGCTACAGTAATTGTTACTACTCACGATGAACAATTGGTGCGGCGTTGTAATCATCCTGTAGTGCAAGTTTGTAATGGTCAGTTATTGAGAAAATAGCTTTGCTGGGAATTGTCCTTTGTCATTGGTTATTCTCCCCAGTCCCCAGTCCCCAGTCTCCAGACTAAGTTTAATTACAATATTGTCTAATGTATAAATTTTACCAGAACAACGAAGATTAAGAAATTATTCAAAAACTGAAACGAAAGTCACCAAGGGTAAATTGACCGTCAAAAGCACAGAAGGTAACGCTGTGGATATCGTTTGCTGTGATAGATAATAATGTATTGGGGGGTATTGACGAGTCAGAATTGGCGAGGTTAGCTCCTGGTAGTATAGCTTGGGTAAGCAGTCGGCGATCGCGATCGTAGGCTGATAAGACTAGACGCTGCGAACTTGTTACCAATGCACTCATGCAATTCACAGGACGCACAAAGGTGGCTTCTAAAAACCCACTCTTGGGCGCTCCCATCAGAACTGTCAATCCTTTGTGGGTAGGAAATGCTGGATTCGATGGTTCTATTGCTAAACAATTGTGAAAAACGACTCCATAATGCTCATATTGGCGCTCTACTGCTTCAAAACATTTCAATTCTTCTAAATTTAAACAAATAGTGGGTATGGCAGCCTCCACAACTTCAACAGTTGGCTTGACTAGATCCCACTCAGCGACAGCTACAACATCATTTTGTAAACAGTTGTCAAGCGCAAATTGAGCGTCTTCAATAGTTGGTAGTTTCTCTACTTTAAGAGTAGCCTGCTTTACCATGACACTCCGATTAACCATTACCTAAAGATTAACTACTTTTAAATTAATAAATACATCAAAAGCTATTCTTTTTACGTACAGAACTGGAATTTTTAGCTTATCCAGTCCGGCGTTTTGAATATTTTTGATGCTTAACACTAACCGTGATATTTCTGATAGATTATCATAAAAAAAGGTACCTTATCTCTACATTTAGTGATAGTCGCTACTAGGGAAAATGCTTGTAACACAGTAATTGCAACGTAAATTTATGATTTAATCTCAAAAGAAAATCACCAAATCTTTATAACTAATCCAATGAGTTTACATATACTTAATCTGACAGTGGAAAGAGTTTACAAGTAACTGGTTGGCTGATAATAACAATTAGGGAAACTTTCAATCTGGACTGACGTACCTAGCCCACATATTGAGCCAAGAATCAAGGGTCAAAAGTCAAAAGTTCAGTAGTGCAAGTTTGCTTGGCGACCACTGGTCAGCAACTAACATCCTCATTCCCCTATTTCTTGACACTTGCGTAAGTTTGATCAATTGCAAAGATCAACACTCTAGGTGAAACTTGTGTTACTGATGTCAAATAATTTTTACACAAAGAAAAAACACCTATGTTTCAACCGCTTGGATTTGAGCAACACTCTGTAATTACCTCGCTAGGTAAGATGGTGTATTATACTGCTGCTGGCTCACCTTGGCAGCAAAATTTAACGACAAAAAATGAGCAAAAAACTTTGGTATTTTTGCACGGTTTTGGTGGTGGGTCTTCTGCCTATGAATGGTCAAAAGTTTATCCTGCCTTTGCTGCTGAATACCGAGTGATTGCACCAGATTTGCTTGGTTGGGGTAGATCTGAGCATCCAGCACGAAATTACAAAGTCGAAGACTATTTAATCACGATTCGAGAGTTTTTTGAGCAGACTTGTACAGAGCCTGTAACAGCGATCGCATCTTCTCTCACCGCAGCGTTTACAATTCGAGTAGCGATTGAGCATCCAGATTTATTCAAGTCTTTGATTTTGACTACTCCCGCTGGACTTTCTGATTTTGGCGAAGACTATTCCCGCAGCTTTTTCGCTCAATTGGTCAGTGTGCCTTTTATTGATCGCTTGCTGTATAGCACCGGAGTTGCAACAGTTGCGGGTATTCGCAGCTTTTTAGAACAACGGCAATTCGCTCAGCCTAATCGAGTTTACCAAGAAATTGTAGACGCTTATCTACAATCTGCTCAACAGCCAAATGCTGAATATGCAGCGCTGTCTTTTGTTCGAGGCGATTTATGTTTTGATTTATCTCTTTACATTCAACAACTGATAACTCCCACTGCTATTATTTGGGGACGCAAGTCGGAATTTACCGGGCCGCAAATTGGTCGCCGCCTTACCGAAATGAATCCTCAAGCAATCCGATTTTTTCAACAGTTGGAAGATGTAGGATTAACGCCACAGCTAGAATTGCCAGCGGTAACAATTGGATTAATTCGCCAATTTTTACCTTTGCTTGATTAGATGAGGCATGGGGAATGGATTTTTAGAAATACTTGTATATTTAATTGCATTGACTTTTGATTTATATTCTTGGTTATTTGCTGTCTAAGCATAGGTAGAGCATTATGTCAGGATTGTGGGAGTTGAAGCAGTTCGGAAATCACTTAGTTTTTGGCGTATCTGGAACTACACTAAGTGATGAAGATAAACGCGCTTTAAGTGAATTAAAACCGATTGGGGTGATATTTTTTGCCAAGAATTTTCTTGATGGTACTCCCTATGAGGTTTGGTTAGAAAACTTCAAGCAGCTAAATGACCAGATACGCCAGTACACTGAACGTGACTCAATGTTTGTCACCCTCGACCATGAAGGAGGGCGTGTACTTCGCACACCACTACCAATTACTCGATTTCCTTATGCTTTGCTTTTGCGATCGCACGCGTATGAGGTAGCAAAAGCTACAGCCACAGAATTGAAATCATTGGGAATTAACTTATCTTGGGCACCTACGGCAGATATTTATTCTAACCCTCAAAATCCCATTATCGGGCCTCGTGCTTTCGGCAAAACGGTGGAAACAGCTACTCAAGGTGCTTGTGAATACTATCAAGGACTTCAGGAGTCGGGAATTTTGGGATGTGCTAAGCATTTCCCTGGACATGGAGACACTAGCAAAGACTCTCACATTGAACTACCAATCCTCAATTTGACCCCAGAAGAACTACGAAATCGAGAACTAATACCTTTTAAAGCCTTAATTGCGGCACAAATCCCTTTGATTATGACAGCTCATATTCTGTTTCCCAAAATAGATCCTGATGTGCCAGCGACTATCTCGCAAGCTATCCTCAAGAAGATACTCAGAGAAGAACTTGGCTTTGCAGGAGTGGTGGTTTCTGACGATTTGGATATGAAAGCGATCTCAGATATGTTTGTCAAGAGTGGAACTGTAGCAAAAGCATTTCAGGCTGGTTGTGATTTGTTTATCATCTCACGCAATATCAACTCATCATCGATTGAACGAACTTACAAAATTGCCGAAGATTTCGCCAATTCTCTTAGTCACGGTACTCTTGATGAGTTGATAGTCGAAGCAGCCAGAGAAAGAATTGAGAAACTACTGGCTCTGACACCACAATATGATATTTATATGCTTGATCAAGGTACATTAGTACAACATGCGGAACTTGCGATCGCTTCTGCTATGTAGAAATAGGGAACAGGAATTGATGAGGACGCGGAGACGCGGAGAGTCCCCATAACTAAAGCTAGGGGATTCAAGCAAGGAAAACATTTTTTGCCTCCACGACTCGCATTCGGAGGCTTTTGACCAGTGCTTCGACCTTGAGAAGGGTCGCGCTCCGCGTCTCCCCTTCCCCGCGTCTCTGCGTCTTCTTGCTAAGTAAAATTAATTACCCACAACAGGTTAGGTTTTTACTTACCTTGGGAAATCTTAAAAGCCTAGTCAATCACAGAAACTATCCACTCTGATATCCCGCCAAATATCAGAAACTTGCCAGCCAGAGTTGCCAACAGATTGTACTACAGGATTATCTCGAACTGGGGAGTAGTAGAATTCATCATTTTCTAGATACGGCGTTTGCGTTTGCTCTACACTTGGTTCTTGATCATCAAAAGGATCAATTAGAAAATTTTCCTCTTTCAGTTCCTCTGCTGTCTCTGCCTTCTTAAGGATGGGCTTTTGGGATTTCTTAATTAACTGCATATGTATTGAAATGAAATTTTGAGATTTTGTATGTTGACAGAAAAACAAGGCTCTGAAAATTATTTAAGAATTCAGAATCAAGGAGTCAGAATTGATTAGTAGAGGACTGACCTACAACTAATTATTTTGCTGAATTCTTTCTTCGGAAAAAAGAAACTAACATAGCTTTTCAAGTATCTCTGTTAAGATCCGTAAAAAACTTTTAGTTAGTCTAGAAATGTGGGAAAAATTACATGGACTAACTAGAATACTATAAATTTATACAAAATACGAGTAGCTGATAAAAAATTTTGGGAATGCCAGATACAGCAGTTTTCGGTTATTTAAATCACGATTAAGATGGGGAATTGGGAATGGGGGCACTTCGGCAAGCTCAGTGCATCGCTGGGGACTGGGAATGAGTTTTTGTTATTTCTCCCCCTGCTTGAAGATGGGATATTAATTTATGTGAAAGCCCAGAAGTGGAGGTTAGCGGACTCGAACCGCTGACATCCTGCTTGCAAAGCAGGCGCTCTACCAACTGAGCTAAACCCCCGTAAAATGAAAAAAGCAGATAATTCTAATTGCTGTAGCTATTCTAACTTAGATTGTTCCATTGCAAAAGGGTATGAAGCCAAAAAACACCCAATATGTTGTTGCTGCACTATATAAATTCGTCAAGCTACCTGATTTTAGTCAGATACGAGATCCTTTGTTAGCATACTGCCAAGAACAGGGTATCAAGGGAACAATTTTGCTGGCTGCCGAAGGTATAAATGGCACAATTGCAGGTTCGCGTCAAGCAATTGATTCTGTTATTATCTTTGTGCGTGCCGATCCTCGTTTGGTAGACTTGGAATACAAAGAGTCTTATACTGATGTACTGCCATTTGAGCGGATGAAGGTGCGGTTAAAGACAGAAATCGTCACTCTGGGATTACCGGAAATTGACCCCAACGAGCAAGTTGGTACTTATGTCAGTCCTCAAGAATGGAATGATTTGATTTGTGATCCCGAAGTTACTGTAATTGACACTCGCAACGACTATGAAGTAAATATTGGTACTTTCAAAGGAGCAGAGAATCCGCAAACGAACTCATTTCGAGAATTTCCTGAATATGTTCGTCACCATCTCGACCCTAGTAAACACAAAAAAGTTGCTCTATTTTGTACTGGCGGTATTCGCTGTGAAAAAGCTTCATCTTTGATGCTTGCTCAAGGGTTTGCTGAAGTTTATCATCTCAAAGGTGGCATTCTCAAGTATTTAGAGGAAGTCCCGGCGGATGAGAGTTTGTGGCAAGGAGAATGTTTTGTTTTTGATGAACGGGTAGCTGTTAGTCATGGGTTGGAAGCGGGGAGTTATGAGTTATGCTCCAGCTGTGGACGACCAATTTCTGAAGCAGATAAAGCTTCTGACAAGTACGAAGAAGGTATTTCCTGTCCCTACTGTTTTGATAGTTTGACTGAAGAGAAAAGAGCGCGTCAGCAAGAAAAGTGGCGAATTCTTCACAAAGAACGCTTAACAGGGAACCCACGTTTTTAAATAATACGAATTATTTAACTACTAGGGACGCTT
The DNA here is from genome assembly GCA_019359515.1 of Desmonostoc vinosum HA7617-LM4. Taxonomy (GTDB): domain Bacteria; phylum Cyanobacteriota; class Cyanobacteriia; order Cyanobacteriales; family Nostocaceae; genus Desmonostoc; species Desmonostoc vinosum. Next base: position 111,883 of record JAHHHC010000015.1, on the reverse strand, counting down.
CCAAGCAAGGGTTAAACCATCTGCAATAGGTACGAGGCTGAGAGTAACTCGCTCATCTTGATGCAGTTTGTGATTGAAGGCGCGAATTTTGTTGGTTCGATTGTCCTGTATTTGAGGATTTGCAACTCTTCCTGACCACAGGACATTATCGATCGCAATTAGTCCTCCCGGACGTACCAGTTGCAGCGATCGCTCATAATAAGCATCATAGTTGCTTTTATCGGCATCAATAAAGACAAAATCAAAACTCTCTGCTTGTTTTGCTGCTAGTAACTGCTCTAAAGTTTCCATTGCTGGGGCAATATGCAGATGAATTTTATCCGCTACTCCTGCTTGCTGCCAATAACGACGAGCGATTGCACTAAACTCTTCATTAACATCACAAGCTACCACTTTACCCTCTTTTGGTAACGCTAACGCTACCGCTAAGGAGCTATAGCCTGTAAATACTCCTAATTCTAAAGTTTTCTTTGCTTTTAATAACTGCACCAACAACGCCAAAAATTGTCCTTGTTCGGGAGCAATCTGCATTCTACCTAGTGGATGCTGAGCTGTTTCTTGTCTGAGTTGAGCGAGAATTTCCAACTCTCGTAAAGACACTGAGAGGAGGTATTGATATAAGTTTTGCTCTAGTCCCAGTGTTTGAGTTGTCATAGATGACTTGTGTGTAAGTTTTAAAAGCTTTAATACTCTCGGTTCGCATCATAATGAAGAAAGATGAAGTTGCATTTAAAAAACTCAATATGAGCCAAACTACTTTAAATTTGATTGCAATATCGATTTTTCTGATGACGATGTCGGTACTGCTGGGGCCATTATTTAATCTATCGCCAACAGTACCAGCACTGGCTACCTTCACTATCTTAGGCCTAGCGACATTGGATAGTTTTAGCTTACAAGGTCGGGGAGGGATTCTATTTTTAGATTGGATTGCAGGTTTTTCCAAGGAACACCGCGATCGCATTATTCACCATGAAGCAGGACATTTTCTTGTTGCTTCTTTGTTGGGAATTCCCATCACAGGCTACACCCTCAGCGCCTGGGAAGCTTGGAAGCAAGGACAAGTTGGACAAGGTGGTGTGACTTTTGATGATGACGAGTTAGCATCTCAGCTAGAGTTAGGCAAAATCAGCGCTCAAATGTTAGATCGCTACTGCACCGTTTGGATGGCGGGGATTGCTGCTGAGACTTTAGTCTTTAATAATACTGAAGGTGGGGCAGATGACAAAAATAAGTTTATTGGGGTCTTGACAAATATAGGATTTTCTGAATCAGTCTGTCAGCAAAAACTGCGGTTTCATGCCCTCCAAGCAAAAAACCTCTTGCAAGAAAATTGGTCTAGTTACCAAGCCTTAGTCAATTTGATGCGACAACGCGCCTCAGTAGCAGATTGTCAAAACGCAATTGTGTAGAGACGCTGCAACAGCGCGTCTCTACATCACGATGAAACAGCTTTTAGATGTGGTACGTAAGATGAGTATTCGCAACCAATAACCCGATTACGTCCAGCAGCTTTAGCTTGTAACAAGCACTGATCGGCACGATGCAACAAGCTTTTTCCTTGTTCGTCATCCTCTGTAGCTAGACAAGCTGTACCTAGACTAATCGTGATGTGAATAGCTAGTTTATTATTGATGGCAAATGGCTGTTCACTGACTATGCGATTGAGACGATTGGCTACAATTAATGCCTCTTTACTAGTAGTATTACTGAGAAGAACTACAAACTCCTCACCACCATAACGAAATGCAGTGTCTTGATAACGCAAGTTGTGCCGCAGCCGAGTACATAATAATTGCAAGAGGCGATCGCCAACTAAATGCCCGTAAGTATCGTTAACTTTCTTGAAATAGTCTACATCCAAAATAATCAAACTTAGGGGATTTCCCTGAACCCTAGCTTTTTTGATTTGTCTAGGTAAATCCCACTCTAAAGCACGGCGATTATTTAATTCTGTTAACGAATCAGCCAAAGCGATCGCTGATAACAAATCATTTGTACGAATCAGATCGCGATACTTTTGTGCTTTCCGTAAACCAACTGTCAATTGAGCTAATATTAAACGATGGTTTGCTGTTAATTCTGCTAATGTATGGTCTGTTTTCTCTTCACTCAACTGCCAAATATAGGCATCAGCTCCTTGCTTTAGTGCAGCAGCAGTCATTTCTAACTCCCTTTGCGAGCCATACTTCCTTTTCTGGCTGAGTTGCTGAAAACGATCTTCAAACAGAATACAGTATATCCACGATAATTTTGTTTGGTCTTTCAACCAACAACATAATTCCATACTGCTATCCATACTAGCCTGGATGAGTATGACATCGGGTGGCATCATTTGAATACGCGAAACTGCCTGATTGATATTGGTAATAACTTCTACACTAAAAGTTGTTGCATCGCGGATCTGATCTGGAAGTGTGGCGAGAAAGTTATTACTTCCAAAAACCAGAATAGAAATATTCATTGCTTTACTTTCTACCCTATTTTATCGAGGGGATAAACATAGTAACGCTTCAAAAAACTAAATCTTGATACTTAAAAGCCCTTTATTGCTTAGCTTTTAAGCTTTTTTAGATATTATTATGTATTTTCACTGTTATGTAATAGTAAATATGATCACAACTCATTCCTAAATGCTAAATATATCAATGTTTTTATTTTGTGTATGCTTCTTGCATTTAATTGTTTTAACCCTGAACTTACAATAAATATCGAATTTTAATCTCCTCTTAAGACTTTAACTACAATCGTCATCTTTTTAACTTCTGACATTCAATTTCTATTTTTTAGGCTTTTTTTGAAACAGTATAAATACTGAAGATTGTTATTTTCGATAAAAAGTATTGCTGTATTTCCCGATAGAAAATTATTCAACAGGATTAATAAAAAAGAATTGACAATTTGCATTAATCAAAAAATCCAGGTTTTTACTTATTTGAGAGCATGAAAAACCTACTAAGTTTTTTATGTCCCCGTAAAAACCGAAATCACCTTATCCTTTCGTGCGTAGTTAATGATTAAAATACTTATATTTAGACTTATCCAAAAGTGTAAATCAGTATATTTAATTAACCAACGATTAGCAGTCGAAATCGAGATAATCTTCATCGCTAACAAAAATATTCTCAACTTTGATTTTTTTATGAAAAAGTCTTGCAATAATCAAATGTTATGATTAATCGCAAGTCCTTTAATACTATTAAACTTTAGGAATTAGTCTCGCTATTGACAAAAGTTAAATTCTCATTGATAACCTTCAATAGTGTAACCAGCAGCAACAATTACTTGTTTGATTGATTCTTCAGATGCTGCGGATTCTACGGTAACAGTCTTGGCATTCACATCAACATCCACCATGGCATCAGGTTCCATAACATGAATTGAGTCCGCAATTTTGCCTGCACAATCTTGGCAAGTAATATTTGCTACATGTAGTTTTAATGACATTTTTTACCTCAGTACGATTATTTTAAATGTTTTCTTAATAATTAGTATTATCCACTAGTTGGCGATCGCTTATCCTACCAAAGTTAAGTATTTTAGGAAGAATATTATCTAACTTAGGTGTGGGGGATTGGGGACTGGGGATTGGGGATTGGGGACTGGGGATTGGGGATTGGGGACTGGGGATTGGGGATTGGGGATTGGGGATTGGGAAAGAATTTTTGTATCTTTTTGTCTGAACTACCTGCATCTTTAGATCTCGTTCAATAACTGGCAAAGTCTTATAGCAGCAAGATGAAACAAAATGCAAAAATATATAAACTTGTTTTGAAAAAGGGAGTGGGGAGTAGGGAGTGGGGAGTAGGGTAAGAAACTTTTTCAGGTCTTGGTTGTAAGATTTCTCCGTGGGTAGCTGTCTTAAAAAAGCAGTGGGAATGAGGGGGATGTGGTTCGACTCCGCTCACCAACCAGGAGATTAGGGAGAATAATACTTAAACTCTCCATTCCCAATTCCCCAATCCCCAGTCCCCAGTCCCCAATCCCCAGTCCCCAGTCCCCAATCCCCAGTCCCCAATCCCCAATCCCCAGTCCCCAGTCCCCAGTCCCCAATCCCCAGTCCCCAGTCCCCAGTCCCCAGTCCCTAACTATCATGTCTTCAAATCCCCAATACATCAGCGGTAACGAAATTCGCTCCTTATTCCTTAACTTCTTTGTTCAACGAGGACACCAAATTCTTCCTAGTGCTTCCTTGGTACCAGAAGATCCAACCGTGCTGCTGACGATCGCGGGAATGTTGCCATTTAAGCCAATATTCCTGGGACAGCGCACACCAGAATTTAAACGAGCTACTACATCCCAAAAGTGTATCCGCACTAACGATATCGAAAACGTGGGACGTACTAAACGCCATCAAACGTTTTTTGAGATGCTGGGTAACTTTAGCTTTGGTGACTATTTTAAAGAACAAGCGATCGCCTGGGGTTGGGAAATTTCTACGCAAGTTTTTGGCTTCTTACCAAGCAACCTTGTAGTCAGCGTCTTTGAGGAGGATGATGAAGCCTTCGCGATTTGGCGCGATCAAATCGGTGTAGCCCAAGCAAGAATCAAGCGCATGGGTGCAGATGATAACTTTTGGAACTCTGGACCTACTGGCCCTTGTGGCCCTTGTTCAGAGATATACTATGACTTTCACCCAGAACGCGGTGACGATTCTATTGACTTAGAAGATGATTCCCGGTTTATCGAGTTCTACAACCTCGTATTCATGCAATACAACCGGGATATTTCAGGTAATTTAACACCACTGCAAAACAAAAACATTGATACTGGCATGGGTTTGGAAAGGATGGCGCAAATCCTCCAAAAAGTGCCGAATAATTACGAAACTGACTTAATTTTCCCAATTATTCAAACAGCAGCGGCGATTGCTGGCATTGATTACCACGGCAGCGACGAAAACACCAAAGTCTCTTTGAAAGTCATTGGTGATCATGTGCGTGCAGTCGTCCACTTAATCGCTGATGAAATCCGCGCTTCCAACGTCGGGCGGGGTTATGTCCTGCGGCGATTAATTCGGCGTGTGGTGCGTCACGGGCGATTAGTTGGCATTACTGGCGAATTTATTACCCAAGTTGCCCAAACTGCGATCGCTCTTGCTGAATCAGCTTACCCTAATGTGCGCCAACGAGAAGCCGCTATCAAAGCCGAACTACAACGCGAAGAATCTAATTTCCTGCGAACTCTTGATCGAGGGGAAAAACTCTTAGAAGAAATCATTCAACAGGTGAAGCAGCAAGGCAAAACTTCTATTAGTGGTGAAAGCGTCTTCACTCTCTACGATACCTACGGTTTCCCTTTGGAACTCACGCAAGAAATCGCTGAGGAAAATCACCTCACAGTCGATGAAGCAGGATTCAACGCCCAAATGCAAAAGCAAGTAGAACGCGCCAAAGCAGCACACGAAACCATCGATCTAACTGTGCAAGGTTCCCTCGACAAGCTTGCAGAACACATCCACGCTACCGAATTTTTAGGTTACGCCCAACCAACAACAACGGCGAAAGTTGAAGTTCTACTAATCAATGGCGTCTCTCAAGAAGAGGCGGAAGCAGGCACAGAAGTACAAATTGTCCTCGATAAAACGCCATTCTATGCCGAATCTGGGGGGCAAATTGGCGATCGCGGTTATATCTCCGGTGACGGTGTTTCGACTTCGCTCAACACAAGTGTTGTCGTGCGAGTGGAAGATGTGAAGAAAGAATCCGATTTCTTTGTTCACTTCGGCCGCATTGAACGCGGTACAATCCGAGTAGGAGATGTTGTGAGTGCCCAAATTGATCGCGCTTGTCGGCGTCGTCTCCAAGCCAACCATACCGCAACGCACCTACTACAAGCAGCGTTAAAGAAAATTGTCGATGATGGCATATCCCAAGCTGGTTCTTTAGTTTCCTTTGACAGGTTACGCTTTGACTTTAACTGTCCCCGTGCCTTGACAGCAGAGGAAGTTCAACAAGTTGAAGAACAGGTAAATACTTGGGTAGCCGAGGCACATGCCGCCAAAGTAGAAGTATTACCTTTAGCAGAGGCCAAAGCTAGGGGTGCTGTTGCTATGTTTGGCGAAAAATATGGTGAAGAAGTGCGAGTAATTGACTTTCCTGGTGTATCAATGGAACTATGCGGGGGCACTCATGTCAGTAATACCGCTGAGATTGGCGTGTTCAAGATTATTTCTGAAACTGGCGTTGCTTCTGGAGTACGGCGTATCGAAGCTGTTTCTGGTGCAGCAGTGCTGGATTATCTCAACCTCCGCGATCAAGTAGTGAAGGATTTAAGCGATCGCTTTAAAGTAAAACCCGAAGAATTACCACAGAGAATCACCAGCCTCCAAAACGAACTCAGAACTAACCAAAAGGAACTAGAAACCCTAAAGATGCAACTAGCGATCGCCAAATCCGACACCCTACTGCAAACAGCAGAGACTGTGGGCGATTATCCAATTCTCGTTGCTCAGTTAGAAGACGTTGATCCCGAATCCTTGAAAAGTGCAGCGGAAAGATTGTTGCAAAAACTAGGTAATGGTGCGGTGGTATTGGGTTCCGTTCCTGAAGCTGAGAAAGTTAGTATAGTAGCAGCTTTTAGTCCAGAAGTCAACAAAAAAGGCTTGCAAGCGGGGAAATTTGTGGGTGCGATCGCTAAGATTTGCGGCGGTGGCGGCGGCGGTAGACCGAATTTAGCTCAAGCCGGCGGACGCGACGCGAGTAAATTACCAGAAGCGTTGGCACAAGCTAAGAGTGAGTTAAAGTCTGCATTGAGTTAATTATTTTTTCTTCAAGGGTGGGCATTTTGCCTGCCCTGCGAGCAATTGCTGAAGCGTAGATACCTTTGTAGCATCTGCACCAACGCGGTGTTAGGCAGCAACCTCGATATAGACCGATGAGGTTGTGGGCTGCGGGATCTCGAATCCCTCCAACTTCAACCCATCAAGGTGAAATTCCACTGCCTGACGCATATTTTGTTCAACTTCTTCACGGGTTGACCCAGTCGAGACACATCCTAGTAGGTCAGGAGAATAGGCAGAATATCCTGTTTCTGTCTTTTCAATCACGATCAGATACTGCATCATTTCAGACCCGCTTGTTTTAAGATACTATCCAACGTTCCCGAAGCTAAATCATCACCCGGTTTTCCTGGTACAGTAACCAAACCCAATTTATTAGGGTGCTTGTATTGACGATGGCTGCCTCGCGTTCGAGCCAAATACCACCCATCTTGATCAATTAGTTTGATTATATCTCTAACCTTCATGATCATCTCCGGGAAACCGCATCCCCTTGTGGGTGCGATCGCCAAAATTTGCGGTGGCGGTGGTAGACCGAATTTAGCCCAAGCTGGCGGACGCGACGCGAGTCAATTACCAGAAACGTTGGCATAAGCTAAGAGTGAGTTAAAGTCTGCATTGGCTTAATTGTGTTTTCTTAAAGGGTGGGCATTTTGCCTACCCTGTTATAAATTGCTTAAGTATAGATACTTTATCTATTCCATCTGCACCAACGCAGTGTTAGGTGGCGTAGGGTTCTTCTGGTTCTTCCCCAAGAGTTTGCTGTGTAGCGTGTCGAATGTGCAGAATACGAACCGTAGGCACTTCTTCCTCTCCCACAATGGTAAAGAGAATACGATATGAGTTGCGCCCTTTGCCATAAAGTAATTGCCGAATTTCTTGGCTAAAGTACTGATTTTCCTGGGCTAATGGGCAGCGTTTGGGCATTTGAGACAGAGACTCAATCGCTTGCAACAACCCGGAATACCATTGGTTCGCTCTTGTAGAGGATGTGACTTGAGACAGCCGTAGAAAAGCGTTATCGGCCTCTGCTTCTGCCACACTTGAAATTTCAATGGGGTACTTCATTAATCAGCGGACAAATTGTACTTTTGGCGCTGTTCTTCAGTAAAATCTTCAAAAGACCGAAATTTTCCTGCCTGAAAATCATCTAAACCTTGCTGAATACCCTCAATCGCTTCCTCTAAGTCTTGCTCCTTTGCCTGTAGAATACTAGCAAGCAACTCAGATGCAACGAAACTAACATCTTGACCTTGCCTAGCAGCTCTATCCCGCAACAGGGCTTCTAACTCAGGGCTAAGGGTGACAACAATTGACATAACATTTTTCTCACCTTTGAGAGGTTGTAGAACTACTTCATATTTTAAACTAACAGCAATGGATTGCTGGACTTTTGCTGTTTGTGGCATCGTTTGGGATAGCGATCGCTGCCCCGTTTCAGATGAGGATGTGCTTCCCGCTTTAGAGACTCTAAAAGAGCTTATACTAACTGCCAGCGATCGCCAGTTGACAGATGTGGTGCTTGTTTTTGTAATTAAGAGAGTTAAATTTCATCTAAACTTCTAAATTTCAATCTGTAACCGGATTTTAAAACCTTAGTATTACGTTTTATTTGGGATTGCTATATGCTTTCTATAACTAGACTGAATCAATCCTAAATCGGTAAAAGAATGTGAATCTTCCATTAATAACTCATGCTCAAGCACACAGCGAGAAAATAGCTATTGCGACAAAAGTTGAAGCATTTACCTATCAAGATTTGCTGCATACATCCAGTCAAATAGCGACAGTACTGTTGAATAATACAGAAGACTTACAAGAGCAGCGAGTTGCCTTTCTCATTCCGCCTGGATTTGAGTATGTAGCGACTCAATGGGGGATTTGGCGGGCTGGTGGTATAGCCGTACCTTTGTGTATTTCCCACCCACAGCCAGAATTGGAATATGTAATTACCAATTCAGCAGCATTAATTATTATTGCCCATCCCAATTTTGAAACTCTACTACGTCCAATTGCTCAAGCCCAAAACTTACGATTTATTCTCACCTCAGAAACACTCCCAGATGATGTTAGTCGCCTCCCAGAAATTGAACTCACCAGACGCGCCTTAATTCTCTACACTAGTGGCACAACTGGTAAACCCAAGGGTGTAGTTACCACTCATCACAATATTCAATCTCAAGTGATCAGCTTAGTTACTGCTTGGGAATGGACAGCTAGCGATCGCATCTTACACATACTACCTCTACATCATATTCATGGGATTATCAACGTACTCACCTGTGCTTTATGGGCTGGGGCGGAGTGCCACATGATCAGCAAGTTTGATGCCGAAACTGTTTGGAACCGAATTTGTGAGGGCGACTTAACCCTATTCATGGCAGTACCAACAATTTATGTCAAGCTGATTGCTGCTTGGGAAGCGGCTACACCCGAACGCCAGCAAAGGATGTCAGCAGGCTGTGCTAAAATGCGGCTCATGGTATCTGGTTCAGCAGCGTTACCAGTGCAAGTATTAGAAAAGTGGCAAAATATCAGTGGTCATTTTCTACTTGAGCGCTATGGGATGACTGAGATTGGCATGGCGTTATCGAACCCTTTACACGGTGAACGAAAAGCAGGATATGTTGGCAAACCTCTACCGCAAGTAGAAGTGAGATTAGTAGATGAAAGCGGCGAGTTAGTCGCACCAGGGATACCAGGAGAAATCCAAGTTAAAGGCCCCGGGGTATTTTTAGAATATTGGCAAAATCCCCAAGCCACCGCCAAAGCCTTTCAAGATGGCTGGTTCTGTACTGGAGATTTGGCTGTAGTCGAGAACGACAACTATCGAATTCTGGGGCGGTTGAGTGTAGATATCATCAAAACGGGAGGGTATAAAGTTTCGGCGTTGGAAATAGAGGAAGTATTGCGAACCCATCCAGATATTCAGGAATGTGCAGTAGTTGGGGTTAGCGATTTAGAGTGGGGTGAGCGAGTCTGTGCCGCGTTAGTATTGCAAGGGTCACAACTTTTGACCTTAGAATCTTTTAGGAGTTGGGCAAAAGAGCGATTAGCTATCTATAAAGTACCAACGAGAATTCTGACAGTTGCAGAATTACCGCGCAACGCCATGGGAAAAGTCACTAAGCCTGCGGTGGTTGAGCTATTTTGTTGATTGCGATCCTCAGATCTTGCACCTTTCAAACTGCCAGTCGCAAAACTTACATAATTGTTCGGCTTCGCTCTCTACCGCCAGGGATTGTAAATCCCTGTCTTATAGCAAAAGTCCATTTCTAATGGACTAAATGCAGAGACAAATAAATATGTAATTTTTATAACTTTATTGCGGCAGACTCATTATTTTCACTGTCAGGTGCAAGATGTGAGGATCGCCAAGATTATAAAATTTACCAAGAAAGGCACTTATGTTATGAGTATCAATTAAAACTTTAGTTCTGGGTCTGATCTGAGTTTAAACTGATAAAATGCTCTTGTTTTAATCCCACTCTTTTAAGAGGATGTTTGAAAAGTTTTGGGCGAATATAATTCGCTACTACACAAGCGAAGTCCACCTCCGTGGACTAACAGAAAATCGAGTTCTTGAAACCCACGGAGGTGGGTTTTGTCTGTATAGTCGCGATTTCTAATCGCCGGGATTAGTATTAATTTAGACTTTTCAAACAACCTAGTAAGGGCGTAAACAGAAGGTTCGTGTCATCAGGTACAGCCTGTGGCTAGAACGCTTGATATATATGGATTCTAGCTCAATAAGTAACCCGCGCCGGAGAACCTTTATAGATATGTTGGGTGTGTGAATATCGTAGATTAGTGAGGGTTTCATGGGTCAACGTATAGAGCGAAATTCCCCACTATCACTATTTTGCGTGTTAGGATTAATTTGTGAAACATTCTGATTTCCTCCAGGACTTTTTTGTATGTATAATTTTATGATGCATACAGTGTTATTTCTTATTGAGCGTGCAAGTTCCACACTGAAAGTCACATTTTGAGATAAGCCAGATATAAAATTACATCGTGTCAATACTCCAGATAGTGTTGTACTTACTGGAGTAACTACAAGACGTTCGCCATTAAAGTCGCGTTCTCTCCATACACAAACACTATCTGGTGGGCAGTCGGGTACTGTTTGAGCTTTAGCTACATTTGGAATTGTTAGTTGGGAAAGAATAGTTCCGGCAGTCAACGCTAATGCTAATAAAGGTTTCATTGGTTTTTGATTTATAGATTCAGCTATCAATTTACAGGTTATTAGCTAACTAGACAAGGTGTTTTTTAAACTCCCTACTTTCCACAGGGACTATTTGATACAGAGGTCTATTACGAGAAGGGAACTTCCCTAATCTTAACTAAAAGGTCTAGCTCTTTCTGCATTTGACTTACAACTAATTCATAGCATTCATTTACATAGTCGCGATCGCTTGCTGCTTTGCGGCCATAGCGTTCAAAGACAATGGGAGGGCAAACTCGCGTATAAATAGACACAGGGAAAGGTATATTAGGCAGTGGCCCAAATGATAATCCCCAAGGCCAACCCAAATAAATCGGAAAAACTTCAGGATCAATCCCCAACAACCAAGGCATTCCCCACTCATGTAATTGCTGCAAAATTTTGTAGCAATCAGCTAGCACAATCAACGTATCATGGGCACCACAAGAAATTAATGGTACGATTGGCACATTTTCTCGCAATGCTAACTTAATGAATCCTTGCCGCCCAGCAAAACAAATTTTGTTACGTAGAGAATAGGGACGAAAGACATCTTCTGCTCCACCTGGATATACCAGTACACTAGCTCCAGAGCGCAAAGCAGCGTAAGCCATTTTAGGATGGGCGATGATTGCCCCAGATTTAGCAACTAGTTGGGCTAATGGGGGGCTAACTTGCCAAACCTTGGGATGCATCAAACCGTAGACAGGTTGTTGCACTCCAAATCGCCGGAACCAGTCATACATCATCATTAACATATCAGGAGCTGCCAGTCCTCCGTTATGAGAACCGACAAATAGAACTTTTTGTTGAGGTGGGATATTATACCAACCGCTAGTCTGCACTCGAAAATAGTAGCGATAGAAAAAGCCGATTAGAGGCATCAAAGATTTAATGAACTCCGGATCTCGCTCATCCAAAGACCAACCGAGTTTTTTGTTTGGGGGATGTTGCTTTTTTGACATCAAGGCATTTTAACAGGATTAATCAACTTCAAACAATTCCTTTTGTCTGAGTTGCTGGATGAATAAGCTGTTACGCTGTGAAATTGCATACTTAATTTCTATCATGACGACTACACCCAGCTTCAACTCTTGGATTATCTGTCTAAAACCTAATCCTCAAGCAAATTTACGTTTGTTCTGCTTTCCTTATGCAGGTGGTGGGGCTGCGGCTTTTCGCTCTTGGGCTGACAGTCTTCCGCAAACTGTTGAGGTTTGTTGTGTGGAACTACCAGGACGAGGAAGTCAGATGAAATCGGCTCCCTTCACACGATTAACAGATCTTGTAAATGCGATCGCACCAGTTCTTGTACCATATCTAGATAAACCATTCGCGTTTTTTGGTCACAGTATGGGCGGACTGGTTAGCTTTGAGTTAACTCGTCTACTGCGTTCTCAGTATGATCTCAATCCATTTCATCTGTTTATATCTGCTCGCAAAGCACCACAAATCCCAGTGACAAAATCACCAATCCACAACCTACCAGAAGCTGAGTTTATTGCACAACTGTACCGTTTCAACGGCACTCCGAAAGCAGTGCTAGAAAGTCAGGAACTGATGGCGATTTTCTTACCCATCCTCCGGGCAGATTTTGCCGTCCTAGAGACGTATGTTTACACTCACGAGCCACCATTAGCATGTCCTATTACTGCTTTTGGTGGTTTACAAGACACAAAAGTCAGTTACGAGAACCTCCAAGCGTGGCGAGAACAAACAACCGCTGCTTTCTCATTACAGATGCTCGAAGGCGACCATTTCTTTATACAATCTGCAAGGGAAGCTTTATTAAAAGCTCTAGCCCAAGAATTGCAGATGCGATCGCAATAAACAAAACTGCTGAAAAAATTACCTTCCACCAGCCATTTATTATCACAATTAATGAAGATTATAACAAGCAGTAGATCGCAAATTTGAATCATAAGCGATAAACTAAATAAGATAATTGGAGGAAATCATTGATGGCAAAGACAAACGGAGTTAAGACGGAAACCCCAGCGCAGGAATTATCTCTAGCTTCCGATATTGAAGATAAAGCAACAAATGAAGAATCTCTTGGGCAACAAAAGGACACACAAGATATTGATGACATCTTAAACTCACTAAAAACCTTACTGAGTAGTGTAGAAAAACTCCAAAAAATCCGTCAGGAAGTGGGCGATATCAAACCTTTAATCGGGCGGATGCTTGATGGAGAAATAATTGCTGGTGAAGAACTTGAACAACTCAAAATAGGTGTGAGTAGCCTTTCTCGCTTAGTTCGTGCCTATAGTGATCATCAAACAGCTCTAACAAAAGCGCAACCTGCTAGAGACTTGCTAGATCAAGTATTGAAAGAGCGTAAAGCTACCTGAAGTAATATTGTGTTCGGGCTAAAGACTGCTTATTTAAACCGTAAGGAAAAGGGGGCAGTTCTTACGGGTAGGTTTTTGAGATTTCGCGTTTTGAGCGACGCAGGGACGTTTATCTTGGCTTCATCGTGAAAGCTTACTGAGAGATAACCGCTCCCATGCTCCCATTGAAGTAAGTCTTGTAAATGTCTAGACTTGTCTAGGGTTTATATAGCAGGCAAACATTAGTAATTACGAATTACGTTAGCGTTAGCGTTAGCGAGTCCTCGAGCGTCAGCGGTAGCGATAGCGTAGCGTTAGCGAGTCATCGAGCGTCGGTACGAGCGTCAGCGATAGCGAGTCCTCGATAGCGAAGCGTAAAGCCTGCGGCATAGCTTCGCTTAGAGCGACACAGGAGCGTCGCGTCATTACGAATTATGAATTATTTAACCTCTTTTTCTTGACAAGCCAGCCAATACCAATAGCAAAGAGAGTACCAGCTAATGTTGTAGGTTCAGGTACTTTCTGATAAGAAACTTTTCCAGAGAAAATTTCAGTATTTGGAGAAGTTCTAGAAAAAATTGTGAAATCTTCTCCAACAATTTCATAACTAATTAAGCTGGAAGGATTTGCTTGATCATCGAACAAATATTCTAATCCTACAGATTCTTTTCCTGTTAAGAATGCAGTTGAAAATACGATGGGAAAGTCTGGGTAATTGACATCATCTTGTTCGGTGTAAACTATAGATTCACCGTTAAATTGAAACGATAGCGATCGCACCCTTGCTTCTGGGATACTGTCATCACTGAAAGTTGAGTCATCAAAGCTAAAAAAGCCGCTTCCCCGATTTATAGAACTATCAACAGTGAAAGCATAATCAATGATAGCAGCAGATGCAGATTTTGCATTTATGGCAGTCAAACCCAGAGTCAAACTAGCAGCAGCAAGCACTAATTGTGGAACTAATTTCATCTGAATTATTTTTTAGTCAACTATTTTGAACCTATTTATTTTGAATATATGGGTTTAAGCAGAGTTTAATTACAGGTAAAAACAAAATTATTGTTTTTAAAAAAATAGATGATTTGAAGAGACTTCCATATAAAAATATCCAATGTATGGCGTGCGTCAGTTTGAGAAACCCTTAACACACTGAGGAATTATTCGTACCAACGCACATACCAATTGAAACTTATTTTGATGGATATACTAGCGGAAACAACTATTTAATTTATTTGCCAGGTACAACTATTCCATCAATAGAACCATCACGATCAGTGTCATAAAGCTTACCTAATAGCTCACCAGTGTTACTGTAGACTTTATACACAGTCGAGCCATCTGGCAAGTTTATTTCTATAATGGTGTTGCCACCTCGAATATTTTTTAGTTCGTCATTTGTCAGTTCAACTTCATTAATTAACGCATTTTTTTCGGGATCTAATAAGAGATTGGAAACTGTAATTTTAGCCATCTTAATTTTTCCTTTAACTAAGATAATTTTGAGTGTACCATACTATAATTTTTCTCTAGAAATAGTTTAAAAAAACATCCCATGTATATAACAAAATTAGGTGCAGATACTCTCAATAGAGCAAACTTATTAGAGCTAAGCTTCTCAAATTTTAGAACTTTTAAAACCCCTCAGAATAAATCTGAAGGGCTTAATTTTTTCATTTTAAAATACGGTTACGCCCTCTGTGCCCCTGGTTGACCGTTTTCGACTACAAACGAAGCTAAGGTGCTAACAGATGCGTTGAGGTCAACGATGCTTGACACAACGCGATAATCACTTTGCCAGCGTTCTGGGGTCAGGTTGCAGCGGACGTATCCCCGGAAAGCACCATCAAAAAACTTGGTATGGGGATTGCTACCTAAAGCAGCTTGAACCGGAGCGATAAAGTTGGTGGGAAAATCAGAGGTAACTGAAGTACCTACGAACTCAGTACCAACTATTGCTGAGGCTGGTTTAGTGAAATCAACTTTCAAATCGTGTACCCAACTGGAATGGATGTCTCCAGTGATCACTACTGGGTTAGAGGGCTGGCGCTGGTTGAGAAAACTGAGTAGCCGATTACGCGCAGCTACGTAGCCATCCCACTGATCTAAGTTGAATAATCCAGCGTCTGGACTAGGATTAAAATCATATTGAGCCAACATCGTTTGTTGAGCAATCACATTCCAGCGCGATCGCGATTTGTCTAAACCATCAAATAACCATTGCTGTTGCTCTTGGCCTGTCATAGTAGCATTCACATCAAAGGCTTGAGAACAACGAGGTTTCAATCCATCATCGCAAGGTTGGTCAGTACGGTACTGGCGAGTATCCAGTACGTTGAACTCAGCTAAATTACCATAAGTGAACCGCCGATATAACTGCATATTTGGCCCACTAGGCAGTGAAGAACGACGTAGTGGCATATGTTCATAGTATGCTTGGTAAGCATTGGCTCGCCTAGTCACAAATGCCTGCTGGCTTTGGTTCTCTTCGGGTATGAGGTTAGCATAGTTATTTTCAACTTCGTGATCATCCCAAGTGACTATCCAGGGGAAAGCAGCATGAGCAGCTTGCAGATTTTTATCGGTCTTGTATAGGGCGTGGCGGTTACGGTAGTCGTTGAGAGTGACGATTTCTGGACTATTGTGTTGACGTGGCCCACCAGATTCTGGCCCATACTCATAAATGTAGTCACCGAGATGAACAACTAAATCTAGTTCCTCATCAACCAAGTGCTGATAGGCTGTATAGTAGCCGTTTTGCCAGTCTTGACAGGAGACAAAGGCAAAATTGAGTTTTTTGATGGAGTTAAAGAGTGATCCAGCTGTACGAGTTCGTCCAATGGCGCTAACTTCATTGCCTACTTGAAACTGATACCAATACCAACGGTCAGGTTCTAGTCCACGTACATCAACATGTACTGAGTGTGCTAGATCTGGAGATGCAAGCGTTTTCCCACGTCGCACTACTTTCTTCATTTTTTCGTCTACAGCAACCCGCCACTGCACTACAAAATTTCTGAGTGGCATTCCACCCCCGTAAAGGGGATCGGGAGCTAGTCGCGTCCACAGCACAACACCATCCGGCAAAGGATCGCCAGAGGCAACACCAAGACTAAAAGGATAATTGGAAAACCTCGATTTTGCTGATACTGGATGCCATTGACTAGTCACAGCTAACCCTGTGAAGAATCCTGCACCCAGCAAAAAATTCCGCCGTTTACAGCGATTTGATAGCAAGTCGCTATCTATAAGTTCCATATCTACTCCCAGGCTGCTAAACCAAACGTGACGAACTTAGCAACCTACAATCAAATAATGATTAAGGTCATGTTAAGTTTCACATTTGGCCAAGCATCGGCTGGGAATCTTGTTTTTTACGAAAAAAGTAAAGGTTTATACCATTTTCCTATTCCCTGCGATGCACTGAACGTACCCCTATGGGAAAGCAAGCTACGCGCAGCGTCTCCGACAGGAGAAAGAGAAGTGTTCCCTTTCATTTGTTTTGACTCTTTAAAAATCCATTGTCAATCAAATAGGAGAAATAAGTACTTAATAACTCGTCATTGACAGGCGGACAATTAATCGCAGTATTTGTTAACCCATCGAGAGTATTTTGACAGTCAAATCGTAAAGAATGTGCGGTGAAGTAAAGTTCAGGAACTGACATTTGTGTTTCCGAAACGGGTTCAGATAAGAAATTGACAAAGGAATGTAATGCATTTTCTGGAGCATTAGGAACTAGATTTAATACTTCTTTGATCCAGTTTTTAAAGGGGATTTGTTGAATTGAATAACCAAAGATACGTATCCAGTTAATTAGTTCTTGCCATGACATCAATTGAGGATTGGAAAGGTGAAATACTCGCTTCAATGAGTTTTTTTGTTTTGATAAATGAACGATCGCCTTGCTGATGTAATCAACTGGAATAATATCTACTGGCATATTCCAATCGGGAGCTAAACCCATTTGAATGCAACCTGCAATGAGGCTACGTAAAAAATCGGAACGATTACAAACTCCTGTTTGACTGTGCCCTTCGATCCAGGTGGGACGGTAAATCGATGTTGGCAAACCCCGTTCGTGAGCGATCGCTACTAGCTTTTCTGCAACCCACTTACTTTGGGTGTAACCGTAGAGTCCTTGGGGGCGATCGGCTGGCTGTTCTGCAATGACTCGTGTTTCAGGATAGGCAGTTGGTGAGAATACACCAACAGTCGAAACAAAATGCACTGGTTTGACCTTTGTTTGACAAGCCAATCTTAAAACTTCTTGCGTACCCAAAACATTGGGAGCTTTGAGAACTGAATATGGGTAAACAAAGTTAACTAGTCCGCCATTGTGGTAGATGACATCAATCGTGGCTGTCAAAACTTGAAAATTTTCAGACGAGATACCCAAAAGAGGTTGGGCTAAATCTCCCACCACCGCAATAATTCGATGACCTTGAGTTTGATCCCAAAGTGAATACTGTTCTAAATTACTTTTAAGCCTTTGACTAGCTTCTTGAGAATTTGCAGCCCTAACTAAGCAATAGATGTTTGCTTGAGTTTGTTGTAGTAATTCGTGAAGCAAGAAAGCACCTAAGAAACCAGTTGCCCCAGTTAAAAGAATATTTGCTGGTTGATCAAGTGTTGGCATGAATGCAGTTTTAGGGTCAATTGTTGGATCTAAAACAGCTTCAGCATGTAGATCAAGGACAGAATTAAATCGAGTCGAGTTTCCTGATTGTTGAGCGACAATAATTTCTGCAAGTCCAGCGATTGTGGGATGTTCAAAGAAACTACGCAGAGTTAAATCTACCTGAAAAGTTTCTCGAATTTTACTGACTAGTTCAACCCCTTGCAGCGAGTATCCTCCCAAATGAAAGAAGTTGTCGTGAATACCTACTTGGGCAATCTTCAGGACTTGCAACCACAGATCGGCTAACACTATCTCTTCTTGTGTCCGAGCAGGTATTAATGCTACTGCAAGTTCAGGACGTGAGCATTCAGGCGCAGGTAAAGCCAAACGGTCAACCTTACCACTAGGAGTCAGAGGAAATTGCCCCAACAGCACCAACGCCGAAGGCACCATAAACTCTGGCAGTTGCGTGTGTAAAAATAAGCGTAACTGCTCAGTAGTGAGGGCGCTATCACCCAACACATAAGCAACCAAACGCAAATCTCCCGGTACTTCCTCCCTAACGATGACTACTGCTTGTCGCACACAGGCATGTCTTTCCAAAACCGCCTCAATCTCACCCGGCTCGATGCGATAGCCACGAATTTTCACCTGTTGGTCTGCTCTACCCAGGTACTCAAGATTACCATCAGGTAGATAACGAGCTAAATCTCCTGTTTGATATAAACGCTGCTTTGAGTCCCAAGGACTAATAATAAAACGCTCAGTTGTCAAATCAGCACGATGCAAATATCCTCTAGCCAAACTCACCCCACCAACATACAACTGTCCCACCACACCCACAGGCACAGCTTGCAGTTGGGCATCCAACAGATAAATTTGACTGTTGGCAATTGGTTTACCAATTGGGGGTAAGACTGGCCAATTCTCGACATCAGAAGTTAAGGTGTAGGCTGTGACGACATGAGTTTCCGAAGGCCCGTAGTGATTGTGCAGTTTCGTATTGGGCAGTTGTTCAAAGAATCTCGCAATTGCGGGTGTGATTCGTAATTGTTCACCAGCAGTAATCACTTCACGCAAGTGCTGAGGAATGATACCGTCTATCTGTGCAACCTCTGCTAATTGTCGCAGTGCCACAAATGGCAGAAATAATCTTTGGATTTGGGCATCTTTGAGGAATTCTAGCAGGCGACTGGGGTCAGTTCGCAGCTGTTGAGTGATTAGGACTAATACACCACCCCCAATCAGGGTGGCAAAGATTTCTTGGAAGGAGACATCGAAACTGATGGGGGTGAATTGTAGGGTTTTGGCTGTTGGGAAGGTCGATGTTTGCAGTTGCCAAGAAAGTAGGTTGCACAGGGGACGATGAGCCATGGCGACGCCTTTGGGTTGACCTGTCGAACCCGAGGTGTAGATGATGTATGCGAGATTGTCGCCTGTTTGGGGAATGTCGGGGTTGGTTTTTGGTGTGGTGAGGTTTTGCTGGTCTAGATATATGCATTGTGTCAGACCAGTTGTGGAGTTTTCCTCTAGATGGCTATGGGTGAGTAAGATCTCGGCTTGGGCATTTTCTAGCATCAAGCGGCGTCTTGATGCTGGATAGCTGGGGTCGATGGGTAGATATGCTCCTGTGGCTTTGAGAATCCCGACTATGGCGATGATTAAATCTAGCGAGCGTTCTAGGCAAATCCCGACTATGGTATCGGCTTTGACTCCCAGGTTGATTAAATGATGTGCTAGTTGGTTGGCGCGTTGGTTTAGCTGTTCGTAGGTTAGTTGTTCTTGTGCAAATTCTACTGCTATTGCATTTGGTGTTTTCTCTACTTGTAACTCTATCAGCTTGTGGACACACTGAATTTCTGGATGATTGGTTTGAGTATTGTTCCAGGTGACAAGCTGCTGCTGTTCAGTTTGCGTTAACAACGATAACGAGGCTATTTTCTCATCTGGATTAGTTACAATGCTTTCTAACAAAGTTTGAAAATGCCCAATCATGCGAGCGATCGCATCCGCCTTAAACAAGTCGGTACTATACTCAAAATAACCTGTAATACCAGTTGGTGTCTGGGCTAGTTCCAGGAACAGGTCAAATTTGGCTGTTTGATTATTAACGCTCAAGCGAGTTAAGTTCAGATTTGGCACATCCCAAGCAGGCAAAGGAGCATTCTGTAGGTTAAACAGCACCTGAAACAGAGGGTTGTGGTTGAGATCTCTGTCTGGCTGCACCGCTTGTACAATCTGCTCAAATGGCAAGTCTTGATGAGCATAGGCTTCTAATGTCACCTCTTTGACTCTCGCCAGTAACTCTCGAAAACTGGGGGAATTAGATAAATCGGTGCGTAAAACTAATGTATTGACAAAAAAGCCAATTAGATGCTCCACTTTTGAGTGACGACGGTTGGCAATGGGGGAACCAACTAAAATATCTTCCTGTTTTGTGTACCGATAAAGTAGTGTTTGAAATGCTGACAACAGCGTAATAAACAGAGTTACGCCTTCATTGCGGCCCAAATCTTGAAGTTTTTCGCTCAAAGATTTGGGTAAAGTGAGATACTGGCGATCGCCTCGATAACTGGGAACTGCCGGCCTAGGATAATCTGTGGGTAGTTGTAGTTCTGGCGGTAGATTAGATAGTTGCTGTTGCCAGTAGGAAAGTTGTTGGTTATTAACTTCTCCCTGTAACCACTGCCGTTGCCAAATCGCGTAGTCTGCATACTGAATATTTAACTCTGCCAAAGGAGAGTTTTCACCCAAAGAATAGGCTTTGTAGAGTTGAGCCAGTTCCTCTAGCAACACGCCGATAGACCACTCATCACAAATAATGTGATGTAAGTTCAGAAACAGGATATGCTCTTGTTCGCTGAGTTTGTAGAGTGTGACTCGTAGTAATGGACTTTGAGACAAGTCAAAAGGCAGTTGAGCTTCCTTGACAATTACCTGCCAAACTTCAGTTTCAGGTAACTCATGTAAATCTACAACTGTCATCTGGAATCTCAAACAAGGAGCAATTACTGGGATAGGGTTGCCATGTATGGTTGTGAAACTGGTACGTAGCACTTCATGGCGGTTGATAATTTCTTGAAAACTTTGCTCTAGGGTAGTGATGTCAACAGAACCATTTAAACGAAACGCTTCTGGAACGTTATAAAAGGGATGATTGGGAACTAACTGATCGAGAAACCATAATTGTTCCTGTACATAAGAAAAAGATAAATTAGTTTGGGGCGATCGCAATTCAATAGGAGAAATTTGCAACTCTTGCGGTTCTTGCTGTGCTATTTCTAGATACCGGGCAAGTTCGTTGATGGTTGATAATTCAAATAGACGACGCAAAGGTAGTTCTACTTGAAACATGTCTCGTATCCGAGAAACTACTTGAGTTGCTAACAGCGAATGTCCCCCGATTTCTAGGAAACGATCATCAATACCAACTTGGTCTAAGCCAAGAACATCAACCCAAATTTTTGCCAACGCTGCCTCAGTAGAAGTTCGAGGTGCAGTCAAATTTTCTCGTTGATTTCTATAATCAGGCGCAGGTAAAGCCAGACGGTCAACCTTACCACTAGGAGTCAGAGGAAATTGCCCCAACAGCACCAACGCCGAAGGCACCATAAACTCCGGCAGTTGCGTGTGTAAAAATAAGCGTAACTGCTCAGTAGTGAGGGCGCTATCACCCAACACATAAGCAACCAAACGCAAATCCCCCTGCACTTCCTCCCTAACGATGACTACTGCTTGTCGCACACAGGCATGTCTTTCCAAAACCGCCTCAATCTCACCCGGCTCGATGCGATAGCCACGAATTTTCACCTGTTGGTCTGCTCTACCCAGGTACTCAAGATTACCATCAGGTAGATAACGAGCTAAATCTCCTGTTTGATATAAACGCTGCTTTGAGTCCCAAGGACTAATAATAAAACGCTCAGTTGTCAAATCAGCACGATGCAAATATCCTCTAGCCAAACTCACCCCACCAACATACAACTGTCCCACCACACCCACAGGCACAGCTTGCAGTTGGGCATCCAACAGATAAATTTGACTGTTGGCAATTGGTTTACCAATTGGGGGTAAGACTGGCCAATTCTCGACATCAGAAGTTAAGGTGTAGGCTGTGACGACATGAGTTTCCGAAGGCCCGTAGTGATTGTGCAGTTTCGTATTGGGCAGTTGTTCAAAGAATCTCGCAATTGCGGGTGTGATTCGTAATTGTTCACCAGCAGTAATCACTTCACGCAAGTGCTGAGGAATGATACCGTCTATCTGTGCAACCTCTGCTAATTGTCGCAGTGCCACAAATGGCAGAAATAATCTTTGGATTTGGGCATCTTTGAGGAATTCTAGCAGGCGACTGGGGTCAGTTCGCAGCTGTTGAGTGATTAGGACTAATACACCACCCCCAATCAGGGTGGCAAAGATTTCTTGGAAGGAGACATCGAAACTGATGGGGGTGAATTGTAGGGTTTTGGCTGTTGGGAAGGTCGATGTTTGCAGTTGCCAAGAAAGTAGGTTGCACAGGGGACGATGAGCCATGGCGACGCCTTTGGGTTGACCTGTCGAACCCGAGGTGTAGATGATGTATGCGAGATTGTCGCCTGTTTGGGGAATGTCGGGGTTGGTTTTTGGTGTGGTGAGGTTTTGCTGGTCTAGATATATGCATTGTGTCAGACCAGTTGTGGAGTTTTCCTCTAGATGGCTATGGGTGAGTAAGATCTCGGCTTGGGCATTTTCTAGCATCAAGCGGCGTCTTGATGCTGGATAGCTGGGGTCGATGGGTAGATATGCTCCTGTGGCTTTGAGAATCCCGACTATGGCGATGATTAAATCTAGCGAGCGTTCTAGGCAAATCCCGACTATGGTATCGGCTTTGACTCCCAGGTTGATTAAATGATGTGCTAGTTGGTTGGCGCGTTGGTTTAGCTGTTGATAGGTTAGTTGTTCTTGTGCAAATTCTACTGCTATTGCATTTGGTGTTTTCTCTACTTGTAACTCTATCAGCTTGTGGATTAATGCGACTTTACTAAGTTCGTCATTGATATCTGGGTTTTCTGTTGTCTCAACATCATAATAGCTATCATGTATCAGCATATACCGAGATTTAAAAAGTTATCAAAACTCTAAAATTCTAACGATCTTTTTAATACTAAAAGTTCAGTGAAAATACTTTACTTGTGATCTGCTGAATTGAGGTTCCAAATAGTCTATTTCCTGGGTAATGTGAAGGTTGTAAATAACATATCTATGATTTGAATTTGAAATACATAGCATAATCTATGTTTATATAAACATAAATATACTGAATAAAGTTTTACTTGTGGGCGATCGCCTGAATAGATATGCAAGTGAAAACACTTAAACGCAGAGGTATAACCAGTTTTATTAGCTGAGTCAGGGGTAGTTTATAGTAAATTTGGGTCAATTCCTTGTTGTTGTAATCTGGCTAAAAGTTCTTGAAGCTGCTGCTGAGTTTGTTCTAGCTGTTGTTGCTGTTGTGCGTTTACTTCTTCTGGAGTTTGGTATCTGTTACCATCTTGGTCATACCAAAACAGCCATTCTCGTGTTCTTCCTTGATAAGTACCCTGTTCTCGTCCAATCCCTAAACCAATTTCTGGCATCCAAATTTTATCGCCGAGTTGTAAAATATACTTACCTTCAACTAAGCGATAAACTTCTAAACGTTGACGCTTACGACGTAGCCGCGTTGGTGCATAAATGATATAATATAGAATGCCTAATTGAGCATAATCTATTTTCTTTTGTTCATATTCGCCATTGTAGGTTTGAGAAACCACTTCTAAAGCTAAAATGGGCGTAATCCCTTCTTCTTCCCAGAAAACGTAACTAGAACGTCCGTTTTCTCCAACAAAACGTTCAACACCTAAACTCAAAAACCCATCGGGGACTATAGCAGGTTGTAATGGTGTATAGTAAATTCCCATGTTGATACCGAAAAACCAGTCATCACGGGTTTGCCAAATCGAGGCTAAGATGGCTAACAATAAATTAGGAATCAATATTTGTAGTTCGTTATCCACAGGGGTATCATCAGAATCGGGTAATTCCGCTGATGAAGGTAGGCAGTCTAAGGGATTGTAGTTATACATAATACTTAGTGAAAGCGCGTCTCTACATAAATTGCATTTGGGGATATTAACCTTTAATCAACTGCTGAAATCGCTTATCCCCAGCAATCTCATCAAAATCTATATCTGTCTCTGCTTCTTGCTGATATCTAGGATTTATTTGAATTGCTTGCTTGAGAGTTTCTAAAGACAACTCTACTTGTCTTTGTAATGCATAACAAGCCGCTTTATTATAATAGGCGCTGCCATAATTTGGCTTAATTTCTAAGGCTTTGTTAAAGCTAATGATCGCTTCATCATCGCGTCCTAATCTGACTAAGGTATAACCTCGTTTATCCCAAGCTTTAAAGGAATTGGGTTGAAATTTGAGTACTTGATCAAATGAAGCGATCGCATCTTCATACTGTTCCAATTCTACTAGAGCTAGACCACGATTTGACCAGGCAACTATATCATCTGGCTTGACTCGTGTGGCTTGATTAAAAGAGGCGAAAGCTTCTTGATGTCGCGCTAAATTTCCGAAAGCAACACCACGATCACACCATGCTTGATGATGTTCAGGATTGATGGCAATAGCTTTATCATAGGAGGCGATCGCATCTTTGTAGCGTTTTAATCTTCCTAAAGTCATCCCGCGTTTAAACCAAACTACAGCGTTATCTGGTTGGATTTGGACTACTTGATTGTAAAGTGCGATCGCGTCTTCATATTGCTTTTGGGAAAATAGCATATCTCCCTCTTTTACATAATTATCCACACTCACATCCTGTGGTTGTGGATGTTGCTGTCTTTTCTCTTCAATTTGAGAATTATTAGTAGTTTGTTGTTTTAATTTTGCTGGGTTTAAATTCTTGGCGTCAGCTTCAGCCTGATTTGAGGCAATCTCTGTTAATTCTTGCAGAATTTGTTCTTTTCTTTGTTGAGCATCAAGTTGCAGTTCAGAAAGCTGAGAGACAAATTCTGTTTCTAATTTTTCTAACTTTTCTAAAATGAATAACTTTTGTTGTTGAGCATTCAATTGCAATTCTGAAAATTGAGAGGTGAATTCCGAGCCAGATTTTTCTAGATTCTCAATAATTTGCTCTTTATGTCTTTGAGCATCTGCTTGCAATTCTGAGATTTGAGTCGCAAATTCTGATTGTAATTTTACTAAACTTTCAATAATTTTGTCTTTTTGCTCTTGAGCGATTATTTGAAAGCTAGATAGCTGATATTTTACTTCATCGTCCAGTTTACCTAAATTCCCTAGCGTCAAATCTTTTTGCTGTTGAGCGTCAATTTGAAATTCTGATAATTTAGCAGTGAATTCTGCTTGCAAGGTTAACAAAGTTTCAATAATTCTATCCTTTTCTTGCTGAGTATTCGCTTGGAATTCGGATAGTTGATATTTAAATTCTCCATCTATATTTTCCAGCGTCAAATCTTTTTGCTGTTGAGCATCAATTTGTAATTGAGAAAGTTGATGAGCAAATTCTGATTGTAATTTTACTAAACTTTCCAGAATGCTATCTTTTTGTTGCTGAGCATCGATTTGCAAGGCTGATAATTGAGATCTAAAATCAGACCTTGATTTTGCTAAATCACCAATAGCTAGTTCTTGCTCTTGCTGCAACTCTAACTTTGAGTTAGATAATTCTTCTGCTAAAGCAGACGCTAAGTTTCCGAGATTCTCTAACGTTATATCTTTTTCTTGTTGAGCTACTGATGCTAATTTAGATAACTCAGAAGCGAATTGTAACTCTAGACTTTCTATATTTTTTTGAGATTTATGAATTTCAGTTTCTAATTTAGCTAACAGTTGTGTTTTGGCTTGTTCTATTTCCGATGTAGCTAAAGATAAATTTGCTTGTTCGCTTTTTAGCTGCTGTTGGAGAATATCAACTTCTTGTTGTAACTTATAGTTGATAGTTTTAACTTCTTGAATGATATTTTCAGAGTCTTGTTTGGTTGTGGTTAGTTGATTTTGTAATTTTTCCAGTCCTTGTAATTGGATCATGGCTCTATCAACAATTTCACGGATGGCTACGCGTCGCAAGAGCCAAAATAAAGCAATAATTGCAACTGGAAACAGACTTAATACAACCAACCAAACATTGACTAAGATAGTTGTATTACCAAAGGCGCGATCAAAGTTGGATTGTTCTTGCTCTCGAATGCGCTTTTCGGTTCGCAGTCGCTCCAATTCTTGCCGTTCTTGATTCGATATGATCTGGCTAGCGGATGGTGTAGCTTGTCCAGCAGCAATACCACTATACAGCAGCAATGGTGAAAAAGCGATCGCGCTTTTCAATACTAAAGCAAAGACTATTGAATTCTTTGTTTTCATACAACCATCCCGATTTATTGCTCAGTTTTTGGAGCGGCATACCTATTTCCAATCTATAACAGATACGGAAAATAGATATACTTAACGCATAGGCAAAATTACTCTAAAGGTCAAATTGATTCTGGGTTCTACCTTCTGTGATGTTTTAGGAATCTGGTGTTGCCAAAAATGCTGCGTTGTCCCAGCCATGAGTAGAAAACTACCATGTATTAATTCTACTTCTGCTTTTAAATCTTTTTTGCGCTTGTGCTTGAACATAAACTTCCTGGTATCACCAAAGCTGACAGAACCAATCACAGGATTTTTACCTAGTTCTTTCTCAGCATCGCTATGCCAGGAGACTCCATCATGGCCATCGCGGTAAAGATTAAGTAGAACGCTGTTAAATTTTAACTTAGCAATTTCCTCTATCCGGTCTTTTATCTGTAGCAAAGTTGGCGTCCAAGGTTCAGGTTCAAGATGGATACCTGAGAATGCATATGAGTGATTTTTATCTCCATACCAAGCAGTCTTTCTCGGCAAATCTATCTCTTTACCATAGATGTTAATTTTATCTTGTCGCCATTTAATTTCCTCGTACAGAACTCGAAAAAACTCGTCACTCTCTTGCTGTCCGAAGAAATGGCGATAAAAAGTAACTTCCGCATTTGGCATGGATAAGATTTCTGCTAACACCTTATTAATATTTATCTAAATTACCTACTCTACAATTAAAAACTAAAAACCTGAGATTACTTAATTATTCAAGAATTTGGCACTATTTTCTGGCATAAACTACTTGTGATGAGCATTTATGAAATGCTACCGTCTACAAGTGGGCACAGGAGTAGAAAAAATTCCAAGTTTATGAAGCGTAAACCCAAATTAGCTAGTCTCCAAATATCAATCATTAGTCTTAACTTAACATCTGCCTTGATTGCACCTTATTTTGCAGTTGCCGCACCACCAAAAACCCCAGATAAAAGCGTCAATTGCGAAATTCTAGTTGTGGGTGGTGGATTATCGGGTGCTGCAACTGCTTATGAGGGGTTGCTAGCAGGTAGAACGGTATGCCTGACGGAGATTACCGACTGGCTAGGAGGGCAAATTTCTGCTCAAGGGACATCTGCGTTAGACGAACGACCAACTCAACGCGATCGCCAATTCTATTCTCGTGGCTACCTAGAATTGCGAAACCGCATTGAGCGCAAATATGGTAAGCTAAACCCTGGTGGATGCTGGGTAAGTGATTCTTGCTTTCTACCCCGCGATGCTCACAACATTTTGACCCAGCTACTTAAAGATGCTGAAAAACGGGGTAAAGGTAAACTGCAATGGTTCCCCAACACAGTCATCAAAGACTTAGAAATTAGTAGTGATGGCAAAATAATTAATAGTGCTACTGCTATTCAACATCAACCAGTCAAAGGTTCACCACCCCTCAATACTTTTAGTTTATCTCAAAGCATCGAAGACGCTTATCGTTATGAAGACTCGTCTCGATTTACTAAAACCATTATCCGTTTCGTTCCCAAGCCAGTTCCAGGTAATGTTGCGAAATGGTATGTCGTAGATGCTAGCGAAACCGGAGAAATTATCGCCCTCGCTGATGTCCCCTATCGGCTAGGTATTGATGCCCGTTCCTACTTGGAACCTTCTTCTTCCAGTACTACAAATGACCCTTATTGCACACAAGGGTTTACCTATACCTTTGCCATGCAGGCAACCAAAGAACCGCAACCACAAACCATGCCTGCATTCTATTTACAATACGCACCATATTTTAGTTATGAATTAAAGCGACTAGCAAACTTTGATTTAGTTTTTACCTACCGTCGGATTTGGCATCCCATGCAGGGAAAACAAGCAGAATTTGGCGGCGTTAAGTTTACTGCTGCAACGCCAGGGGACATCTCCATGCAAAACTGGACTTGGGGTAACGACTACCGCCCTGGCACAGCTGCCGATAACTTGGTTTACACTCGCCAACAGCTACAAGCCACTGGACAGTTAAAGCCGGGGGGTTGGATGGGAGGACTGCGAACAGCAACCCTCCGCAATGCCGAAGAAAACGCCCTCTCCTATTACTACTGGCTGGTAGCTGGAACTACAGACTCTCAACTGGGGACAGGTGTCAAGCAACCACAGTCAAATAACCGCTTTTTATTTGGGTTAGATTCCCCAATGGGGACAGTACATGGCTTGTCAAAATATCCCTACATGCGGGAAGGACGCCGCATCATCGGACGTCCAAGTTGGGGACAAGCAGGGGGCTTTAGTATTTGGGAAATTGATATTTCTCGCCGTGACTACAATGACGAATATTACCGCAAGACTTTGCCAGCAGATATGTATCGCAGATTAAGAGCAGCACTTGCAGGTTTAGAAGCAGTGTCGGTAATTGAAGGTAAAGTTTCTCCAGATCAAGCACTACGACGCACTCGTTCTACAATTTTCCCCGATGCTGTGGGTATTGGTCACTATGCCATAGACTTTCATCCTTGCATGGTAAAAAGTCCCCCAGAAACCCCCGGTAACAAAGAACGTCCAGGTGAAAGGCGCGGTGCTGGACAAGCTTATCCCTTCCAAATTGCCTTGAGGGCAATGATTCCCCAAAAAATTGACAATTTATTAGTAGGAGGTAAAAGCATTGCCACCAGTCACATAGCCGCCGCCGCTTATCGGGTACACTCCTTCGAGTGGTCAGCTGGCGCAGCTGCCGGAACTGTTGCTGCTTTTTCCTTAAAAAATGCGATCGCACCCTACCAACTAGTCGATGAATTACCCAAAGCAGAACCACAACTCGAAGCCCTCAAACGGCTATTAAAGCAAAATGGTAATCCTACCGCCTTCCCCGATACATCTATTTTTAACCAAAACTGGGATAGTTGGCGGTAAACGGGAATTGGGAATTGTCATGACGCGACGCTCCTGCGTCGCTAACGCTGACGCTCGTACCTCGCTAACGCTTCGCTAACGCTATCGCAGACTCGCCACCGCTACGCTAAGGCATCAAGTAAAAATAAGTAGTGCGAGCATCTTGCTCGCGCGGGCAAGATGCCCGCACTACAAATATTAAATTGTTCAACTTATTTTTACACGAATCCTAACGTCATCTGTAATTAATTATTCTCCGCGTCCCCGCGTCCCCGCGTCTTCCCCAGTCCCCAATCCCCAGTCCCCAGTCCCCAATCCCCAATCCCCAATCCCCAGTCCCCAGACAATATACTAAACTAGTAACTTGTAGTGTAGTTTTGTAAAACCCTGTTAACTATAGTTTTATGGTTACGACACTTTCAGCAGACGTTTACGGGATGGCCACAGCACCAACTGTAGCTCCTGAACGGTCTAATCAAGTTGTCCAAAAGCCTTATCCCAATTACAAAGTGATTGTGTTGAACGATGATTTCAATACATTTCAACACGTCGCTGAGTGTTTGATGACTTATATTCCGGGGATGAGTAGCGATCGCGCCTGGGACTTAACAAATCAGGTACACTTTGAAGGTCAAGCGATCGTTTGGGTTGGGCCTCAAGAAACTGCCGAATTATACCATCAGCAGCTGCGTCGAGCCGGTTTAACCATGGCACCTTTAGAAGCAGCTTAATCATAATAATGGGCAAACCCAAAGTTAACAAATCTCAAACAGCTGCTCAAAAATCCGGTAGGTTAGTTTGGAATCACTCAACTCATATTTGCGGTCTCATCCCCATTTTAGAACGTCTATGCCAGCAAGATGGCATTCAAACCGTAACGCCTGGAGTTATTGGACGAGTTAAAGGTCATTGTCCACACATGCAACTGCGCGTATCTGTGCCCATTCGAGGTGGTTATAAAGTGATTGCACGCCAGGGTAAGACAGTGCAAGAAGTTTTCATTTTAACTAATTTGACACAAGAGCAACTCGAAACGGCGATCGCGATCGTTATGAAAGCTTAAATTATCTCAATCCTCAACACGATGTACTGCAAATTTGTGTAGTGGCAGACTGAGGATACAAGAAAAAGTTAAAAAATATGACAAAGCTGTAGTTATTTTCAAAGTTACTAGTATATTTTCCCATTCAGGTAAAACTACTTTCTCAATTGCAAAAGCAACACAATAAACTAACCAGTAAGAAAAGCTCATTCTCAACAGAATTTTCTCTGTTTCTTCAAATTCATCCTCTTGCTGCTTACCATCCCAAAGTATTACCAGCCCAACAATACAAGCTACGAAAGAAACAGCAACTACAAATTCGTGACAAAAAAAATTTATCGAATGCATTTGTGTTAATCCCAATCTTTTTCAATTGGAATTCAGTCTAAAGGAATATTCCTTGCAGATATACCAAATATTCACAAACTGCAATATTATACTGCATATTTTGTAAACAAATGCAACAAAAGATAAACTTGTTACTTAGTCATTGAACAAAGGAACTCTTAGAGGTTGTTTGAAAAGTCTAAATTCTGATATCTTGCAGCAGTCCCAAAAACCGCCATAGGTTAGAAACCTATGGCTAATATCTTGCAGCAGTTCCAAAAACCGCCATAGGTTAGAAACCTATGGCTAATAGCAAAAGTCCTCTCAAGAGGACTAAATCTCACAAAAAGCATAGATTTTAGTCCACTTAAGTGGACTTGACCTATTAGACAGAGAATTTATTCTCTGGCGGGAGATTGGGCAGGTGCAAGATCTAAGAATTAATACTAACCTCGGCGCTAACCTCGGCGATTAGAAATCGCGACTATACAGACAAAACCCACCTCCGTGGGTTTCAATAACTCGATTTTCCGTATTTTCCAAAGGAGGTGGACTTCGCTTGTGTAGTAGCGAATTATATTCGCCCAAAACTTTTCAAACATCCTTTTAAAAAACTATTAGCAATCTTGAGCTTCACAAGCACCAATACTTACCCAACTGCTAAAGCCATCGCGATAATGTTCCTTTTTCCAAATAGGCGCATTGTGTTTGAGAGTATCGATAGCATAACGGCAAGCTTCAAAAGCTTCACTACGATGTGGACAACCCACAGCGACTAAAACACTGATTTCTCCAACTTGTAAACGCCCAACGCGATGATGAATCACTACCCGATTGACATCAGACCAAGAGGAACGAATATCAGCAGCAATTTGATAAAATACCCGCAACGCCATTGGTTCGTAAGCTTGATACTCTAACGTCACCACAGGTTTACCATCAGTTTGATTGCGAACCATGCCACTCATCACAACCACCGCCCCATTACCTGGGTCATCGGCTTTAGTGTAGATTTCTTCCATAGACAATGGTGCAAAGCTGATAGCAAAGCTATCTTCAGATCTGGGTTTAATTGGCGGGGTGAGTGTAGTAGTCATAATTGGATGATGTTATTTAGCACTAATTTTTATGGGCACCATGTATATTTTCCCTGAAATGGGGGATGAGAGGGTAGATGCAAAGAGGGGGAGACGCGGTGAGTCCAGTGAGTAAAGGAGGGTTCTCCTCCGCAGACAACTGGCGATCTCAAGAGCGTAAAGCCTGCGGCATAGCTTCGCTTAGAGCGAGTCATCGAGCTTCACCCGTAAGGATGACGCGGAGAATAACCAATGACAAATAGACATCTGGTGAAATTAATTACGAATTACGAATTACGAATTACCAACAACCAACATGGCAGCAAGCCCTATAAAGAAATACACTGATTTTAAAGGGCAATTAGGTAGTGTAAACCCAGCATAAACCGCGTGTTTGACATTTTTCAGCTAATTCTGAAATTCTACGCAGATCACAAAGACTTTATTAATAACCTACTTTCCGGTGGGTTGCCGACTGTTGTACTAGCCGCTGGTAGCTTTGTCTGGTGGCTAAAATGGCGACATCGCCAGCGGCGTATTCCCCCGTCAAATTTTGCCTTTGACGTAATTCAACCCCAAACTCAAGATGTACCCAAGCAAATTCTTGGCGGCGATGACAAAGACCCTCTAGCAGACCGTAACATAGCTTATCAACAGCGTGTAGAAAATCGCCAGATTCGCCCGGAACTAGAACAACTGCTAGAAGAACATCGTTGGGTATTAATTCTAGGACGCACAGGACTTGGGAAAACGCGAGAAGCCACAGAACTAGTAAACCACCTCAACCAAACAGGCTGGACAATACTTTATCTCAAACCCAACGAATGGCTAGATATTCCAGCACGAATGCCAGCAGAAATAGACACAGACCGCAAGTTGCTATTTTTCTTAGACGACCTCAATCAGAAAATGCACCGTAGCCGCGAGGAAATATCGCCAGAAGCTGAGAAAAGCCCGGTTGAACGGTTTAAAGTCCCCTTGCAAGAACGATTACTAGATACTTTAGAAAGATATGAGTACTTATGCGGCAAAATAGAAATCCGCGTCATTGCTACGGCACGAAACGAAGAACAACCAAACTTTCCAGGAGAACCAAGCCCGTGGGCAAAACTGCAATGGGAGAAATACTCCAAGCTATGGCAACGGTTTAAAACTTTTGAATTACCACCACCCGAAAATGATGCCATCATTGGAGTTCTAGCGGCAACTATTCCCCAGACCAAAATTGTTGCCAAGGTTGAACAGTATCCCGAACTGGCTAGGCGTAATGATGCCACCTTTAGAAATGTCGTAGAAAATCTGCAACGTCTGCGAAATGATGACTTACCTTTAAATGTCAGCACTTACAAAGAAAGCCTTGGTCAGACTTGGGAAAAGCGTTATCAAGAAGCAGTGAAAAGATATCGCACTAGCCCCTATATTTATAATGCAGTAGACTTACTGCGACAATTTGACATCCCGCTTTATCGCTTTAGCGTGGAAGCAACAGCCCAGATGTTGGCAGGTGGCAATTTTAGGCAACGGCTGTGGTATCGCTGGCAAATCAGCACTGCTTTTAACTTCTTGAGTGATGCTGAACGCATCCTAGAACCCCGTGACGGACAAATTGAGGCTAAAGGTAAGCAAGTGGAAGCAGGAGAAAATATCTTGCGCTTCACCCGCTTAATTTTGCAGATAGCAGAAAAACATCAAGAAATTCAAGCTTCTCTGCTAGATTTTGCATGGAATCTCATCAACTCAAAACGCTATCAAGAGGCGTTAAGTTGCTTAAACAAAGCCCTAACTTTCACACCCGATTCTGCTTCTATCTGGTTTGCCAAAGGCTATGCGCTCTTTAATTTGGGAAGATTAGAAGAAGCGATCGCATCCTATGACCAAGCCATCTCCTTCAAACCCGACAAAGACCAAGCTTGGAACAACCGGGGTAATGCGCTCTTTAATTTGGGAAGATTAGAAGAAGCGATCGCATCCTATGACCAAGCCATCTCCTTCAAACCCGACTATCACGATGCTTGGTACAACCGGGGCATTACGCTCTTTGATTTGGGAAGATTAGAAGAAGCGATCGCATCCTATGACCAAGCCATCTCCTTCAAACCCGACTCTCACGATGCTTGGTACAACCGGGGCATTACGCTCTTTGATTTGGGAAGATTAGAAGAAGCGATCGCATCCTTTGACCAAGCCATCTCCTTCAAACCCGACAAAGACCAAGCTTGGTACAACCGGGGCATTGCGCTCTTTAATTTGGGAAGATTAGAAGAAGCGATCGCATCCTATGACCAAGCCATCTCCTTCAAACCCGACTCTCACGATGCTTGGTACAACCGGGGGATTGCGCTCTTTGATTTGGGAAGATTAGAAGAAGCGATCGCATCCTATGACCAAGCCATCTCCTTCAAACCCGATGATCACCAAGCTTGGTACAACCGGGGCATTGCGCTAAAGAATTTGGGAAGATTAGAAGAAGCGATCGCATCCTTTGACCAAGCCATCTCCTTCAAACCCGACAAAGACCAAGCTTGGTACAACCGGGGCATTGCGCTCTTTAATTTGGGAAGATTAGAAGAAGCGATCGCATCCTACGACCAAGCCCTCAAAATTAAACCCGACAAAGACGAAGTTTGGTACAACAAAGCCTGTTGTTATGGATTGCTAGGAAATGTTGATTTAGCAATAGAGAATTTGGAACAAGCTATCAACTTAAATCCCAATCAATGGCAAGAACAAGCAAAAAATAACTCTGATTTTGACACTATTCGAGAAGATAGACGATTTCAAGATTTAATTAGTTAATATTAATAAATAAATGTAAATAATAGATATTTTTATCTTAAGATACGATAAACACTACAATTAAGATCATTCCTTCGCAAACATATCATTTTCTCTTAACAATATGAACTGTGATGGTGCAAAGCGATGCAGACACGAGCGATTATATAGGATTCATATTTGATTTTGTAAAAAAATTCCGTATACCTTGAAAATCTCTCTTACCCCACTCCCTACTCCCCACTCCCTACTTACACCTTTTTGGTAAAGTCATGAATTCTGAAACTGTTAGCGAAGCGAGAATGAATTCAGGATGGGCGATCGCTTTAGGTATTTTGATGATTTTGTTAGGAATTGCAGCAATTGTAGAACCATTTATTGCCACTATCGCCATCACACTCGTACTCTCGTGGATGATATTAATTATTGGTATTGTCCGAATTGTCCATGCACTTCAATCACGGGAAAAAAGAGGTTTTTGGGCAAGACTATCGATTGGTGTTCTATACCTGATAGCCGGAATTTTACTGATTAGTAATATATTTGGCGCTGCCCTCTCCTTCACCTTAGCTTTGGGATTGATCATCTTTATTGAGGGTGTATTTGAGGTAGTTGCAGCATTTCAAACGCGACATGAACCCAACTGGGGTTGGGTGTTATTTAGTGGGATTGCAGCTATTATTTTAGCGATTCTGATTTTGGAGGAATGGCCTTTCAGCGCAGCGTGGCTACTAGGAGTATTCGCAGGGATTAATTTTTTATTCACTGGTATTTGGATGATTATGCTATCATTAGCTATACGTAGGCTTCCTAATGATCGGGCAAGAATTTAATGATATGAGCAAAACTTAGGCAGTGTCAAAGATTTTTGGTTAATTGAGAAAAATACGAAGAAGCGATCGCATCCTATAGCAGTAATTCTGTATATTTTACAGGCGAACCGACAAATCTGCGATTCTATCCATAATTGGCGATCGCTCTCAATCGTACCAGCTAAGAGTGCATCTACTTGACCTTGATCCGCAATCAAGAGTTTATGAGCGCCGTAATTGATTAATATAGTTCCCTCAAAGTGAGGTTCTAGCAAAACCCTTAAATGATGGTTTTTAGGTAATTGTCGCTTAGTAGCAATCACGAAAGGTTCAATAAAGCCTCTAAGCTGTTTCACATATAATTTGCATAATTAGGGCAGGCAAGATGCCCACCCCACAAGAGT
Source organism: Desmonostoc vinosum HA7617-LM4 (assembly GCA_019359515.1). Classification (GTDB taxonomy): domain Bacteria; phylum Cyanobacteriota; class Cyanobacteriia; order Cyanobacteriales; family Nostocaceae; genus Desmonostoc; species Desmonostoc vinosum. The sequence continues at coordinate 76,237 of JAHHHC010000015.1, read as the reverse complement.
TTTATTTAATTTGATTATGTAATTTAGATGTTTTTTAGCTTATCCTACTTGATTTAAATCATATAGCGATCGCATAAATTATGTTTCTTCTCCTGCTCACTGCTCTCTATTTCCTGCTCCCATTTCCGCACCAATATCATCGCATTGCTGATCGCTCTGTTTTTCACTAGTCAAATTAGATGCACTACAGTTGAGGAATTGAAATTCTTTTAAAATAAAATAAACATTGTTGTTAAGACTACTAATAGTAGCAATGTTAGGTATATTTTGACTATATGCATCCCACAATTGAGGATAAATATTCAAATCAAGTAGATTTCCTACCACAACAACTCCGACAAAATTAGTTGTAGCATCTTGTGATTTTATAGTCGTCCAATGCTTTTGAGCATCATCACAGTTGTATTGCAAATCAAATCTGGATTGAACATAATAAACTCCTGGTTTTTTAGGTGCAGTTAGTGTGAAAATCTCTTGCCCTTGTTTCTCTCCACTGGGAATTTGAGCATTCATGATGCAAGCTGGTTGAGCTTGGTCTGGGATGCCTACTACAATTTGGTGAATTGCTCCTCGTAGCTCAGATTGTTTATCTGTTAGGAAAAAGTATTTGTATTCTGTAATTCCGTAAATTTCTTGACCAGGGGACGCAAATATAACATTAGGTTTGTGTTTCAAAGTTAATAGTATTGTTCCAATTAACGTTGCTGCAAATGTACTGAACAGTAAAACGACTGTGGAAATAGCAAGCCTTAGTCTTAATATTTTTTTCCTACGGGCTTTCTCTTGTCTATTTTGGCGATCGCGTAATTCTATGCAAGCATTAACATAGTCAGTCTCTAACTGGTTGAGAAAATTGGTGTGCGCTAATACCAAAGCATCGTCTAATCTTCCCCCCCGATGTATTAAGTAACTTTCGTCTTTTTGCTGGTTCTCCCACTCTAAAACTGCCTGACGGATAGTTTCGCGCAGTTGTAATTTGCTGCGGTTCTCGTCTAACCAATTGAGTAACCGAGGCCAATAGCGAATTAAGGCTTCATGGGCTACCTCTATTTCTTCTTGATTTGTAGACGCATCTATACCAGTAACTATTAATCTTGACCCTTCACCAGCTAATCGCTGTACCAACTGTCTAGTAACCGCCAAATCACCACCTACAGGCACTAGTTCCTCTAGCCAAACTCGCCGTCTTGTGTCTCGGCGTTTCTCTCCTTCGAGGGCATTTTCATCTAAGCGGGTGAGGCGAATGAAGATATTTTGAATTTGGTTTTGTTCTGAGGGTGAGAAACTATTGTAAACTTCGTCGGCAGTTTGTGCGATCGCCATTTTCACACCACCAATGGCTTCATACTCCACACACCGCAACCATCTACCATGTCGCCGTTTCCACAATTCCAACAATGCATGTTGTAAAAGGGGCATTGCTCCCGGCTCACCTTGGACATCATCAAGAATTGAGTTACTCAAGTCTGCTTCAAACCGTAACTTTACCAAGGCAGCTTGCATTTCCATTGCTTTTCGCAATTCGACAGCATCCATTGGGCCAATTAATTTTTGTCTAGCTTCCATCAAATCTTTTAAATTGCGGTGAGTCGCACACTCACCCCAAAAGTCTGCCCGCATTGTAATGATGACTTTTTGGTGAGGAACAAGGCTCAACAATTTTTCGATGAAAGTAACTCTCTGGGCCTCATCTGTGCAGAGTGTAAACAATTCCTCAAATTGGTCGATAACTAAGATTGCAGGCTGTCCTTGCACCTGGGAAAAGCTAGTTTGCAGTTGTTCGATTGGGTTAGTATTTGGTGTCATGTAGGCTAACTGCAAACCGGGTTGTTTTTCCTGTAGCTTGGGAATCAACCCTGCTAACACAACTGATGATTTACCACTACCGGAAGCTCCCAATACAGCTAAAAAGTTGTTTTCGGTTAACTTTTCTTGCAATTGGGTAATGAGTTGTTCTCGCCCAAAGAAGAATTCGCGGTTTTCAGCTTGGAAAGGATACAAACCCACAAAGGGACAACGAACATCATAGCTTGGTGGTTGCTGACCCAATGCCAAAGCATGGAAGTTGAGGTCAAGTATTTCCTCGCAGAGGTTGTTTACTTCTTGTAAAACTTGCTCTCGTTCCTTGAGGGTTTCTTGGCTCAAAGCTGTGGCATCTGCTCCCAGTGTGTTTCTCAGCTGCTGTGTTAACTCTGCAAACCTCTTTTCTAGAATAGGCGATCGCTGTGGCAATAACTGCACAAGCTGCTCTAAACCATACTGAATTTCAGCGTTAGTCAGTTCTCGGTCTAACTGGTCGCTGAATAAAAGTCGTCCCCCCAAACGGCTGAACAGTGCCGGCACAGTGACATCACCACGTTCTGCTAAAGCGGCTGTTGCCTCATGTAATGCTGAGTCTACCTCCCCAGACTGTTTAAGTTGGTAATAAAACTTCTCTGTTAGCGCCTGAGCTGTCTTGATAGTGACTTTCTCAGTCATCGCCACTACCGCAGGCATCCCCAAATCTCGCACCAATCGCTGTCCTAATCCCCCTAAGGCGGCTTCTGCTTCTGGGCTAGCACTCTCACAAGTACAGAGAAAAGTAAAATGAGGTAGCCCTCTGGCTCCCTTTAGCGATCGCATTCTTTCTATTAACCTGGTAGCTGTCACCACCTCGACTGTATTATCAGCTTTTGACCAATACAGAAGGGTTTCACCATCATCGATTACCCGACCGTGACTAACAATGTGTAGTATTGTATACTGTTTGCTGCGATCGGTTAGTTGAGTACAAAGTTCATCTAGAGTAGGTAAACCAATCGCACCATCAACTGTAGCTAAGACATCAACAGGAATATCCCCAAACCCTAAGCGCACACTTTTAACAGTATTTTCCACATCAAATGCATCTAATTTATACCGGATTGAATCCGAGGGACTGGCTACCAGTACCAGCGCTCTTAAATCTCGTCGTCCGATGGGGGGAAAGAGCCGGTCAGTAATTGCAGGAATGTAGAAAGAAAGAGTTGCTCGTTGATTGAGTGCTAATACTTGCCATTCGCCATCAATGGGGGCGCTGAGTCTTTCCCAACGTAAGGTTTTGAGTTCTTTATCTACAGCTTCAATAAATAGCAACACCCGCACCGTTTCCTCATTCTGACTGAGTGCGCGGACAAATCCATCACGTACTTCATCTCGTAGCAGCGCTTTACCCAAGAATTTACCGTAATCTCGTACTTGTCCTTGCAGACTAGTCAAATGCTGTAAATCTTCAGCACTCAAACAAAGATTACCCTCCAATCGCAACGGTAAGAGAACACCTGGTTGGGTATGTTCTACAACAATTGGCCAAGCATCTCCTGATTTGCGTTGAATGATAATCTCGAAAGTGTTCATTTTGGGAATGGGGAGTGGGGAGTGGGGAGTGGGGAGTAGGGAATGGGGAGTGGGGAGTGGGGAGTGGGGACTGGGGAATGGGGAATGGGGAATGGGGACTGGGGACTGGGGACTGGGGAGTGGGGAATGGGGAATGGGGAATGAGGAATTGTCATTGATTATTCTCCGCGTCTCCCTCATTCCCCGGTCACTGAGCGAAGTCGAAGTGCATCCCTAATTCAACTTCTTCAAGCTTTCAAGTAGACGAACTACGGCTAAAAGCGGGGTTTGAAGTTTTTCTTTTTGAGCATCTGAAGCTTGCTCGGCTGTGTTGGCAAACTGTTCTAGTGCTTGAATTAAGTTTGTCTGGACTTGCTGGATTGCAGATGGTTTTGCTGTCTCAATTATTGCAGGTGCAGTAAGTAAGTTTATTGAGTCTATGACTGGGCGATCGCCTATATAGTTGTCACCTACAACTAGTCGGACGGCAGGATCGCCAATGATGGCATAACTACGAGCATCGTTGTTTGCTGTCCACATGCTAGATAAAGTTGTCGGATTAGCGATCGCGCCATACTTAATTTCTTCTAATTCTGTACTCAAATCAGACGAAAGTTCAGCATAGCGTTCGTTGAAATACTCGACAGCAGAACCCACCGGATGACCATCTAGCAATCGTTTGAGAGTACTTTGAAAAACTGCTAACTGTTTACCAGTTTTTTCCCAAACGAAAGAGCAACCCCAAGCACGTTCCACATGACCGATGACGGCTAAAGCACCTCCATTGGGGTGACTGAGGAGGCGTCGGGGCAAAGGAGCAACAAAAGCATGGGGAGCAATCTCTAATCTTTCTTTAGAGGCTTTTCTGTGAGCAAATTCATCAAAACGGGGCGTACCAGCACCATAACAAGCAAAGTGAAAAGCAATTAAACCGAGCAAACGAGCATCCTCACCGATATCGTCCGCAGAGAAGTAAAAATCTTCGGGAATTGGTTTATTACCCCACTCACGTTGACCAGGCCAATCTTGACAAAGTAGAGCGCCCTGATGACGTAGTTGTCTCGCATCTCCATTGGGAAAACCCATACCATGACTGGCGGTGAACAATAAAGCAGGTGTTTCTTCACCTCCCAACAATTTGCTCAACCGCGCCTTTGTAGCTTCTTGTGCTAGTAGGGTTTGTACTTTCCAAGTATTTTCTTTTTGGCAAGTAACCATCCAATCGGCTAAAGGTTGAATCAAGTTTTCAGCACTGAGTTCAGTGGCTGCATCACCCTTAGTACGCACGCCGAAAAAGCTAGCACGGCGGGGCAAACTGAAGTTACCAGTTTCAGCTTGGACGACACTACGAGCATACTGAGCATACTCTTGTGGAGTATCAAAGTAAATTCGCCCCACTGCATACTGCACATCGAGTTGATATTGGAAGCGATAAGGAATAGTTTCTGGATCACCAACGATGAGTAGATAATAAGGCATTTTGTCTGGATCAGCAGGGCCAGGGCCGACTCCATGACGCGCTAAAAATTGATTCTTCGTCTCACCAGGGCGATAACCCTTGGAACCAGTGTATTCCCGATAGAAATGCTCGTGATGTTTTGTAGCTTGTTTTTGTCGATGCTCCAACAGTTCCTTTAGTGCTTCTTTGATTGCGGGATCGACATTATAGGCAAAGATAACTCCCCAACCTGTTTCTGCAAGGTTTTTTGGATCTACTCCTTCTATCGGTGCAAAGTCAGGTTCTAGTCCTTTGACGTGCAGATCCTTTTTCTGGAGTTCACTAATCTCTATAGGATCAAAGTCTTCACCTTGAGCAATCTTAGCAACCTGTTCGGGTGTCAACGGAGGTAGTAAATACTCTCCTGAAGCTCCATCAATACCGTTGAAATATAGCTCTTGTGTTAGTTGTTCTATACTCATCTTATGTATTTCCTTGAATGGGGAAAGGTCGAAGTATGGGTGTTTGTTATTTCCCGGCCACTGAGCGAAGCCGTACCCTGCGGGTTCTTGGTCTCCGACAAAAGAAGTGCATCCCCAAAAGGGTTTAACTACCAAAGGCGGCCGACCACATAGCATGGGCTACTTCAGGTTTATCGATGGCGTTGTGAGCGCCTATAAAATCTAAGAATTTATGAGGAACGACAATATACTTGTCACTTTTGAGGTTGTAAATCTTACCTGGTTGGAAATTGTAGGGTTCCTTAAGGGAGTGCATTTCATCATCGATAATGTCTAGATAGACTCCCTGGATTCCATAAGTTCCGACCCCACCAACATCAGGTAGTTTCTGATTAATATCAAAGTCTATGTCTTGACCCCCAAGTAATCCTAAGTTTGCAGCCGCAGGATATGCCATTCTCACAGCTTGATCATGTTGAGAATGGGTAGCAACAATTGGGCCTGCAACTTTGCTCTGGGCAATGATGGAGTGAAAGTAACCAGCAAGATTTTTTCTGTGGGGGATACTTGAGCAGAAAGACCAAAGTGATAAAGCACCTTGTACTAAGACCAGAGAGTTTACGGGACGGGTACTGATGCTATTTTTCTTGCTACCCGCAACGGTGGCTGAAACTAAGATACAGCCAAAACTGTGCCCCATCAGATGGAATCGCACAGTATCACCTGCCGCTTGTTGGAATTTGTTTAATAAACTAGAGCCAGTGGTTTCACCGATTTTACGAGCTAAATCTTTCATTTTCCAGAAAGATAACAATCTGGGTAGGTTCAAAAAGGAATCCCACGCTGACCTAAAACCATCGCCAATACCAAAGCTGACATCTTCGTTCTCTTCCTCTGCCAGAGTGGCTTGATATATGGTGTCGAGATCTAAATCCAAAGATTCGTTTTCGCCCCATGCATCGGCTTGTTCTATGTTGCTCAAAGAAGCTTCTCTAATCAATACCTCGTAAGCTGCACGCACCTCTGACGGTAGTGTATCAGGCGCAACTTCATACTCTACCGCAGCTGTGAAAATTGTTCTGAGTGCTTCTTTGGTAGCTTCAGTATTGGAGATGTTTTGAGCATACTGATTGATTAACTCTTCCTGAGAATTGTCTGTTATATCAAAAGATATAGATGATTCCGGTGATACTCCTTTGAGGTCTTCATTTCCCCAAGGTTTGCTAGGCCAATGCAAACCAACCAACAATGGACGAAACCCTGGTCGCAATCGTTGCATTTTTTCAATATCAGCTTGGTTGTTAGCCATCGCTTGAATCCACTTGCTGTATTGACTTTTTGCCGCAGGAATGTCGCCCTGCCATCCGTGACTCATCAAAAAGACATCTGTGATGGGATCTTTATGACTGGATAGGATATCTACTACCTTTTGACTGATTAGCTCTCCATTGTTTTCACGTTCTTTGCCATGAGCATCAAGAGTGATTAGATAGCATTTCAATGAAGTTCCAACAAATGTTTCAATTGCCATAAGTAAATCTTCTGAGTTTTGATTTAATGTCTTTTGATTATGTGAAACTAGTTACAGAGAGCTTTATGAGAGTTTTTACATGCTCACATAACTTTGTTGTGACTCGCTAGCACGTAAGTATGTATATATAATTGGATACATAATAACTTGCTTTTTTTGCGGAAAACCTGAGTGATAATACTGGGGTTTATCTCAGTTTTACATTTTGATTTGCATGGTAGTATTTCTGCGTGCGATCGCAATAGGCAAGAAACTTGCAGACAAAACAATATCTAATTTTTGAATAATTTATTTCTTAGAAATACTTAAATGAATAAGCTAAAAAACATCTAAATTACATAATCAAATTAAATAAAACTCTTGTGGGGTGGGCATCTTGCCCGCCCTAATTATGCAAGTTATATGTGGAACAGCTTAGGGGCAGGTTTAGCAAGATCCTCGTTAATCAGTAAACCCGCCCCTACTATTTTTCAGAGGTTTTTGGTATTTTCTTAATTACCACTGAATTTTGGACGCGATAATACCAATAAATACAGCAAGACCCAATGCTCTACGAAAATAATTAACACCTTCAAATAATTCTAGCCATGCCCAAGTAAACAAGGAGCCATTTGACAGTACATCCAACACTATATTTATATTGCCGCTTGTAAAAATTAGACCTAGTAAACTAGTTACTACCCAAACAATCAGCGGTGGGTTTGGCATCTGAGCTATAACAATTTTGCCCTCACTGTCACGAAAAGTCTTATCAATTAGTGTGTTTTCCATTTTTTTCAACTACCATTTAGCAAAAAGTTACCGATTAGCCTCTTAAGAACAGGCTCACATTTAATAAGATTAAAACATTGAGATAAATCTTTTTCCAAGCATCTAAGTGCTGAAATTTCCGGCTCTATTGTACTTGTTATCTAAATAAATACTCTGCTAGAGGATGTTTGAAAAGTCTAAATTAATACTAACCCCGGCGATTAGAAATCGCGACTATACAGACAAAACCCACCTCCGTGGGTTTCAAGAACGCGATTTTCCGTTTTTGTGAAATGGTATAACGACGGGAAGCGGAGTCACTTGGTTGAACAGGTTTCCCTGCGGGTAGCTGCGACCTGCGACCTGCGTTAATCACATACATTGAATTATTTCGCTAATTTTCTTACGAATATTGAAATAGTGTCTAAAGATTTTTCATATTAATTCGCTAGATAGATCAGAAAATTTTCAGATAAATCTTAATATGAGATTGTCAAAGCAAGTAAATCATAATTTAACAGAAGGAGCAGTACTCGTGTCTAACATAATCGCTTGGTTAATATTAGGACTAATCGCTGGCGCACTAGCTAAATTCTTTTATCCCGGACAACAAGGTGGCGGTATTGTATCGACCATAATATTAGGGATTCTGGGCGCTGTAGTTGGAGGTTATCTGGGTCAAATTCTTTTAGGGAGTAGTTCGGCAGCAGCAGCGTCTGTAGGGGCTTTATCAATTGGAAGCATTGTATTCGCAGTTCTTGGTGCTATGCTGTTGATTTTCCTGTGGGGTTTACTAACTCGTCGTACTGTCTAATCAAAAATTCGCAATTCGCAATGCTTGGGCTGCGTTCAGCAGCCATTTGCGGTTACGTTTTGTGAAGAGAATTTATATCCCAACACAAAACAAATAGGGATGGGGTCTTAAACCCCTTTTGGCAAGGATAAAATGACTTTAGAGAAAGAGCGAAGATCTGTAGGCGTTTTTGCTAAGCGCTCTGATGCAGAATTGGCACTTCAAGAACTGAAGGTTTCTAATTTCCCGATGCGTAAAGTCTCTGTGATTGCGCGGAATGCGGAGGAGCAAGAAGATATTGCTGGTGTTGAAGTCAAAGAGCATAGTGGCAATACGTCCAAGGAAGGTGCTGCGGCTGGAGCTATCACAGGCACTGCATTAGGGAGTCTAACTGGCTTACTTGTAGGCATGGGTTTATTGGCACTTCCTGGTATAGGGCCAATTATGCTAGCCGGGGCTGAAGCAACAACGATCGCTTCTACACTTTTGGGTGGTGCGATCGGTGCAGCTACAGGTAGTCTAGCTGGTGCATTGCTAGGTTTAGGAATTCCTGAGCAAAAGGCGAGGGTTTATAGTGATTTAGTCTCCCAAGGTTACTACTTGGTGATCGTAACGGGTACGGAAGAAGTAGTTCATTTCGCTAAGCAAATTCTCAGTAATCGTGGTATCCAAGAGTGGGGTGTCTACGAGACACCCATCTCTTTGAATAATCGTTACAAGTATGGTGTTGGTGTTTTTTCTACACTTCAAGATGCAAAGATAGCTCTGAGTATGTTGAGAGCAGCTGGCTTTCCTATGAGTCGTGTCTCTGTGATTGGTAAGAATACTATTACCTTATTAGAAGGTTTTACTGAGTTTCAAAATAGCTACGCTGCTTTTACAGTTCCTGATGATCTAGTCAAAGAGTACGAATCTCAAGTGTCTGTTGACAATTACTTATTAGTGATAAATGCTACCGATATTTACATGGCTGGTGCGAAAGCTATATTAGAAAGTAACAAGGTGCAAAGTTTTCGTATCTATAGCCAGTCTACTTTACTCTCAACATGAAAATAGTCATTTTGGAGTAATTGCCAAATAAATATTAAGTTTTCAAGCGTAATAATTGTATAATATTTCGTTAACAGAGTTTTTTACTCTGTTTTTAATTGGTTTTATCAGAAACTAGCATATATTTAGGTATGAGTTTGGCATAGGCGATCGCCAATTTTATCCATTAGTGATTTACATGGAATTAACAATCTATTACTAAGATTATTTACACGCAATATTTTTTAGCAAGGAGTTTTGGTGTTCCCTTTTAAACTGCCACTAAAATCCTTTTTGATAAGGAAATATCTTTCTCAAATAGTAGAATAGTAGTTTCATAACCTATCCTACCCATTTCTGGCTCTAAACCCATTTCCATTTTCACAAGATACGACCAACTTCCAGAATCAGACCGGTGATGAATGATGGTTCCAATACCACCGACAAATTCTACTGTTTGCCCTGTGAAAAATTTAGGCTGTGCTAAGATATCGGTTGCGTCCATAGGAAACTATATTTTTTATTTAGTTTAGATAGTTAAGGTTATAACTCAATGTCAGGTATCAATTTATCTATCGATAGATTTAACTAGAATATTAATAATTTGCTTCTTTTGAACTAATTTTTTTATCTCAAGGTTTGCTACAACATACTCAAAACTTCAGACTTATGAAATAGTGGTTTTAATAATTATCAATTATGTTTATCAAAAGATTGATTTTTGTAAAAAAATATGGGTAAATAGTTATATCAACTTTATGAAAATCAAAAATTATCAATTTTGTGAAGCATTAAAATATTTTTTTAGCTTCAGCAAAACTAAAATATTCATCAAATCAATAGTCCGATTCAGATAGCTGCAATGTTGAATAATTTGAAGATTAGAACCAAAATCGGCACAGCTTTTGCTTTGAGTTTAGCAATTCTGACTATTATTGGTCTGATCTCATATCAAAGCATCATAGAGCAGATTGAGACTTCACGCAGAGAAAAACATACCTACGAGGTGTTAAATCAGTTGGAAGCTCTGAAATTTCAATTGATTAATGCTGAAACTGGGCAACGTGGTTACATAATTACTGGAAAAAAGCAGTATATAGAACCTTACAACACCGCCATTCAACTCATAGAACAAAAACTCAAATCTGTTCAGCGCTTAACATCAGATAATTCTGACCAACAGATTCAGCTTGATATTTTACAGCCACTTATCGCTAGGAAGCTAGCTGAGCTGCAAGAAACTATTAGCATACGTCAAAATCAAGATTTTGCTGCTGCTCAGAAGATCGTCCAAGGGGATTTAGGTAAGCAGCTGATGGACGATATTCGCAAAATTATCTCAGCGATGCAGTCGCAAGAGAATAAGCTGCTCAAGCAACGTACTGAAAACGCACAAGCTGCTAGTCAAAAAACTGTGGCAACCATTGTTTACAGTATTCCTATCTTGGCTGTGATCCTAGTTGTGATTGGATATTTGCTGAATCGCAATATTTCCCAACCACTGCAACAAGTTTCTGGGGTAGCAGAAAATATTAGAAATGGAGATTTATCGGTTAGCTTACCAGATAGCGATCGCCGAGATGAAATTGGTCTGCTGGCAAAAACTTTTAACCAGATGATTGCCAATTTACGAAATACAACTCAAGCCAACGAGGAACAAAATTGGCTGAAGTCTAATTTGGCTGAATTTACCCAAATGCTCCAAGGGCAGCGAAATTTAGAAAGTGTATCTAGCCTGATATTGTCGAAGCTTGCACCACTCATTGGAGCATCCCATGGCGTTTTTTATGCGATGAACTCAGTAGATAACCAACCTCTGTTGAAATTGTTGAGTAGCTATGCTTATCAAGAGCGCAAAAACTTAGCAAATCAATTTCGCTTGGGTGAGGGATTAGTAGGACAATGCGCTTTAGAAAAACAAAGAATTCTCCTCACAGAAGTTCCTGGCAACTATATCCGCATCAATTCTGGTTTGGGAGCAGCAGCACCGCTCAATATTATTGTGTTTCCCACAATATTTGAAAAGCAAGTTAAAGCTGTAATTGAACTTGCTTCTTTTCAACGCTTTAGTGAACTGCATTTAAAATTTTTAGATCAATTTAGCGAAATCATTGGTGTCTTTTTAAATAATATTGCTGCCAATGTTCAAACTCAGCAACTACTTGAGCAGTCTGTAGCTTTAACAGAAGAGTTGCAAACCCGACAAAAAGAACTACAAGATACCAATCAACTTTTAGAAGAACAGGCACAAGAATTGGAGTCTTCTCAATTTCTCTTGAAGCAGCAGCAGGAAGAATTAAAGCAATCTAATGAAGAATTACAGCAGCTCAATGAAGAGCTAGAAGAAAAAGCAGAATTGTTAGAAGCGCAAAATCAGGAAGTAGCCCGCAAGAATCGAGAGATTGAGCAAGCAAGGCATAAATTAGAACAAAGAGCCGAGGAATTGGCTTTAGCTTCCAAATATAAGTCGGAATTTTTAGCAAACATGTCCCACGAGTTGCGGACACCACTCAATAGCTTATTAATCTTAGCGCAGCTATTAGGAGATAACGCTGAAGGCAATTTGAGCGATAAGCAAGTGGAGTACAGCCGGACAATTCACTCTGCGGGCAGGGATTTGTTGGAGTTGATCAACGACATTTTAGATTTAGCAAAAATTGAATCTGGAAATCTGTTGATTCAGGTTGAGCAAATTACATTTGCAGATTTGCACATAAATTTAGAGCGAACCTTTCGGCAAATTGCCCAAAATAAACAACTCGACTTCTCGATTGAACTAGACGATAGTTTACCAAAGACAATTTCTCATGACCCCAAACGTTTACAGCAAATACTCAAAAATCTCTTAGCCAACGCTTTTAAGTTCACCGAACAGGGAAGCGTAAAATTACAAATTGCCAGGGCAAAAGATACCAGTGAAGCGATGATTACGTTTGCAATTAGCGATACTGGTATTGGCATTCCTGCCGACAAACAGAAGATTATTTTTGAAGCATTTCAGCAAGCAGACGGCACAACTAGCCGTAAATATGGTGGAACTGGCTTGGGTTTATCAATCAGTCGTGAACTAGCTCATATGCTGGGGGGCAGAATTGAATTAGTTAGCCAACCAGGACAAGGTAGCACTTTTACTCTCTACCTACCATCAACTTATTCTAGTAGTGAGCTACCAGCTACTGAGCAACAAACCAGGAAAATTGAGGAGCTACCAGGTAATCAAAGAGCAGTTTTGACCCTAGACACAGACACATCATCTGAGATACTGCCTAGTTCGTTGATGGAAATTGCCGACGATCGCCAGATAATAGAAACAGGCGATCGCATCTTGCTAATTATTGAAGATGATGATAAATTTGCCCGCATCTTAGTAGATATGGCACGTCAACAGGGCTTTAAAGCGATCGCAACATTACGCAGTAAACAAGGTTTAGCCTTAGCACAACAATTTAAACCAAATGCAATCATGCTGGATATCAACATGCCAGAGATGGATGGCTGGACAGTGCTAGATCGTCTCAAACGCGACCCAGAGACGAGACATATACCAGTACATATACTGTCTGTTGATGAAAGACAGCAACGGGGGTTACAACTAGGAGCAATCACATATCTGCAAAAGCCTGTTTCCCCAGAAACCCTAACTCAAGTATTAACCGAGATTAAAGGTTTTATCGAGCGCAGGGTCAAAAATCTTCTAGTTATAGAAGATGATCCTGTGCAAGCTCAAAGTATTATTGAATTGATTGGTAACAATGATGTCCACACTACAGCAGTGAATACGGGAGCAGAAGCCTTAGCCACTTTGCGAGCGAATCCGTTTGATTGTGTTGTACTGGATTTAGGTCTACCTGATATGAGCGGGTTAGAGTTGATTGAGCAAATCAAGCAAGAATCCGACCTGATGAAACTGCCGATCATCGTCTACACAGGCAAAGAACTCACTCCACAAGAAGAAACCCATCTGAGGGGATTAGCAGAGACAATTATTATTAAGAATGTGCGATCGCCAGAGCGTTTACTTGATGAAACTGCCTTATTCTTACATCGAGTCCAGGCAAACCTACCCCAACGCAAACAGGAAATTTTAGAACAACTACGTCAAACCGACCCGATTTTAGCTGAACGGAAAATTTTAATTGTAGATGACGACCTGCGAAATATCTTTGCTTTGACAGGTTTTTTAGAAAGTTATCAGATGCAAGTATTATTTGCTGAAAATGGCAGAGATGGTATAGAAGTACTCCAAGCTAACCCTGATATCAATATAATTTTGATGGATGTAATGATGCCAGAAATGGATGGTTATGAAACCACCCGTGTTATCCGCCAGCAACCACAATTTTGCTCACTACCGATAATAGCCCTAACTGCCAAAGCCATGCCGGGCGATCGCGAAAAATGTATCGAAGCAGGAGCTTCTGATTACATCACCAAACCAGTAGATACCGAGCAGTTGCTGTCACTGTTGCGAGTTTGGTTGTATAGGTAAGAAGGGAACAGGGAACAGGGAACAGTGACCGACACTTCGGCATCTTTGCGTCCCCGCGTCTTTGCGTCAATCAAAACGCAAACTTACCCAGTCCCCAATCCCCAATCCCCAATCCCCAATCCCCAATCCCCCTACCGCCGACGGCCTCTAGTGCCAAAACCAGATGGACGACTGGAACGGCTAGGACTGGTACCACTACCAAAACGACTGCCAGAGTCACGTCTGGTAGAACTCGATCTGCTAGAAGGCCGCAAGGTGCTGGTGCCATAACCAGAACCAGAAGGACGATTATTTGTAGTGGTGCGTGGTGTAGTGCGGATATTAGAATCCCCAGGATACGCTCTTCTAATCGTTCCTGTGTCGCGGAAAGCTGTACGATTTCTCACAGCTGCGGGTGGTGCATTATAGCGACTTCGATAGCTGCTAACTGCTTGATCATAGCTATTGCCATATCCACCATAGCCAGTTAACACCCGACCTGATTGATAAACAGGGGGTACATAATACTGAGGTCTAAACAACGCATTTCCCAATGCTTGACCGGCAAGGCTACCCGCTAAAGACCCTGCAAAAGGTGTCCAGAAGCTGTTTTCTTGGCGAACTACAACCGTTTCCTGCTGTCCAGTTTGAGGGTTATTTCTGGTTTCAGTAACGTTATGGACGTATTCGATTTTAAAATCTTCGCTCAAGTATAAAACAGGCTGTCCATTCTCGACCTTTAAGTAAGGTTTCTTACCTTCTTTAATTTCTTCATCAGTCAACCGCGCCATTTGTAAATTTTCGGTTGTGAATCTGGGAGGCTTACTGTTGAGTAAAAATAAGGTATACGCTCCAGTTCCATCATCATAGGTTGCTTGTTGTACTTGATACTGACCATCACTCAGTTTGGTAGAAGCAGAAGTTTGGCTCACATTCCTTGCTGAGGGGGTAGCTTGATTTCCTCCTCCACAAGCGACTGTAGTTAAGCACAAACTCAAAGTTAAAACAATGACTGTAAATTTTCGTACTATGGTCATGAGCATTACATTATTGTCCTATTTTGAGCTTAACAAGTTCTAGATGGTGTGGTGAGTACGGACTACCCAACAAATTCAAATTATAGAGGAATCAGTTCTGGGTAATGTTGTAATAGTTGATCGCTAGTGAGTTCATCGCCCAACTGTGCTGGTGAGAAATGCACTTGGATTGCTCGTACTTTCTGTTTGTAATGCAAATTGATCAAAGCTTTAAAAGCTTCCTTGAGTGCTTGAACGTTAGAAAGGTCAGTTTCTAACTCTGGGACTTCTCCCTCATAAGCTACTGTAATCATCACAACTACGTTGCGAGTTACAGGTATGGATAAAGGTTCATCGAATCCAGCATCAGAATTCAAATCTGGTTCACTGAGATATCTTTGGGCAGAGTCGGTAAATAATTCATTGACATAATCTCCCGCCTCTCCTTCGTCCCAAAACACATCACCTTCATTGGCAGCAGAAAGCCAATACTCATCATATTGCAGCAGAGTTTGACTTAACTCCACTAATCCCTCTCCCACAACTTCCAAGTCCCCATCAGCATCGATCGCCTCTATTGCTCCACGGTTCAATACTCCCAAAATTGGTGCAACTTCACCTCCTCCCAAATGCAGAAACAGACGAAATACTACATAGCGAGTCTTACCGATCATTCGATTAAAAGTATCGCGCATCTTCATTTCTCCTTTTGTTTTTTGTCATCTAAAAATATTTCTCCCTACTCTCTACTCCTCTTATGGGTAGGTTTTTTAGATTTCGCGTTTTGGTTGACGCAAAGACGCGGGGACACGGGGACGCGGAGAAAGATTTCGGAACGGAAAAATAGGCTTTTTCAGACTGAATATGAAAAACCTACCCTTGAAAGACTCCCAACTCCCCACTCCCCACTCCCCACTCCCTATTTTCAATGACTCATCTAATGAAACCCTTTAACAAAATGTGCAACCATATCTAACTCAGGTAATGTGGAATTTGTCAATTTATTGGATATATCATCATAAGTTGCAGCATTGAGTATAGTACGATTAATAAATCTTTTCCCAAAGTTAGGGTTGTTATACACAATCAAAGTGTGAGCGCTGGAATTTGTTAATATTGTTTGGGTAGGTGCTTTACAAAAGTTCAATTTAGCAGCTATTCGCAGATTTTTTTTCATCTGTTTAATAGTATTAGCTAAAGTTGTGGTTTGCTCTAAAAGCTGAGTTAATTGTTCAAGAAAATTGGATGATTTGAGATTATCGCGGACATTAACTTCCCTGGTAATCATTTCCAGGACACGGGAAATATTGTTTTGAGTGAATGCTGCATCTTGAAAAGGAAGAATAGCGAGGTAAGCTGTAGGAAATAAAGCCAGATCACTATCAACTCGGAAAGTAAAAACAGTGCGACGTCGCCCACTTTCGATGCTTGGAGGCTGTTTTAAGCCTTGATACTCTTGAGAAATTTGGTAATAAGCGCCAGCAATAGCAAAGTTAGCTTCTTGTTCTATAGCTGCATCAATGATAATCCGAATTGTCGGTGGAGTTTCATTAAAAAATTCTCGTGAGTCTTCGGCATGGAACTTTTGAATAATCGAGCGATCGCCATTTGGACTAAGATCAACCCATTCACAAGTTATGCCTTCAGTTTTTAAACCAAACCTGTAGGTAGCGTAGAGTTTTGCTCCTGTTAAAGTTGCCCCTGTCAAGTCAGCACCAATCCATTCCACCTTAATTAATTTTGCTTGGGTTAGATTGGCATGGACTAAACTTGTGTTTGTCAAATTCGCGTTGCTCAAATCTGCCCCAATTAAGTTAGCCCCACTCAATTTTGCGCCGCTTAAATCTGCCCAGCGAAGATTTGCGCCGCTTAAATCTGCCCAGCGAAGATTTGCATTGCTTAAATCTGCCCCACTCAAATTAGCACGGTTGAGATTTGCCTGTCTGAGTTCTGCATCTCGCAGATTCGCACCGCTGATGTCGGTATTACTCAAATCAGTGGCATTTAAGTTAGCCATCTCTAAGTTTGCTCCTGTTAAGAACCCACCTCTTAAGATGGCTTCGCTCAAGTTAGCGCGGCGGAGATTTGCTTGACGCAGTGTGGCTTCTCGCAAATCTGCACTGTTGAGGTTGGCTTCAAATAGATCAGCGCGACTTAGTTCAGCGCGAATTAACTCAGCGCGGATGAGTGTTGCTCCCTTGAGTTGAGCGCGACTGAGATCTGCTCGAATTAAATTAGCTACATTCAGACTAGTATTGTTGAGGTTAGCACTGATTAAATTCGCACCGCTCAATCTCGCTACGTTGAGTTTGGCATTGCTTAAGTTAACTTCACTCAAATTTGCACCGCTAAAGTTGACTATACTCAAATTAGCACCGCTAAGATTCGCGCCACTGAGTTTAGCGCCACTGAGGTTGGCTTCAGAGAGATCTATACCACTAAAGTCTAAAACTCCCGCTGCATATTTTTCTAGCAATTCCTCTACAGTCATGAATGCTAAACCGCTCCTGCTAGGGGTGTAAGGGTGTAGGGGTGTAAGGGTGTAAAGTGTAAAGGTGTAGGGGACTTTAGTTTAGTGGGGCTTGAGTTCACCACTGATTAAAGACCACCAAATTATAGATTTGGTGTGGGTTGCTGTACCCTTGAGTTCTAGAAACAGGTGTACAAAAATACAATTCCCTCTCTTCCCTTACACCCTCACACCCCACACCCCTAGTTAATGAATATTGGAATTTTAGGACTCGGATTGATAGGTGGATCTTTGGGTTTTGATTTGCGATCGCAAGGACATCATGTTTTAGGAGTTAGCCGCCGTGAATCAACCTGTCAAAAGGCGATCGCCCTCGGTAGTGTTGATGAGGCGTCTGTTAACATCAGTCTGTTGGCAGCCGCAGAGGTAGTATTTATATGTACACCTCTAGCACTTATTGTTCCCCAAGTTGAACAACTAATCGATCATCTACCTACGAACACAGTTGTGACTGATGTGGGTTCGGTGAAAGCACCGATAGTTAAAGCAATTTCACCTTTATGGAATCATTTTATTGGTGGCCATCCAATGGCGGGAACAGCCGATAGTGGTATTGAAGCTGCACAACGAGACTTATTTGTTGGTAAGCCCTATGTGCTAACACCAGAGGCGACAACACCAACTTCTGCAATTACGGTTGTGGAAGAAATTGTGCGATCGCTTGGGGCTAATATCTACCATTGTCAACCAGAACAGCATGACCGCGCTGTGAGTTGGATTTCTCATCTACCCGTAATGATCAGTGCTGCACTGATTAGCGCATGTATCAATGAAACCGATGCCGATGTTTTACAACTAGCCCAAAAGTTAGCCAGTTCAGGATTTCGAGACACTAGTCGCGTCGGCGGCGGCAATCCAGAATTAGGTGTGATGATGGCGCGATATAATCGGCAAGCATTGCTCAATTCATTACAACAATATCGTCATAATTTAGACGAATTAATTAATTTAATTGAACAGGAAAATTGGTCAACTTTAGAACATAAGTTGCAAGCAACACAACAAGCACGCTCTAATTTTGTTCCAGATTTATATAGGAATCCTGTTTGATTTTTGAAAAAAATCAGTACGTACCAAAAAGCCTACTCCCTACTCCCTACTCCCTGTCAACGCAAATCAGTTCAAAAATCAAAGCAGACTACTATAGTTTTTGACTAAATTTTTTGATTCAAAAGTACTTGTATATGATATATATAAAACACGGTAAGCCTAGCAATAAGCCGTATTTTGAGTTGCAGAGGTACAGTAGCAGTGGGCATAGTAGTTGAGAACGTTTCCAAGCACTTTGGGAGTTTCCAAGCTGTTGATCAGGTCAATCTGGAAGTCAAGAGTGGTTCACTGGTGGCCTTACTGGGGCCATCTGGATCTGGTAAATCTACCTTGCTAAGATTAATTGCAGGTTTGGAAATGCCAGATAGCGGCAAAATTTTGCTAACTGGCAAGGATGCTACATATCAAAGTGTGCAAGACCGGAAGATTGGGTTTGTGTTTCAACACTATGCCCTATTTAAGCACTTAACCGTGCGGCAAAACATTGCTTTTGGTCTAGAAATTCGCAAGGCCCCAACCAAGAAGATTCAAGGGAAAGTAGAACAGCTATTAGAATTGGTGCAATTGACTGGACTAGGCGATCGCTATCCATCACAGCTTTCTGGTGGTCAAAGACAGCGGGTAGCGCTAGCAAGGGCGTTAGCCGTAGAACCCGAAGTATTACTGCTGGATGAACCCTTTGGCGCACTGGATGCAAAAGTCCGTAAAGACTTACGAGCATGGTTACGCCGCCTCCATGATGAAGTACATGTTACCACAGTTTTTGTCACCCACGACCAAGAAGAAGCGATGGAAGTTTCTGACGAAATCGTGGTGATGAATAAGGGACGAGTAGAACAAGTGGGGACACCAGCCGAAATTTACGATCGCCCTGCAACAGCATTTGTGATGAGCTTTATCGGCCCTGTTAACGTCTTGCCCAGTAGCTCAAAGATTTTCCAAAGTACTGGGTTTGATTCGCCACATCCAGAAATGTTTTTGCGTCCACAAGATGTGATTGTCGAAAAGGTAGCTAACGGTACTACTGCCCCCGCCAAGGTGAGTAGGTTAATACATTTGGGTTGGGAAATTCAAGTGGAATTAAGTTTAGATGATGGGCAAGTAGTAATGGCACACTTAACACGGGAACGCTTTGACGAATTGGAATTAGAACCAGAACAGCGGGTGTATGTCAAGCCTAAAGATGCTAAATCTTTTCCAATATATTATTCTATTTGAAGTTTCCTGGGTAAAAGAGACTGGGGATTAGGGATTGGGGACTGGGTGTAAAATCGTAAAATTATGGTAAAGGCTTTTACCCACCACCAAATTTTAAAAAACTTTTTCCCAGTACCCAGTACCCAAGAAAGTATTAGTATTTAAATCCAAGCGCGATCGCCTTCTCAAATTAACCTTCTACAATTTGGATTTCATTGAGTTGATTAATGACGACATCCGCACCTTGGACATGATCTGATTTACTCACCCAAGTAATTCCCACACAACCTGCGGCTTTGGCATGACGCGCCATTTGCATGTCGCCAACAGAATCTCCCACCATTAATGTAGCGCTGGGTTCAACTTCTAAGGCTTGGCAAGCTTGTAAAAATAGTATTGGATCTGGTTTACTTGGCCCCTCATCTACTCCCATCTCCAGCTGGATGTATGCGCCTAACTGGTGATGTGCCACAAAACTCTGGACTTCATTTGTTGTCGCCGCTGAAAGTATACCAAGTTTCAGTCCTGCTTTCCATAGATATTGCAACACCTCCAAGCTACCTACAAAAAGAGGTGCAGGAGCGATACCAATGTATTTTTCAGCCTCATCCAAAGCTTGACGGGCGATTTTTAAAGATTCAAACCATCCTTTACCAGTTTCAGCAATATATGCTGCTGCGGCTACTTCTGTTTCCCGACGACTTGCCACCGATATTAAACCTGCTGGATCTAAACTATTACTGTTGATGCCAAATGCCATTAATAACGGTTCACCAATACCAGGAAATTGGGCATCTATTAACCTGGCTACTTTTTGTCCAAGCGATCGCAGA
The DNA here is from genome assembly GCA_019359515.1 of Desmonostoc vinosum HA7617-LM4. Classification (GTDB taxonomy): domain Bacteria; phylum Cyanobacteriota; class Cyanobacteriia; order Cyanobacteriales; family Nostocaceae; genus Desmonostoc; species Desmonostoc vinosum. The sequence continues at coordinate 55,787 of JAHHHC010000015.1, read as the reverse complement.
TAAACTTCTGAGTCTTCCAAAGTACCATTTTTATCAAACAAAATTGCTTGAATATTAGGAAAAATAATATTTTTACATTTAATAGTTGGCATATCAAAAGGAATAGGGGGAGAAATAAATAATTACGAATTACTTTGATTGTTTTTCAGAAGCTCCATTTGCGTAAGCTCCTCCTTTTGGTAGTTTTGGTAGGAGAGTAATCTCGGATGTTTCTTCACTTAGTAAATGCGGAAATTTGTCTGTATATACTCCGGCAATGGTTGTTTTATAAACCCCTTGTTGAGAGTTTTCTGGAGAATCTTTCAAGTGAGGATAACAGCTTTTTGTTGTTTCTTCATTGTCAGAAGGTGATTCCAGATGCTCTAATTTTTTTTCTTCTGGGGTAAGTAACACAGAACTGTCAATCAAAGGTAATGTAATCTTCACTGTTGTACCTTGATAAAGACCCGCACTTTCAAGAGTTATATTACCTCCCATAAGTTCAATTAAATTTCTGGAAATTGCTAGCCCTAGTCCAGTTCCGTCAAACTTGCGTGTGGTTGTTCCTACCATCACAAAGGGGCGAAATAGTTTGTGCTGTTGATTTGGATCAATACCTATCCCAGTATCTTTAACTGTCACTACAACCTGAGATTGACCAATATTGTGTTGAATTTCTGTAGAAATTGTAATGCTTCCTGTGTCAGTAAATTTAGTAGCGTTGCCGATGATATTAATTAATACTTGCTTGAGTTTTGCTGCATCTGCTTTCACGGCGATAGATTCAGTACCCAGTTCGCATTTTAACTGTAAGCCTTTTTGTTGGACATTAACCGATTGTAAATTAATTACTTCTAACAATACTTGTCTAAGGTCAATCGGTACTGTAACTACTGAAAGTTTACCTGCTTCAATTTTAGAAATATCGAGTAAATCATTAATAATTCCTAACAGATGAATTGCTGTTTCATCGGCACGTTTGAGAAACTCTAGTTCTTCTTCTCTGTTATCGCACAAATCATCTCGAACCAGGCGAACACAGTTAATAATAATATTTAATGGATTTCTTAATTCATGAGAAGTCGTAGCCAAAAATTGGCTTTTGATTTGGTTAGCAGTTTTTGCTTCTTTCCAAGCTATTTCTAGTTCTTCAGCCCAAGCTTTTAGTCGCTCAACCATTTGGTCTAATGCTTGTGCTAGCTGATTAAACTCGCGAATTTTGAAATTGTGGGGAATTGGTTGTGCGGCGTGATGGCTATGAATATTGAGTGCGTAATCTCGCAATTCTTCTAAAGGACGTGCTAGATAAGGGGCTAAATACAAAGATGCTAATAAACTTGCACCAATCAAACCAACTGTTAAGACTATAAGAATTAACTTAATTTCTTCTAAACCAAAAAGGGCACTGTCAACACTAGTAACTGCTAGGATGATCCATTTTTGTTGCTGCTGTTGCGTAATGGGATTGGCAATAGCCGTGTAGCCGGCTACTAATTCTTGATTTTTTGTAAAGTTGAGATTTATAGACTCGTTTCGACCGGCGATCGCATTTTTGACAATGCTTTGGAGTCTCACTGCATCTAGGTGTTGTTTAATATTGGTTCCAATTTTATTTGCTGATGGGTATGCCAAAATCGTGCCATCTTCCGCAATTACCACCATTGAACCTGTGAGCGATCCCAGTCTATTGTCGATTTTTTGGTGCAATGCAGTCTGAATACTTAAGGCGTAAACTAAATTTCCCCGACGATTAAAAACTGGGACTGTTAACACCAATCGCAGTTGATTTTGAGGATTCTTTTTACCTGTTATTCCTGCTTTTTCGAGAGGTGCTAATCTCACATCAACGTCGTCATTGCTTAGCTTTGGCAATTGAAATTCGGCAATTTGTTGACCACCACAGCTACTAGCTATAATCTCGCGGCTTGTCAGATTTGTGAGTTGAATACACTCAATCCGTGTTGGTAGTTGTTGTGCTAGCTGAGTGAGATATTTTTGTGCTTGTATAGACGAGCCTGATTGAATGACCGTTGTCTTGCTTGCACTGAGTAAATTGGTTTTTAAAGCAGCGATCGCATCGGTAATTTTCTCCCCTTTATTGATAGCGCTTTCTGTTAAATTTTGACCAGCAGTTCTTAATAAGCTAGAGCGTGCCTTGTTGAGGGCAACAATTTCTCCAACTAAGAGAACCGGAACAAACAGAAGCAATATTCTCGTTACTAAAATTCGACGAAAGGATGATTGACGGGAATTAGCCATCTATTGTCTCACTTCGCATCTGCAAACCACAACAGCAACGATATGCAATCGGACTAGCTAAAGGAGACATTGGATTAACTGATCAAAATTTCATTTTCAAGACTTAAAAATATCAAATTGCTATAGTACAAAAAGACACATGCTATACCAAAAATTTTAGATGATAGATTTAAAAGCGACTCGTGTTGCATATCGTTACAGTGATAAAATTAGTAAACAATAACTTGCAAGCATAAAGTGCTTGGAAAATCAATACACTAGCAAGAAAAATATTAAAACTATCAAACCAATCCAATGGTGCAACATCGTCCTCACACTACAGTTGTTTTAGCAATGAGTGCAGATGGCAAGATAGCGGATTTTAGGCGATCGCCCGCTCGGTTTGGTTCAAGGGCCGATAAAGCACACTTAGAAAAACAAATCGCTACTGCTGATGCAGTTTTGTTCGGTGCTGGTACTCTTTGCGCTTATGGTACAACACTTACAGTATCACATCCAAAACTGCTGCAACATCGAATTCAAGGGGGTAAACCTCCCCAGCCAGTTCATATAGTTATTACACACTCTGCCAACCTCAATCCGGAAATAAACTTTTTCAAGCAGCCAGTTAAACGCTGGTTGCTGACAACAGCAAAGGGGGCACATTCTTGGCAAGAACGCGAACAAATTCGCCTTTGCCAACAACAACGCATCCCGCCTATTAAGATAGAAACTCCCACACAGGAGCATCTGCCAAAATTTGAGCAGATTTTAGTCTTTGAAACATCAACGGGAAAAGTTGACACTCCCGCTGCTTTACAACACCTGGCAACTCTACATATAACACGCTTAGCGATCTTAGGTGGCGGTGAATTAGTCGCTTCGATGTTGGAATTAGATTTAGTTGATGAGTTATGGCTAACAGTCTGTCCTCTAATTTTAGGTGGTGCCACAGCACCTACACCCGCAGCAGGCAAAGGATTTCTAGCCCATCTAGCCCCCAAATTGCAACTTCTAGAAGTGCATACAGTTGAGAACGAAGTCTTTTTACACTATCGGCTGCAACGAAAGACATAGCAGTTTGCTTTGATTTTTGAACTAATTGCGTAGGTGGGGAGTGGGGAGTCTCTTATGAGTAGTTTTTTAGATTTCGCGTTTTGGTTGACGCCAAGACGGGGAGACGCGGTGAGACAGCGAGTAAAGGAGGGTTTCCCTCCGCAGGCGACTGCGTTAGCGAGCTTGCGAGCGTCACCCGAAGGGGGACGCAAAGAAAGATTTCGGAACGGAAAAATAGGCTTTTTCAGACTGAATATGAAAAACCTATCCTTGAAAGGAGTGGGGAGTGGGGAGTAGGGAGTAGGGAGTAGGGAAGAAGACTTTTCAGTATGTACTGATTTGTTTCAGATAGATTAGATTAAGCTGTTCCAGCTATAACTTGCATAATTAGGGCGGGCAAGATGCCCACCCCACAAGAGTTTTATTTAATTTGATTATGTAATTTAGATGTTTTTTAGCTTACTCTAAATAAGGCATTGGTCATTTGTCATTTGTCATTTCTCCGCGTCTCCGTGTCCCCGCGTCTCCGTGTCCCCGCGTCCCCGCGTCCCCGCGTCTCCGCGTCCCCGTGTCCCCGCGTCCCCACTCCCCATTCCCCAACATCGGTGAAACAAATTAAGCCCCGCTACTCTGTCGTTTGGACTAACAAAATTGTCGAAGTTCCCCAACAAACCTGGGATGCTTTGGCACTCCCACTAAAAACGCCATTTTTAGAGTGGGAGTGGCTGAATAATCTTGAAACTTCCCAAAGTGCTATGGCTAAAACTGGTTGGTTGCCAAATCACTTGACGCTGTGGCGAGATAGAGTGCTAATCGCTGCGGCTCCACTTTATCTTAAAGGACATAGTTCTGGTGAATTTGTTTTTGATCACCAATGGGCGGAGTTAGCAGACCGCATCGGAGTACAGTATTATCCCAAAATGCTGGGTATGACGCCATTTACTCCTGCTGAGGGCTATCGTTTTTTGATTGCCCCAGGTGAAGATGAGGACGAAATCACAGCGATGATGGTGCATGAAATTGACTCTTTTTGCTTACAACATCGCATTTCTGGGTGTCATTTTCTCTACGTTGATCCCCAATGGCGTCCTGTGCTGGAACGATGTGGTTTTACCAAGTGGTTGCATCATAGTTATGTTTGGGAAAATCTGCAATTTCAGACTTTTGATGATTACTTGGCTGTATTCAACGCTAATCAGCGTCGCAATATCAAAAGGGAACGCAAAGCTGTTGAGAAGGCTGGTTTACGATTGCAACCGCTAACTGGTGAGGAAATTCCTAAATCTTTGTTTACTTTGATGTACCATTTTTATGCTGATACCTGTGATAAGTTTGGCTGGTGGGGTAGCAAGTATTTAACAAAGCAGTTTTTTGAGCAGCTATATACTGATTATCGCCATCGAGTGGTGTTTTTTGCTGCATATAGCGAACAATATGCTCACCAACCTGTGGGGATGTCGTTTTGTCTGTATAAAGATGAAAACTTGTATGGGCGTTATTGGGGTAGTTTTCAAGAAATAGATTGCTTACACTTTGATGCTTGCTATTATGCGCCAATTGAGTGGGCGATCGCCAACAACATCCAAATCTTTGATCCTGGTGCCGGTGGGCGTCATAAAAAACGACGCGGTTTTCCGGCTATGCCAAATTACAGTTTGCACCGCTTTTACAATCCCCGTTTGGAACAAATTCTCAAACGCTATATCAGTGAAGTGAATGAATTAGAACAGCAGGAAATAGCAGCAATTAATGCAGAATTGCCATTTAATCAGAAAGATGCGTGAGGAAAAATCACAAAATCAGGGAACAGAAAATTATAAATATAAACTCAGTTGTGGATTTGGATCTGCACTTTAGGTGTGGATTTCCCCTGTTGCCTGTTGCCGTTCCTCTAAAAAATATATCCAAAATATAAACAATACTAAGGAAAATCAGAATTACACTGGATATAGAGGGTGAAAATCCTAACACAATAAATTTGGTTTTTCAGAGTGCTTATGGATTTGATGGTTGGAAATTTGGCAGCAATTGATAACAAACTTTCTCAGCGACATCTTAACCTTGATCCGGGTGGATATTTTATTATCTACTTGGATCGAGAAGCAGGGTTAATTTGTGCCAAGCATTTCACCAATGTCATTGATGAGCGTGGTTTAGCTGTCGATCCAGACACAGGAAAAGTAATTCCCGCCAAAAAAAAGGTAGAACGAACTCAGACTACAGTTTTTAGCGGGAGGACAGCAAAAGAACTTTGTGTCAAGATTTTTGAAGAAACTCAGCCTTGCCCATTAACATTGTTAGATCATGCAGCCTATTTAGGTAGAGAATTTGTTCGCGCTGAGGTTGCTTTAGTAACTGGGCAAGAATATATTCAAGATTGAGAACGGGGAACTCGGGGCCCCCGCTCCCTCTGGGAGTGGAGATTAGGGTTAATAGGGAATTGAGTATTAATTATTCTCCTCTGCTCCCCACTCCCCACTCCCCACTCCCCACTCCCTGCTCTAACTAATTATCAGATGAGGGTTGATTTACTTGATAAATGTAGTAGGTTGCCATGGGGATAACTGTGGCAGCGATTAATAGTCCTACTACCCAAGCAGTAGCGTTACCTTGATCGGTTTCTTCTGCTTTTTTGAAGGTACCTTCTACTTGGATGTTGTCAACTATCTGGGGTGGCCCTGGATCAGGTTCACCTGAGAGGACAGCAACTAAGCGATCGCTCGCATCTACAAATGCTTGATTATACTTGTTACCATCCCGTAACGGCGCACTCAATGTTTCTAAGGCAACACTCTCGGCAATCGAGTCTGTTAATAAAGACTTGACTTTATCTCCAGTAATAATTGCCGTACCATTGGTAACTGTGTCAATTAATAACAGAGTTTGGTTAGCCTGGGCTGTTTGTGTGGGAAACCATTTTTCAAACAGTTCTTGGGCGAAACTTTCTGGTGTTTCTCCGTAATCGAGGCGGCGAATAGTGACAATTCTCACCTCATTACCAGTTTTCTTGGCTAAGTCCTCGAACCCACTGCTAATCTTACCTTCATTGATCCTGCTGACAACTTCACCTTGATCCAAAATCCAAGTGCCTTCTGTCAGATCAGGAATTTGATATACACCTGTAGCGAAAGCAGGTGCTGTAAACAAAACGAACATTACCAAGGGTAATATTAGCTGGATGAGGTATTTGCGACTGTTGAATAATTGCTTGAGGAGCTGTTTCATTGTATGAACCTTAAGACAGACTTGCACCAAAAATACTACACAACCAATGTAAAAATCACCTCTTTTACGGCTTTATCTAGCAGGATTTTCTGTTATGGCTAGTATGTGCCTATTTTTCTGAATTTTTTGATTGTGCCAATTTTTAAATACCAATGCAAGCATTTACCAAGAAGACGCGGAGACGCGGGGAAGGAAAGACGCGGAGCGCGCGACCCTTCTCAAGGTCGAAGCACTGGTCAAAAGCCCCCGACTAAAGTCGTGGAGGCAAAAAATGTTTTCCTTGCTTGAATCGCCTAGCTTTAGTTATGGGGACTCTCCGCGTCCCCGCGTCCAAACGTCTCCGCGTCCTCATCAACGAAGCACTACTAAATACTAAGTGCAAAGAAATACCGCCCTTGTAAGGAATTAACCAAAACACTGAGGGCGGAATTTGCAAACCATGTGCCAAATTATAGCATAATCTCAATAGTTTTAGCGATTTGAGGTAGTTTTTTGGAAATTTGCGAGCATTTATCTTTAATACATTATTGAGGCAATAAATATCTATATTTTTCTACATTTGGAAAAAAAGCAGCGTCTAGTATATCCGCATACTTTTGTATCTCAGAAATAATTTACAAAGTGGCGATCGCATATTTGTAACCAACAACTATATAGTCTAATTTTTAATCTTAACTTCGCGAATATGACCATAATTTTAACCAACGATGACGGTATCGACGCCCCTGGTATTCGAGCATTGCTCAAAGCTGTGAACGAGCAAAATGTAATAATTGCTGCTCCTAAAGAACATCAATCTGGTTGTGGGCATCAAGTCACCACTACTCGTCCTATCAATCTCCAGCGACGTTCTGAAAATGAATATGCGATCGCTGGTACTCCTGCGGATTGTGTGAGAATTGCAATGACACAAATCAGCAAAAATATCAAATTTGTTTTATCGGGGATTAACGCTGGCGGCAATTTAGGAGTAGATGCTTACATTTCTGGCACTGTTGCGGCTGTGCGAGAAGCGGCAATGCATGGTATTCCTGGAATTGCTATTTCCCACTATCGCAAAGCTAAGCAAAATTTTGATTGGGATTTAGCTGCCAAATTAACCGCCGAGGTTTTATTAGACTTACTCAACCGTCCTCTAGAAGTTGGAAGCTATTGGAATGTGAATTTACCACATCTACAACCCACAGAACCGCATCCTAAGTTGGTTTTTTGTCAACCTTGTACCAAACCCTTACCCATAGATTATCGCGTTGATGGTAATGACTTTTATTATGTGGGGGAATATGGCAAACGCGATCGCACTCCTGGGAGTGATGTAGAGGTGTGTTTTTCAGGCAATATCGCAGTGACTCAGTTAAGGGTTTAGGGAGCGGGGGCCCCGAGTTCCCCAGTCCCAAAACAACTATCGTTCATCTGAACCTTCAATCAGAGAGGTAAGCCGATTGAGAGTTTGTGTTAATTGATTAATTTTTTGCATTGAATCATCCTGAGATTCAGCAAGAGTTTGCACAGCGTCACACAATGCCACAATTTGATAACCCTGCTGTTGTACTTGCTTTCCCTGTGCTTCTACTTGAGCGCTAAGAGTATCTAATCGTTCTGCAAGACGTTCTATTGTCTCAGTTGTAGAAAGTACTGCTTCCCCAATTTGTTCAACAATAGATTCTAATCGGCTAATCTTGACTTCAACTCCTGCTACAATCATTTTTTTGCACCTGATTTTTGAGGCTTTAACTTAGTAATAACGCTAATAGTATTTAGATAGATTAATACAACTGTAAATTTTTAGAGAACTATTAATATTGACAATTTCTTTAAACTCGTAACTAAATGATAAAGACATTTTCTTCTGCAAACTTATATTTTTATTGCCATAACTTGTATCTTTTAACTGCATTGCTCAAAATATGACATCCAGTCCTTTCGACGATCAAGTTATTTGCTTAAAGTCTCCGAAACTTTATTATGAATAGCGAACGTTTGCTGAGCTTACCCCGCAGGCGAAGCAAGCTACACGTAGCGTCTCCCACAGGAGAAGTTGAAACAAATCGAAGGATTGTGAGTTGGTTTCATGATTCATAACATTGCTTAATTAGTGTTTTTATTGATAGCAAAATTTAGATACGCAATTAAGATAAATGTTCATCTACCTAAAGGTATGTAAAATAACTTTATCGTAAATTTATATAAAGTCGTGATCCCCGTGATCTTGATGAAGATTAAGTGAATATACTGGGAAAGCATATTGTTCATACATAAAGCCAAGTTTATAGTTAGGTTGAAACTTAAGGTGAATCTACCCTTTTTACTTAGGTATTCAGCTAAGAAAATGTACCAAGCATCAATAGAAAGTGTATTTCAGACTACCACAGGTAATGATTGGGAATTAAAGTTTACCCCTCATCCTTCCGTGCGTTCTAACTTTAAACGTTGTTTGGACATTTTAGGGAGTTTGGTAGGACTATTAATTTTAGCGATTTTGTTTATACCGATCGCGATCGCGATTAAAATTGATAGCCCTGGGGCTATTTTTTTTATTCAAGAACGCTATGGATTCCAAGGAAAACCATTTCGGATTCGCAAATTTCGTTCGATGGTTAGCAACGCAGAGCAGCTAAAATCTTTAGTGGACAACGAAGCTAACGGATTGATATTTAAGAACAAAAATGACTTTCGAGTAACAAAATTAGGACGCTTTTTGCGAAGTACAAGTTTAGACGAATTGCCTCAATTTTGGAATATTCTCATCGGTGAAATGAGTTTAGTGGGAACACGCCCCCCCACTGCTGATGAAGTGAGAAATTATAATCAGCGACACTGGCAGCGTTTAAATGTCAAACCTGGATTAACTGGTGAATGGCAAGTCAATGGCCGTTCTCAAGTAAAAGATTTTGAGGAAATAGTCGATTTAGACTTACGATATCAAAGTAATTGGTATCCTTTGTATGACTTATTATTGATAGGAAAAACCTTCTCCGTCATCTTTAATAAAGTTGGTGCCTGCTAAATTAGATGTTGGGAATAGTAATTGCTGAAATTATTTCCTAAAAGCAATTACCCCGTATTTCTCAAAAATACCAAGTTTGACATTAGAGGCAGGTTCACAAATATATTCCAATTATTTACGAATATCTCAGTGAACCCGCCCTATGAATCTGGATAAAGAGAAATCTTTGGTTTGAAAATAACAGAGAAATTTGGGTTATCCATATTCAGATAACAAAATTCAATTTTAGAGAACTAAATTACCTAAAAACACAACACCAAGGGCACAGTAAGCAAATCCAGCTAAGCGAATCTTTTTAGTTGATATATTAGTCGTCCTAAAAATTTCCCTAGCACTCATAACGACTGCGAACTGAGTTAAAGAAAAACCTAATATATAGGTAACTATTGTGATCGTTTCTGCATCAACAATGTCTTTAGTACCAACGTAGCCTTGGAACAACCCAGCGCAGACACCTAGCAACACAAGTATTACAAAGTTGAGGTGATTTGATATCAGCATCCTACCAAAAGCGATGACAGAAATAGCGATCGCGATCTCCACACCTGGTAAATTGAGCTGAAGTAAATGAATCATCATCCCCAATAGGGTTGCTAAGAAAAAACATCTGGCTATCGCAGCACCACGAACCACCACAGCCGATAATAAGCCAATAGCAAAGATAACAGTTAAACAATCTAAGCCAATAACTGGATTTGCTAGTCCCCAAAGCAAGCCTTCCCAACAGTTCAAGATGGTATGATCAGCTGGTGAACCAGTCAGTGAACTTAGCAGACTAATCAATATTAAAGCTGCGATCGCTCCTATATGACGGTGCTGTAACTGAAAACGGGTAAATTTTCCCGCAGCATCAGATTCCAATAATTCCATTTTGAACATTATTTGTGCCAAATGAGTTTTTGGTAATTTGATAATGCCCAAATACCAAAAGAAACTAACAAGGTAATATTCTTTAAGCAATTTTAAATCACTAGACCTCTTGCATAAATCTTTTTTTACCGGGCTACGCCCCGCTTCTCTACGAGACGCTTCTCTACGAGAGGCTTCGTCAACGCGAACGCAAATACGCAAATACGCAAAGAACAACGCGAAAAGAATGACTTTTGCAAGAAGTCTACTCATGAAAAAATAGATAAGCTAATGTACGTCTAGTTGCACATTCTTTGGTTAAGACTGTCAAATGATAAGTTTTTAACCGGACACAGTATAAGTTCTGGAGATCATCAACTAGGCTTCAGATGAATTGGAAGTTGAATAACTATTTCTGTACCCTGGAGTGGTGCTGAAATACACTTCAATAAACCACCATGATTGTTGATGATTTGGGAACTGATTTGCATTCCCATACCTGTATTTAAACTAACAGATTTAGAGGGAACAATCGGTTCAAATATTTTTTCTCTGACGTCTTCTGTTAAACCACAACCGTTATTAGAAATCCGAATTATCACTTGATTGCTATCTACAGCTTCAGTAGAAATGTTAACTAAAGGATTACGATTTACTAGCTGTTGATTGTCAGTTATATTTGTACCAATTACTGCTATTGGACATCCAGTTAGGGAATCTTTCAAATCATTAATAGTATAAGTTAAGATATTGATAAAAACTTGATTTATTTGTCTAGGATAACACTCAATTTTTGGTAAATCACCATATTTCTTGATCACTTGGATGGCTGGCATATTTCCTTTATATTTCAAACTATTTTGTAATATTAAAAGAATGCTATCAATACCTTCATGAATATCAACTTCTTTTCTATCGGATTCATCCAAACGTGAAAAGTTACGTAAAGCTAAGACTAGTTTCCGGATGCGATCAGCTCCCATTTTGATAGAAGATAAAATCTCTGGTAAATCTTCTTTAATTAAAGTGATGTCTATCTCTTCAGTACCACTATGAATTTTTGGTGCAGGATGAGGATAATATTCCTGGTAAAGTGCAATCAAATTGAGTAAGTTTTGAGTATATTCATCAACTAAAGTAGTATTACCATAAATAAAGTTTATCGGATTGTTAATTTCATGGGCAATACCTGCAACTAGTTGTCCTAAAGAAGACATTTTTTCAGTTTGAATCAGTTGAGACTGCATATTTGCAAGTTCTTCTAGTGCCAGCTTTAATTGGCAGTTAGCCGCTTCTAGTTGTGCTGGACTTGGCAAAGCCAGTGCTTGAGGAATAATCGGTAGTAGTGCGATCGCCGTATATAGTGAGACAATAGCGGTAATTGCTTTGATAAAACTGGAAAGCCAGTAAGTAGGATGCCAAAGCGTCCAGACATCCATGATATGGGTTGTACCACAGGAGACGATAAAAGCTCCAAATAATAAGAGTATCCATTTGAAGGGTAAATCTTCTCGTTTATGGACAAAGTAAACCAGGATAACGGGAATAGAATAATATACAACGGCAATTAGAGAATCTGAGATAATGTTTAGCCACACTAAACTAGGTTTCCAAAGGTAGCAATGCCCGTGTGGAATAAATGAGCTATCAGTTAAAAAATTTTGCAAGTATTCAAACATACACCCTCAACGAATATGATTTATCAAGTTTTGAACAATAAATTATATTCGCTAAGTATAAAATTGTCTTTAAATTGAACAACTAATGCAGTAATTCTTCTACTTGATGTTGACTCCACAAATTTCGGTAAAGTCCCTCTTGTTGTAAAAGCTCTACGTGATTACCGATCTGAACAATTGTGCCTTTATCCATCACAAAAATCCGGTCGGCAGCAGCAGCAGCGGAAAGTTGATGAGTAATAAAAATTACTGTTTTGCGCTCAGTACCATCGGCAAGATTTTTGAGGATTTGTGTTGCTGTTTGATTGTCAACGCTAGAGAGGGCATCATCTAAAATTAACACTGGGGCATCGATTAGCATCGCTCGTGCTAGGGCGGTACGTTGCCGTTGTCCACCAGAAAGAGTAATTCCACGTTCGCCAACGATGGTTTCATACTGCTGTGGAAAATTGGTAATTTCTGAATCAATCTGAGCGAGTTTAGCAAATAATTCGACATCTTGCTGTTCGCTCACCGGGTCGCCATAGCGGATATTATTTTTGATCGTGGTGCTAAATAAAAAGTTATCTTGAGGAACGTAAGCGATCGCACTTCGTAAGTCTGCTAAAACGATTTTTGTAGTATCCAATCCATCCAAAAATAACTGTTCTGGCTCAATATCTAGCAAACGTGGCAAGGCATTCGCCAAAGTTGACTTTCCAGAACCAATTGGCCCAACGATAGCTACCGTTTCCCCAGGATTGATGGTAAAGTTAATCTTGTCTAAAGCAGGGGTAGTAGCACCTGGGTAAGTGTAGCTGAGGTTGGTAGCTGTAATTTCTCCTTTGACTTGAGTGATTGTTAGATGTGTAGCATCATCAGCATCTTGAATTTTCGGTGTGACGGTGAAAATAGACTCCAATCGATCAACGCTAACTTCACCTCGTTGATAAGTAGTAATCGTGAATCCCAATAAAGTTGTAGGGAAAACTAAACGCTCTACAAAAATTAATAATGCGAGAAAATCTCCAACAGCAAGTGTTCCAGAAGACATCCGCATTGCTCCTAACCAAATTATGACTAGCGAACTGACGTTAGCTAGTCCACCAATTAAAGGAAAAAGTGTATTGCGGGTTTTTGCTAAATCCAGATTTGCGGCCAATAGCTGCTGATTTTGCTTAGCGAAAGCTCGACGCTCATTATCTTCTTGAGCGTAAATTTTAATTAAGGCAATACCACTGATATCTTCTTGGATGAGTCCACTGATATCAGAGAGTTGTTCTTGTACTACCGCTTGTTGTTTGCGTAGGCGATCGCTAAATAAATATACCAACAAAAACATGAAGGGATACACTGCCAGAGAAGCTAGTGTGAGATCCACATTAATCGACAACATCACTGGTAGTGTCAAGGTATAAGCAAACACTGTATTTGCTAAACTCAGGATGGCAAAACCCAGCAATCGCCGGATATTATCTACATCACTAGTAGCCCTACTAATCAAATCACCAGCGGTATTACTAGCAAAATAAGCTGGTTCCAGCTTGAGCAAGTGTTCAAAAATCCGTTGTTTGAGGTCAAATTCTACCTGACGCCCCACCCCAAATAGCCAGATGCGTGAAGCCATACGCATTAACCACATGGCTGAACTCAGTAAAGCGATTACGACTACGTAATGTATTACTTGATTCCATTTAAAGTTAGCCGAAAGCTGATCAACAGCTGAGCGAATTAACAAGGGTATATAAACGCCCAGCCCGTTGACAGACAATAAAGCAAGAACTCCTAAAGTAGCCTCCCGCCAATGGGGACGCAGATAAGCTCCAAGTTTAACAATTCGTCGATATTTTGCCATTCAAGCAATTTTGCAACCTTATGATCATAGGCTAACTGCTCAGCAGTCTATGTTTTATCCGAAGTTCCACAGTTCGCCCTACTCTACTTTACCTAAAGGTTACGCTATCTTTAACGATTAGTAAGTAGCCTTGCAGGCATCTACTCAAACTTCTAAATCAGCTAATAATCATTGAAATTGCGTTTCCGCGTTTTTCTGGGGCTAAAGATTGTGCAACTTAGCAGATTAGCTGGGAAGGCCAGACACTAGGGTACAGGTGATGGCCTTTCTGTATAGCTGTTTTAGCCTTATGATTGGCGAAGACGCAAGAATCTGTAAATCTGGGCAAGATAAGTTTCCCAAACACGGGTTGTTAATTGTAGCGTTTCTGCACTAGGTACAAAATCTACAATTTCCAAATTACGTCTACGAATGTCCTCAGGATTTTGCAACAGGTAGGGAGGCACTCGCAAATTATTAGCAAAGATGCTGTCTTTTGCTATACCTGAGATGTTTGCAGCAGATGTTGGTGCAGCGCTGGCTACATAAATCTGATTTGTCATTGCTGTTCCTCCCAGAGGTATTCTATACAAGAGATAAGCGACTGCTGGTGTACTTGCTAAGAGTAGAATGATCAGCGACCAACCTATTAAGTACCCTCCTGGTTTATCTATCCCGCCTTTGTTGATTTTTTGAGCAGCAAAGAGCATCATCAAAATCGAGGCTCCCAAAGGCTTGAGCGGGAATGAGATAAAACTCCATAACGACGCTACAGGTCTTTCGTTAGGGTTAATAAACGCTAGTGCGATTACAACCACAATAATCCCCAAAAATAAGCGCCCGACAAAACTTCCTGAAGGATAAAATCTCTGAAATACAGAGTAGGCAACAGTGCCAATCAGCAGCCACACTAGTACCCAAGTTAAAAGTGAAAACATAGATTAACTGACTCTTAAATTTTCTGGTGCGGTTAACCCCAAGGTTTCGGAAAATGGATTTAGTTTATCGTCAAACTGTAATTGCACTGTTATCAGACTTAACATTTCTCCAACCTCACACCTAAAGACTACCGTCGTAGTGATTTTAGTTCAATTTTTTGATACTGGGACTATTATTTATTTGTAATTTTTTTAGCTTTCTCCAAAACAAGCCCCAGACCGTAATTTCTGGTTAAGCATCCATATGTATGCCTTTGCTTGGATGGTTCCTACTCGTTGGGTTTGTTACCAATTCTTGTGAAGGGAGTGAGGAGTGGGGAGGATGAGGGAGAAGTTTTCTTTGCGTCCCTGTGTCCCCGCGTCCTCTTCCCTATTCCCCAGAGGGTTTCAATCTGACTGTTTGTCAATTAAATTGATTGAGTAGTTACACTTGAAAGGAAAAACTATGTCGCCTGGAAAACCCAGCATTTTAGTGACGGGGGGAGCTGGATATATTGGTTCTCACACGGTACTTGCTCTCAAGCAAGCAGGCTATGACGTGGTGATACTCGATAATTTGGTTTATGGGCATCGCGATTTAGTAGAAAAGATATTACAGGTAGAACTTGTAGTTGGTGATACATGCGATCGCGCTTTGCTAGACGATCTGTTCAAAACCCACAGTATTGACGCTGTGATGCACTTTTCCGCCTATGCCTATGTGGGAGAATCGGTAACTGACCCGGCTAAATACTACCACAACAACGTTGTTGGCACCTTGACTCTCCTAGAGGCGATGCTAGAGGCGTCTGTTAAAAAATTCGTCTTTTCTTCTACTTGCGCTACCTACGGAGTACCGCAATTTGTACCAATTCCAGAAGATCATCCTCAAAATCCCATCAATCCTTATGGCGCATCCAAGCTAATGGTAGAGAGGATTCTAGCTGATTTTGATCCTGCCTACGATTTTAAATCGGTACGCTTTCGCTACTTCAATGCTGCTGGTGCCGATCCCAGTGGCTTGCTAGGTGAGGATCACAACCCAGAAACTCATTTGATTCCTTTGGTATTACTCACAGCTTTAGGGAAGCGGGAATCTATTGCCATTTTCGGCACTGATTACCCCACTCCCGATGGTACTTGTATTCGTGATTACATCCATGTTAGTGACTTAGCAGACGCCCATGTTTTGGGATTGGAATATTTATTAAAAGGTGGCAATAGCGAAATTTTTAATTTGGGCAATGGTAATGGTTTTTCTGTTAAAGAAGTAATTGTAGCTGTCGAACAGGTGACAGGAAAGGTAATACCAGTCCAAGAACGCGATCGCCGTCCTGGCGATCCACCGACTCTCATAGGTAGTGGTGAGAAAGCCAGAACCATCTTAGGCTGGCAACCTCAATACCCAAACATCAAAGATATCGTTGCTCATGCATGGCAGTGGCATCAGCAGCGGCATAAATAGGAATGGGGAGTGGGGAGTGGGGAGTGGGGAATTGGGAAGAGGACGCGGGGACAGGGGGACGCGGGGACGCGGAGAAAATTGCTCCCTCATCTCCCTCATCTCCCTCACTCCCTCTTCATACTATGAAGATACAATAAATCCGTATTTTTTGAGTACGGCTTTGGCTTGGCTGCCTGATAGAAATTGCAAAAATTCTTTGGCTGTTGGGATATTTTTACTGTTTTTAATTACTGCCATTGGATAAACAATTGGTGAGTGAAATTTATCGTCAGCAGCAACTACAATTTTTACTTTGTCGGAGATTTTGGCATCAGTAATGTAAACTAAACCTGCATCGGCGTTACCACTTTCTACTGAAGCTAATACTTGACGTACATTGTTAGCCAAAACCAATTTGGACTTGACTTTATCAAAAATGCCCAACTTCTTGAGAACTTGCTCACCATATTGCCCCGCAGGTACGCTTCTCGGTTCACCGATCGCAATTTTTTTAATCTTGGCATCGGTAAGATTATAGAAACTACGAATGCCAACAACATTCTTTGGCACAATTAAGACAAGACGGTTGTTGGCTAGATTAGCACGGCTACCGGGAACCAAAAGACCCTTTTGTTCTAAAGCATCTACTTGCTTTTTGGCAGCAGAAATAAACACATCTGCTGGTGCCCCCTGCTCAATTTGTTGCTGCAAAGCACCGGAAGCCCCAAAGTTATAACTAATATTGACATTTGGTTTACTTTGTTGATAGATGGGCTTAATTTCTTCTAGCGCATCTTTTAAACTAGCAGCAGCGGACACAAGCAAACCGACGTTTGACTGTGCTACTACAGCAGAAGGAGTAACCAATGGCAAACCAATTGCTAAAAGCCAACTGATAATTGTTATGCTCAAAAAGGCAAGAAATTGTCTTTTTTTCATCAAAAAACCACCCTTAGAGAGATTCTGTTTCCGAGGATTTACACTTGGTAGGATCGTACCAAGAAAACCAAATATGTACCAAATAAATTGGTAACATTATGCCAAGAAAAGAACAAGGATGGATCACATTTCAAACATCAGAAGAGGAGCGAAAGCTTCTAGAGGAATTCTGCCAGCAGTCTCAGCGGACTAAAACCGAGATCCTCCGAGAACTAGTTCGTGGTTTAAATAAGTATTCCTCAGCACCAACATCATTACCAACCAAAGAAGATGTCAAAGAGGATACTGATATTGCTGATGTAGAAGTTGGTAGTCAAAAGAAACCACTTAAAGTTAGTTCCCGTAATATCCTCAAGGGAGTTGTGAAACGAGTGATTACAGGAGCAGTGAATACTGAGGTGACGCTAGAGATTGTTCACAAAGTTGAGTTAACCTCGATGATCACTAGAGTGTCAGCAGAGGAATTAGAACTGTCTGAGGGAACAGAAGCTTATGCAGTCATCAAGTCTAACGATATAGTGATTGCTAGGGAATAGTAAGCAGAGACGTGCTATGGCGCGTCTCTACAATAATCTACTAGTCGTAATTATTTTTTCAAATTAGTCTTACAAACCAAAAAGCCCGCTGAAGCGGGCTTTGTAAATCAGGTAAAAAGTGTTTGCTTAGCGTTTTGCTAACTTCTTCGCCATCTTCCGCAAACGAATTGATTTGGGGGTAACTTCCACTAATTCATCTGGGCCGATATACTCTAAAGCGCGTTCTAGGCTCATTTCCACTGGTGCTTGCAATTGCACTAGTTCGTCACCACCAGAGGCGCGGTGGTTGGTTAACTGCTTGGTCTTACAGACATTGAGTTCCAAGTCTTGGGGGCGATTGTGTTCGCCGACAATCATGCCTCTATAAACCTTAGTGCCAGGAATAATAAAGAATACGCCTCTATCTTCGGCATTTCTCATGGCATAGAAAGTAGCGACGCCTTCTTCAAAAGCAATTAAAACGCCTTTGTTGCGGGCTTCAATGTCACCAGAGAGTTGACGATAGTCTAGGAAACTGTGATTCATGATGCCTTCACCACGAGTCATCCGCATGAATTCACCCCGGAAACCAATCAAGCCACGGGCGGGAATGACAAACTCTAGCTGGGTGCGATCGCCACCACCAGGTTGCATATCTTGCATTTCACCTTTGCGTTGTCCCAGGCGTTCGATACAGCTACCAACCGCATCTGCTGGTACATCCAATACTAGAAGTTCATAGGGTTCGCAAGGTTGGCCGTTAACTTCTCGGTAAATTACTTGTGGCTGGGATACCTGAAACTCGTAACCTTCGCGGCGCATGGTTTCAATTAAGATACCCAAGTGCAATTCGCCACGACCGGAAACTAGGAATTTATCAGGCGAGTCGGTTTCTTCGACGCGTAAAGCTACGTTGGTTTCTAATTCGCGGAATAGGCGATCGCGTACTTGTCGTGATGTTACCAACTTACCTTCTTGACCAGCAAAGGGCGAATCATTCACCCAGAAGGTCATTTGTAAGGTTGGCTCGTCCACTTTAATTAGGGGTAGCGCTTGGGGTTCGTTCGGGTCGGTAATCGTTTCTCCGATATTGGCATCAGCAAAACCAGCTACAGCAACGATATAACCAGCGGATGCTTCTTCCATCTCTACCCGCTTGAGTCCTTCAAAGCCCATCAACTTTGTGATTTTAGCCTTGACAATATCGCCTTTTTCTGTAACTAAAGCCGCTTGCTGTCCAGCACGAATCACACCGTTGTGAATTCTACCAATTACAATTCGTCCCAGATACTCCGAATAATCTAAGGTCGTGACTTGCAATTGCAGGGGCTTATTAACATCACCTACAGGTGGTGGAACATGGCGCAGAATCGCATCAAATAGCGGTTGCATATCTACCGCTTCTGCATCCAAGTCATCTTTGGCGTAACCTGCTAGACCAGAGGCAAACAGATAAGTAAAATCACACTGGTCTTCATCTGCTCCTAATTCTAAGAACAGATCCAGTACCTTATCTATTGCCCCATAAGGATCGGCTTGGGGGCGATCGATTTTGTTGACAACAACAATGGGGCGCAGTCCTTTTTCCAGAGCCTTTTTCAGTACAAAGCGGGTTTGGGGCATAGGGCCTTCATTGGCATCGACAATCAAGATGCAACCATCGACCATGCCAAGGACGCGTTCAACTTCGCCACCAAAGTCAGCGTGTCCGGGAGTATCAACAATATTAATCAGCGTCTCTTTATAGCGAACCGCTGTATTCTTAGAAAGAATGGTAATCCCCCGCTCCCGTTCTAGAGCGTTGGAGTCCATGACGCAATCCGGAACGTCTTCACCTTCACGGAAAATGCCGGATTGTTTAAGAAGTGCATCAACCAGGGTGGTTTTGCCGTGGTCAACGTGGGCGATAATGGCGACGTTACGAATTGGGAGCGTCATAGAGGCTTTTGGTGAACTTTTGAGGGGGTTTATATTTAGACTTACTTACATTTATCTGCGAGGCTGTTCTAACAGAACCGGGGTTAATTTGCTTATTCTGTAAAGAACATTTAACAATTCTAGCGTAATCGTCACAATTACGGGGAGTTTTGTAAAGACTGCCAACACAGAAATTTATAATTCAAATTTTTAACCGTAGTATTAATGTAAATTTACCTACCTATGTACATAAAATGGGAATGGAGAATTGCGAATTGGTGACTTCTCCTTCATCCCCCTCATCTCCCGTCTTAGTCGTAATTGCAAACTGCTGTATGTCTAATAAAGAACCTTGGCTAGCCGTGAATTTATCCAAGATACTTCCAGGTTTAGGGCAAATATATACAGGGAAAAAAAGTAAAGGTTACTTTTTGATATTGATAACGATTACTCTCAATATATTGACATTATGGGTAGTTCTTAGTCCAACAGCAAATGTTATAACCAGCGGTGCTGGAATTTTAGGTACTATTTTTATTCTCTGGTTATGGAATCTCTTCGATGCTTACAGGTCTGCTAAGAGTAAAAATACTCCCGAATTTGAAACTTTACGTAAGCAAAGTAAAGATCCTTGGTTAGCGATGTTCCTTTCTCAGTTATTTTTAGGAATTGGTCACTTTTATATTGGTAAGTGGTTCTTAGGAATATTGGCGATTGTATTAATAGTTATTGTTTCGTTTTTTTCTCGATTACTAGCGTCAATTCTCTTGGCTTACATAGCATATCTTGCTTATGTATTTTCTCCTGTTCGCCGTGAACCAACAAAAGATTTAGCATTAACCATTGCAATCATTATCGGAATATCTAGTTGGTTGTCTATAGGTTTAGGATTTTTCCTGAGAACATATGTAGTTGAAGCTCGTTGGACACCTTCAGGAGCAATGGAACCAACTCTACATGGTACTCCCAACCAGTGGGAAGCAGACAGGATATTAGTCAATAAGTTCAGCTATCGTTTTGAAGATCCAAAACGTGGTGATATTATAGTTTTTTTACCAACAGAAAATTTAAAAAAACAACAGTATACTGATGCTTTTATTAAAAGAATAGTTGGGCTATCTGGTGAAAAAGTAGAACTGAGAAATGGGCAAGTTTATATCAATAGTCAGCCGCTAAAAGAAGACAAATATCTCACCCAGAAACAGCGTACTTTAATAGATGTGTGCTTATCAGGCTTGGAACCGCCTTACCTAGCAAAACCCGTCACTATACCGCCAGAATCGTATTTAGTTCTGGGTGATAATCGTGAAAATAGTTACGATAGTCGTTGTTGGGGTGTAGTACCTCGCAATCTAATAATTGGTAAAGCCTATAAAATATTTTTCCCGCTTGACCATGTTGGCTCTATATGAATGTAGCGAATATTCAAGATTTGGTATGCAATTTTGAGTCAGGAATTTATTTTAGCTGAAACAGTCCAGTAGTGGCGTGGCAAGGCTAAAATGATGTAATAAGTTTTCTTGTGGGGTGGGACGGAAAGCCCGCTACGGACGGGCGAGACGCCATTGGCGTCAAGTTAACGTAGAACCGATGTCCCGCAAGGAACTTCAGTTCCTTGCTGATAGCAAAAGTCATCTGAAGATGACTAAATATCCCCCAAGATTTTGAGTCTACTGAAGTAGACTTGAGCTATTAGCTAAGAAATAAATTTCTTGGCGGGTGAGGAAGCCAACACCGAAGCTATTTCTAGCTTAAGTTGACACCAATGGCGAGACGCCCATCCCACAAGAGTTCTTTTTAATGCAACATTTAAGACTAGACACGCTAGTAGGATGCGTTATCGACACTAGTCCTAACGCGCCGAAAATCTAGAAGGGTGAGACGCTTGGCGACAACATAACACTACAAAAAAATTGTGAATGATTTAATAATTTGTATGCAAAACGTAACCTACTCAAAGGAGGGATACCTGGCTAAGTAGGGTCAGGTTTACACGGACTTTTGAGTGTTCGATATGTTTATACAGATGCTGATTTTTTCTTGAGAACTCTACCTAAAAAACTAGCCACCGCTAATCCTAAAATTATGCTGGGTTCCGGAACAACCGTTGTCGTTAACTGTCCGCCAACATCCAGCCTACAATTAGGAAATGTGTCACATATTTCTGGTGAAAGGTCATCCTTCAAGAATATCTTAGCCGTTGACAATCCTTGAGCAGGATTAAGATAAGTATAAAAAGATAATCCTGTGACTTCTGTTGCAAAGTCGATTCCTAAATCAAAGCCGTTAGCTGTGTCAAAGTTGCCTGTTTGTAAAACAGTCTTAGTAACTTGATCGAAGTTGAAATTAAAATTACTGCTGGAATTTGGAAACTCGTATTTGAAATTTTGCAACAAATCTCCCTTGGGATTGAAGAAGGAAATAACAAAATTAGTTAGCTGATCTTTAGTAACTATATTTCCGACATAACTATCATCATAGCTAAAGTTTCCTTTTGCTGAATAACCTTGATCCCCTTTCCAAGCAAGATCAAAAGAAGCAGCATCAACACTGGGAACGTTGACTAAAGTTGCTATCGAAGTGACAGCAGCAATAGCTACATTGGTTTTGATTTGGCTACAAATGCTTTTCATGTTATTAATAACAGGAGTCAATTCTGATGTTGTAGTTGTCAGCAAATTTTGATCAGTATTACAAGAAATCCTGAAATGTTCCTAACAAAATGTAAACTCTTACAGCTTAATTAGGGACTTCAAAATAAAGCACAACCTATATAAATAGGCTAAGCTTATCTCTTAAATAGGGGAATGGAAATGTGTAATAAGTGCAATGTAACCTGGAAACTCAGATAAAGTTTGAGTCTCTTAATTACGAATTGGAATAAAACCCCTTTGGGGAGATTGTATCATTATCATCTTGATACTTGATGATGATTTTTTTAAAACCCAAAAAAATTATAGTTTCTCTTAAATCTATTATATTTTTCTCAGTTAAATTATTCTTTAACTCTTCTTAACTAAATACTGTTTCGTTACTAATTGTTCAAGATTGATCTTTATTACTTTCTCGATTACTGAGAGTCGAATTATCTAGTTACTTCTGATGATTTATTGTTATTATATTGCTATAAGTTTTTGTAGATATTTACAACACAAAGGAACGCAAAGGAGAATACCTCCGCGAACCTCTGCGCTATACCTCTGCGTCCCTCTGTGTTACCAAAATGCCACTAGTGGCAATGCAAATACCCGCTAACAGAAAAGCCGATGCACCTGCGATCGCACTCACAAAAGGTGAAAACTCCTGGATTTTGGGAAAAATCAGGGCAAACAAACTCATCGCTACAGCAAACCCACCAAAATACATGCCAATTCCTAATCCTGCCCATTGCTGAGACACTAACCGCAAAGCGAAGGGAATTGCCCCATTGATAATTAAACTAAAACCAGCGATAATAATCGCTATAATGGGAAACTGTGAGCCTGTGTATACTATGAGCAACAATGCAGAAATAGTGGCACAAACACCAACAAGCATCGCTTGGCGATTGCCGATTTTCACAGCAAAAGCCCCAGCAGGTAGTGAAGCAAAAGCGATCGCTAGCCCAATCCACACCATTAGCACGTCAATACTACTATTACTAAACTCGGCTGATAGCACTTTACCTAAAGTATCCATGAGAAATCGGGAACCCCATGCCACGCCGAAACCAGTTCCCAAAATCAAGGCTAATTCCTTTGAAGGCAACTGTACTATTTGTACATAGTGTCGTTCAACTGGTGCCTCTGGAGGATTAACAAACCGCAGTATCGCCGCCGCTGCCAGCAGCACAAACGAACCGATAGCAAAGGTCAAAACCGGCCCCAAACCAAAAATAAACTTATTAGCAATGGGTCTAAAAGCTGCAATTATTCCCCCTGCCAAGGTAACAAAACTCACAGCCAAAGGTAACTCAGTTGGTATAGCAGATTGTGCTAACAAGCTAATAACTGGACTGCGAAACACCGTCATTGTCAACGCCCATGCGATCAAAGTCAGGGGTAAAAGCGATCGCATAATATCAGTTGGCTGGACAAAAACCACAATACATGGTATTGCAATAAACAAAGTCGCTGACAGAATTACACCCACCGAAATAAAAGGAAATCGACTTCCCATCCAGCGTTTAGCTTGATCAGAAAGTCCACCCATTAGTGGTTCCATCACCGCACTCAAGGCATTATCTATGATCAATATACCAACTGCCAAAGAGGCAGGAAAACCAAACTGAGTCAGAAGTCGGGGCAAATAAAGACCGTATATCAACCAGGTGAGGGTAATTGCCCCTTGCACCGCAGCCAACACCCAAACTTGCACCCAGAGGATATTAGGAGATTTTGAGGTACTCATTGGGGAGGAGATGAGGGAGACGAGGGAGATGTGGTTCGACTTCGCTCACCAACTGGGGGATGAGGGCAGGGGGAGAAATAACTAATTTCCAGTACCCCAATTCCCAATTCCCCATTCCCTCGATCTCTTTTTCTCCTCTACTTTAACTAGTTCCGTGGGTTTAAGTCCCCTGGTTCTCTAATCAGCAAGTGTTGTGTTGGGGTCAAATCCCCATTACAAAACTTAATTACGAATTACGCGCTTCGTAGCGGTAGCGAGTCCGCGATAGCGTTAGCGTTAGCGAAGCGGTAGCGAGATACGAGCGTCAGCGGTAGCGACACAGGAGCGTCGCGTCATTACGAATTACGTTAGCGCAGCGTAAAGCCTGCGGCATAGCTTCGCTTAGAGCGAGTCCTCGATAGCGTCAGCGGTAGCGAGGTACGAGCGTCGCGTCATTTACGAATTACGTTAGCGTTAGCGAAGCGGTAGCGAGGTACGAGCGTCAGCGGTAGCGAGTCCTCGATAGCGTTAGCGTAAAGCCTGCGGCATAGCTTCGCTTAGAGCGACACAGGAGCGTCGCGTCATTACGAATTACGAATTATTTAATACTCTGGAACCGATGGGTCTACTTCTCGACTCCAAGCTGTAATGCCACCTTTAACATTCGTGCCCTCAATACCAGCTTCTTTGAGGATGCCGAGGGCTTTTGCCGATCGCCCGCCCATTTTACAATGAGCAATTAAGCGGTGGCCGTTGAGTAATTCCTTCACCTTGGCAACGCCATCTCCATTTTCAATCTCTGGTAATGGTACCAAAACTGAGCCAGGAATCCTGGCAATATCATATTCATGAGGATTGCGGACATCCAACAAGATAAAATCTTTGGCACCGCTATCTAGCACTTCCTTCAGTTGCTGCACCGTCATTTCTGCAATTTCCATCTGCTGTTTTGCCTCCTCTGCTTTAGCTTGTGGGATACCGCAGAATTGTTCGTAGTCTATCAGCTTTTCAATGACTGGGCGAATCGGGTTAGGACGCAACTTCAATTCCCGGAACTTCATTTCTAGGGCATTGTACAATAGCAGTCGTCCACTCAAAGTATTGCCTTTTTTGAGAATAATTTTGACTGTTTCCGTGGCTTGAATGACACCAATAATTCCTGGCAAAATTCCCAACACCCCACCTTCTGCACAAGAGGGAACCATGCCTGGTGGTGGTGGTTCTGGGTACAAGTCACGATAATTTGGCCCACCCTCATAGTTAAATACAGTAGCTTGCCCTTCAAAGCGGAAAATAGAACCGTAGACGTTGGGCTTATTCAGCAATACGCAGGCGTCATTGACTAGATATCTAGTAGGGAAGTTATCAGTACCATCCACCACAATATCGTAAGGCGCAAGGATATCTAAAGCATTCTCCGAAGAAAGACGAGTTTCGTACAAATCAACCTGACAATAGGGGTTAATCTCCAGAATTCGCTCCTTTGCCGATTGAATCTTGGGTTTACCTACCCAAGATGTACTGTGAATTACTTGGCGTTGCAAGTTGGAAGTATCAACAACATCAAAATCAACAATACCAATGCGACCAATACCCGCCGCCGTCAGATATAAAAGCAGCGGCGCACCAAGTCCACCTGTACCGATACATAATACACTGGCAGCCTTGAGGCGTTTTTGTCCTTCCAGTCCCACCTCCGGCAAAATCAGGTGTCGGGAGTAGCGTTCGTAGTCGTCTTTTGTCAACTGGATTTCTTCCAGATTGGGATTAAGCATAGCAGTTGTGATATGGAAGAGCGAATTATTTATCCTATCGAAAAATGATATGCGTATTAAATAATTCGTAATTCGTAATGACGCGACGCTCCTGTGTCGCTCTAAGCGAAGCTATGCCGCAGGCTTTACGCTGACGCTATCGCGGACTAGCTACCGCTGCGAAGCGCGTAATTAAGTTTTGTAATGGGATGAAATCCCAACACAAAACTTACAGGTTCAAAACTTACAGGTTATAGAACCGGGGGACTTAAACCCACGGAACGTGTTAAACTAACGGCGTTAAATTATGTTTTCTATTTTCTCTGCTTGAAACTGGTGAGCATCATCAAGGCTCCAGCTTTGCACTTCTTGAGCTTTGCCGTTTTGCACGCAAACTATTATATATGAGTATCCTTGCCAAGCATATAAGCGATCGCATTCTGAAGGAATCGCCGGGTGATCAGGATGAGAGTGAAAAATGCCAATAATATGCAACGAGTGATTGCGTGCTTGCTTTTGAGCTTGTAACATGACTTCAGGTGCGATCGTATATTGTCGTCTTTTACCCTCTAGTGACTTATCGCCTGTAAAATCCGCAGCCGCTTCTGTGTTCCAAGCATTTTCTGTCGGCATCACCTCTACTACCGTCTTGCTCTCATCAGCCAGATCACCCAAAATTATACCGCAACCCTCTTCAGGATACGCGTCCTCAACATGAGCGTAGATGCTTTGTAAATGCTCTTGGCTAAATCTGATCATCTCTGCGTATAGCTAAAGAGTAGGGAGTGAGGGAGATGTGGTTCGACTTCGCTCACCAACCGGGGGGTGAGGGCAGGGGGCAGGGGGAGAATAAATAATTACGAATTACGTTAGCGTTAGCGAAGCGGTAGCGATAGCGTAGCGTAAAGCCTACGGCATAGCTTCGCTTAGAGCGAGTCATCGAGCGTCGGTACGAGCGTCAGCGGTAGCGAGTCCTCGATAGCGTTAGCGTAAAGCCTGCGGCATAGCTTCGCTTAGAGCGACACAGGAGCGTCGCGTCATTACGAATTACGAATTACCAAATCTCTCCTAATGATTATCCAGCCAACAACAACAAGCAGCGCACCGAGGACAAGAAAGCCCAAATCCCAAACTAACTGATTAGGCCCTGGTTTAACATGATGAATACCGAGAATTTCATGGTCTATTATTCCTTCAACTAAGTTGAATACACCACTACCAATCAGTAACGACCCAATAAAAGTTTGTGATGACCAAACGACATCATCACGTCCCCCTGCTCGCCATAGCAATATTATCCCGGTGACAGTCAGCAACCAGTCAAAAGCATGAAATAAGCCATCCCATAACATGTTTAAATCTATATTTTCGCTACTGGTGAGAGGTCGAATATTGGTGAGCATATGATGCCACTGGAGGATTTGATGCAGCACAATTCCATCAAAAAAACCTCCCAAACCCAGACCAAGAACAATTCCAGCGGCAATCAGCGGTGTAAGTTCTTTAAGCGTTCCACTTTTTGCCTCCATTGTCAACCTCACAAACAGACTTTTGCACCAAATATAAAATACCTAAAGAGCAATATCTTCTATCTTGAGGTTAATGCTAGCGCTCAATCAAAAGTACACAATTCCCTGTTAGCATCAACGGGCATCATAGAAATTAACATATAAAGAGCAATTTTCAAATGACCATTTACTTTTATAAGGTTTGGCAGCCTTATGGCTGTTTTTCTAACTTTTCTCCCCACGGAATTCAAATCGAGGGTACTTACTGGGCAACAGTTGAGCATTATTATCAAGCGCAAAAATTTGTAGGTAGCATGGATGCGGTAATCATCCCCGTCATACATGCTGCCGCTACCCCAGAAGAAGCTGCTGCATTGGGACGTTGCACCACTCGCCAACTCCGTCGAGACTGGGATTTGGTCAAAACTCAAGTCATGCGAGCAGCTGTTCTCAAAAAGTTTCTTGCTCACACTGAAATTAAAGAAGTTTTGTTGACCACAGGTGATGAGGTTTTGGTAGAAAACTCTCCCACAGATTATTTCTGGGGCTGTGGTAGCGACCATACAGGTCACAATCATCTCGGTAAAATTCTCATGAGTGTACGTGAAGAAATTCGCAAATTAATGTCTCTAGCAGTAATTTAGGCTGAGGGCTGGGGATGAGGGGGATGAGGGGGATGAGGGAGATGAGGGAGTGAGCGAGAAAGATAATTACCCAGTCCCCAGTCCCCAGTCCCCAGTCCTCAGTCCCCAGTCCTCAGTCCCCAGTCCCCAGTCCCCAGTTTCAAAACTTAAACATTGGCTGAGCAATTACTAAATTCAATTTGAAGTTTGTTGTAAATTACAGTAGCAAAACAAATAAAATATTGAGAAACAATGCATCCACAGAAATTAAATAAAAATCATTTTAAAAGTAAAGTTTAGTTGCAAAAAAATCCCCTTTCATCCACAGATGATAATCTAATAAATGAAGCTACTAAAGCTTCCCTGGCAGATACAACAGCTGCATGGAAAATCTAATATGAGGTAAAGACGCTGTTTAATTTAAATCTGTCTCGCCAAAACACAGCAACACCCAACGCGAAAACTGATATTTCCTTAAATGTTGAAAATTAGGGGGCGCTGTCACTAGTTTTCATTACTTGTTTAAAAGAGTGGTGAGAGGTAGTACATCCCTGGCTAGGATAAGCAAGGAAAGGAAATGAACTCAGCGAGTAGATGTTTGGGTGTTGTTGCTTTAGATAACTAGGTGTAAGCTTATACAAAGTTGAATAACAAGAGACAGTTAAAATAGCGCCTTATGTCAATTATTGCGCTCAGAGCATGGTATCTTCAGGATTATGAGCCGATTCCAGAATTGGAAAAACGCCCACCAGACATTCGTTTAAGTAAAAAAAGCCTGCTGAAGTCAGCATTGCGAGCAGACTTTCTAGAAGATAGTGACGAAGTTAAGCAATCAACTTGGTTTGGGCGTTATCTAGAAGGAGAGAGTATTGAATTTTATATTGAGGGTAGTGGTGCTTATTGCGTAGCTAACATTGACTTGATTAGTCATGAGATATATTTCACTAAGCAAGCGGTGTTATCTCAGTTAGAGCCAACAATTTTTTTATGCTACCAAACTGAGTATGTCGCAGCGAGTGATGTTTTGAGAGAAGAATTGCAGAAAAGTTTGACAACTTTAAACCTGCGATCGCGTTTTCCTCTATCCTTAATAGAGTCTTATCGTCCTAGCGATGCTCCTCTGCGGCTGAACCGTACCCTCATGCGAAAAATCCGTAAGAGTTTGTTATTTATCGCCGACACCACACCCATTGCTAGCATAGATAGGAAAGAAAGCCCCCTATTGATTCCCAGTCCCAATGTTTGTGTTGAAATTGGCTACGCTATTCAAAGTAAGCGCTCTGAACAGATTTTACTAGCCCAAATGCAACGTGCAGACTTAGAGGGACAAATTACCTTTGACTTACAAATACAGCAACTTTTGCAATTTCAAAACGGTAAAGAACTCAATAAAATACTGACAACAGCCATTGAAATGCAACTTGCCCGTTTTAAATTGTTTTAAGAGCAAAGCCAAAAGACATAGTTGAAGTAGTTTAAACAAGTCTTAACCCTACGCCTAAGCAAGCTAGCAAGAGCATCTGCGACAGGAGAAGCATTACAAATTACAAAATTATTTTGTCAGTAAGTGGATACAAATAAACATAACCATATGATGTTTACTAAAAATTAACCCCAACTAAGTAATCACAAAGATTCGGGATGATTTTTACTGCGATCGCAATAATACATAATATTGTTATCTATCAGAATGTTCTCCTTTGAGTAAGTCATCTATGCAACCGACAAGTGCTATTTTTACTAAAACTTGGGCAGTGTCAAAGTTTTTCATAGTTTTATGTTAACGGTCAATAGTCCAAAGTTAAAAACCTTGATTTTAACCATTCGCTTTTGAATTTTGACCACCCTCGTAATTGTTGAAACAGTTTTTTAAGATTTTATTAAGTAACAGTATATACTTTTAACATAATGTTGAATATAATGCTACAATCTCCCAAGTGTTAATTGATGCATAAATTAAAAAGAACTTAATTATTACAATCTAAATTGAGTAACAAAAATAGCAGACCTCATTGAACTTAGGAATAAGTTCGATAAATTCTGGCTGTCTTTACAGAATTTACAAATAGCTCATGCACATTCTGATTTATTCCTATAACTATCATCCAGAGCCAATTGGTATTGCTCCTTTGATGACTGAACTAGCAGAAGGACTAGTGCAAAGAGGTCATCAAGTGCGGGTGATTACAGGAATGCCTAACTATCCTCAGCGCCAGATTTACGATGAATATCGGGGTAAATGGTATTGTAACGAACAGAAAAACGGTGTTACCATCCAGCGTAGTTATCTGAGGATTAAATCTAAACCCAACCTCTTAGACAGATTGCTGCTAGAGTTGAGCTTTGTTTTCACAAGCTTGCCCCAAGCTCTCAAAGGTGAACGACCTGATGTGATCATTTTAACAATTCCACCTTTGTTAATTACGATGCCTGCAACCATAATTGGCTGGTTTTACAACTGTCCAGTAGTGCTGAATGTGCAAGACATCTTACCAGAAGCTGCCGTGCGAGTCGGTTTGCTCAAAAATAAATGGATGATTCGATCACTTGCAGCTCTAGAAAAATTTGCGTATCGAACTGCTCACACTATTAGTGTAATTGCCGATGGCTTTAGCGATAACTTAATCAATAAAGGTGTACCCCCTAAGAAAATTGTTTGTATTCCCAATTGGGTAAATATAAATTTCATTCGTCCCTTACAGCAAGAAAATAATCCTTGGAAATCAATTCACCAACTAGATGGCAAATTTGTAGTACTATATTCTGGCAACATTGCTCTGACACAAGGTTTAGAGACAGTCATAGAGGCAGCAGTTTGCTTACGTCAGATTCAAAAAATTGTCTTTGTGATTGTTGGTGAATCCAAAGCTTTGCAAAGATTACAGCAATATTGTTTATTAAACGGGGCTGACAATGTATTGCTGCTACCATTACAACCGCGAGAACAACTACCCCAGATGTTTGCAGCAGCTGATGTTGGGTTAATTGTGCAAAAACGTAATGTGATTTCTTTTAATATGCCTTCTAAAATACCATTGTTGTTGGCAAGTGGTCGTCCAATTGTAGGTTCAGTTCCTGCCTCTGGGACTGCTGCCAAAGCTATCAAACTTAGTGGTGGGGGTATAGTTGTTGAACCAGAATCACCAACAGCTTTAGCAGATGCTGTAGAAGCTTTATATAGTAATCCTAATTTAGGAGCAAAGTTAGGTAATATCGGTAGGCAATTTGCTGTAGAAAACTATTCTTTAGAACAAGCACTCGATAAGTATGAAGAGCTATTTTCTGATGTCGTAGCCAACCAAGCATCAGATTTAAATATCCTGTCAAAATTGAATTCTAATTTTTTTGGATGAAAGTTTCCATACATAAATACAGAAACTTGAAGTTGAGAAATCTAGCAACTTAGTAGAGAGTTGCTGTAAGTCATATTCTATACTCAGTAGCCAAGAAGTTGCCCAACGTGGCAAAGAACCCCACCACAAGAGTATCCCTGCCAAAGTTGAGACAGAAGAGAATCTTGGCAAAATTGTCTCAATTAAAGCAATGGGATATCTTTTACCAAAGTGGATAGGAAGTTTTCGTGATCTGCCGTTAGTGAGTATAATTCTCGTACTATATACCAATCTTCTCTACAATGTAGTTATAATGCAAGCAAGTACTTACATATATCTCAGTAAGTACTTGCTAGACTGTTAAAAACATTCACTTAAATTCATGTCTTAACTAAAAATACTGGGTTGCCATTTCCCTACCACATCCGATGAATCCATGCATGGAAAACTTAAAAGAAAAATGGCTAAAAGACTCTTCAGATAATGGTTTTCCATCTGATTCTGATGTGGATTACCAAAATTGAAAATTATAAAAGAGAAAACGAAGATGCCTCATCCTGAGTTTCCTGAGTCCTCGGCTCCCCCTGAAACAGAACAGCCTGATGTGAATGATTATAATCAGGCTCAACAACAAAGTTCACTCCCACAGCCGGGAAAACTGTCTAAGCCAGGTAAAAAGCAACGTTGGTCTCTAATCGTGGGAATCATTCTCTTGATTACAGGTCTTGGTTTGGGTTGGCGCTGGTGGCAAACTAGCAGAGCTAGTGATGCACCTACAAATGGGGCAATTAAACCTATGGGAGTTCCCGTTAAGTTGGCAACTGTCAAAAGTGGAACCATACAGGACGCTTCGCAGTTTGTTGGCACATTAGAAGCACCCCGCTCAGTAGAATTAAAGCCAGAGGTGGAAGGGCGAATTACCCAGATTTTCATTAAAGAGGGTACTCGCGTTAAACAAGGGCAAGTGGTTATTCAGATACAGAGTGACGATGCCCAAGCTCAACTACTAAGAGCTAAAGGAGAACTAGAACAAGCTCGTGCGCGTCTTGCCGAACTCAAAGCAGGTACTCGTCAAGAGCAAATTGCCCAAGCTAAAGCTACTTTAGCCCAAGCCCAAGCTCGCTTGAAAGATGCTCAAGCCGGAGCGCAACCAGAAGAAATTGCTCAAGCAGAAGCGCAAATCAATTCAGCGAAATCTGATGTGGAATTAGCACAGTCACGAGCCAAGCGATACGAACAATTAAGAAAAGACGGTGCTGTTTCTCAGGATGCCTTAGAAGGATTTATTAGAGAACAGCGTAGTGCTGAAGCTGCATTAGTTGCCGCCCAGAAACGCTTAGAGCAACTGCGTCAGAGCAGAACCTCTGATATTAGTGAGTTAACCGCAGCTTTAGAACAACAAAAACAAAATTTAAAACAACTAGAGAACGGCCCGCGTCCAGAAGAGATTGCTCAAGCCCGTTCTCAAGTAACTCAAGCAGCAGCTCAAGTTAGAACAGCAGAAGTTCAACTCCAATATACAAAAGTTCTAGCTCCTTTTACGGGTATCGTTGGTGATATTCCTGTCAAGGTAGGCGAGTTTGTCGACAAAGGAGATAAACTCACCACACTTACTAGAAACGATGCTTTGGAATTAAATTTCTCAGTTCCACAACAAGAAGCTAAACGCTTACGCTTAGGATTACCAGTACAAATGGTAGATGCTCAAGGCAAACCCACAGCAACAGGTAAAGTAAGTTTTATTGCTCCAAATATTAGTTCAGATACGCAAACTATTTTAGCTAAAGCTACCTTTGCTAATTCTGGGAGTCAACTGCTTGACCTGCAAAGAGTAAATACTAAAGTCATTTGGGATAAACGTCCAGGAATTCTAATTCCAGTCACAGCAGTATCTCGCTTGGGTGGGGAAACTTTTGTCTTTGTAGCTCAAGCAGCAGAAAATCCCAAGCCAGACACACCACCACTAGTTGCTCTACAAAAACCCATCAAGTTAGGAGCTATTGAAGGGAATAATTATCAGGTTCTTACAGGATTGAAAGCTGGTGAAAAAATAGTAGTTTCTGGCATTCTCAATCTTACTAATGGCGTTCCCATAACTCCTGCGCCTGAAAACAAGGAGTAGGGAGTGGCTCTTATGGGTAGGTTTTTTAGATTTCGCGTTTTGGTTGACGCAAAGACGGGGAGACGCGGTGAGACAGCGAGTAAAGGAGGGTTTCCCTCCGCAGGCGACTGCGTTAGCGCAGCGTTAGCGAGCTTGCGAGCGTCACCCGAAGGGAGACGCAAAGAAAGATTTCGGAACGAAAAAATAGGTTTTTTCAGACTGAATATGAAAAACCTACCCTTGAAAGGTAGGGAGTGGGGGGATGTGGTTCGACTTTGCGGTAGTTGAATGAATCTCGACTTCGCTCGATTACCGCGTAGCCGAAACTCACCAACCGGGAGATGAGGAGAAGGGTATGCTCAGCGACTGAGGGTGAGGGAGTGAGGGAGAACTTTTCTCTGTGTCCCTGCCTCCTCTTCCCCGTTGCCAATTACGAATTACGAATTACGAATTACAAAAACCATGTTTGTTGATTTTTTTATCAAGCGACCGGTTTTCACTTCGGTCTGTGCTGTGATTATTCTGTTATTAGGAATAATCAGTATTCCCACATTACCAATCGCTCGCTTTCCTGATATTTCTCCTACACAAATTAGTGTTACTGCTAACTACAGTGGTGCTAGTGCTGAAGTTGTGGAAAGCGGGGTGACCAATATCCTCGAAAGACAAATCAATGGGGTTGAAGGTCTAAAATATCTCACTTCTAGTAGCAGTAACGACGGTAGTAGTAGCATTACAGCTACCTTTGATTCATCACGAGATAAAGATATTGCTGCTGTTGATATCCAAAATCGGGTTTCTGTTGCTGAACCTCAATTACCAGAAACTGTACAGCGCACAGGAGTTAAAGTTACTAAGCAATCCAGTAACATTCTCTTAGCAATTGGTTTGTTTTCTAAAAATAATCAATACAACAATACCTTTTTAAGCAACTACGCCGACCTTTATTTAGCAGATGCCCTAAAGAGAGTTAAAGGCGTTGGCGATGTGCGAATTTTTGGTGAACGCCGCTACGCCATGCGTCTGTGGTTAGACCCCAACCGACTCGCCAGTCGCGGCTTGACGACTGAAGATGTTACCAGTGCGCTTGCTGAACAAAACTTGCAAATTGGTGCTGGGAGAATTGGGCAAGAACCAGCCCCTAAAGGACAAAGATATCAAATTGATGTGCGTGCTGCCAGCCGACTGACAGAAGTATCGGAATTTGAAAATATTGTTCTGAAAACAGACAATAATGGTACATTAGTCAAGCTAAAAGATGTTGGTAGAGCTGAACTAGGTGCAGAAAATTACAACTCATTTCTGCGGTTTCGTGGTAATGAAGCTGTAGGATTAGGTATCTATCAAAGTCCTGGGAGTAATGCTTTAGATGTAGCTAAAGGAGTCAAAGCAGAAATCAAGCGATTGGCCCAAAGTTTTCCACCTGGTTTAGAACAGATAGTAGCTTTTGACACAACCACCTTCGTGCAAGAGTCTTTAGCAGAAGTTGTGAAGACATTAATCGAAGCAGTAATATTAGTTGTAATTGTCATTTTTGTCTTTTTGCAAGACTGGCGTACCACCTTAATTCCGGCGTTGACTATTCCCCTAGCTCTAGTGGGTACGTTTGCCTTTGTGAAGGTCTTTAACTTTTCGATCAATAGTTTGACCTTGTTTGGTTTGACTTTAGCATCTGGGATGGTGGTTGATGATGCGATCGTTGTAGTTGAGCAAATTAGCCGTTTTATTCAGGATAAAGGGATTAATCCCCGCCGCGCCGCCAGCGAATCAATGGCGGAACTTTTTGGTGCAGTAATTGCTACTTCCTTGGTATTGATGGCGGTGTTTGTGCCGGTGGCATTTTTTCCTGGAACTACAGGGGCACTTTATCGGCAGTTTGCGTTAACCATTGCCTTCTCCATTGCCATTTCGACATTTTTGGCTTTAACCTTGACACCTTCGTTGTGTGCGCTGTTACTGCGTCAAGGACAAAAACCTACAGGTTGGATTGGTTGGATTTTTGACCAAATAAATCGCTTTTTAGACTGGGTAAATCTAGGATATCAGCGATCGCTCACCTTTCTCATACGCATCAAAAGTATAGTTATCGGTCTATTTATCGTCTCCTTGGGAATGACTGCTTGGCTTTACACCACCGTCCCCACAGCATTTCTCCCAGAAGAAGATCAAGGTTATTTCCTCACAGTCATTCAAGGGCCACAAGGAGTTTCGCTACAATATACCAGCGACGTGATGGCTAAGGTAGAAAAAGAAATTCTCCAAATCCCAGAAGTAGGGGGAACCTTTGCTGTGGGGGGCTTTGGTTTTGGTGGTAGCACAGCTAATAGCGGTATCATCTTTACAAATTTAAAATCTTGGGGCGATCGCCCGCAAGCCAATCAATCAGTACAGGCAATTTTGGGTAAATTGCAAGGAAAGTTATCAACCATCCCAGAAGCGAGGATTTTCCCAGTCAATCCTCCAGCCATTCAAGGGTTAGGTAACTTTGGCGGCTTTGTCTTTCAACTGCAAGACCGCAGAGGTAACAGCGGCTTAGATGATTTGGTGCAAACAATGGGACAACTACTAGGTCGCGCCAATCAAACACCAGGACTACAAGCTGTATTTAGCACCTTTGCCGCCAATACACCACAACTATTGGTAGAAGTAGACCGTAACAAAGCCAAGGCATTGCAAGTTTCTGTAGACGATATCTTCACTACCTTACAAACTGCTTTGGGGTCGCAATACGTTAATGATTTCAATCTCCAGCAGCGCAACTATCGAGTATACGTGCAAGCCGATGAACAATTTCGTTCTAATCCTCAAGATATTGGTCAAATGTACGTGCGTTCCCAACAAAATCAAATGATTCCTTTGAGTAATTTAGTTAAAGTTACTCCCACTACCGGGGCGCAAACAATTAACCACTATAACTTGTTCCGCTCAATCGAAATCAATGGTGCTGCTGCTCCTGGTTTTAGTTCTGGAGATGCGATTACAAAAATGGAACAAATAGCTCAAGCAGTTTTACCACCAGGTTATGGTTATGAATGGTCAGGAACTGCATTAGAAGAATTAGAATCTGGAGGGTTAGCACCACTCATTTTTGGATTAGGATTGGTGTTTGTATTTTTGGTACTGGCTGCTCAGTATGAAAATTATATAGACCCAATTATTATTCTGTTGTCAGTTCCCTTAGCTATTTTTGGGGCACTTGTAGCGCAATCAATGCGGGGCTTTGCTAATGATGTTTACTGTCAAATTGGTTTAGTAATGTTAATTGGTTTGGCGAGTAAGAATGCGATTTTGATTGTAGAATTTGCCAATCAATTAAGAGAGCGAGGACTTTCAATTACCAAAGCAGTAATTGAGGCTTCACAAGAACGTTTACGCCCTATTTTAATGACTGCGTTTTCTACGCTTCTGGGTATTTTCCCCTTAGCTGTGGCTACAGGTGCCGGTGCGGGAAGTCGCCAATCTTTGGGAACAGCAGTATTTGGTGGTATGTTCATCGCTACTTTTTTGAGTTTGTTTATAGTGCCAATCTTGTATATTGTCATTAAGACATTTACTGAGCGATTTATGAAACCAAATCAGCATCAAACATTGGCAGCACAGACAGATTCTTTAAATGGCAAAAATACCGCCCAATCCTTAGAAACAGACGAGCGATCGCGTCAATTTTGATTCTCAGATAACCTCTGTAGAGATGCTGCAAATAGGGCATCTCTACATCTGATTTTTTCAAGGGGTAAAAGTTACAAAAATTCAATGTTTTTTCAGCTTTAACGTTGCTTGTAAGTGGAAACGTAAAATATTAGGTGTTGCTCCCAAAGAAGGATGGTTTATCTTAACAAACTTAGAGACTCTTGAATTGGCGATCGCAGCCTACAAAAAAGATTCGATATTAGACTTCTTGCAAAAATACTTGAACCGTCAGAGACTCAAGTCTCTGCCTAATAGCAAAAGTCCGTTGAAACGGACTAAAAATACTGTTGTTAGTCGGTTTCAAGCGACTTGAGTTATCAGCCAGAAAATTTATTTTCTAGCGAGTATCCGACTTTTGCAAGAGGTCTATTGAAGAGATTATGAGCGAAGTCAAAACCCAAAGAAGTAGACATTATCGAGAATATTTAATTGAATCTTTAAAAAACCCAGAACGTACTGCTGGTTATATTAGCGTCATGTTGGAATTGGATGAAGAAGGATATGATGCAAATTTATTGCAATTGACATTAGAAGAAGTTGTAGAAGCAAGAAAACAATTAGGTGATTTTTCAGAGGTTAGACAACAGCATTTTGAAAAGTTGGATAAAATGCTTCTAGAAACTGGTGGTCAGGAAATTTTGGCTTTAATTGAGTTTTTAGATGCTTTAGGCTACAGGATTGGGATTGTAGAGAAAGAATAATAAAGATATTTATAGGTTATTGTCTTCACTTTTTTCTAGCAACCTATCAACTTTATTCTCAATTGTATTCAGCTTTCTCAAAATGGTAGGACGGTCATTGTCTAGGGATGCCAACAGGTTGGTAATACCCTCTTGAACAGTAGTTAACCTGGTAACAATATCTTCTAGTCGTGCAAAACCTGACTTACGAACATGCTCTTGTCCCCTCGCCCTTTCGGGTCTAGGTTCGTTCCGTTCCTTCGATTATTTTGATGGTTTAGGGTAGTCCAATTTGCCTATCCCCTCCTCGGAGTTTGCTGCTATCTTCCGCATAATGCAGCGAGAATATAAGGGATGTAGTCTAGGCTGTTGACTTTGTTGGTTTTTAGGCGATTTTGCGGAAAATTATTCGTGTTCTTTTTTGTTTGTGGAAAAACGGCTGGAACAGCCGTTTTTCCACAAAAATAGTCAACACACTTTCTGCATGAACCCTTATGGGCAAAAGAGTACAAAGTTTACAGCCTAGCTTCAGCCTCCATAATTCCGAGTATGGTCACTGTGGGCAGATTGGGAGTCACGTCGCTCCTGACGGGTGAGGTTTGCCGTTTTGGCTCACTCACATCTACTGAACAGTTAGGGTTTTCTAGGTTACTCACCCCTCTAGCTTATAGCTTGCCTCCATAGGTCAATACTTTTATGCTAGTAACGAATCGCACCCGTATAATAAATAGTTAGGCTGCTTATTCCTCACTTGAGATAGTACAAAAATCAGTTAGTTCATATTCAGAATGAGGTCAAGACGGGATTGCTAGACAAACTATAAAAGCAAAAAGCAATTGTGAAATTTCCTGCAATAGAATTCGTTGATAATCGCGATCGCGATCATTCACTTCCTAGTCCAATCATTCTCTCTAGTGCGTCGGCAAATTGGAAAGAACTACAGTTAAGTTATTCGCGTCAGCCTGCATTGTACATTCCCGCGCATACCTCGTCGCACCACACCCTCTGTATCAATACTGGCGAACCCATCAGAGCAGAACGGACTGTCGATGGGCAAGTTCAGACCATTGATGCCCTGCCGACTGGAGACATCGGCTTATACCCTGCTAATTTACGCCAATCATTTCAGTCGTATCAAGAAGCAGAAGCCATACATCTCTTCTTAGTTCCCAACTTACTTCACCGTACTGCAACAGAGCTTGGTCTTAAAGATGGGATTGTCCTAGAACCCAAATTATCTTCTGGAGTTGATCCCTTAATCCAGCAAATTGCGATCGCCCTCAAAACCTCGCTAGAAATTGATGGAACCACGACCCACCTCTACGCTGATGCAATGGCAAATGCGCTATCTGTCCATCTGCTTACCCGTTACTCCACTCACAAAAGTACGGTGAAGTGTCCTCAAGGCGGACTTTCTCAACAACAACTCAAGCAAGTCCTAGATCACATCCAGGATGCGCTCGATCAAGAAGTCAGCCTCGCTGAACTTGCCAACTTGGTTCAGTTGAGTCCTTATCACTTTTCCCGACTCTTCAAACAGTCCCTTGGGATTTCGCCCCACCAATACCATATTCGCTGTCGCATCGATCGTGCCAAACAACTCCTACTGAATCGCGGGATGCCCCTATCGGAAATCGCAATATCCGTTGGCTTTTCCAGTCAAGGACATCTAAATTATCATTTCAAACGTTGTGTAGGAGTCACACCGATGATATTTCTACGCGAAAAATAGCAAGAACTTGGAATGCGATCGCAAGAATCTAGAATACAAAAATTTTGCTTTAGATAAGACTAAATACGGTAACACCTACATAAATCTACGTAGAAATTACCTGCAAGGGTACTGCGTAAGTTGCGATCGTCCTCGCAAAATCAGATTTAGATGGGCAAACTTCTTGATCTATCAATCAGTTGATTGCCCTCTCGTAGGTTGGGTTAGGTCGAGCATTCGTTCACAATGATCTGGTCATCTTTGACACCCTGCAAAACTCAACATCCACGACACGCAAGGACGATCTACTGCGAGAGGAGTGATCGCGATAGAGAAAATAGCTTGTAAGCGTGGATTTTTAATCAACTCTAAGTGGAAATTACTGGAGGATACAATCATGCCGACACTGCGCATTCTGTACATAGAATGTATAACAACAGGTACAGGTGTTTTCTGGAAAGAGAATGATGCAGCGTTCTCGAAACTTTTAAATGACATCTTGGGCGCACAGAACAGGCTGCTAGGAACGGCTGGAGCGTTAACAGGATTGACTCCTCTTAGTGTGCTAAAAGATGCAATAAACGCGGCGGGAGACGTATGGAAGCAGGTAACCGATCTGATTGACCGTCTTGGCCTTGATGGCTCAGATGATTTCTATATTAGTCTTTCTGACCAGGAAAGACAGCAAAAGATATGGCCTGCTGGCGACTATTTTGCATTTGGTGATAAAAACCGTCGAGCCACCCCTGATCTACGAATTCCATACGATACGACGAAAACAGTCTATTTTTGGGAAAGAGATTCTGGAAGTGACGATGATATACTTGGTAGCTTCTCTGTGATTAGCCCTGAGCTTGCAGGGAGAAAAGGTGAAGCTGACGCTGCTACAGGTATATTTGTAGGAAGCAAAAAGGAAAATTCCTTGTATTACGTCGTATTTTCGGGCGGTATCGCCCTAAACAGCGATGGAAAACCGTCCCCATTAGGAACATCCGCTGCTGCTCTTTCAAAACCTCCGGTTACGGGTTGGGAACCGTTGGGAGGATTTCTGAATTCGGGACCTGACGTTTGTTCGTGGTCATCCGGACGACTGGATGTCTTTGCTCGTGGTGGTGACAATGCACTATGGCACAAATGGTTCGATGGTGGTTGGTCAGACTGGGAATCTTTAGGTGGAATCTTAACCTCAGATCCAAGTGCTGTCTCTTGGGCTAATGGTCGGATTGATGTTTTCGCTCGTGGCGCAGACAACGCGCTATGGCACAAATGGTTCGATGGTGAT
This sequence comes from Desmonostoc vinosum HA7617-LM4, assembly GCA_019359515.1. Taxonomy (GTDB): domain Bacteria; phylum Cyanobacteriota; class Cyanobacteriia; order Cyanobacteriales; family Nostocaceae; genus Desmonostoc; species Desmonostoc vinosum. The sequence continues at coordinate 15,160 of JAHHHC010000015.1, read as the reverse complement.
TGGTTTGAGTGGGAATCTTTGGGGGGTGAACTAACCTTTGGACCTGATGTTTGCTCAGCCCGTTCAGGACACCTGGATGTTTACGTGCGGGGCAGTGACAACGCGCTGTGGCATCGATACTTTGATGAACACGGCTGGTCTGAGTGGGAACCTCTAGGTGGAATTCTCACCTCAGATCCAACGGCTGTGTCATGGGGAAATAATCGAATCGATGTTTTTGCACGAGGTGGAGACAACGCACTATGGCACAGGTGGTTCGATGGTGCTTGGTCTAATTGGGAATCTTTGGGCGGCAGTCTGAGTTCTAGTCCTGACGTTTGCTCAGCCCGTCCAGGACATCTGGATGTTTACGTGCGGGGTGAAGACAACGCGCTGTGGCACAGATATTTTGACGAACATGGCTGGTCTAATTGGGAATCTCTGGGTGGTTTTCTCACATCAGATCCAACCGCAGTTTCTTGGAGCAATAACAGAATTGATGTCTTTGTAAGGGGCGGTGATTTTGCGCTCTACCACAAATGGTTTGATGGTAGTTGGAAGCCATAGATTAACCCATATCGTCTTTGAAGCAAGTGAGCGCAGTCTAACAAATTGATGGAGCCGACCGTCGATAGATTACGTGTTGAGTGTTCTAGATTATGTGCGGCGGCTCATCTCAATTGTTAGCCTGCTTCGTTTGTAGGCTGTGGTAGCTTTAAGTCGATCTGTCTACGTTTGGCGAAGCTATCTCCTTTATGAAGAATGTTTAAGTCATCTCATTGAATCTTAAGTCTTTGCTAGTTCACTTAAGCCAGAAATCAGATATAATTTGCCTTCTGATTGCATTTCAGCAATGTGAGGTATTTAGCAGGCAACTTAGTCTTAAAGTGTAACCGATGCAAGGTAGCTTATTTTTATTGAACAAGTTGAGAGAAAGGTTTTTGACGCAAAAACTGAGTAAGTTTGACATACCAATTTCTCAAAACGTCTTAGATATCGAAGATAAAACTCGTTCAAATATATTTACATGGCGTGGACAGTTTTCACCTCAGTTAATTGAAAGCTTATTGTTTACTTACTGTCCGAGGAATGCAACTGTTCTTGATCCTTTTGTAGGTAGTGGCACTGTTCTGTATGAAGCGGCATGTTTCGGTCTTCAAGCTTTTGGATACGAAGTGAATCCAGCAGCATGGATTCTTAGTAAAATATACGGATTTGCCAATCTTGAAAGCAGTAAACGTGCAGAGAGTCTCAATTTAGTACGAGATAAACTGGAAAGCTATTTCCCAAGGCAAATTCTCTTTAATGCGAGTTTGCCTAAAGAGGTTGAATTAGCCAGCTTTCAGCAAACTCTCTCAAACATTTACGATCACGCAAGTAGCAATGAGAAGGCAATTATAGATGCATCAGTGATATTGCTTGATTTGGCGAATAATTCCCTTACTGTGGATCGCATTCACCATACCTTTACTTCTCTTTGCCGAGTCATCGATAATCTGCCATATTCTGATTTACCAGTTACTACCTCACTTTGCGATGCACGTAGTCTACCTCTTGCGGAAGAAACTATAGACTTCGTTGTTACATCTCCTCCATATATTAATGTTTTTAACTACCACCAAAATTACAGACGTTCAGCAGAGACACTAGGTTGGGACTTACTCAAAATAGCTAAATCCGAAATAGGCTCAAACAGAGCGAACCGCGCCAATCGATTTTTTACAGTAATTCAATACTGTCTAGATATGGCTCTTGTTCTAAAAGAGATGCATCGTGTTTGCAAATCTAACTCTCGTTTGATTTTTGTAGTGGGGTATGAATCTAATGTCTTAGGCGTGCCATTCTGCAATTCAGAAATTATCTCCAATATTTCAAGAAGATCAGGTGCTTTTGAATTAGTAACGACTCAAAAGCGCACCTTCAAAAATAAATTTGGGAAAAATATTCGCGAGGATATTTTGCATCTCGTTAAAAGAGATATTGAGATGTCAACGTCAAACTGGGATGAAATTGCGAGGAGTGTCGCTCATGAGATTCTGATTTGTGGCTTAGCAGTTGTCCCTGATGGAAATAAGCACAGTCTCATTGATGCGATTGAGAAAGTACCAAAATTAGGTAAATCTCCTATTCTCACTAGTTAGTTAGCTAATTCTCATCATGATATCAGTCAACTAACTACTTCTCACTCAGCAGTTTACGATTCAACAAAGAATAATAAACCAATGCCTCAGTTACCAACACCTCACTACGACAAGCTTTTAGCCTGTTTAAGTAACTCTAGACTCCCTGCTGCTGACAGAGATGCAGTGGAAGAAGCACAGAAAAAATATCAACAATGGATTCGGGAACTTGAATCTGTAGAAAGTGGACAACCTGATACCGTAGAAAGATTGGTTGAAGCAACTAACCGTTACAAGAGATTTATCGAACTTGATTTGATCTTCGACAGCCCAGACAACTTTCTGTATCGTCAGAAAGGTCAACTTAAACTTGATAATACGATTTTAGAAGAGTTCTTGCCTCAACTGGTATATAGAAGTTTAAGGGGAATCGATGATTCGTTTAAAATTGGTACTAAAAGCACTTTTTCAGGCTTAAGTTTCCTTTCTTCTCTCGGTAATCCGGGTCAAGGGGGTGAACCAACTTTGAGAACGAAAAACCAAGACTTTGTATTAGGAAAGAAGCTATATCTAAAAGCTGCTTTTAATAGTGATTTTACAGGTTCTAAAGTTGTTGAATCTCATCTTGGCTACATTTGTGCTGAGTGTAAAACCAATCTGGATAAAACGATGTTCCAAGAGGCTGTAGCTACCAGCAGAGATCTTAAGATAGCTGTCCCTAGCTCGCTCTATTTTTTGGTGTGTGAGTTTTTAGATATGACTCCAGTATCAATTACCTCAACACAGATTGATGATGTATTGATTGTCAGAAAATCTAGGCGTATGTCTGCAAATATTCGACAAGAATACAGAACGCCAGAATCCAGGAGAGAGTACCGACAGGAATATGCTGATTTTATTGATGCTTCAAAATATTACCCTGACGTTTTTCAAAGGATGATTGATAAAATCCAGACTTTGGTGAATGATACTGCTCCTAGAGTTGATCAGGTGTTAAAGCGCGGTCATTTTTAGGTTGTGAGGTATTCCGTTCCCAATTAGCTAAGATCGAAAGCGCAGGCTAACAAAACAGTGGAGCGGACGGTACAGAGTCTTTGCGCTTCGTCTAGGTCATATCTGCCGCCGCTCACTTTAGCCGTTAGCCTGCTTCGCTTTTGGTTAGGGCAGTACACTAAGGGTAGTAAGCTGTTCCACATAATAATTTGCATAATTAGGGCAGGCAAGATGCCCACCCCACAAGAGTTTTATTTAATTTGATTATGTAATTTAGATGTTTTTTAGCTTAGTCAGTATCAAAAACTTAAAGAATGCCAAGAGAAGACGGAAAAAAACTTGAGAAGCTTGTCGCTGAGATTGAGAGAATTGTGGCAAAAGCCGGAAAAACCGTAGAGGTTAACAAACGATTCTACTCCGCAATCAACAACCAATTTTATTAGATGACTTGGATGCTTTAATTCCTGTACCAGATTTGGCATCCGAGTTACGGCTAACAGTCAGGGAGTTATTTGGTTGGTTGTTAGCGTGAGTTAATAAATTTAGCAGGCACTAAGCAAGATTTAATTCGTCACAATTAACTAGTTTCGTGGGTTTAAGTCCCCCAGTTCTATAATCGACAAGTTTTGTGTTGGGGTCTGTCTTACAAAGTTGAGGCAGTGTGATCTTGGGGAGCCACTGCGTTGGACGGGTTTCCCGGATTGAAGCAAGTGGCGTGGTTTCCCCCATGAACAACTGCCGTCAGTGAGGAGGAAACCCAAAGAGTGACTTTGCGCTAAATCCTCATTACAAAACTTAATTACGTTAGCGTTAGCGTTAGCGAAGCGGTAGCGAGGTACGAGCGTCAGCGGTAGCGACACAGGAGCGTCGCGTCATTACGAATTACGAATTACGAATTACGAATTACGAATTACGAATTATTTAATAGCTAGTGTAGAGGGAAATGTGAAAAGAGCAATTATTACTAGAGCGTTCGTGGCATCAATCGGTTTTTTAGCTTTATTTGCCCCAAGTCAAGTATCAGCTCAACTCATACCGCAACCTTGGGTTTCTGTTGGCGGTAAAGATGGTGATGTCACTTATTCTGTGGGAGCTAGAGCTTTCGATTTAGGGGTAGAGTTGGGAAATGGGCCTGATGGCGCTACTGGAGTAGATGTTTTAAAGTTTTTAAGTTTGCCTGTGATTTCACCCTATGTCGGCGTTGGATATTATTCGGAAGATAAGGGGGTTGCGGTTTCTGGTGGTGTTCAAGTAGGGGCGAGTGATAATGTTTTTGTGGGCGCTGGTTATAATTCTGTACGCGGGTTTAATGGGCAGGTGGGGATTAGATTTTAGCTGATATCGGGCTTTTTGTATAAATATTTTTTTAACCGGGCTACGCCCCGCTTTGTTAACACGCAGAGGCGCAGCGAAAAGTTCTGTTCGCGTAGCGTCTCCGTCAGGAGAAGGAGGGTTTCCCTCCGTAGGAAACTTTTCAAGACAGAGGCGCAGAGAAGAACGCAAAAATTGGTTTTTACTTTTGTTAGTTTTTTTGCCCTACAGCTTCACACCAAGTCTGGGCAAACCATCCATCGGGGTGCTGGCTCCATTCTCGTAAGGCGCGGCTCATTGCTGTTATTGATTGTTCATCAGTCCAACCTTTCTGCACTGCTTGATATATTTTTGCAGAAGTCTCGATTATTTGCGCTAGATATTCGGTGGCGGAATTCAGGGGTTCATAACACTGATATGAAGCTGAGGTTTTGATGTTGGTAAATTTAGCTTTTCGTAATAATGCGCCTAATTCTCTGCCTATGTCAGGATTACCACCATTCTGCTGTTGGAGCCATTTAGAATAAGCAAATGCCTTATCCAATTCTGGTGTGGTTGGTGTTATTAGAAACACGCCCCAGTCAGGACTACGAAGACCAATTATCGCTCCTGGTTTCAGCACTCGCCATAGTTCTTGTAATGCTTTTGCTGGTTGTTGAAGATGCTCGAATAATGCATGGGAAAAGATAGCGTCAAACGAGTTATCTGGGAAGGGTAGAGCATAAATATTCGCCTCCAGAAAATTAGCATTGCTGATACCTTGAGTTACAGCACTCTCAGCAGCTATACGAATTTGAGAAGCTTCTCTGTCAATACCTGTAACTGTGCCTGGAGCTAGAGCTTTTGCAAAACCTAGTGTGATTGTAGCGGGGCCGCAGCCGCAATCTAGCAATTTCATACCTGGATGCAGGTAAGGCTGAAAAAATGCAGCATGGCTATCTACGGTTCGCTGGGCCATGAAATTAATTGCATTGCTGGAATAGCCTGGAGTGTAATTTTCTGACACAGTTCTAACTCCTGTTGATATTTATGTATGAGTATCATATGCAGCCATTTTTGAGATGTCCAATATATATTTATGCATATTTGAGATTTATAAAATATCAAAACTATGGAACTGCGACATCTGCGCTACTTTATCGCTGTGGCTGAAGAACTGCACTTCAGTAAAGCCGCAGAGCGATTACACATTGCTCAACCGCCCTTAAGCCAGCAAATTCAGCAACTGGAAGCAGAACTTGGGGTTGAGTTATTCCACCGCAAAACTAAGCGACAGGTGCAGTTAACAGAAGCTGGGAGAGTATTTTTGCAAGAGGTTTATCAACTGTTTACGCAATTGGAACGAGGAATTGAGTTAACGCAAAAAACAGCAAGAGGTGAGAAAGGATTATTACAAGTGGGGTTTACTAGCTTAGTAACTTACGATTCGCTACCGATAATTTTGCGGCTATTTCGAGAACAGTTTCTAGAAGTGGAGTTAGTTTTGCAAGAGTTAACAACGACTCAACAAGAGCAAGCACTACATCATCAACGTATCCATGTCGGCTTTGCTCATCCACCTTTAGAAGATGAAACACTCAATCAAGAGTGTATTCAGCAAGAAGCTTTAATTGTGGCGTTATGGGAAAATCATCCCTTAGCTAAACAAGATTTTATTTCAATACGATCGCTTGCAGATCAGTCCTTCATTATGTTCCCCCGTCACTTGGGCCCTGGACTTTACGATCAAATCATGAGTCTTTGCCAGCAGGCTAATTTCAACCCAAAAGTGGCTCAAGAAGCAATTCAAATGCAGACAATTATTAGTTTAGTTTCAGCAGGAATTGGGATTGCGATCGCACCTGCTTCATTGCAAAATCTTTACAGGGTTGGTGTAGTTTATCGTCCAGTTGAGGAAAAAACACCATTAGTAGAAACGGCTGTAGTGTGGCGAGAAGAAAATATGACACCTGTGTTAAAGGAGTTTCTGCAAGTTGTTAGGAGTATCTGCTGCTGATATACAAGCTTTGATATGTAAAAAAAGGCGAACCCAACAGTTCGCCTAATAATTATGGTGTTATGGTGTTGCTTGATCAAAACCTAAATCTTTGCTTCTTCCTTCACCAACTTATCCCAACCTAAATCTTTCAAATTATTATTTCGACGCAACGGACGAGTCACCAACTCTAGAATGTCACGCGCATTAGTGAAGCCGTGAATTTGAGCAAAAGTGAACTCAACAGACCATTTTGTATTAATCCCGCGTGCTTCCAATGGGTTAGCGTGGGCCATACCAGTAATTACTAAATCTGGTTTCAAGTCATAAATTCGTTGAACTTGATTGTAATTATCTGGCTTCTCCACAATCTTTGGCAAAGGTACGCCCATTTCTTGACAAGTTTTCTCTAGCAAAGCCAACTCAGCAGCTTGGTAGCGCTTGTCCATGTAAGGAATACCGATTTCGGGTACTGTCATCCCACAACGCACCAAAAACCGTGCTAAGGAGATTTCCAGCAAGTTATCACCCATGAAGAACACAGACTTACCGCGAATCAGTTTGACATAATCTTCTATGCCTTCCCAAATTTGCGCTTCTCGTTCATCTAAACCTTGGGGAGTAATGCCAAACACAGAGCAAATTTTCTCAATCCAAGCGCGGCTACCGTCGGGGCCGATGGGGAAAGGAGCGCCGATGAGTTTACATTTGCGGCGACGCATTAGGGTGGTAGCTGTACGGCTGAGGAAGGGGTTGACACCAGCGACGTAATATCCTTCTTCCAATACTGGTAATTCGGTGAAGCGTTTTGCAGGTAGCCAACCGGAAACTTTGATGCCTTGTTTCTTCAATTCTAGGGTTAACTGCGTAACTACAGGGTCAGGTAGAGAGCCAAAAAGCACCAACGGTGGATGATCTACGTACTCAGATTCTTCTTGAGCAACATCTTCTTTTTTCTTACCGAAGTTGAGCAACTTTTGAATGGCGTTGCGTTCGTTCTTTTCTGTTTCTGCTACAGGTGTTTTATCGGGACAACGTGTTGCCATGGCAGCTAACACAGTGTCTTCTCCTTGAGTGAAGGCATAATCTAAGCCATTGGCACGCGCTACAACGATGGGAATACCAATTTCACCCTCTAGTTTGGGTGCTAAACCTTCTAAATCCATTTTGATAATTTCAGTGGTGCATGTGCCAATCCACACAATTACACTGGGATTGCGATCGCGTTTAATCTGCAAACACAACCGCTTTAACTCTTCATAATCGTTTAGTTGTGCCGAAATATCTCCCTCTTCCAACTCTGCCATTGCATAACGGGGTTCAGCAAAAATCATCACTCCCATCGCATTTTGCAGGAAGTAGCCACAAGTCTTTGTACCAATTACCAAAAAGAAGCTATCTTCAATTTTTTGATATAACCAAGCCACACAGCTAATAGGGCAAAAGGTGTGGTAATTTCCAGTTTCACACTCAAAATTTAAAGCTTCTGGTTGTTGAGCAACAGTCATTTTGATTTTCTCCCCTTGATTTTTTAAGTTAGGAGCAATTGAGTTATGAGTTATGAGTTTTGATTATTAACTCCTAACTCTTAACTCCTAACTTAGTAATTAAGCATTGGGGAAGAGACGGGCAATTTCAGATTCATCAAAAACGCCTGATGGCAGATCTTCCCCTAAAAAGTCGTTATTTCCTTCAGCCTTTTGTAGTGCTGTTTCATCACCCCAGACATCTGACAAAACATCGCTAAAAGCATTCTCATCTAGTGGCTTGAGATCATCAAGTAACTGCTGATCAAGCTTAACCTCGGTTGCAGCTGTGGTATCAAAGGCAATATCCCCAAACTCATCTGCTTCTGAGTTAGAGATTTGGTGAGACTCATCCTTTGAGTTGTGTCCATTGGATGAGGCATTATCACCAATTCCGTTTGGGATTTCCTGCGCCTCAGTTATGTCCAGTTTTTGATGCTCAGAATCTACCATTGAGAACTCTTGAGCTACCAATACTTCCGCAAAGCCATTTGCATGAGGATGCACCAGTGTTTCATCATTGAAATTGTCATTAATGATTGCTGCTGACTCATCTTCATATTTATATGTTTCTGCTTTCGGAAGAATATGATTTCCAAGAGCGATGTCTGGGTCAAAATTTAAATCAAGCACCTCAATTAGGGTATCGGCGTCTGGATTCAATTTGGAAAAGGGGAACATTAATTGCGCTAACTTGGGTTCTAGCGCGTTAATTACTCCCAGGATGAGGTAAGAAGGCGGGCGCTTGCCGCCATCTGGGGTATACACTGATTCCACTTCCATGTGGAGTGTAATCCAATCACGATTCACCTGAAAAAACTGTAGCCACCTTTGCTTTAAAGTATCTGTAAAGCCGTGAAAGAAAGCCATATCGCTCCTCATCCTCAAAACTTGATGATTTATACAATCATCAAGTCTAGTTCCTCTTCTGAATTCAGAACCTGGGGTTTATTCGGATTTAAATAAAAATCAGACAACAAAGAGAATAATTCACGATCTTGAGCATCGTTCGGTACGACACCTTCAGGACGCGCCAAAATTTGGTCAGCAATGTTGAGATAGTAGTCACAAACGTATTCCAGCGAAGGGTCAGAATCTGCCATCTCAAACAATGTCTTACCTTTAACACGGGAAACACGGATATCCTCAATCAAAGGCAAAACTTCTAAAACTGGCATTGGCACCGCTTCTATATATTTTTCAATCAAGTCGCGCTTGGAGGTGCGATTACCAATTAATCCAGCTAGACGCAATGGGTGAGTCCTAGCTTTTTCTCTTACTGAAGCGGCAATGCGGTTGGCAGCAAACAAGGCGTCAAAGCCATTGTCTGTAACAATCAGGCAGTAATCTGCATAGTTGAGTGGTGCAGCAAAACCCCCGCAAACAACGTCACCCAAAACGTCAAATAGAATGACGTCGTACTCATCAAAGGCGTTGAGTTCTTTCAGTAATTTCACGGTTTCGCCGACTACGTAACCACCACAGCCTGCACCCGCAGGAGGGCCACCCGCCTCTACGCAATCAACACCACCATAACCTTTATAAATTACGTCTTCTGGCCAGACATCTTCGTAGTGATAGTCTTTTTCTTGGAGGGTATCGATAATTGTCGGAATCAAAAACCCTGTGAGGGTGAAGGTGCTGTCATGTTTGGGGTCACAACCAATTTGCAGCACTTTCTTGCCGCGTTTGGCTAAGGCGACGGATATATTACAGCTAGTTGTGGATTTGCCGATTCCACCTTTTCCATAGACTGCTAGTTTCACTTTAGATTTGCCTCTTATCGTTTTTTATCAAACTCGTGGCTCAAACATCTGCCTTCACCTAGCCCTTTAACGGCAAGACGTTAGGTATGTGAGTGTCATTATTGTGCAAATTCACAGGAAAAGAAAGGGGCTTTTTATTTGTTTGATGGTGATATCAAGATTATTTTAGTTTAAAACAGATTTTAAGTTGTTATAGGCTCATAAAATAATTGTTTACAGATTAAAATAGCTCAAATATAGTTTTTTAGTATTTTTTATATAAAAATAGTTACAAAAAACAAAAAACTGAAAAATCCTTTTACATATAGGTTTCATTGATATATTGCCCAAGTTGCAATCACTGCCTCTGAAAGAATTCAGAGGCTAATAAGCGAATGTAGATTTAAATTGCATAGCTATGGCGGGCTTTCCAGCCCACCCACAAGAGTTTTAGATATGCAAACTAAATGTGGTCTGGCTTATCTTGAGACCGCTTAAGAATAAATTCTGAGGCTAATGGCTTAAATCGGCTCAAGACGATTGGTAGGATTTTTGTATCTATATGAATATTATATCTAGAGATAGCAAGCTTATTAGCCGCGCTAGTAGCTTAGGACAGCCCTGCTTGACTAAGGTTTTACGGTAAATGACGCCAAGTAACGTTTGAGGAACGTAGACGCCGGGAGGGCGGCTTCTTGCAGGGTAACTCAGCGCCCAAAAACTTTGTGTTTGTTGGGTTTAACGAAGCGAAATTCCATCAAACAGCTGAGTGCGATCGCAATTTTGTAAAAAATTATTAAATATAAATATATTGTCCAAGTTTATTTGAGGCAATTATGAGATATTCTCTGCGACTGTCTGGATTTCTTGTAATGTTTGCCAGCCAGCTTGCCATTGAGAACTGTCTTGTAATAACTTAGCATTCAGCCAAAAGCGAACGTTAGGGTCACACGCGGCAACCATTTCCGCATAAACCCATTTACCTTGATTTTTACGGTTAACGACTTGAAAGTGTCGCCAGCCATCAACTTTTTGCTGTGCTGTCCACTTGGAACCAACTAGGTAAGGAAATTTTTGTTTTTTGGTCATTTTTTGAGGCGCTTAAGGCGCTGGCAGAATTACGCGATCGCAGTCTACCACTCTCGCAAACGTGGTAATATATACTCCACATAAACGTTTAAATTCCGGTGGTGGCAGGTCTTTTATCTGTTCGTAGCTCATCGCTTGTTCAGTCTTGAATTCTAGCAAATGCTCTGCCTTCAGCTTGAAAAAGTAAATATAGGTAATTAGTTCTCAATCTTAAATACGGAAATTGAAAATCTGCACTAATCCGATAATTATGAGATAGATTGCCACAATATAATTTAATAATCTGGGCAGAATCAGAATTAGAACTCCTGCAATCAAAGCAACAATCCCATTAATATTAACACTTAACTGAAGAGTAGTAGTTTGTTGGGCGAAGAGAATGGGTAGATAAAACATGGCTAGTTAAATAGGAGAGTAATTGACTATTAGCACTATTGTATTGCCTCTATATAAATTGCCTTATTTTTAGTTGCTTATGCTTTGAGTAAAAATGAATGCTGTGTTAGAGTTAGAAAATGAGAATAAAATGGGTTGTAGTATTTGTTTTAATATTAAAAGGCTTGACCTTTTGGTGTAAGCAGACATTTCTCCCAAATCTAAATCTCTACACAGTTACGATTTTGGAGATGATATATGTCATTGTATGTAGGCAACCTTTCATATGAGGTTACAAAAGAGACTTTAACTACTGTATTTGCAGAGTATGGTACTGTAAAGCAGGTTAATTTACCTACTGATCGTGAAACAGGGCAACTACGCGGCTTTGCATTTGTGGAAATGGGTAGTGAGGCAGAAGAATCAGCAGCAATTGAAGCTTTAGATGGTGCAGAGTGGATGGGACGCAACCTAAAAGTGAATAAGGCAAGACCAAAAGAAGACAACCGAGGTTCGTTCGGGGGAAATCGGGGAGGATACGGTGGCTCTCGTAATCGCTACTAACTTTTCAAAGCGAAAGTTTAACAGTTGATGTTTGAGGGAGATAAAAAATCTACCTTATGCTTGATTTTGTTTGACTTAAAGTTTGACCAAAGCTAGGGTGTAGGGTGTGAGATGTAGAAAAATGAAGAGAAAATAGTGTTTTTGCATACTCACTGATTGAAACCAATTCTCTTTCAAGCCCGCACTAAAATCGTAGATTTGGTGGTCAATGAAATGGTGGTTGCTTCATGCCCACTAAATTATCCCACAACCTACATCCTTTGACATTACTCACTAGCAATACAACAAGGAAATAAATGACCCAAGTAACAGTAGGTGAAAATGAACATATTGAGTCAGCCTTGCGTCGATTTAAACGAGAAGTCTCCAAAGCTGGGATTTTCCAAGACATGAGGAAGCATCGTCATTTTGAGACACCAGAGCAGAAACGTAAACGCAAAGAAACTGCTAGGCATAGGCAAAGAAAAAGAGGTTTTCGCATTTAAGACAAGGGTTGACTCAATGGGCGACAATGCAAAAACTCCTTTTTAATGACAGAGATAGATTTAGAGTGCAGGCCCTATTCCTTGGTAAAAATATTGACTTACACAGGTTGGAAAATTATGTTCACTTGGCAAGTATGCCAGTAATGGTTACAGTAGGTAAACATGGCTGTGCAGTACTGCTGGGTTATGGAGCAGTTGTTCTGTTTAACGTTGAGCCTTTAGAAAAGGTAGCCTTCTTGACAAAAATATCTTCTCAAGTTAGTGACTGTTTTGCCGACCCAGAAACAGAAGAGGTGGAAGTTTCTCTTAACCTTACCGAGAGTGAGCGAGTAAAGGAAGGAAAAATTTTACTACATGAATTTAGTGTAGAGCGTTTGCAGATAGTGGCTGATATTCTTGCCAAGAGCGTTGTACTATCTCATTATGAGAGTAGCCTAGCAACTGTATTTGATCAAATTGAACCGTTTGCAGCTAGTCTCCAGCGCGAAAATAGGAGTAGACGCCAAAGCCGAGAATTACTTCGTCAACTTGGGACTACTTTGTTAGTTCAACATAAGATAGTGGGTCGAGTAGAGATTATCGATAAGCCGGAGTTACTATGGGAATCCCCACAGCTAGAAAATTTATATCTGCGTTTAGAGGATGAATACGAAATCCGTGAGCGTCATAACGCCCTGGAACGTAAACTAGAGCTAATTTCCCAAACTGCACAAACAGTGTTGGAGTTTATGCAGCATAGCAGTAGCCAGCGAGTAGAGTGGTATGTAGTAATTTTAATTGTGGTGGAGATTCTGCTTTCACTGTATGACGTGATTTTCAAAGGCTAAAGCTAGAGTCTTCAGGACGTAAGAAATCTATGAAGTCCGAGGCTACCCTCATTGAATTGGGAAGCCCACACCCTATCTGTACTCAGATGGGTGTTGGGTAGTTCACTCTATTGCTCAATCAGTATTCGATCAGGAGTGGTAATTCTGGGTTTTATCGTTGGTTCTAGAGTTGGTTCTAGAGTCGGTTCTGGAGTCGGTTCTGGAGTTGGTTCTGGAGTCGGTTCTGGAGTTGGTTCTGGAGTTGAGTTTGGGGGTGATACTTGTAGTGGGGTACCAGCAGATGGGCTGTTAACAGCACTATCTGCAAATCCGGGATTGCCCGTTAACCCCACATCGAGAATACAATTTTGGAGAGCGATCGCATTGGTAATACCTTTAGCTCGGCAAACTTGCTCTCCTTGAGTGCGCTGTTCAGGAGTGAGAACTGGCAGCGCTGTGGGGAATGTTACATTCGTAGGCGGTTGCAAAAACAGCGACTCAACTGCCCAGCTATTACCAAACTCGTTGTACAACTTATCGAACGGCACCGGTGACCCGAGAACGTTCCCAGAACGGGTAGTGATATCGTTAGAGGGGTTGCCGTCATAGTTACCAAGTAGCCCTTGGACTTTATTTCTACGCGCCTCAGACAAGGCAAAGTATAAGTCAATATGTGAGCCTGTACTCAGCCTGACTTGAACCTGGGTTCCATCAGGCCAAACCGCCAGATATTGAGATCCTGTCACATAGAGATCCCCAAGGCGATTTCCTTGCTCATCTTTAAATTCGAGCTTGGCGTTATCTGGTGGCTGTATTGAGTTTCCATCTATTGACAGAGGAGAACTCTTCTGTGCGTCTATAATGACTTGACGCCCGCCAAGGTTGAACGCAACAGCACTGTTAATAGCTACTTGGTTATTCGACGAAAATGGCTTTTGTCTGACTTGCACTTCAAACGTATCATCAGGGGAAGTTGATTTCGCTGCAATAAAGTCGCCGCCAGCTTGGAAATCATAAGCCAAACCGTCAAAGGTGACTAGATGCGGGTCTCCGGAACTGCTACCATTGCTGGCGTTAATATTAATGTTACCTATCTGCTGATTACAGTTGATGACAGAATTGATTACTGGGCCCACAATATTACAAATAATGTTGATTTGAATTACTTGGATATTAGGGCCAGCTGCATAGCTAGCGATGGGAGAGTTAAAACTAAACAAGCTGAGCAGAATTGATACCAGAGACAAGGGCTTAGTCCGCATAAAATGCCTCCTAATTAAATTTAGTAAGTTTGGAACAGTTGACCCGTGCTTGATTTTTGATTTCTCAGTCAGAGTTAACTTTCTCTGACTAAGAAATCAACAGTCATACTTTGTCTTAACTAACTGCTCATTCTCCAGTTCAAAACCTGCTCATAACAGGCTAAAAAATGCTCAATTACTGTTCAGTTGCTGCTCAATAAGTAGAAGGACTAAATTAAATAATTCGTAATTCGTAATGACGCGACGCTCCTGTGTCGCTCTAAGCGAAGCTATGCCGCAGGCTTTACGCTACGCTAACGTAATTAAGTTTTGTAATGGGGATTTCACCCCAACACAAAACTTGCCGATTATAAAACCGGGGACTTAAACCCACGGAACTGGTTAAACCTCACCTCGATTGCCGGGTTTCGACTCCGCTCAACCCTCGTCTTTTCAAAGATCGAGCTAAAATTAAAATTAGGGGATTTTCCTGTTCCCTGCCTAAAGGGCTTGATTAAATTGCTGTAGCTGGTTGATGTTGCAAATCTCGTACAGGATCACCTAAAGCGCGTACATTGGCAGCAAATTCTAGCAATATCCCATCAGGATCAAAGAAATAAATAGATGAAATAAATGTATTTTCGTCAGGTTCAGGAACATAGCCAGAAGGGACATCTGCATGGTGTAATACAGGTGTGACTTGTACACCTTTAGCAATGAGTTTTTCTCTATACTCTTCTATTTTTTCTAGAGGGATATTAAATGCTAAATGGTTTAATGAACCATGAGCAGTAGCTAAATTACCAGTTTGAAAAGCATCAGGACTTAGAGGCTGTTTGAAAAGTCAGGTAGTTTGTAAAAAAACTCTCTCAGTGTAAGCTGCGAATAGCAAAATACACAGCACCGAGAGAGCGACATGAGTAAAGCTTACCCCAGTAACCTTACCCGCGC
>JAHHHC010000014.1 GCA_019359515.1 Desmonostoc vinosum HA7617-LM4 | reverse complement strand
GAAAAGACAAAACGTCATTCAGGCGTAAACGCCTTCCGGCAGCTTTCATCCCTTGCCTAAAGTACGGATGTGGCACTATGACGTGCCACATCCTCAAGGGTTTTCAGCCTAGCCATCCTTATAATGCCATTGTAGGGGCGATCGCGTTACAGTTCTGGGGTTAAATATTAGGGTAACACCGACATAATCCCCGTTAGGGAAAGTGGTTAAGTAAAGAACGGATGGGCAGAATTTTGGTTTGACTCACATCTTGCACCTGCCAGTGAAAATAATGAGTCTGCCGCAATAAAGTTATAAAAATTACATATCTATTTGTCTCTGCATTTAGTCCATTTCTAATGGACTTTTGCTATAAGACAGGGATTTACAATCCCTGGCGGTAGAGAGCGAAGCCGAACAATTAGGTAAGTTTTGCGACTAACAGTTTGAAAGGTGCAAGATCTGAGTTGAGAGTAGCGTTTTCATCTCCTTTAGGGGAAGTGGTTAGGTAAAGGGAATTTCATTACCAATCTCTTCGTTAACTTTTTACGGTTTCCATCCCCGTTAGGGGAAGTGGTTAGGTAAAGGAATTCGTAGCTTGCTACGATCCAGAAACTGGCAGTTTCCATCCCCGTTAGGGGAAGTGGTTAGGTAAAGTTCACGTTATCAAGTTTAATGACGGATTAGTACTAATGTTTCCATCCCCGTTAGGGGAAGTGGTTAGGTAAAGAGTTACCTTTTATAAACCTTACTGAGCAATGGTTTCAGACCCCCTAATCGACACCACTTTTCAAATTGTCAATAATCGTCAACAAATTCTCAATAAGTAATGCGTTTTGTAGCCTGAAATCTTTACTGTGCAAGCAATCGACACCAGTTAACGAAATTATGCGGTTTTCAAGGTTCTGGTGAGTGGTGTCGATGAGTTTCAACACACTCAATAAACAGTAAAATATGTTACCTAAGTTTGTCAAGCTTTTAACAACTGCGATGGCGCAAAGCACCCCCAATGAGCGATCGCTTGGATTGTTCCACTCTTTATTATAACAATTCCGAATTTTCTACTCCCTATTCATTCATATTACGGTAAGTGGCAACTGCTGAAGGTGATATGCGATTTAGATATCGGAAAATCCAATATTTGAAGATGGTGTCTAAAATCACGGGAAATGTGGCAATAAATAAGAAGATAAAATCTCGATTTGCTGGTAATCCCCAATGACGTGATAAACCTTCTAGAATGACTTCCCAACCGTGAGGAGAGTGAAATCCCACAAATATATCTGTAAATAAAATGATAATAAATGCCTTAGCACTATCACTTAAACCATAAACAATATTATCAAAGAAATCTTTTAGCACCCCTATAGAAGATTTACTCACAAGTAATAGCCAGATGAAAGCAATCACCGAGAAAATATCTGCAAAAACATTTTTAACGGCATTGGAACCTTCATTGCGAAACTCATTGGCTACTGCTTGAGCTTTTTTTCTCATCTCATCTTCTATTTGCTCTGGAGATAGGGGAGGAGCGTTTGTAATTAAATTTTCAAATTTGATTCTTTCTTCAAATCTTTGCAGTTGTATTAGGGCTTCCTCTTCCATTTCAAAGTTGAGAAATACTTGCACTTTTTCGGGTTTTCTAAAATTGTCAACCAGTGGCCCTACTATCAAAGCTTTTGAAATTTGGTGAGTCAATAATGGTACTATAATTAGTAGTAATACAAATCTGATCGATATGATCGTTCTTCTTTGGGTTAGACGAAAATTCTGAACAACATCTTGCTCAGCATTTGGATCTAATTCAACTTGTAACCGACTAATAGTGCTGAGGATTGACCTTGGCAAAACCCCCAGTGTATCAGCTTTGCGTTGTGTTTTTTTCTCTGCTTTAGGAGTTAATATTCTTTGTGAGGATGGAGGAGTGATTTTTCCTTCATCTGGTAAATTAGCAGGTTGAGCAACTAGAGTCTGAGAAGTTGTTTTTTCAGGAGAAATAGTATATTTTGATATAATTTGATCGATAAAGTTTAATTTTTCAAAAACTAAAGCTGGAGTCAGAAATTCGATCCCTGCTTTATTAGCAGCTTCTTGATTTTCTTCATCTAAAAACCAACGGCTGGCTCTAAACTCTGTTAGTCGCATCCTAGCAACTTTCAGGAGCTTTTTTAAGTCTGACTCAAAATAATCCATAACGCTGTTGCTGTACACAGCGGAAGTAGTGTCTATTTTTTTACCATTAAAATGCTTATCTTCTACTTCCTTAATCTTTAACGCTGCTTGATAGGCTTCATTTAGCGATCGCTCTGGTGTTAGTAAATACCATCGGTAAGCACCCAATAAGAAATGGTAAATTTTTTGGCTAAAAACAAAGTTGTTCATTGCAGACAATTATCCAGCATTATCTTGGTGATTCTTAACCTTAAGTTAACGCACGAGGTATAATAGCAAATCTATAAGGAGAAAATTTGTGGCTTCTGGTTCAGTTTGGATTATTGGTACTAGCCGCAGTGGTAAAACAACTCGTCTGGTAGAGCAATTTTGTGGTTGGGTGCAAACTGAAAATAAATATATTGAATCATTTTATACTAAAAGAACAAAGCAAGCAGAAGGTGAGCAAATACCAAAACTTTTATATCTTAATTCAACAAGACCAGGAGTTTTAGTCTTAGCTGCCAATGATGATAATCGTCGCGAGTTGGGAGATGTAATTATTACGGCAACTTTGGGAAAATATCCGGTGCGGGCTAAGACACCGCTAGGTTTTTTTCAGGATGAAGTTATTTTATTTTGGCCATTGCTGACTCAGATAATGCAACTAAAAGCGCAATTTCCAGTCCGACTGCGCCCAGAAACAGAGCAAGAACTAGCAACAAAACTTTGGCACGAGCAATTAGACGAAGAAATTCTGCGTTTGGCGGGAATGAGTGAATATCGCTTAGTACGCCGCATTCTCGACTTACTGCAATTAGCTGCTTACAGTGGCGTACCCTGCAAAGATATTGCTCAGATTTTGGCGAGTGGTTTACAGGAGGGCACCACAAACTTAGAACCAGAATTTTTGGCATCTTTGTTATTAGATTGGCGCAATTGGTGTTTAGAAAGGGGATTGCTAACTTATGG
The DNA here is from genome assembly GCA_019359515.1 of Desmonostoc vinosum HA7617-LM4. Taxonomy (GTDB): domain Bacteria; phylum Cyanobacteriota; class Cyanobacteriia; order Cyanobacteriales; family Nostocaceae; genus Desmonostoc; species Desmonostoc vinosum. The sequence goes on along the minus strand of JAHHHC010000014.1, from coordinate 135,998 downwards.
GATTATTACCGAACTTTACACTCAACACTTATTAAAAGATCATCTCTACCAGCAACAACTCACAAAACGCTATCAGGCAGTGTTAGCGGATGATGTAGATGATTATCCTGGTGTAGCGCGATATCTGTTTGAGTCGCTGCTAGATCAAGGTGCAGTGGGGGCATTTAGTTATAATCCCGATGGGGCAGTGCGACTCGGTTTAGGAGCAGATCCCAACTACATGCAAGGGTTAGCAAGACGTTGCCGTGTAGAAACCTTGGCAGGGCCTCCTCCAGAATCCCTTGCAGATAGACTTGCATCACCGATGGTGGAATTAGTTACAGAGCAGATGATGCTGCTAAGTTTACCAGAGACAGTGCAATCGATTCAAACCACCTCCCGTGCCCAACTATTACGGCAAACAGCCGAAACAATCGCCAACGCAGTTAAATCGGGGCAAGTGGAACCAGATCAAGTAGCAATTATTGCACCAGGTTTAGATGCGATCGCTCGTTACACCCTAGTAGAAATCCTGACTAAGCAAAACATCCCAGTAGAATCACTTAACGACCAACGTCCATTAATTAGTTCGCCCGTCATCCGTGCTTTGCTAACAATACTGGCACTAGTTTATCCAGGCTTAGGACGCCTAGTTGATCGGGATGCCGTAGCAGAAATGTTAGTTGTCTTGAGCAAAAGCCAACCCCCCCCAGAAACCTCCCCATTCCCCACTACTCATTCCCCAATCCTCACCGACATAGATCCGGTACGCGCCGGTTTGATAGCAGACTACTGCTTTGTACCGCATCCAGAACACCCCAACTTGCTACCAGTATCAGCATTTGAGCGTTGGGATAGAATTGGTTATGCAGCCACCACAGCCTATAATGTGATTCTACAGTGGATAGAACAGCAGCGATCGCAACAAGAACTCCGTCTAATTCCCAGTCCCATTTCCCTTTTAGATAGAGCCATTCAGCGTTTCTTATGGAATGGCAGTAATCTTCCCTACGATCAACTAGCAGCACTCCGAGAACTATTAGAAACCGCCCAACACTATTGGGAAATCGACACCAGACTGCAAACAAATTCAAAATTATCCCCGGTTGGTGAGCGAAGTCGTTCGACGAAGTCGTTCCCGCAGGGTACCACATCCCCCCACACCACCATTGTCGAATTCATTCAACTACTACGCCGTGGTACAATCACCGCCAACCCCTATCCGCTACACCCTGTAGGATCAGCTAAAAAAGCCGTCACTTTAGCTACTATTTTTCAATACCGTTCCAGCAGAAGATTTCACCGTTGGCATTTTTGGTTAGATACAGGCTCACCCCTGTGGGCAAAAGGTGGCGCGGCTACACTTTTTGGCGCACCGTTTTTTCTGCAACAAAGATTAGGTCAACCTTGGACAGCAGAAGATGAAAAATTAGCAGAACAACAAAGATTGCAAAGAATTTTAGTAGATTTGCTCTCTCGCGTATCCGATAAGGTTTATTTATGTCATAGCGATTTAGCCGTGAGTGGACAAGAGCAATTAGGCCCTCTTTTACCTTTAGTAAATAGTTGCGTATCTATTGTTTCTGAATTTGCTAAATAATATTTTGTGTAAATTCAAGGGGTTAAAACCTTACCTCTATATGTAGCTCAGTTTCAGATGGGGATTTATACCCCGACTGAAACTGTTTTTAATGCGCGAATTTTGAATTATGAATTTTCATTCAGAGGACGAATGTCAGTAATTTTACCTCCTAAGCGAGTAATACGGCGCATTTCCTGATTCATGCGGCTATAAGGCACCTGAATCAAAATTGTGCTGCTATTGCGAATTGCATAGCTGTTATTTTCAGTTTGCTCACTTTGCCGTAATCCTTCGACTTCGTAGACAAAGATACGGTCATTTGATGTTGAGCTAGATGCTCTGGTAAATGCAGATTGTCCAAGCATAAATGTTCTCCTGGTTTTGGGAGTGGGGAGTGGGGAGTGGGGAGTGGGGAGTGGGGAGTGGGGAATGGGGAATGGGGAGTGGGGAGTGGGGAGTGGGGAGTGGGGAGTGGGGAGTGGGGAGTGGGGAGTGGGGAGTGGGGAGTGGTTATTATTTATTCCTGCCCTGCCCCCTGCCTCCCCTCTTTCAAGGGTAGGTTTTTCATATTCAGTCTGAAAAAACCTATTTTTTCGTTCCGAAATCTTTCTCCGCGTCCCCGCGTCCCCGCGTCCCCGCATCCCCGCGTCAACCAAAACGCGAAATCTAAAAAACCTACCCGAGCTGCCTCCCCTGCCTTTACTGTGCAATCGTTATACTGGCCACCTTACCCCCTAGCTTATTAATTTGCTGGAGGGTATCTGATAACTGTTCGTAGGGGACGATGAATTCTTTATTGCTGCGACGCACCCAAGGATACCTTGGCAGAGAGATTCCTGCTACTTCTATGCGGTAGAGACGATCTGAAGATCCTTGTGAGGATCTGCCAAAGGTGCGATTAGGCATTACTCCTTGTTTAGAAGGACGGTAAGCAAAACCATCGCTACCACCAGAAGAACCAATAACCGCAGAAGCACTGTTTTTTGCGAGTTCAGCTGCAAGGCGCGAGCTATTTCCTTCTAACTGAGAGCGATCGCTGTTAGCATAGCCCCTATAGAGACGAAACATCCGGGTAAATCCTACGGTTTTTTGACCCGGTTGTGTTGAGAACCCACGATAGTAAGGCACAATGGAGTCACTAAAGCTGGCTTCGTACTCAGCAGAGTCGATATAAGAATCAATGTCTGCCTCAAACCCTTGATTTTGATAACGATCCAAATGTTCAATCACTTCTGATTCATCATAAGGGGCGCGTCCTAGCAAGTGTTTGATGTTCAACTCAATCACTCGTGTTTGGAAATGCGGGTACAGGAATTTGGTTTTGTACAAATCAGATTTGGCAACGGCGCGAACAAATTCACGCACAGTCAATTGACCATTGTTAAGTAGAGACTCCAGACTAGTAAGGCGTTCTGCTGCCATGATATGGTCATTACCTAAAACCTGACGGTAAACCGCATTAATCACGGCTTTAGCATCTTCTGATGTCCAATTTGGACGTAATTCCATCGGTTTGGTGTCGCTAAAGGCGGAAGTTCCTAGACGGGAAGCCGCAGTTGTAATCGCCACTGGTTATTTTCTCCTTGCTATGAATGTTTGGGGGAGTAGGGTAAAAGAAAATGCAAAAAGATTTTGAGTTTGAATTGGGAATTATTTTCCTTTTGTTATGAAATTCAGTGTTGATTGCTCAAAGCCAACAAGCAACTGGGTTTATACTCAGCACTTTACTATATCTACCACTCGACTACCGCGTTGATTCAATCTTTGTAGAGTAGGTGAGAGTTGGTCATAGGCGACAAGATACTCGCTTATACTACGTCGGATTTGGGGAGTACGACTGCTAGCAGCTTGCATGACGCGCACTCGATAGATTTGTCCCCGTTCTCCACTAGTTACACCAGCTAGACCTCTGCCAAAATTGGGTGTGTGGACAGGATTTGCTAAGTTTAAAGCGAGATCCCTTGTTAGCCAAGCTGATTTATTTTTGCCTTGGGCGCGATCGCTGTTGGCATACCCCTGATAAAGTTGCAACATGCGGTTAAAACCTACAGTTTTTTGACCCCGTTGACTTTCAAACCCCCGGTAATGTGGGACGATGGATTCTCCAAAACTTTCTTGATATTCGAGTGAGTCGATGTAAGAATTGATCTCTGCTTCGTATCCTTTTTCGATGTAGAGATTAACGTGGTAGGTAATCTCTGACTCGTCATAGGGTGCGCGGCCGAGAAGATGCTTATAGTTTAATTCGATAAACCGGACTTGTGGCGTTGAGTAAAAAAACTTTGTCCGATACACTTCTGATTGAGCCAAGGCACGCACAAAATCCCGAACCGTGATGTGACCATTGTTAAGCAAGGACTCGGCACTAACTAACCGTTCTACCTCCATTAAATGCTCGTTGCCAAATACCTGACGATAGGCAGCCCAAATAACTATCTTCACATCAGTATCAGTCCAATTTGCCTTTAATTCTACAGGAGATGACTCTGCAAACGGTTCAAATCCTAACTGCTTAGCTGCCATAGAACTTGTCATGTCTAAGTCTCCTTAAATTCAGTTACTCAGTTATCAGTTATCAGTTATCAAGCGTGTTGATAACTAAATCATTGACAAAAATATGCCCAGAATCTCAGACCACTGCCGATGCAACGCAACTGAGCATCAACAATATGCTGTTATTCTGGGCTAGAGGGAACCCTTAGCTAAGGGCATTGATGGCATAGTCAATGTAAGAATTAGCTTCTACAGCTGCATCGCCGCTGAGGCCATGGTTGGTTTTGATATGCTTGAGCGCTTCAATGTACCAACTGGGAGATAATTCAAAGGTTTTGTTAATTTCAGTCAATCCACCAATCAAATAATCATCTATTGGCCCTGTGCTACCTGCAATTAGGCAGTAAGTGATCATGCGGAGGTAGTAACCAATGTCTCGCACACATTTAGCCTTACCTGTAGGTGTTGAAGCATAGTTCGCACCTTGCATTTGAGTGGTGTAAGGAAACTTCTGATACACTGCATTTGCTGCCCCTTCAGCTAAACTCTGAGCTTTGGTGCTGAGGGTTTTAGCAGCATCTAAGCTGGCAGCAGCTTGACGGAAGCGACCAAAAGCAACTTGCAATTCTGTAGAACTCAGAAAGCGTCCTTGAGAATCTGCTGTTGACACTGCTTCTGTTAAAGGAGTTTTCATGCTAAATAGACCTCTCAAAAATTTGGCAAAATGGTTTTCGGTTTTGTAAATTCAAAAACTAGTTGGCTGACTAAGGCAACCCAGCGAGGTTGAAATTCCTTTACCTCCCCACGTTACCGTGTCACCGCGTCTGTTGTACTAACCCACTGCTGAAGCAGCCCGATCAAAATAGCTGCCTAATTCAGCCATCAGTGAGCTACAATCACCACGGGTAACTCCATTAGGATCATTAGCGATCGCGATCGCTGCTTCCTTCATCTTGGAAACTCCCGTACCCACAGAACCACCAGGAACACCCAAAGCAACGTAGGTTTCCCGTAAACCATTCAAACAGCGATCGTCTAAAACACTAGCATCACCCGTAAACACGGCGTAGGTTACATAGCGGAGAATAATTTCCATATCCCGCAAGCAGGCAGCCATCCGGCGGTTGGTGTAAGCATTACCACCTGGAGCAATCAATTGGGGTTGTTCTACAAACAATGCCCGCGCTGCATTAGCCACAATAGCAGATGAATTTGAGGTAATGCGGTTGACAACATCCATGCGCTTGCTGCCTTCCGCTACCATGTTCTTTAAAGCATCGATTTGAGAATCATTAACATATTCGCCCCGTGTATCTGCCTGAGCAACCACTTTAGTAAAAGCGTCTAACATTCCAAAATCTCCTTCCTGTTTTGGCATGAATTAAAGCGGCTCAAAGGCTGATTGTTAAAGTAAGATATTGAACTGTGAGTATTGAGCAATAAGCAAACAACATTGTGCAAAAGGATAACAAGGAAAGCATAGCTAACGCTGTTTGTCAATATTAGAGCAACAAATTACACAGTTTAATAACTAATCTAGAGATCCATCACAATCAATTCCTCAAGCTTTATTAGTCTGTCAAGTTTAAATTGAGGGATAAAAATTCTCCACGTCCCCGTGTCAGTTTAAACCTGTCAATTTTGGGTCAACAGATAGCTTGAGGGAATCTGAACCCCGACCTCAAAGTCAAGAGTTCAGTACCTTTTGAACCACTTTTGATTAAACCAATCCGTTTGTGCAAATCTTGTGCAATTTCCCAAACATTCTGAAAAACTTGATTAAGAAATATGAATAACATAAAGAGTACTGAGTATGGTAAAACCCAACAGAGCAACGTCAATGTTGGGTTTAGCCCCTCCAAACTACTTTTAACTTTGCTACTGAAATGGGGGTAAATTACTCGGGTCAATACCCTGTGATTGTAAATAAGCAATCAGTAGTTCTTTTTGTTGACGTTCTTGTTGGGCACGTTGACGTTCTTGTTGGGCACGTTGACGTTCTTGTTCAATTTGTTCTACAGCCCAAGGCAACAAATTACCTGCTTGGTTCCACCAACGCAACCAATAACCTGTTCGTCCTTCTTTTGTCCCTTGCCAGGTTCCCAAAAACAAACCCATCGCATCCACCCAATGATGACCATTTTCATCAGGTTGTTTTAACTCATAGCGTCCATTTTCTAGTTGATAATATTCCAATAAACCACTATCTGGTTCCAAAATCACATAAATAGGAATCTGCAAAATCTGCTCGTAAAAAAACCACTTTCCAGGCGGATAAGTCCGCTTGACTGAATATTCTCCGCCGTCTTTATCTGAGAGAAATTCCATCACAATGCTTGGAATTTCACCTTCTAGAATCGGTGTGTAACTTTTACGATTATTGAGAATTTCTTTGACTGACGACACATACACCCAGTCTGGTGCTTTGATGATTAATTGCCCATTCACTGTGGCACACAAGCCAAAATTTGCAGCGATTAATATTTGCGGTTGGATGAAGCCACTAATTTCTAAGCTTTCGCGCAACGCACCAGCCAATATTGGCTGACCGGTATTCTCCACTGGTTCATCCTCTAGTTGAAAGTCTTTGGGTAAGGCTTCCCAAGTGATTACCAGTTGATTTGATGATTTGGCTTGGCTGAGTTGGGTTGCCATGTACACAGCATGAGTGTCAATCTGTTCTTTATTTTATCGCTGATTAAGCGAAGTTGAAACTTTTAACTAGGAGAATTGGCTTCTGTGAGTTGGGCGATGGTAAATGATAAGGGCTGAGAATTTAACTTTGCGGGTAAGATAACAGGGGGTTTATAACTATGTACTGGCTTGATAGCAGCAAGAGCGATCGCCAATGTCAAACTTACCATTCTCACAATACTTTGCAAATTCATAAATCGTTTTTTCTATTGGTGAATCGCTATTTAGATAATAAAAGTATAAATTTTTACTTACAATACTAAAAATTACTTATGCTTAAAACTCTTTTGGTGTCAGCATTTCACCTATTATGACCAGCAGTTTAAAAGTACAATAATTTACTAGATTCAACAAATGAACTACAATAAAATTTTACAAAAATAGCGTTCTTTATTTAAGTAATATCTTGGATTATTTACACAGCCGAAACAGTGTCAATTAATAGGTATAGAAAAACATCACTATGTTCTAATAAAAATCCCTCTCTTTACTCAAGAGAAGGAAAGATTTTTGCTTTACAAAAACTGAGGGTGAAGTCTTTTATAAATCAAAACCGTTCAGCTAGGGCTAAAAAATTTTTCTACGCTATTGCCCAATCTCTAATCCTCTGACCCTTTTACTTACTGCCAAACAAAAACTTTAGCTTCGTATGGGCCTAAATCTGTAATGATGCCATCATCACCAGCTTCGAGATCATAATCAGCTGTCCACTCGTGCCATGTACCACCAATAGGGAAGTTAGGGACATGATAGCCTCCGAGGAAATTTTCACTGAAGTTAGCTACCACAACCACACGAGAACCTTCATCATTCCAGCGGCTATAAGCTAATACCTTGGCTTCGGGATTTTCGTGAATAAAATCGATATTTTCTGTGTAAAGAGCATGATTACCTTTACGCAAGTTCGTTAAACCTTTGTAGTATTCAAACAAACCGCGATTTAAATCATTACCTAATAGCGTCCAATCGATTTTAGCTGAATCTTGAGTTTTGGGTTTATACTCACCATATTCTTCACCCATCCAAATCAAAGGCACACCAACCGCTGTCATCAAAATCGCTGCACCTAACTTAGCCCGTCGAAAAGCTTCTTCATCAAAAATTTCTCGATTTCCCAACTCTACCATCAAATGATTATGGTCGTGGTTAGTTAAGTAATTAACTACATTCGTAGCACCCATGAAGCCTTGACGCTTACAATCAATGACGTCTTTCAGACGTTCTAAATCAAAGGTATCTCCACAGATATGTTCTAAAATACAGTGATAAAAACTGTCATGCCAGCAGCCATCCATTGGCCCATCGACATTAGTAATACTAGTAGTTTCAGGAATATGTTCTGCAATGTTGTAAAAAGGTTTAGAACCAGCTGTTTGTTTAGCTTCCTGAACAATCCAATGCATAAAATCGTAGTTGGCTATTTGTCGTGCTGCATCATAGCGAATCCCATCTATATGATATTCCTCAATCCAAAAACGGATTGTATCGCCAATAAATCGCCGTGCTGGATAAGTCTCTAAATTCTCGTCGTAATGTTCGTAATTAAACTCAGGCCCCCAACTGTTATCGGGATCACGAGGAGAGTGGTGAAACCAATAATCATGGTCAATTTGCGTTAACGGGCTGCTGGATTCTGAATGGTTATAAATACCGTCAATAATGACTCGAATACCTCGTTTATGACACTCATCAACCAGCTGTTTTAATTCAGCAGTGGAACCATAACTCGATTCTGTTGCAAGGAAATGCCGAGGATTATAACCCCAGCTATAATCACCTGGATATTCTTTGATTGGCATTAATTCAATAGCATTAATCCCTAGCTCACACAAATAGTCTAATTTTTCCAGAACATGTTTGTACTTCCCTCGTGCATAAGGGTCATCCTCTCCACCAGAAAAATCTCCAACGTGCAATTCATAAATGACTAATTCGTGATCAGCAGGTAGAGGTTTATCATCATTTTGCCAAACATAAGTATCAAGAATTTTTGTGCCATCTTTTACCCGGATAACACTATCATCTTTTCCACTTAATTCATCTATATCAGTTGCATAGGGATCTGTAACATCAACCCACTGTTCTGGTTCAAAAAACCACGAATTTGTCTGAACCCGAAACTTATATTTATATGTGCCATCTTCTAATTCAACAGTTGTGCGAAAATAACCATCATCGCCTTTCTCCATTGGAATTTCTTGCCAATCAGAAAAGGAACCAATTAACGCTGCTCCTTTGTTATAAGGTGCAAACAAGTTAAACTCAATTGGCTTTGTCATAGGGTTGTTAAAATAGAAAATGTTAGCAAAATTATTTTCTGATGTTAAATCAAATATGCCAATAGTTCTATGGAAATAATTAGATAATTATTGCCTCTATCAATAGAAATAATTTGTGAATTGTATTTAATGTTTTCAGTATGATATATCTTGTAAAAGGGAGTGGGGAGTGGGGAATGGGGAGTGGGGAATGGGGAATGAGTGTTTGTATTTCTCTCCCTGCCTCACAGGTGTAGGTAACTGTTTAACAGCAGATTGTCCGCCTTTACGATTTGCTCAAACGCTTGCAGCCTTCGCCAATCGTTTCGCTGAACCGGGCGGTGGCAATCTCAATGGTAGACAATCCTCAGACGGCCCTTGGACTCATCGATGGACTTGCTCCCCAACTTGATGGCTACCATCTATTTCACGCCACGTGTGCTAATCTACTGCGCCGCATGGGAGCCTCTGAAGAATCCGCACAGAGCTACGCACAAGCGCTCGTGTTGGTCACTAATGACAGCGAACGCCGCTTTAGAAAGCGCCGCATGGGAGGCTCATTTGTTACACACAATTAAGAAGTGCTATAAATGCGACATATTAGTGTAATTTCCCGGATTTTTAGCCACAAGCATTATATTCTGATAACAGGTTACAAACTTGAGAAACTTCCATGTCGCCACTGATCTCCATTGTCATCATTAATTACAACCGGGAGCGTTATCTTGAGGCAGCGATCGCCAGTGTCTTAAAGCAGACGTGGCAAGACTTTGAGTTGCTGATCTGGGATGATGGCTCAACAGATAATTCAGTGGCGATCGCTCACGAGTCTGCTCGGCAAGATGGGCGAGTGCGCTTAGTTGAGGCATCCCATCAAGGAGTGGCGGCGGCGTGTAAGTCAGCGATTGAGCTAACTAGCGGTGCTTACATCGGCATAGTAGATAGTGACGATGTCTTAGCACCTACGGCATTGGCAGAAACGGCGACAGTACTTAACCGCTATCCGCAAACGGGCTTTGTTTATACTGACTATTTAAATATTGATGAAGCAAGTAAAGTCATAGGCTACGGTCATCGCTGTAATATTCCTTACTCTCCAGCAGGTTTGTTACTAAACTTCATGACGTTTCATTTCCGGCTAATACGACGCTCTGTTTACGAGCAAGTAGGAGGTGTAAATGAGTCTTTCTCTTTATGTGCTTATGACTATGACCTATGTTTGCGACTGTCAGAAGTAGCTCAGGTGCGGCGGTTGAAAAAGCCACTCTATTTCTACCGAGTTCATTCTCAAAGTATCTCTATTACTAGGAAAACAGAGCAAATTCTCTGGTCGCAAAAGGCGATCGCCCAAGCTTTGCAACGACGTGGGTTAGCACATAAGTTGCAAATTGATGTGGAATTGTCTACGGGCCGCTTTCTGTTGCGTCGCAAAAAACCTTTATTACCAAACATCGCCGCCACAGTCGGGTGTTTGCTACTGGGTACAATCGTAGGTGCTGGATTCGCCCACGCTCAACCGATTGTTCCTGCTGCGGATGGTACAGGTACGATTGTCACTCCCAATGGTAACAGGCTGGATATTACTGGTGGTACGACTTCTGGCGATGGGGCTAATCTGTTCCACAGCTTTCAACAGTTTGGGATTAGTGCAGAACAAATCGCCAACTTTCAAGCCAATCCTGCTTTACAAAATATCTTGGGTCGAGTCACTGGCGGTAATGCTTCGGTGATCAATGGCTTGATTCAGGTGACTGGTGGGAATGCTAATTTGTTTTTGTTGAATCCATCTGGCTTGATTTTTGGGCCAAATGCCAGCTTAAATGTCCCTGGCGCATTCACGGCGACAACAGCCAATGGTATCGGTTTTGGGGATAGTTGGTTTAATGCGATCGGTGCTAATGATTATAAGGTCTTGGTTGGACAACCCAATGGCTTTGCGTTCACCACTAACCAGCCAGGAGCAATTATTAATGCTGGGAATTTAGGGGTGGGTGTGGGACAGAATTTTGCTCTGTTGGGTGGTACGGTGGTCAACACTGGACAGATTTCTGCACCGGGGGGGCAAATCGTCATTACATCTGTACCAGGGCAAAATTGGGTAAGACTGAGCCAACCGGGAAATTTGTTGAGTTTGGAAATTCAGCCCCTGAGCGCTAGTGGTAGCCAACCCAATGATTGGACAATCCCTGTTGCTTCGATACCGGAATTGCTGACGGTTGGTAACACTGGGTTAACTGCTAAACCCGACGGCACTGTGGAACTAACGGACTCGAAAGTCACGATTCCCACAACTGCTGGTACGACTATTATCTCTGGCAAGCTTGATGTATCTGGGCCAACAGGTGGCAAGGTTGGTATTTTCGGTCAACGGGTGGGATTGATTGGTGCAAATATTGACGCCTCTGGTACTAATAATGGTGGCACTGTCTTGATTGGTGGTGATTACCAAGGTAGGGGCACTGTACCAAATGCTACGCAAACTTATGTTGATTCCAAATCAGTCATTAATGCCGATAGTACCTTGAATGGCAATGGCGGGCGTGTGATTGTTTGGGGTAACGATACAACAAGGTTTTTTGGTAACATTTTCGCGCGTGGTGGCATCAACGCTGGCAATGGTGGGTTTGTAGAGGTATCAGGTAAGAACTTTTTGACCTTCCAGGGACAAGTAAATACCTCAGCTACTAATGGTAAATTTGGCACGTTATTATTAGACCCCAGCACATTAACTATTATTGATGCCCCATCGGGAGGTACGTTTGATGCTACGGCTGGTAGTATTCTCTCTAGCACTCCAGATAGCGGTGCTAATACTGTTTCTTGGGGTGCGATCGCCGCTTTAGGATTTGGTACAAATATTAACTTACAAGCGACTGGCAATATTACCATCAATTCAATCACAGGTGGCACGCCGGGAGTCACAACCCCTGGTATTGCGACGTTAAACTTGGGCAGTGGTAGCTTTAGTCTGACCTCAAGCAGTGGTTCTGTAATTTTTGCTACTCCCACTGATACCATTAATACAAGTGGGGGAGATATCAACATCTCTGGCGCTAGTTTAGCACTGGGAAATCTCAACACAAATGGTGATTCCAGTAGCGATAGTGGTGATGTGACGTTATCTGCAAGTGGCAACATCACCGCAGGTAATATTATTGCTACTGGTGCTGGCTACGGCTACTCAGCAGGTAATATTTCAGTTACAAGTACCAATGGTGCGATTACTCTCGGTCAACTTGATACCAGCACTACTGAGAGTGGGTTTGCAGGTGGTACAGGAGGAACGGTAACTTTAAGTGCTACTGGTGATATTGTCACAGACATAATTAATTCTTTTGCTGATGATACTTCCGCCACAGGTACTGGTGGTGCGGTGACGGCAACAAGCACAGCAGGCAGTATTACCACAGGTGCAATCAACTCTTATGTATTCAAGACTGGAGGCGGTGAATTTACAGCCACAGCTGGTGCAGTTAACTTAACGGCTAGAGATAATATTACCGTGAATGGGGGAATTGATGCCTCGGCGATCGCCACCGGAACTGATGGTAATGCGACAGCTACAGGTGGCAATGTCACTCTCCAAACTACCAATACTGCTGGTAGCACAATTCGTTTTGGCAGCATCAACACTCAAGCCATCACCAGCACTGGTGAGGGTAATGTTGTTACGGGTGGTGATGTGCAAGTATTAACTAATGGACTCGTGCAAGGGTTTAGCACCGTTTTTGACGGTAATACAATTGTGACTCGCGGCGCGTTCTCGGTTGTCGAAGCCCCACTAATAACCTTTGCACCTCCCATTGGCGGTAATGTGACAATTCGCCATGATGGCGGCCCCGATAATGTACCATTTACTGTGGGTGATGCAAGTATCAATGGTACAGCCGGAGCAATTAATGCCGGAGCAACTTCGGTAATTGCTTCAGGTAGTTTTCCCGTCTTACCTAATGGTGGCACTGCCAGTGGTACGCCAACCGGGATCACGATTAATTCTGTGAACACGTCGCCAACATTGACAACCAATACCCTGTTGTCTGGCAATGCCCAATCCAATCAACCCTTTACATTTACATTTACCGCTAGTACAACTGATGTCAACTTAGATAACACTACCGTTATTATTGACGCCATCCTCGCAGGAACACTGAGACGCGGCGATACAATTTTAGCTGCTGGCGATACGTTAACACCAGGTGAAACACTCATCTACACACCGCCAAATAATACCACCGGGCTGATTAATGCATTTACAGTCAGAGCAAGCGATCGCGTTTCCTCTTCAGCACCTGTACAAGTGGCAATTAATGTCAATAATCAGATTTCCCCATGCTCATTTAATTGTGACGGCAAACCAGGTAATGATCCAGGTGATGGTGGTACAAACGGTACTGATGATAAAAATCCCACTCCTGAAGACAAATTTACAGATACATTTGCCCAAGAATTAGGCGTTCCCAGTCCCAAAGTTAAAACACTGGATGATGCCAAAAAAATTGCTCTGGAAATTGAGAAAGCCACTGGTGCTAAACCTGCATTTATTTACCTCAGCTTTGTGCCTGTCGAGACCATTCCTCAAACTGATCCCAACAAAGCTGCTAATAAACAGTTGTTAACTGTAGAACAGCAAGATAGCGATCAGCTCGAAATAGTAGTAGTCACTGGCAAGGGAGATCCCATCCGCAAGCGAATTTCAGAAACAACAAAAGCTAATGTATTAAAAGTAGCTAATGAATTTCGTGACCAAATCGTCAATCCCCGCAACCGTCGTCGTAAAAGCTACTTACGTTTTGGCAAACAATTACACGGCTGGATTATTGCACCATTAGAAGCGGATTTACAAGCGCGAGGCATCACTAATTTAGTTTTTATCCCAGATGTCGGATTACGTTCTACCCCCATAGCAGCTTTGCACGATGGTAAAGGGTTTTTGGTAGAAAAATATAGCATTGGCTTAATGCCTAGTCTCAGTTTGACTAACACCCTCTACGCAGATATCAAAAAAGCCCAAGTTTTAGCTATGGGGGTTTCTCAGAGTACTCAAGAACAACGACCTCTACCAGCAGTGCCGATTGAATTATCCACACTAGTAAATAGACTCTGGCGAGGGAGATTATTGTTAGACAAGCAAGCTACTTTAGACAATCTCAAAAATGTCCGCCGCAGTCAACCTTTTGGCATCATTCACATGGCAACCCATGCCGACTTTATCAGAGCTGATGATACTGCTGATACTTTGAGCAAATCCTACATTCAGTTGTGGGAGGACAAATTACGCTTAAACCAGATACGACAATTACGGTTGAATGATCCTCAAGTTGAGATGTTAGTGTTGAGTGCTTGTAGAACAGCTGTTGGGGACGAAAAAGCCGAAATTGGCTTTGCAGGTTTAGCAGTATTGGCGGGTGTGAAAACCAGTGTTGCTAGTTTGTGGACAGTCAATGATGCAGGTACAGCGGCATTAATGACAAAGTTTTATGAAAATTTAAGGACATCTCCCATTAAAGCAGAAGCCCTTAGACAAGCTCAGTTGGCTATGGCTAAGGGACAAATTTTCTTAAAGGATGGTCAAATTCAAGGTTTCGCAGATGTCAAGAACTTGCCTTTACCTCCTGAAAGTATAGACAACCCTGATGAATCGCTATCCCATCCTTATTATTGGGCAGCATTTACAATGGTTGGTAATCCTTGGTAGCCTACATCAACTTGAGGCTAGAAGCATGACTACAGTAGCAATTTTACCAACAACAGACCCTAGTGGTGAGAAATCCTATCGTGCGATCGCAGGAGATAAACATTCTGTTGGTAAAACTGCGGGGCAAGCTTTAGATGCCTTAACTGCCCAGTTGGGTGAGATTGAATTTAGTGCGCTACTGGTTATTCAAAGCTTTCGCCCTGATACATTCTTTAGTGCCCAGCAACAAGAACGGTTATCAGAACTAATGAGATTATGGCGATTAGCACGAGATCAGGGGCAAGAATTGCCACCAGAACAACAAGCAGAACTGGATAACTTGGTTGAGGCTGAATTGAAAGCGGCAACAGACCGCACCGCTGCGTTGATGCAGCTAGAAAATTCATGAATCCATACTATGATGCGATCGCTGGGCGTGCCAAGCATCGTTGTGAGTACTGCCAAGCTCCTGAAGTCGTTTTCAATTTTCCGTTTGAGGTGGAGCATATTATTCCAATTTCTCGGCAAGGTGCAAATAACAAAGCAAATCTAGCCCTTGCGTGTCGCTCTTGTAATCTCCGTAAAGGAACTCGTATTAGTGGCACTTTGCCTGATTCCAACATTGAAGTTCGGTTATTTCATCCAAGAGAAAATCAGTGGAGTGAAAATTTTCAGATTGATGTCAAATCTGGCGAAATTAGGGGCATGACTCCAGTTGGAGAAGTTACAGTAGAGTATTTGGCGATGAATAGTCTTGCTCAAGTAGCAGCACGGCAATTATGGATTCGATTGGGGTTGTTCCCGTAGTTATACAGCACAACAATACCCAGAAGTCCGACCATTTTAAAACATGCATTTTACAATAAAACGATGATATATGGTGGAGTTTTAATTATGTTTAGTAATGTAAGTGAACCGGAATTATTAGCTCACAAAGTTACTCATGACTACAACCCTCGTCAGATTTTGAGTATACAAGAATTAAGTGTTTTAAACGAGCGAGCTAACTGGCAAGGACTAATTCAGCTGGCTGGACATTTAACAATTATGGGATTTTCTGGCTACCTGTGGGCGACGAGTTGGGGCAATTGGTGGCTAGCAATTCCGGCATTAGTAATTTATGGTTTTAGTTTGGCGGCAATGTTTGCACCCATGCATGAATGTGTTCACAGAACCGCTTTTGCTCATAAACGTTTGAATGATGTTGTCGGATGGTGTGCTGGCTTGCTTTCTTTTTACAACATCACTTTCTACCGCTATTATCATAAATGGCATCACCTCTATACACGCGTTCCCAACAAAGACCCAGAACTGACCGACCTCCAACCAAGTAACTTGGGTATGTATTTGTTAGTAATTAGCGGTTTACCTTGGTGGCTAGATAAAATACGTGGACATTTTCGTGCTGCCCTCGGTCAACTTGACGATTGCCCATTTATTACAGAAACCGCAAAAGCTAAAGTTATTCACTCTACTCGCTGGCAATTGATTGTTTATCTAAGTGCGATCGCCCTTTCAATCGCAGTCGGTCAACCTTGGTTTATAATCTATTGGCTATTACCGCTTTTTGTCGGTCAACCAATTCTACGTTTTATTCTGCTGGCAGAACATACAGGCTGTTCTCTTGATGCTCATCCCCTCACGAATACGCGCACTACACTAACATTCTGGCCTGTGCGATTTTTCATGTGGAATATGCCATTTCACGCAGAACATCATTTATATCCATCGATTCCTTTCCATGCACTACCTACAGCACATCAGCAATTAAGTCCCCACTTTGAACACATTACGCCTGGCTATATAAAAGTCAACAAAGATATTCTCAACTGGTCGCAGCAATAGCAACTGCGCGAGTTCATTCGTGAGGAAATCATTGACTACGCCACTAGATTGGTAAGCGATTGATATCTCTGTTGCAACCAATTACTACCATTGCAGAACCCTTTTCTAAACGCCTGTTGGGGTTAGGATTGATTTGAAATTTTCCATCTTGGCTTACTGCTAGTAAGTTTAAACCAAAGCGATTACGCAGTTGCAACTCGGCGATCGTTTTGCCGTGAAATTCATCAGGCACGATTAACTCTACAATACTGTTATCTGGGTCAAGGTCAAACCGATCTAAAATTGCTGGTTTGGTAAGTGTACGCGCCAAGGCACAACCCGCCTCATACTCAGGGAACACAACATGATCTGCACCAACTCGCCGTAATAATTTGCAGTGAACTTCGCTAGATGCTTTGGCAACTACGTGAGGAACACCACCTTCTTTGGCATTAAGAGTGGTAATAATACTTTCTTGAACATAGTTACCAATTGCTACAATTACTGTGTCAAATTCAAAAACTCCAGCTTCTCTAAGTGCAGCAGGTTCTGTAGAATCTAGTTGCAAAGCATGACCAACTATTTCTTCGGTTAATGCATCTGCAACTCGTTTTTCATCAATATCTGTAGCTAGTACTTGATAACCCAAGTTATGCAGTGTTGAACAGACGGAACGACCAAAACGACCTAACCCAATGACAGCAAATTGATGGTTATCTTTACGTAAACTGCGAAAAAAACCTAATGATGATAGATTCACCTTTATTATCCTTGTGATGGCTCCCTGGTTCTAGGACAAAAAACGGTTAAACCGCATGAATTTCAAATTTTATTTTTTGCCTAATATTATGTATTTTATCAGTTTAGTTATTGATCATTTGTCATTGGGAATGGGGAATTGGCAGAGGCGAAGGTGCTGAGGAGGTAGGCAAGGTGGGAACATATAGCAGTCGCTACTCCCCCTCACTTTTCCTAAACTATCCGACAAGTAAATTTTCTTCAGGATAATGAACTCTACTCGGTCGGGGATCTCCTAAGATAGCTGACATCAGTAGTAAAACACCGACTCTTCCAATATACATTGTGGCAATTAAAATCAGCTTGGCTGTCGTGGAAACACTACCTGTGATTCCTGTAGAAAGTCCTACAGTGGCGAAGGCTGATACTACTTCAAACAAAATTTGGATAAAATCTAACTTTGGATCTGTCAAAGCAATTAAAATTGTTGATATAATCACGGTCGCTACCGAACCAACTAGCACTCCGACAGCTTTTAAAATTAGATTTATAGCTATCTTACGCTCATATAATAAAACTTCTTCTTTACCCTGAAGGATTGATTTTGTACAACTGGTTAGTACTCTGAGAGTTGTTGTTTTAATACCGCCTCCTGTACCACCTGGGCTAGCACCAATAAACATCAAGGCAATGGTAATAAATAGACCAGCAGTAGTCATTTTACCAATATCAATGGTGTTAAAGCCAGCAGTTCTAGGTGTCACTGATTGAAACCAAGCTAATAATAACTGGTCTCTAAAATTAAGAGATCCGAAGGTTTCAGGATTTCTAAACTCTATACATAAAAAAGCGATTATTCCTATGATTAATAATATAATTGTTGTGCTAGTTGCAACTTTAAAATCTAAAGAAAAAACTTGGGCCTGAGTTTTTTTGAGTAGGCGATCGCGCAACCAAAGATACGCTTCTAAAATCACCTGATAACCAATACCTCCCAAGATAATTAACACTGTAATAGTGAAGACTACTAAAAAAGAAGATTGATAACCAATAAAACTATCTTTAAATAGGCTAAACCCTGCATTATTCCAAGCATTAACACTATGAAAAATTGCTAACCAAAGTCCTTTTTCCCATCCATAATCGGGAACAAAGGCTATTAACAGCAAAAGTACTCCCGTAATTTCAAAAATCAAAGTTGTCGCAATAATTGAGCGGATAACTTGAGAACTGCCACTCATTCCTGGTCGGTCTAAAGCTTGTTGAATTGCGACTTTTTGCCGGAGGTCGAACTTCCGCCCGATGAGCAAAATCAAAAAGGTTGTAGTTGTCATGTAACCCAACCCACCAATTTGAGCCAACAACGCAATAAACAACTGTCCCCAAAAGGAAAAATAAGTACCAGGATCAACTACTGACAAACCAGTCACACAAACTGCGGAAGTCGAAGTAAAAAGCGCCACAATTAAGTTATTCCACGTACCATCACTAGTAGCAAAAGGCATCATTAATAAGATGGTTCCCACTGTGATGACAGCCAGAAATCCCAAGCAAATTGTGCGAGTAACAGTCATAAGTTAATTTAAAATCCCAAATGGAAAGTTTTTGTAGGTATCCCAGCAACATAAGTATAAAAACGTTTTCTCCTCAAGGTAAACTTGGGTTTACCTACTTGAAAGCAAAAATACCCTAATTTAATTAAAAACACACATGGTAGCCTAACCAATATGTTTTTTTAAACTGCTTTTTTCATGAGTGCAACACTGTACCAACAAATTCAACGATTTTACGATGCTTCCTCCGGCCTGTGGGAACAGATTTGGGGCGAACATATGCACCACGGATACTATGGTGCTGATGGAACCGAGAAAAAAGACCGTCGTCAGGCTCAAATTGATTTAATCGAGGAATTGCTCAGTTGGGGAGGGATACAAGCAGCAGAAAATATCTTAGATGTAGGTTGTGGTATTGGTGGTAGTTCTCTCTACTTGGCAGAAAAATTCCATGCCAAGGCTACAGGAATTACACTCAGCCCTGTACAAGCCGCAAGAGCAACAGAACGAGCTTTGGAGGCTAATTTGAGTCCCAGAACACAGTTTCAAGTCGCCAACGCTCAAGCAATGCCTTTTGCAGACAATTCTTTTGACTTGGTTTGGTCATTAGAAAGTGGTGAACATATGCCCGATAAAACCAAGTTTATGCAAGAGTGTTACCGGGTGCTGAAACCCGGTGGTACCTTGATGATGGTGACATGGTGCCATCGACCGACTGATGAGTCACCTCTAAGCGCAGACGAACAAAAGCATTTGCAGGATATTTATCGAGTGTATTGTTTGCCTTATGTAATTTCTTTGCCTGAGTATAAAGCGATCGCCCATCAACTACCATTACATAATATCCGTACCGCTGATTGGTCAACAGCTGTAGCCCCATTTTGGAATGTGGTGATTGATTCGGCATTGACTCCTAGTGCAATTTTAGGTTTAGTGCGATCGGGCTGGAGTACAATTGTTGGGGCTTTATCGCTGGGTTTAATGCGTCGGGGTTATCAGCGTGGGTTAATTAAATTTGGCTTGTTATGTGGAGTTAAATAACTTAAAAAGGACTAGGGAGAAATAACCAACGACAGTAGGTGTTTAGCAATGCTCATTAGACCTCCTGTAAAAGTCGGATACTCGCCAGAAAATATATTTTCTGGCTGATAACTCAAGTCGGTTTCAACCGACTAATAACAGTATTTTTAGTCCGTTTCAACGGACTTTTGCTATTAGGCAGAGACTTGAGTCTCTGACGGTTCAAGTATTTTTGCAAGAAGTCTATTGGTGTCAACTTCAGCAAAAAACAACTATAGCAATCATAAATCATTCGTGAGAACTAAGCTCCCCGGCTTCCCAAATAAGTCGGGGAGCTGGGCACCGCGAATTATCAATACAACAGATGAGTTGTTGAACATTTTGGAGTCAAACAAGGTGAAAATTGCAGTTTGGATATTAGGCGATCAGCTTGATCAAAAACAAGCAGCCTTACAAAGTTGTTCTCATCTAGATAATGTACCTGTTATTTTCATTGAGTCACTCCACCATGTCCAAGCGAGACCTTATCATCGGCAAAAGCTAGTTTTAGTTTGGTCAGCAATGCGACATTTTGCCGAAGAATTACGACGCTTAAAATATGCAGTAACCTACAAAATAGCCGAAGATTTTACAGCACCACTCCAAGAATGGATCAAAATAAATCAAATTACTGAATTACGGGTGATGACGCCCAATGATCGGCCATTCACCCACATGATTCAAAACTTAGAACTTCCTTGTAAAATTACTCTGATTCCTAACAATCATTTTTTGTGGAGTCAAGCAGAATTTACCGATTGGGCTAAAGCTCGCAAACGCTTATTAATGGAAGACTTTTATCGAGAAGGTAGGCGACGTTTTCAAATTTTAATGGAGCAAGATAAACCTCTTGGCGGACAGTGGAACTTAGATAAAGAAAATCGGCAACCACCCAAAGGTAAGTTAAATACACCATCTGCACAATGGTTTGAACCAGATGAAATTACACTTGATGTGATTACCAAAGTTAATTCTCTTTCTGTTGCAACCTATGGTGAAGTAGAATCTTTTGGCTGGGGGATAAATCACACACAAGCACTTCAAGTATTAGATTGGTTTATTGAACATCGGTTAAAGCATTTTGGCCCATATCAAGATGCAATGGTAACGGGAGAAGAAACAATGTGGCACGCGCTACTTTCTCCTTATCTAAATATTGGCTTACTACGACCAATCGATGTGATTCAAGCTGCACAACAAGCTTATCAACAACAACAACTACCTCTAAATAGTGTGGAAGGTTTCATCCGTCAGGTGTTAGGTTGGCGAGAATATATGCATGGCATCTATCACTATGTCGATGCGGATTATCCAGATAAAAATTGGTTTAACCACACACAACCGCTACCAGAATTTTTCTGGACAGGTAAAACAAAAATGAATTGTTTGCACCAGGTTCTTAAGCAGGTGCAAAAAACTGGTTATGCTCATCATATCCAAAGGTTAATGGTATTAAGTAATTTTGCGTTAATTGCGGGACTTTCACCACAAGAAGTAGAAAACTGGTTCCATGCAGCGTTTATTGATGCCTATGATTGGGTGATGCAGACAAATGTCATTGGCATGGGTTTATTTGCCGATGGGGGGATATTAGCATCGAAACCCTATGCGGCATCTGCTAACTACATCAATAAGATGAGTGATTATTGCAAAAGTTGTGTTTATAATTACAAAGAGCGTACAGGTGAAAATGCTTGTCCTTTTAATTTCTTCTATTGGAATTTTCTTGAGCGACATCGCGATAAACTACAGAATCAAGGACGCATGAGTTTTATTTTGAAAAACCTTGATAAAATGTCTCCCCAAGAATTACATTCTATCCGCGAACAATCTCAAGCATGGCATAAATACAGCAGGAAATAGGGAATAGGGAACAAAGCGCAACTATAAGCTGTTCCACATATAACTTGCATAATTAGGGCGGGCAAGATGCCCACCCCACAAGAGTTTTATTTAATTTGATTATGTAATTTAGATGTTTTTTAGCTTAAACATTATTTAGACTCAAGAGAAAATTTAAGCTGTTTTAAAAAATCGGATAATCTCGCGGACATGATCAAGAAATTGTCCGTCTGTTGAAAGTTGAGCGATCGCATTTCTAGCTTCTCTTCCTAAACGTTCGTGTTCATTGTGATTTATTGCACGTAATTCTTCTAAATTAGCCGCAATTCGAGCTAAATCTCTACGAGTTTCATCGGTCAAACGTTGTTGATTTGCTGGCAAAGAATCAGATTTTTCTGGGTTTAGTTGGTCTTCTAATGTTTGCACTTTTTGTTCTAAAATAGAGAAGCGATCGCGAAGTTCAATAATATCTTGGCGGGGATACTTCCATTCTTGGCTAATCATTGTTAACCGTGCATATAAATACTCATAAGCACGAATAGCTGGACGTAGAATAGTTAATAACAAAGCTGCACCAGAACTGATATATCCCACAGCACTAATACCAGTAGCCGCAAGAGTATAAAGACCAATAGCTGAGAGTAAGTGTAAAGCAATAGCTAGTAAAAGCGATCGCTTTGCCAAAACCTGAACGTAATCTACTTTTTTTTCATCAACTGGAATATCTTTTTCCGCTGATTGTGCTGCTTCTGCTAAAACTTCTTTAGCTTGAAAATATATATTCCACGGTACAGTCACAATTACCAACAACCACCAAAAACTTGCACCACCAATTACCCAATCGAGGAAGTTACCAGTAGGTACATGAAACCATTGGAGCGTGCTAAAACCAAGCAACACAAGAATTACAATTCCTGCAACAGAACTGATAAATAAATTGAAATACATTTTGCTATGTCTCAAATGAAACTATCACCTCGATCATGACTATGGCTGAGCAGTTATACGGAAATACTTGTGATGGTTTTGTGAGTTGCACATGGACTGGGGACTGGGGACTGGGGACTGGGGACTGGGGACTGGGGACTGGGGACTGGGGACTGGGGACTGGGGACTGGGGACTGGGGACTGGGGACTGGGGACTGGGGAATTGTCATTTGTTATTAATTATTCTCCGCGTCCCCGCGTCCCCGCGTCCCCGCGTCCCCAGTCCCTCACTGAATCAAATAACTACGCCAAACTGGTTGAGTATTTTTACTAGCCTTATCTGGTAGTAGTAATCGCCAAGTTTTGCCTTCTTGCTGAATTTGCAGGTAAACTTCAAAGGGTTTTTGGGGTTGCGTCAAGCGTCTTTTTGGTAGTTTGATAATCAAGTCGTAGGTTCCCCGGACACGGAAAGCTGGTAAACTATCAATATTCAGCGGTTGTTCTTGCTCAATTGATAGCCGTTTGATTTCAAATCCTCGGAAATCTAAATCTAGTTGCTGGCTGAGTTGCTGCTGGGTTTGCGATAGCTCAAGTGCGATCGCTTTTTTGACTAACTGGTTATTCGGTAACAATCCAGCACTACCACAAGCTGTCAATAATACTAGCAAAATCGCTGTCAAAACCCACCGCACCATGTTATTCCTGATATCTGACTCTCCAGCGATAGTATAACGGTAGATGCCTTACATTTTCTCATCTACCATGCCGAAACAAACCACTAATCTTGATAACCAACTTTACAATTACCTTTTATCTGCTTCGTTGCGAGAACCGGAGATGCTTTTGCAGTTGCGCCAAGAAACTGCTAACCATCCCAGAGGTGGAATGCAGATTTCACCAGAACAAGGGCAATTTATGGCTTTATTAGTAGAGCTAATTGGCGCGAAGAAAACCTTAGAAGTTGGCGTATTTACAGGTTATAGTTCACTTTGCATAGCCTTAGCACTGCCTGCTGACGGGAAAATAATCGCGCTTGATGTGAGTGAGGAATATACTGCGATCGCTCGACGCTATTGGCACAAAGCAGGGGTTGCTGATAAAATTGACCTACGCTTAGCTCCAGCTTTGGAAACTTTAGATGAGCTGTTGGCAAGTGGACAAGCACAGACATTTGATTTTGCTTTTATCGATGCGGATAAAGAAAATTATGATGGATATTACGAGAGATGTCTGCAACTAGTACGTCCTGGTGGATTGATTGCTATTGATAATGTGTTGTGGTCTGGACAAGTTGCCGACTCACAAATTCAAGATGAAAGTACTCAAGCTATTCGCGCTATTAATAACAAATTACACCACGACGAACGCGTCGCCCTCTCCCTTGTCCCCATAGCCGATGGACTAACTTTGGCACTCAAGCGAGGGTGAGAATGGGGACTGGGGACTGGGGACTGGGGACTGGGGACTGGGGACGCGGAGAATAAATCAATGATTAATGACAAATGACAATTACCAATTCCCAATTCTCAAGAATTTAATTAACATCATGTTTACTATTACCTAGTTCCATCCAGGTTGAGTCTAGTTCCAACAATTCTAAATTTTGATTAGTAGTTTGAGGAAGGTTATTTTTTTCAGGTAGAGGGTTGTTTTTTATTAAGCGAACGAAGGTGCGATAAGGTATATATTCTAGAGGATTATACCCAGTAAAATAAAGGATTAAAACACAAGCCCACGAGTATTTACCAGCGAGAATGGCTTGGATAATTTGTGCTAATTCTTCGTTTTTTAAATTATATATCTTATTTATTGCTTCGTTTGGCTCGAAGAAATCTTGAGTCATATAATTACCTTCAAAAAATTACAAAAGCTTCTGTTTTTTGGGTATAAAAGTAAAGGAATAGGGTGTAAAGTAAATTTACACCCCTTTTTTCTTGGTGACAAACTTGTTAAGCGTTCCCTTATTCGATAATTTTTATAACTTCAATGAAGTATAGATATCTTCTGAGTTGGCGTTGAGATAAGGACGCTGTAACTCAATATTGTGTAAGGAGAAGTGGTTTAAAATTGATACCATTCTACCATCTGGAGTGTCGTTACCATTTAGCCACGCTTCAATTAAACCATTAGCAATAACTTGACAGCGGTTTGTGCCAAAACTTTCTTGTTCACCAAATTTGTGGTCTGGTTCTTCAGCAATTGCTAAGCCTGGTGCAATTAATTTGGTAAACAAAGGTACTTCTTCAGAAAAATAGGATTGATGTTCTATATATAATCTCTCTAATACAGAATGAACAATTTGATAATTAATTTTGTTAAAGTAAAACACCGCTGAGTCATAACGCTCATAATCTGAAGGGTTGTATAGAGCTTTAAACGAGAAACGAATTGAGAGAGCGTTGAGTTGTTCGGTCAAGCTGCTCATCATGGCAACTGCGCCTTCTGGAGTTAAATTAAAGTAGACGCGCACCATGTTCTCATGAGATTGAGAAGCACCAGCATTCCCTACAGCCATATAAAACCCATTTTGCACAATATTCTTGGGCATTTTGATTGCTACTGTGTTACCAACAGTAGCAGCTTGATGTTGTGGTTGCAAATGGTGATCGCGTTCTATATGTAATGTTAAACCATTCCTAAGTACTGCCAAAGTACCATCTGTTTCTTCTCTGACAACTAGCCAAGCGTCACTCCAGTAACCTTCACCTCTGTTGCTATCATGCAAGCGATTGTAAAATCCTACATCAACACCTAACAATGTATTGTTTTCTAAATTTTGATTAAGTGCTAAATTCGTTACATCCGCATCAGGTGCAAGGGCACTTTTCAAAGAGCCATTGTAGTAAATGCCATAAAGAAAACTACGTAATTGTATACTCAAATATCTATTTTGATTTTCTAAAGGCAATTGCTGAAAGCGAGAAATTGCTGACTCTGGCAATTCTAAAGCTTTGTAGTCTGGATGTTTAATAGAATAGTGAGATTCTATCTGAACCTGGTTAACAATATCTTGCAGCAATGTCTGCAATGACTCTGAAAGTTCTAACAGTTGGTTTTCTGGCAAATTTAATAGTTGCATATGTGTTGAGTGGGGAGTAGGGAGTAGGGAGTGGAGAGTGGCTCTTATGGGTAGGTTTTTTAGATTTCGCGTTTTGGTTGACGCGGAGACGGGGAGACGCGGGGACGCGGAGAAAGATTTCGGAACGGAAAAATAGGCTTTTTCAGACTGAATATGAAAAACCTACCCTTGAAAGGTGGAGAGTGGGTTGAGCGAAGTTGAAACCCACGGTAAATTGAGAGTAGGGAATAAACAGTGGGTTGAGTAAAGTCGAAACCCATGGAGAATGATTATTTCTCCCCTGCCCCCTCATCCCTCTACGCGAGAGACAAGGTTGCAGGCATGAGATCTGAGATTTCAACACCAAAAATCGATAAAATTGACTCTTCCGGACGGCAAAGCAAACTCTTAGCAACTTGCAGCATACAAATCCCGGCATTCCCAAAAGTTTTTTCATGCTGGAGTGTTGCTTGAATAGCTCTAATTAAAGCTAAGCCGCAAAATTGCATCACTCGCTGCAAGAAATCGGGACGTTGCTCTAAGATTTCTGGGAAGTTAATCAAGTAAGCATTAACTAGTGCTGTCATCGAAGGTTGGAGCAGTTGCAAAGGAGTTGTCGCTAAACGTAAAGATTGCTCAATTGCCATCGATTTGCTGGTAATCATGCTATTCAACCATATTTGCAAATAGCTGGCAATTACTGTTCCTAAATCGTTAGCTGGATCTCCCCATGCACAGCGTTCCCAATCAATAAATCGAATGATGCTTTCTTCTAAAGGGTAGTCCTCGTAAATTGCTGCTTCCCAACTCAAGGATAAAAGAATATTGTTCAGCTTGAGGTCATTATGGGTTAAACAACAGGGTGTAAAAATATTGTTTAAATCTGCGATCGCTTTTCCTAAGCTGTCATAACGTTGATATAAAGTAAAGAATTTCAAACCATCGCTAGGAACAGCACCAAAAATTGCTGGAGTGATTCTCTCTAGACTCCGAGCTAAGTTAGGAGTCTGTTGCTCAAAACCATTCTCAGCATTTTGAAAGAAATTTTGATAGTCTTGACAGTCAATAGTTAGGCGATGAATTGATGATAGAGTAATTCCAATTGCCGTGGCAATTTCATGAGGAAAAAAAGTCTCTTTAATGTAGAAATCTGTTAAGTCACGATAATCATTGAGATAATTGAAAACAATGATTGAATGATCATTATCAAAATTCACTGCTTCTGAGAAATAATGACGAATTGGACTCAATTTTGTAAATCTGTGGAGTAAGTCGTGAACTCGCCATTCTTGCAAAAATTCGCCAGCGGTTTTACCTTCACGATTATAACGCTCTTGTTTAACCAAGAGTTTCCGATTATTCGGTAAATTCAGTAATAAATTAAAGTTTTTAGCAGGTTTTAACTCTATTTGGCTTGATGATTTTTCTTCTTGAGTACACAAACCTTGGGCAATTAGGTAATCAAAAACGTTTTGAGAACTTAATACAAATGGTGGCATGGCTTTAAATAAAGTTCAAAGTTAACGACTAGTGAATGACTTAGCTATTTGCGTAATAGCATAGATTGCAAGCAGTGCGATCGCAGCCCTAGTAATCATCATTAGAAACTCAATATTTTGCTCAAGCACATAGTCTTGACCACCATATACAGATGTCGAATCCCTATCGGTCAAGTCGTTGATAAAATTTTCTGCATCAGCAGCTTGCAATTCATAAAATATGATAGTTGCCATTTTATTTATATCTTAGACAATGGCTAAGTAGGAGCCAAATTAAGCAATTAGTATCTTAATTTGGCTCAGCAATTCACTACAAGCTAGTCAATCACAATGTAGGCGAGTTAGCGTTAATTAATAACTTGGTTAAAAAGACAACTTTGTTAATGTTAAAGCGCGATCTATCTCAATAAACTTATGTAGCTCAGTAATCTACTACAAAACTAAGCTTCAGAATGGCTGCTGAATGACTTAGCTAAGTAAGCAATATGTCCAATAGCGTATATATTGACATATCCTTCAATTAGCTTGTCAAATCCAGACATGTCGCTAAAGCCATAACTACCACCGGAAATAGCGTCTACATCACTTAAGTCATTGAGAAAGCTTTCAGAATCTTGGAACAATTGAGAACCAACGTGAAGCTCAGAAAGAGTGATATTTGCCATGACTAACTCCTACAATGTTTATTACAAATTGTTTAGTTTAATTAGTAGCTATCCTGGGGGTTGAATAATCTAAAAATCTCATATTTATCACAGAGATTACTTTGATTTTTATGGCCCAGGAAAGCCATCTAGCTCAGTAGTTAATTACAAAGCTATTATTAGTAGCCGTAACCATCATTTGAGCTAAAGGATTTAGCTAAGTAGGTTACATGACCGATGGCGTATACGTTGACATAGCCTTCGATGATTTTGTCAAATCCGTAAAAATTGCTAACGCCATAATTACCACCAGAGATTCCATCTACATCGCTCAAATCATTGAGGAAGCTTTCGGAATCTTGGAACAATTGAGAACCAACATGAAGCTCAGAAAGAGTGATATTTGCCATGATTAACTCCTAAAATGCTTATTACAAATTTTTTAATTTTGTTGGCTATCCTGGGCGTTTAGTAATCTAAAAATCTCATATTTATCACAGAGATTACTTTGATTTTTATGGCCCAGGAAAGCCATCTAGCTCAGTAGTTAATTACAAAGCTATTATTAGTAGCCGTAACCATCATTTGAACTAAAGGATTTAGCTAAGTAGGTTACATGACCGATGGCGTATACGTTGACATAACCTTCAATGATTTTGTCAAATCCGTAAAAATCGCTGAAGCCATAATCACCACCAGAGATTCCATCTACATCGCTCAAATCATTGAGGAAGCTTTCGGAATCTTGGAACAATTGGGAACCAACATGAAGCTCAGAAAGAGTGATATTTGCCATGATTAACTCCTAAAATGCTTATTACAAATCATTTAATTGGGGTTGCTATCCTGGGTACTTAGTAATTCAAAAATCTCTTGTTAATCACAAAGATTGTTGCTTTTATTTTGTAAACCCAGGAGAGCTATATAGCTTAGTAGTTAACTACAAAGCTATTAGTAATCGTAACCACCGTTTGAACTAAAGGATTTAGCTAAGTAGGTTACATGGCCAATAGCATATACATTGACATAGCCTTCAATTAACTTGTCAAATCCCCAGAAATCACTGAAACCAGAACCACCACCAGAGATTCCATCTACATCGTTCAATTCATTCAGAAAGCTTTCAGAATCTTGAAACAATTGAGAACCAACGTGAAGTTCAGAAAGAGTGATATTTGCCATGATTAACTCCTGAAAGAGTAGCTTAAAATCAAGTTTTTTTGCAATCGATTAAGCTGTGTTTTGCTTAACCGTTAATGCAATTTTTATTCAGAACAATTTAGAAAGTCAAGGCTATAAATTGGCTGAAAAAGACATAAATAAATGACTTGTGTCTTTTATAGTTTTATTTGTAAACTGAGATTCTTTCACATAATAGAGATGTGAATTATGTGGAATACACTTGTTTTTCTCTCTAACAGGGGTAGGTTAATAGATAAGCTGTTAAACATTTAATTTGCGCGTTGAAAGGCAGGGGAGCAAGAAAGCTACTGCGGTCTTTACTCCCCACTCCCCACCTATCGCGCTCGCGCTGCGCTTCTGCGTGAGATGCTTCGCGAACGCGTACCACGCAGATAATTTCATGAATTTACTCAGATTCTGACATTAATATTTACCATTAAAAATCGTGTATTCTAATGTTAATTAAACTTAGAATACACGATTATAAGGAAAATTCAATTCCAAAAATCTGCTCAAGAATGTGTTTCTTAACCCAAACTTTGAAGTGATTCATCCAATTGACCGGCAATATCAGCGAGAATAACGCTGATATCATCTAAAGTGGCTGATAGATTGGTTGAATCGATTGTCAGTGAGCTTCTCCGTCGTCTTCGTCTTCTTCTTGTGCCATTCTCTACAGTACCTTCTTCTACTGTATTACCACCTTGTATCGACCTCATTTCCCAAGATTCTAGTTCAGTGAGCAGATTTTCTTCTCTAATAACAACCAAATTGGAGATTATTACCCTAGCCATTTTTCACCTCTCAAAAGTCAGTGAGCTTAAATAAATAACTTTGGATCAGATGAAACTTCAAATCCAAAATATCTCTCTTCTATTTTGGAGTTTTATTTGATAAAATCAAGGCTTTTAGGTTAACTTCAAGGACACAATTAAAGTAATTTGGTCTGGGAAACTGAATATTTTAGAGTATTGGAAGTTTTTTGTCTTACTTGTTAGTTAGGTGGGAATTGACAATGGAAGTGGATACTTTTATTTGCTCTGGTAAATTGTATCTGCAAATCAAATTTTATTGCTGTAGTAGTTTAAGAGCGATCGCTCTTGGGTAGAAGTAGTAATTTTACTTATCCCACCGCTTTTGATAAAAATAAGCAAATCGATGTTTTGATAACCGCGAGATTTTGAGTTATTTAGTTACCAGTATTAATTAACTAAGACTAATACCTAATGAATTTGGAGGCAGGCAATTATTCCTCCTAACCCTTGAAATAACAGGATTACCACCGATTTTTTTGAATTCTCAAATCACATAATTGTGTAAGATAATACTTAAACTTATTACTTCAGATGGATACATGATCAAGTAAGTAAATCTATTACTTCAGATAGATGCATAAAATGTATTTTTTATGTCCACCTTTTACTCTTTTCTTAGTATAAGTTAAAGCTACTTAATAGTAGTTTTTGAATTTATTAAGTATTACCCTCATCAAAAATTTCATAAAAAAGCTCATATTCCGGCTTAAATCAGCCAAAATTAAGCTAAAATCCGGTTGAAATGTTGCTTTACTTTAAAAGTATGTTGACTAAACAGAGAAGAATCTGCTAATTAAATAACAGTGCTATTAGCACATGGTTAAAAAATAAGAGTTGCTAGTAGACTTCAAAAATCCCTATCGTGACTATCTTCCCTTGTAACTCTCGTTTAGTACAAGCACAGATACTGGTTACGGTCAAGTCTAGGCAGGTCTTTGAAACTTAACCCATTAGTGTAGAGTTTCCTGTTTGATTTAGGTTTTAGAGTCAGGTTCGGCTGTGTCAGTAAATAATGTTGCTGAGATTGGAGGTAAATCTCTGATGCAGAGCATATATCTGGGGACTAATTTTATAGCCATGTTTCCCACCTACTACGTGCAAATGCCTTGAAAAACTTTACTCAAGGTTGATCCGGTATCCGAGTTTTTCCAAATAATCAAGCACTATTATTTTTGTTACTCAGCAAAGTTTTAATTAAGATTCAAGATTTCGTGAGATTCGCAAAACCACAAATTATCATATGGTGTGCTTTAGATTTTTTAAGTGTTTTTCTGCTTTAGGCTTAGCGGCTATCGAAAGCAGACCACAACACAATAAAAATTTCTTATAAATCCGGGACAACTTCCCTAGACTCGCAAAGCACTAGGGAAGAGAACCCGGTATTTAGTTGCACATCATGTAAATGGTTAATTAGCGTTTGCAGGACTAATTAATTTTGCAGCTGCTGAATTAGCTGCCAGGCTTTTGACAGCTGCAAAGGACAAGTTCGTCCACGTTTTACATTGGAAGGCAACTGGGTTGTATTATGCCACACTATTACAGTCAATACAAGGCTTTCGAGAATTACAACAGCACGCGAAAGAACAAGTTTTCAACACCTTTTCAGCTACAAAAGCAAGTAAGTAGCTTGATATTAGATATACAAGTAAATATTGTCGAAAAATCCAGATTTGTCAGATATTGGGTTTTTTTAAGTTAATTTACCTGATAATCAGCAATTGTTACACCAATAGCTGTGTAACGAATAGGTTTGCTTACTCAGTAAAAACTCTTGAGTGTCATCTTTAAATGGGGAGTGGGGAGTAGGGAACTTTTATGGGTAGGTTTTTGAAATTTCGCGTTTTGAGCGACGCGGTGAGTCCAGTGAGTAAAGGAGGGTTTTCAACGCCAGTCGCTCATGGGGGAAACCACACCACTTGCTACAACGGGGGTGGCTCCCAGGGGAAGACGCTAATATGCAACGTTAACACTCAGCATTGATTCGGTGATGTGAAACTTGCAGGAGGAAACTGTGTTTTCACGGCAACAGTTAGAACAGCAACTTAATCAAGTTTTGGGCGAGAAACTTTCGCATCAGGAACTTGACGGATGTTTGGCAGCGGTGGAAATCTTGGAACCAACTGTAGCAAGGCAGTTCTGGCAAACAACGGAGGCAAAGGCGGGAATTTATCTGATTTTGGCGGGAAAAGTCAGACTGCTGGATAGTTCTGAGAATTTAATCACGACGCTGACGACTGGGGGGTCGTTTGGCGAGATGACTTTATTTGGAAAACAGGAGTTTCAACCTTACGCCGCTAGATCTGCTGTGAATTTAAAGCTGGGCTTTTTCGAGGAGAAAGCTTTACAAGAGGTGATGTGTAAATATCCGATAATTTGCGATCGCCTTTTTGCTCGTGCTGAGATGACAGATGTGCTGCTCTGTTGTCAAAAGCCGCTCCAGGGAATGCTCGGCGCTCTGTCTCTATTTGAGAGGCATCAACTAGCAATAGGTTCTGTGAGTGCTTCATTACCTCCAGATGCCAAATTGTGGTTGTTGTACAAAGGTCAACTAGAGCATTGTGATGGTTATATCTTGACACCAGGAAACATTTTGGCTTTAGAACCAGAAAAACAAGCCAGCTGGCAAGCAACGCTACCCACCACCCTATATGTTCTCAGAAATGCGGATTGGGAAACTGCACTGCAACATTGTCCACAGTTAGGGGAATTAGTAGACGATGAACAGATGCTTGTGGGGATATCGCCAAAGCCGCAGACATCCTCAGAACGGATTTCCGCTAGGAATGTCATACCCTTTCCACAGCGAGATTTCCAGTCACAACCGCAGCCAAAAAGCGACCCCTATTTTCCCACACCCAAGGTTGCAGTTGGGCATTTATGGGAACGCCTAACCAAAAGCTATCCTTTCTTTGCTCAACATAGCGCCTCCGACTGTGGCGCAGCTTGTTTGGTAATGATCGGCCGTCATTGGGGTAAGCATTTCAGCGCCAATAAAGTGCGAGAGTTAACCAACGTCAATCATAGCGGTGCATCCTTGCCTGCTTTGGCAGTAGCGGCCGAAACTCTCGGTTTTATTAGCCGTCCCGTGAAAGCCAGCTTAGATAAATTAGCAGAGCAAGCTTTACCTGCGATCGCTCATTGGCAAGGCAAACATTACATTGTTGTTTATGAGATTACCAAAAAACGGGTGATTATCTGCGATCCCGCGATCGGACAACGCAACCTGACTCGCGCGGAATTCAACGATGGCTGGACTGGTTATGCATTGCTATTGCAACCCACCGCAGCACTCCAAGATACCGAAGTAGCAAATAGCTCCTTGTGGCGATTCTTTGATTTAGTTAAACCCCATTGGAGAGTGCTGCTAGAGGTATTTCTAGCATCTTTGTTACTCCAAGTATTCGGATTAATTACGCCAATCTTTACCCAACTACTACTAGACAGAGTGATTGTACAGGGCAGTACCATTACTCTAACCGCCGTCAGTTTAGGATTAATAATTTTTGGATTGTTTAGCATTGTCATGAACGCCGTGCGGCAATATTTGCTAGCGCATACAGCGAACCGTGTCAGTGTTGCACTTTTGGTAGGTTTTATCAAACACACGTTTCGATTACCCTTATCTTTCTTTGAGTCTCGTTACGTTGGCGATATTGTTTCGCGAATCGAAGAAAATGAGAAAATACAGCGTTTTCTCACAGGGGAAACTCTATCGATCATCCTGGATTTATTAACAATAGTTATCTATCTGGCAGTGATGTTCTGGTATAACAAGAGCATGACATTGTTGGTGCTGTTGATTGTGCCGCCATTTTTCATCTTGGCATTGGCAAGTACAAACATTTTGCGTCGCATGTCCAGAGAGATTTTTAATGCTGGAGCCGAGGAGAACAGCTATCTAATTCAATCTCTGACAGGGATTCGTTCTGTGCGCTCAATGGCGATTGAGCAGACAGTACGCTGGCATTGGGAAGAATTACTCCACACTTTAGTCAAAAAAGGTTTTAATGCACAGGTAATTGGCATTCGTTTGCAAGTAATCAGCGCTAGCATCGATACCTTGATGTCTGCGGGGTTGTTGTGGTATGGGGCATGGCTGGTGATTAATCAAGAACTCACCATTGGACAGTTGATAGCTTTCAATATGCTGATGGGAAACGTTATCAGTCCCTTCAAGCGATTGGCAGGAGTTTGGAACCAGTTGCAGGAAATCTTTATTTCCGTAGAACGACTAAACGATGTCTTGGAAGCAAAGCCAGAAGAAGACCTACTCACCTGTTCTCGCAAACCTTTATCTACACTCCGCGCTCATATCCGCTTTGATAACGTGACTTTCCGCTATCACCCAGAAAGCGATGTGAATATCCTCGAAAATATCAGCTTTGAGATTCTACCAGAGCAAATGATCGCCGTTGTTGGGCGTAGCGGTTCAGGGAAAACAACCCTGAGCAAGTTAATTTTAGGTTTATATCCCCCCACAGATGGCAAAGTCTTAATTGACGGTCATGATCTTAAGAGTATTGCTTTGCGATCGCTACGGACGCAGATTGGTGTCGTTGATCAAGATAACTTCTTGTTTGGCGGAACAGTCAAAGAAAATATCGGCATTGCTCATCCCCACGCTTCCTTAGAGGAAATTACAGAAGCAGCACATCTAGCGGGAGCAGACGAATTTATTCAACAGTTACCCATGGGTTACGAAACCCAAATAGGTGAAGGTGGCGGAATGCTCTCCGGTGGACAACGCCAACGCTTAGCAATAGCCCGTGCTTTGCTAGGGAATCCCCGCTTATTAATTTTCGATGAAGCCACCAGTAATCTCGACGCCGAATCAGAACACATAATTCAAAACAATTTAAAAACAATTCTCAAAGGACGGACAAGCTTAGTGATTGCTCATCGCCTTTCTACCGTGCGTCATGCAGACTTAATCCTAGTCTTAGATCACGGTGTTTTAGTCGAAAGCGGTACTCACGAAGAATTAATCGCCAAAAAAGGTCATTACTTCTACTTAAATCAACAACAACTGGATGTCAGTTATAGCAAAGTGCTGAGTGCTGAGTGCTAAGTGAGAAATAAAATCTTTCCCACCCACTCCCCATTCCCCATACTTCTCCTGTCGCAAGATCCCGTAGGGTACGACTCCGCTCAGTAGAAGTTCCGAATTACGAATTACGTTAGCGCAGCGTTAGCGAGTCCTCGAGCGTCATTACGAATTACGAATTATGCCACACCCTCATAATTCATCCTCTGCTCTTGCTGATCAACAAGCAGAACAGGATGACCAAATTTACATCGAACCTGGTGAATCTGTTGAAACTGCTCATCAAGCAGAAACTGAAGATTGGTTTTACGGAACTGAAGAACTACTAGATGCCCTGCCCAAACTTTGGACACGTTCTGTACTGTACGTCATGCTGGGTTTTGCTGTGATTGTCCTACCTTGGTCGATGTTTGCCAATGTGGATGAAACAGGCAGCGCCAGAGGCCGCATAGAACCTAAAGGAGCAACACAAAAATTAGATAATTTATTTGGAGGTAGGGTTACTGCTGTCAGAGTCAAAGAAGGAGACACCGTTAAAGCAGGGCAAATTCTACTGGAACTAGAATCTGATATGCAGCAAGCAGAACTGCAACAAGCTCAAGCTCAGCTATTTGGGTTACTCACTCAGCAGACGCAGCTAGAATTACTCAAAAACCAATTACAGTTAACAATCAATGTCCAAGAGCAACAAAACAAATCTCAAGAATTAGAAAAAGTTGCCCAACTTAACCAGGCACAGCAGAATTTTAAGGCTAAACAGAGTAACTACAACCTACAAAAATTAGAAAAACAGGCGCTAGTTAGTCAGGCGCAGCAGCAGATTAACGCTACTCAAGACGATCAAAAGACAGCCCAAACTCGTTTGGGTATAGATTCAAGACAAGTCAAACGCTTTAGCCAACTTGTGAGTGATGGTGCAGTTTCTGCAACTCAAGTTGACGAACTCAAAAAAGAACAACAGGAGAGTAAAAGACTTTATCAAAAAGCACAGTCTGACATCAAACAAGCCCAATTGCGCTTAAGCGAAGAAACAAATCGTTACCAAGCAACAATCAATCAGCTCGAGTCTGATATCAACCAAGCAAAACTCCAACTCCAAGAACAACAGAGCAACTATGAAAGCGTGGTGCAAGCCGGAAAACTAGCTGCGCTCAAAAGTCAAGAACAACTCAACAACCTAGAGACACAAATTACTGGACTGCGATCGCAAATCGTTCAAACCACAAGCCAGATTGCATCCTTAAAGTTTCAGTTAGCGCAAAAAGTGGTGCGATCGCCCATTGACGGGATGATTTTTGAGTTCCCAGCCTCTAAACCCGGAGTAGTACTACACCCAGGCCAAAGGATTGCTCAGATTGCCCCTAAAGATGCTGGTTTTGTCCTCAAAGCTAATATGCCCAGCCAGCAAAGCGGCTTTTTGAAAGTAGGAATGCCAGTAAAAATCAAGTTCGATGCTTATCCTTTCCAAGAATACGGGGTTATGCCAGGACAGGTAAATTGGATTTCACCCGATACGAAGGTGCAGCAAACACCCCAAGGTAGTATCGAAAACTTTGAGTTAGAAATCACCCTCGATAAACCTTATCTCCAGAGTGGTAAGCAACATATTCAATTAAGTTCTGGCCAAACAGCTACAGCAGAAGTAATTACCCGTCGCCGTCGAGTAATTGACTTCATCTTAGATCCATTTCAAAAAATGCAAAAAGGCGGTTTAGAACTTTAGTCAAAATGCTGCGTAATACAAATCAGGACTTACGGTTTGATTCTTCCGTCACTCCCTCATAAATCCTACAAATAAAACAAAAACTTTCTTCCCCCACTCCCCACTCCCCACTCCCTACTCCCTCAATATATTGGAGGTATCGTATTATGCCCCAGAGCTTGATAATTTCTAGTTCCGATATTATTCACAGCCTTAAACTTTCCTGCCAAATACCTGATGTAGTCAATACAATAGCATCCCAAAGCATTATTGCTGAAACAGCTCAAAATCTGGGAATTACAGTCATACCAGAAGAACTACAGCAAGCAGGAGATGATTTAAGGTTTGCAGAAGGGCTTGTAAAAGCCAAAGATACTTGGACATGGTTAGAAAAACATCACCTATCTGTGAATGAGTTTGAAGAATTAACCTACAACAATGTTTTGTTCAAGAAGTTAGCAAATCAATTATTTTCAGATCAAGTTGAAAAGTTCTTTTATGAACACCAACTAGATTATGTTGCTGCTGTCACCTACGAAGTTCTCTTTGATGCACGAGACTTAGCTTTAGAGCTTTTTTATGCCCTAAAAGAAGGTGAAATCAGCTTTCCACAAGTCGCCCGTCTATATATCTCAGAACCAGAACTCCGCCGCACTTATGGATATCAGGGATTCCAATACCGCAAAGATTTTCGTCCTGAGATTGCAGCAGCTATCTTTGCTGCTGCACCACCAGAAGTTCTCAAGCCAATTACGACTTCCAAGGGAGTGCATTTAATTTGGGTGGAAGAAGTTATTCAACCCCAACTAGATGAAAAATTGCGGCAAAAAATTATTACAGAATCATTTTCTGACTGGTTAAGGCAACAAGTCCAAGCGGTGGAAATTTATCTGCAAATAAACTCAGAGAATAGTTTGCGATCGCCGCATCAATTACTAGAACAATCTTAAATCTGTTACTCACAACACCAAGCTTTAAAACCTTTAATTCCTCCCATTTACAAAAAATATTTTTGGCATGATTAAAACATAAAAATTAATCACTGTAACTCATGTCAGACAACGAAAATTTACTTTCGCTGCTTTATTTTTTTATGCGTTTTTATCCTTTATTTTTGTTAAATACTTGCTTAATAAAATCAAAAGTACTAATCATTTTTTTAGTATTTTTCTGCAAAAGCTATTGACTTTTTATCAAAGCAGACATATAGTAAATGTGTAACCAACAAACACAAATTGGTTAAGGCAAAAATCCCAAACAACTTACACATTCGGGAGAAAGATGATGATTATTTCTGATCTAAGCTACTTGGAAAATACCTCTGAAGAAATCTTTGGTGGTCGTGGTACTACAATCAGGAACACCTTTACTTCAGACAAGAGAGTTAGAGCCGTTGTTGACGAAACATACACTAAGACAGTTACTACTAACTTGGGTGGCTTAAGAGGATATACAGCTGAATTAGTTGTTAGCTCCGATGCTACTAGCGGCAGAGGAACCTTCACTAGTGTTATTGGTGGTGTACAAACCGAACGCGGCCGTTCTGAAACTTTCGTTAACGCTATTTCCGTTAGCAGATAGCAGAAGTGGCTAGCTGATAAAACTGAATTGGCTTGATATGAAGCTTAAAAACCAAAGCAGGCTAGAGTGAGCAAGAAAACCAACACTTAGGGGCAATTATTTTGTTGGGTTATTCAATACTCTACTCAACCTACTATTGGATGTTCAAAAATTGCTGAAAACTATAACTCCAATATAGTTTTCAGCAGTTTTCTAAATTTATGCAAACATACACTAACATAGTTCGTGAGATGGTTGCAAGGCTTATGCTTCCATTAATCACGAATATCTCTTCATTAATCGCGAGATTTTCGTACTTTGATTCAGCAACGCCGTAAAATTCAGTTGCACTAGTGCGATAGTATTCAATCCTGATATCAAGTCAATAATGGTAACACTTTCACAGTTTAGTCTCTAATTATAAGTACCAAAGTTGACGCTTCAAGATTAGAGGAGTTGTAAGGCTGATATTACCACTCAAGCAGGGTAAAGAGAGAGTGTAATGAGTACCTTTAAAGCCAGAGTTTCCAGTAGCA
This sequence comes from Desmonostoc vinosum HA7617-LM4, assembly GCA_019359515.1. GTDB lineage: Bacteria > Cyanobacteriota > Cyanobacteriia > Cyanobacteriales > Nostocaceae > Desmonostoc > Desmonostoc vinosum. The sequence continues at coordinate 97,335 of JAHHHC010000014.1, read as the reverse complement.
GTGTTTCTGTCAGAGGTCTGTCCTACACCAATACAACTGGTGCTGGCAGTAGTATAAATGTAATAGCTACTTCCCCTACAGGCCGGAAAATTAGCAAAAAAGAAGAAGTTTTTATAATCGGAGCGACATCGAATAAAACTACTGTAACAGCCAATGATTCCTCCATTACGTTTTTAATCAGCATTGACGGCGACGCTCCCGCATTTATAGATACAAGCTCCAGTCAGGAAACTGATTTTTTTGGGAACAACGCCCTTTTAAGGACAGCAGACCGCGACATTTTGATTGGTACTGCTGGTAACAATAATCTCCAAGAGACTAAAGGGAATAATGCTAATTTCATAGCTGATTTCAGTGCGTCTAGAGATTATAAGATTGACATCGTAGCAAATATAATCAATCAAAAAGATTTGGTATTTGCAGGCTTTGATTCAACGCATGATGGCAAAGCTGACACCATTCTTATTCAATACCAACAAAATGACGTCCCTATATTCGGTGGGGATATTTTGTAGATAAAACCTAATTTTTTCCAAGTGCAATTTCAAGAAAGCTATTTTGCAATAAAAGTAAACATCGTCCTGTTAGCAAAGTTACCTCTTTTATCGCTTTCGGCAGAAAATAATCCATAACCCTCATAGTATAAAACTTTCACCAAAAATCTTGGTTTTAGCCATTTGGCTAGAAAATAAACGTTCAAATTGAGGAGAGAAAAAGTATGCCTACCTTACGAGGAACTAGTCGCAATGATGTATTAAGTGTGCCTGGTGGAGATACTAATCTTAATCGTTACAGTATTTATGGAATTGGTGGTAGTGACATTTTAACTGGTGGAGGTGGTAACGACAAAATTTTTGCAGGTAATGGAGGCAATTCCATACTGAATGGGCGGGGTGGCAATGATTTTTTGTTCGGCAACCTTGGCGACGACACCCTTTATGGGGGTAGCGGTAATGATAACTTAAGCGGCAGCCTTGGCGATGATAACCTTTATGGGGGTAGTGGCAACGATCAGCTCAATGGGGGTCTTGGCAATGACATCCTTTATGGAGGCCTCGACAATGATGCTCTGTTCGGCAGTATTGGAGATGACTTGCTTTTTGGTGAAGCTGGCAAGGACAAACTCTATGGAAGTGATGGTAGTGACGTATTGTTTGGTGGCAGTGGTGATGATGAACTGAATGGAGGTTCTAATGGATCTCCTGATGCTCCTGAAGGATTCTTTGAGGATTATCTTGTTGGGGGTGCTGGTAGCGACATTCTCAATGGGTTTGGTGGTGGTACAGGAACCTTTGAGATCGATTCATTGGTGGGTGGTGGTGCGGTTGACAAAACTGGCACTATCACGAGTTTTTCCCCCGATGGTAAGAAAGATATATTTGTGCTTGGGGATGAAGAAGGTTCTTTTTATACTGCCGCTGGTTCCGATGACTATGCGATTATTTTTGACTTTGAAATAGGTATTGATGAGTTACAGTTGAACCCAACTGGGACTTATAGATTTGGAATTACATCTGCTTTTAGTGAACTTGATACATTGATTTTTGCTCAACTTCCTAGCGGTCGTGATCTGATAGGTATTGTGGTAGGCGTTGATCTGATTGGCTAGTGTTGTAATTTGTAATACTGATATAGCAGATTGCAGGTAAATGAGGTACAAGTTTTAAGAACAGAGTCATATAATAAAAGACTTTTAACCCTGTTTCCTGTTCCCTGCTGTATATATTTCGTAGATAAAATACATAACAGGATAAAAGGAGAATTTTATGCTGTCGCAGACTCTATTTCTCCAACCAATTTTAGATCCACTTCCTAATCCCAATCCTAACTTTGCTGAAGCTGAAGGTGTTGCTTCTTTCTCCAACTATAATCAAACTCCTTCGGGAGCATTGACTAGCGCTCAAGTAGAAACGTTAACCAAAGATGGCGTTGCTGCTGCTGTGATTGACGCCGGAGCTATTTTTCAAGCTGACCCAACTTTCTCTTCGCTATTTACTAATAGTTCTGGCATTGGTTTAGAAGGGCCTTTTGAGGGCAGTGCTAACAATCAAATCAAAGTAGTTGCGAGTTTTGATGTTGGCGCTAAACAAAACTTCTCGTTCAATTTTGAAGCAGATTTAAATCTCACAGCTAAAGAAATTGAAAACTACAAAACTGAATATAACAGAGCAACGTCAAAAGCAACTTTTGTGGTGTTAGACACTACAGATATCAATAAACCTAAAGTATTAGATTATTTTGGTATCCAAGGTAATTTAATTTCTTCTAAGCAGATTGGTAATTTTCAGATTGGAAGTAGTCGTAACGTCACTATTACTAGTAGCCAACAAACTGCTGATATTGATGGTAATAATCAAGAGGACTCACTGACAGCTAAAGCCACTGGTACTTATCGCCAGAAGTTTAAACGCAATACTAATATAACTGTCATAGAAATTAATACTAGTGCCGTTGAATTTCAAGGAGATACTTTAATCGGTAACTTGGGTGAAGACGTTATCTATGGAACGATTTGGAGCGATCGCCTCAAGGGAACTAATCGGGCAGATAAAATTTATGGCAGCCTGGGAAATGACAGGTTATATGGGTACAAAGGTGATGATATTCAAGAAGGTGGTAAAGGCGATGATGCGTTATATGGATCTAGGGGTAATGATAAGCTTTATGGTGGTTGGGATGATGACCTCCTAAATGGTGGTCGTGGTAGTGATATTTTATGTGGTGGCGATGGTTATGACAAGTTTGTTTTTAACCGTCAAGACAGCTTGCTTAAAGGTGAATATGATGTAATTCGAGATTTTCAGGTTGGTATCGATAAAATTGTATTTCAGAATTGGGGTTATGCTAATAGTGATAATTGGTTAGAGAAAATGTTTGCTCAAGGGAGAATTTCGGATACCCAAGCTGGTGTACGCTTTGAACTTAATTGTGGATTAAATCAAGGGGTATTACTGCTTTCAGGTATTACTTTTAACCAGATTAGCTCTGAGTCAATAATTTTTTAGAATCAATATTGTACCAATCGCGATTGTGCCCTTCGACTTTGCTCAGGACACGGTGTTGGCTGAGCGAAGTCGAAGCCAACACCCTGGTATATCCCTACTCCCACTTCCTCACAAGTGTAGGTTTTTCACATTCAATCCGAAAAAGCCTATTTTTCCGTTCCGAAATCTTTCTGTGCGTCTCCCCGTCTTGCGTCAATCAAAACGCAAAATATTAAAAACCTACACCTGTCAGCTCCCCACTCCCTATTTGGATTAATTCTTTGCTTGTGGTTGTGGGGTTGGAATTGTCACATCTATTGGTGTTATTTGTGTCGCTAGTTGTGTTAAAGGTGGTTGAATTGTGGTTTGATTTCCGACTACTAGTGTGACAAGTTTTTCTGGTTTGAGGTATTGTTTTGCTACTCGTTGTACGTCGGCTGCTGTGGTGGCGGCTACAGCTTTTTGATAGCGAAACAGAAAGTCAGCTGGGTAGCCGAAATATTCATATCGCATTAACCGCGTTAAAGTTTGACTGGGGTCTTGAAAGTTGAATACAAAAGAGTTGAGTGTAGACTCTTTGGCAAAAGTTAGTTCTCGGGCTGTTACTTTTTGGTTTTGGATGCGCTTGATTTCGGCTTGTAACGCTTTGACAAATTGTACAGTAGCATCAGAACGTGTTTGTCCACCAGCGATGAATATGCCTGGGTAATCGTAGCGGGGACTCCAAACGCCATATACAGAATAAGCTAAACCTTGACGCGATCGCACTTCATTAAACAAGCGTCCACCAAAGCCATTTAATACTCCATTTAACACATCTAGGGCGGCATAATCGGGATTATCGAATCTTCCTCCCAAATGCCCAATTAAAATATTGCTCTGAGTCAGTTGTGGCTGATTTACAAAAAAGACTCCACCAGTATTAGCTGGTGATACCTCTGGTAACGGAGACTTAGCGATTTTGGGGTTAGGTTGCCAATTACCAAACTTGGCTTGAATGAGCGATCGCATTTTTTTCGGATCAAAATCACCCACAATCCCCAAAATTATATTATTGGGATGAAAATATTGCTGATAAAACTTCAGCAAATCTTCACGAGAAACCTGATCCAAGGTAGTATACTCCGTAGTCCGAGCATAGGGGCTATCCTTGCCATAAATCAACTTGCGAAATTCCCTACCTGCAATCTCATCTGGGCTATCATTGCGACGGGCAATACTACCCCTTTCCTGAGTCTTAGCCAAATCTAGCTTTTCTTGAGCAAACGCAGGTTCTCGCAGCACCTCAGCAAATAGCCCAAACACCGTTTCTACATCTTCGCTGAGTGCTTGAAAACTTGCATTCCCAGCAGCCTCGCTAATACTAGTTTCTACCGCTGCTGCTCGTTGTTCCAGCATCTGGTTCAACTCATCAGGTGAATGCTTGTTAGTACCTCCAGTCCGCAGTACTGTACCCACCAAATCGGCTAACCCGACTTTCTCTAATGGTTCCCAACGGCTTCCTGTACGAATAATAGCTGTACCATTCACCAACGGCAGTTCATGATCCTCCATCAAATAGACAACCAAACCATTTTGTAAAACAAACCGCTCATACTTAGGTACTTTAATCTCAGGCAAAGGCGCTAACTGCAACTCCGTATAATGCTTAGCCGCTGCTGCTGCTGCCCAAGAAAAATTAAAAGTAAACGCTAAAAAGGCAAAAGCAACTACCAAAGCATAAACCAACCTCTTCCCATCTTTAATTTTGAACTTCATTCGCCTTCTATCCTTCACCTGATATCTCTGCATGTCTCTGTTCCTTTGCGTCTGGTGCGGTTCATTTTTCTTTTGACAACAACTTACCAATAGTGCGATTTTCTGGCGTAAACGTTGCCTTTGCCACCCGTTGAATATCACCAACCGTCACCGCTGCAATTTCATCCAACTGCTTAAACAAATTCCGCCAAGAACCCGTTTTCACTTCATATTCCAGCAACTGTTGTGCCATCCCCATATTGGAATTGAGAGTGCGTAACAAACCCGCCCGTGCTTGAGTTTTCACTCGTTGCAACTCAGTCGCAGAAACAGGTGTATTCTTCAAAGAGTCTATTTCCTGACGTAAAGCCACTGCCAACTCATCAACTGTACGCCCAGGAGCTGTTAAAGCAAAGAAAAGCATCAAATTTGGATACTTATCTCCAGGAAATCCACTAAAACCTTGAGCATTCAACGCCAAGCGTTGCTTCTCCACCAAAGACTTATATAGCCGCGATGTGCGTCCATTACTTAGCAAACTGCCAATAATCTCATAAACCGCATTATCTGGATGGGTAACTGCTGGGCGATGATAACCTTCCAAATACAAAGGTTGAGAAGGGAACTGTACACTTACCTCCCTGATTTGCTTTTGCTGGGGTTCCGCTGCGATTTTAAACTGGGCTTTGGGTTTTGCCCGATAACGTCCAAAGTAAACTTGCGCCAGTTTTTTAACTTCACTTGGGTTAACATCTCCAACAATGGCGATCGTTAAATTACTTGGTACGTAGTAGTCATCAAAAAACTTCTGGACATCTGCCACCGTCAAGTTACGGATATCTTCGTCATAACCAATCACCGGGCGTCGATAAGGATGGACTTTATAAGCAGCATCTTGAAACTTTTCTACCATCAAGCCAATAGGCGAATTTTCTACCCGCAGGCGTCGTTCCTCCAGAATCACATCTTTTTCTTTGTAAAACTCGCGAAATACAGGCTCTAAAAATCGCTCTGATTCCAACGACATCCACAGTTCCAACTTGTTCGCCGGAAAGCTGTAAAAATAACGAGTTGCTTCGGTAGAAGTGTTGGCATTTAAACCTGTGCCACCTGCTTGTTCGACGATTTGCCCTAGTTCGTTTTGCTTAACTAACTCGGCTGCTTGTGATTCTACTTGCTTAAACTCAGCTTGCAACCGGGCAACTTCATCTTTTTTACCATCGGCTTTCGCTGTTTGAATTTGGGTATCCAACTGTTCCAAGCGTTCCAGTAACGGTTTCTCTGCTTTGTAGTCTTTTGTACCGATGCGTGTTGTTCCTTTAAAAGCTAAATGCTCTAGAAAGTGCGCTACACCAGTTTTTCCAGTTGGTTCATCCACACCACCGACATCTGCGTAGGTAAGAAATGAAACTACTGGCGCTTCATGTCGTTCCAAAACAATAAACTTCATGCCATTTTCCAGACGAAACTCAGTCAATTGCTTAATCACCCGATCCAGATAAGGTTGTATCGAAGTTTGAACTGGTTGGGTGGGGGTTTTGACAGGTTGTAGTGGTTGTTGGCGAGGGGGTAATGTTTGAGTTTCAGCTAGAGCAATTTCTGGTAGTAATCCCCACCAGAACATGATCATAGCCAACAAGGCAATAAATAGCCGACGTAGTGTGAGGGATAGTTGATTTAACCAATACAACTTTGGTCGAAGATAACTGTGCTGGATCATAAGCGAAAATTAATTTAAAGTTACATTACCTGAGAGATAGGTAAAGTGGCAAACAGAGGATTAATCTTGTATTAAGCTTAAGCTTTCTGTGCTTTTTGTACCTGACGTTAGACAATAATGCTACAAGTCGTGTTCCGGAGATTTCACCAGAACTGTTATGCGAGTTTTTAATTCTCCCCCGCCCTCAGAGGCTCAAACGCGCACCCGAATTCTACAGGCAGCACAAAAATTGTTTGCCTCGCAAGGATTTGATGGTACTACCACCCGCGACTTAGCACAAGCAGCAGGTGTTGCTGAAGGTACCCTGTTTCGTCATTTTCCCAACAAAAAAGCGATTTTGGTTGAACTAGCAACTAGTGGCTGGGTGGAGATTTTGACAGATTTGCTCACAGAATTGAGTGAAATGGGCAGCTATAAGGCTGTAGCTCAAGTGATGCGTCGGCGGATGTGGAATTTACAGAAAAATGCTGACATGATGCGGGTGTGCTTTATGGAAGTGCAGTTCCATCCAGATTTGCGCGATCGCATTCAAATAGAAGTCATCAATAAAATGACCGATGTTGCTGAAGCATTCTTCCAAACTGCAATGGATAAAGGAATCTATCGCCGGATGGATGCCAACCTCGTCGCCAAAGTTTTTTTAGGAATGTTTGCGATCGCAGGTTTTTCTGACAACACCCTCATGGAACCCAACGCCTCCCCCCAAGAAATGCAACACATGGCAGAAGGATTGGCTGATATCTTTCTTAATGGTGTTTTGGCGAAAGATTAGGGACTGGGGAAGGGGACGCGGGGACGCAAAGAAAATTTCTCCCTCATCCCCCTCATCCCCCTCATCTCCTCACTCCCCTCGCCTGTTGACTCCATTGTTGAACTTGCTCGATTGGTGGACACAAATCTCGTCGCTGCATTGTGGCTACTTGTAAGCGCATAATTTGTTTGTGCAATCTGTGGGTAGGTGTTTGAGCTAATTGGGCTACAGAACCGATACCTGCATGTAGTAACAAACCGCAATATTGTGGCCCAACGCTGGGAATACTCGCTAAGTCAGCCAAAGCTATCCATTTATTCACATACTGAAGATGGACTTGTAGTTTATTGGCTAATGCTATTCGTGTTTGCAGAGTCTTGCCTTGTTGAACTAGTTCTGTTGTGGTTGTAATCCCACAATTTTGTAGTTGAGATTGTTCCTCCTGGCTCAATCCTGGTAACTGCTCAATTGGCCAGTCACATGATAATTGATAATTCATAATTCGTAATTCGTAATGACGCTCGCGGACTCGCTAACGTAATTAAGTTTTGTAATGGGGATCTGACCCTAACACAAAACTTACAGGTTATAGAACCGGGGGAATTAAACCCACGGAACTAGTTAACTAGAACTGGGAAACATTTAAATCAACTCGCCGCGTAAGACAGTGATTGCTTGGCCGCCGAGGAAAACGCGATCGCCCCCAGGATATTGCACCTTGACGACGCCACCACGACTGGATGCTTGGTAAGCTAAGAACTCATCTTTGCCCAAGCGATCGCGCCAAAAGTAAGCAAGGCAGCAATGAGCTGCGCCGGTCACTGGGTCTTCATCTATACCTTGACTTGGGGCAAAGAAGCGAGAAACGAAATCGTAGTTTGAATCAGGGTGAGTCAGGCTGGTGACGATAAAATCAGAAACGGGTAATGTTTTGAGTAATTGGAAATTTGGCTTGATTTGTCGCACTAACTCTTCAGACTCTACCTCTATTAAGTAGCCTAAAGAATTTTGCACAATAGATATGTATGGTATACCCAAAGCTGCGTCAAATTGGGGAGGAGCGATCGCGACTTGTGAGCGATTGACGGGAAAATCCAACTCAATCCACTCATCCAGACGTTTAGCAATGAGTAAACCACTTTTGGTATAAAAACGCGCAGCTTGATCAGGCGATAAATGCCCCTCTGACCATAGCACATGGGCACTGGCTAAAGTTGCATGACCACACAGCGGCACTTCTAGCACTGGCGTAAACCACCGCAGATTAAAGCCATCATCTTGTTTGAGCAGAAAAGCCGTTTCCGATAAATTCATCTCTCGCGCTATGTTTTGCATCCAATCATCATCTTGGGGAGCAGGCAAAACACAGACACAAGCAGGATTTCCTGCAAATTGCGTATTGGTAAAAGCATCAACTTGAGTAATGATTTGTCCCATAAATTTCCTTTTTTTAACGAATTACAGAGGAAGGGAGTAACGATCATTTCTAATTAGGAATTGGTATTAATCTAAGCGATCGCAGTACCTTATAAATTAGTGGTGTTGTCTCCAGAGGTTTGAGCAAATGCTAAATTCAAATCAGAATTTGAGGATCAAAATTATCGGAGGCGTCTTTGCTGTAATTAATTTAGGGCTAATTTCTCTAGGATTAGTCAGCTGTGGTGGTGAGGACAAAGAAAAACAAAGACTAGCACCCACGGAACAACAACGACCAGTTCAACAGCCTAATCGGCAAGACGACGATGATCAAGAAGATGACGAAGAAGATGGACAAGACGATAAAGACTAGTAATTAAATTTGAGTCTTCATTTATGGTTATTAACAATACCTCTAGTTCACTGATTGATATTCTACGTCAGCGACGGCAACGTCTAGCTAGCCTGATAGATTTTCCGGCTATTCTTTGGTCAGGAAGCAGCAATCCACGTAACTTTCCAGCCAATGTTTTTCCCTTTCGCGCTAGCAGCCACTTCCTCTATTTTGCTGGACTACCATTACCAAATGTGGCAATTCGCCTAGACGCTGGCAAATTAGAGCTATTTATGGATGATCCCCAACCCAATAGCGCCCTTTGGTATGGAGAAATGCCTCAGCGTCACGAAATAGCTGCCCATATTGGGGCAGATGATGCTAAACCAATGGCTGAGTTAGAATCTTGCTTGGAAGATGCAGCTACAGTTGCTGTTCAAGATGCTGCTACTTGGACACAACAGTCACAGTTACTAAATAGATGGGTTCTGCCACAAAAATCTCCGATAGGCATTGACTTGGAGTTAGCCAAAGCAATTATTTCCTTACGCCTTACTCATGACGCAGATGCATTGGTGCAATTGCAGAAAGCTGCTGCTGTGAGTGTAGCAGCACACAAAGCTGGGATGGCAGCAACACCCAAAGCCAAAATCGAAGCAGAAGTCCGGGCGGCAATGGAAGGAGTTTTTATTGCCCATAACATGACCACTGCCTATAACAGTGTTGTGACTGTTCACGGTGAAGTTTTGCATAACGAGCATTACCACCACCCTTTACAACCAGGTGACTTACTACTTGTAGATGTTGGTGGCGAAACTGAAATGGGTTGGGCGGCTGATATCACTCGTACTTGGCCGGTTTCTGGTCAATTTTCTGCTACTCAAAAAGATATTTATAATATTGTGCTAGCAGCTCATGATGCTTGCATTGCCAAAATATACCCTGGAGTTGAATATGCAGACGTTCATCTATTGGCTACCAACATCATTGCAGAAGGTTTAGTAGATTTAGGTATTCTCCAAGGGAATGCTGAAGATTTGGTAGAAATGGATGCCCATGCATTGTTTTTTCCTCACGGTATCGGACATTTACTCGGTTTAGATGTCCATGATATGGAAGATTTAGGAGACTTAGCAGGGTATGATGAGGGGCGTCAAAGAAGCGATCGCTTTGGGTTAAGTTACCTACGTTTAAATCGTCCTTTGCGTCCGGGGATGTTAGTGACAATTGAGCCTGGTTTTTATCAAGTACCAGCAATTTTAAATGAAGCTAAACTGCATCCAACATATCAAAAATTAGTCAATTGGGAGCGATTATCTCATTTTCATGATGTCCGAGGAATCCGCATTGAAGATGATGTTTTAGTTACTGAAAATGGTACTGAAGTTCTCACAGCAGCATTACCTAATAACATCAGCGCTGTAGAGAATTTGTGTAAATGATGTCAAAGGGATTGTGGATTGGGTACTGGGTACTACTAAAAATTATGGCCTTGCTGAATAATGGGATGATTTTTGCCTCACGCAAAGGCGCAAAGAATCAACCTTTGGTTTTGGACAAAAATCTCAATTCATACCGCATTTATGCAACGCCAAAATTCTTTTATTCTCCATTCTCCATTCCCTATTAAATTAAAATATGGAAACAATTTCATCTTGATTCTAAATTTCTAAAACTAATGTTTCTCCAGCACGGCGACAATCATCTAAAAGTGTGTTTAACAAGTTCCGTGGGTTTAAGTCCCCCGGTTCCATAACCGACAAGTTTTGTGTTGAGGTCAAATCCCCATTACAAAACTTAATTACGCGCTTCGTAGCGTAAAGTCTGCGGCATAGCTTCGCTTAGAGCGAGTCCGCGATAGCGTTAGCGAGGTACGAGCGTCAGTGATAGCGTAGCGTAAAGCCTGCGGCATAGCTTCGCTTAGAGCGAGTCATCGAGCGTCAGCGTAAAGCCTACGGCATAGCTTCGCTTAGAGCGACACAGGAGCGTCGCGTCATTACGAATTACGAATTACGAATTATTTAACTCCATTAGTCACAATTTAAAAGTAAGTGAATTTTGTCAATACGTCTTTGAGTAGAAATAAATCTTTTTCCTGCTTATAGAGGTGATTTGTAATGCGTCAGAAAAAATCAGTGATTCTTGAAGCAGTTCATGAAACAGCAAAAGACCTACACAAAGCTGGGCTAATGAATCAAACTACATTGCGCGAATTTGAACACCTATGTTTACCTCCTATTGAGCCTTTAGAACCATTACAAATTAAAGAAATACGGGAATCATCTCAAGTAAGTCAAGCTGTTTTTGCACGTATTTTGAATATAAGTCCTTCAACAGTTCAAAAATGGGAAATAGGACAAAAACGGCCTAGTGGAGCATCTCTTAAGCTACTGCACTTGATAAAGAATCGTGGGTTAAATAGTGTGCTGTATTAAAAACCCCAAACTAAGAAAATCCCGTCCCTAATTTCTTACTTTTATAGTTACAGAATATCAGACACACCATGATGTTGAGATAAATCCATCAAATTTGCCAATTTATAAACAATTCGCGCACCAACATTACCATCCCATTCGGCATCACCAACTTCGCAAAGGTCAAAACCAATAATTTGGCGATCGCTTTTTACCAATTCCCGTATTAAACAAAAAGCTTGCTCTAATTCGAGTCCACCAGGAACGGGTGTACCTGTATTTTGACAAAGTTTGGGATCAAGTCCATCGATATCAAAGCTAATATAAACATATTCAGGTAAATGGCTGATAATTTCTCGACATAATTCTATCCAAGTTGTCCCAGAATATAGCTTTTGTTTAATCACTGGGTCATAATAATCAATAATGCGATCGTGAGATTGGTTAATGATTTGTACTTCATCATGACAAATATCACGTATGCCCACCTGCACTAATTTAGATATTTGTGGTAGCTTCATCGCATTAAACATAATAGATGCATGGGAAAATTTAAATCCCTCATAAGCATCACGTAAATCTGCATGTGCATCAATGTGCAAAATTCCGTAATTAGGATATCGAGTTGCTAATGCTTGCAAATAACCCAAAGGTGAACTGTGATCACCACCAATAACTGCAACCCGCTTCCCACGATTAATTGCTTGCTGGCAATTTTCAAACAACCATTCATTCACTTGTTCACAAGCGTGATTAATTTCTCTTAAAACAGGTGTTAAATCTGGTGGTTGTGTGAGTGATTTACCTTCTGCTAATCGGGTAATAATTTTTGCTGCCAGTGTACGATAATATTGATTTTTTTCTAAAATCTCCCCAGAGATTTCCATCATAAAAATTCCTTGTTTCCACCCATCAGGATGATCGAAATCAAATAAATCTAGTTGAGTCGAAGCATCTAAAATTCGCTGTGGCCCTTTAGCAGTACCTGCACCATAGGAAACGGTGACTTCCCACGGTACGCCAAAAACAATGAGGTTGGCAGACTCGTAATCGAACGGCAAACCTAAAAGGTTGCCATTAATTTCACCGACACCGCTGGGATTGTAGTTTTGTAGTTGATTGCTCATTGATCATCTTGGGAATTTATGTGTACAAATAAAATGAAGCTTGTTGATATTTGCAATTATAGTAGAGACGAGCTTTGCGATCGCTATCCTCAAAGCCTGAAGATATCGTATCGCTAACAAGGTCAAGATGCCTGCGAACCAGCCCTCTTTTTTTACGAGTCATCAATTGAGTCTCCCCAATTTTTCCCACAATCCCTAAGTGCCATCAAGAAAACCAGTAGACATCACTCCCAAAGGTTAAAAGGTTCAGCTTTGGTATCAGTTGGCTATATCGACACGACTAGACGACTTGATGATTTTATACTCAATCAAACTCATAGGAAACATAATTCCCCGCTTTTTGGTAGGAGGATTTAGTGTGTTAAATACTCTGTCCCAAAATCCTTGAATGCCATAGTTTCCCTTAAAGCAAGTGTGATGAAGATCATGAAAATCTGAGGGAATAAGTAATATTGATAAAGAACTATGACCTTCCAAATTATAAATATTACCTATAATGCTCCATGCACAGAGTTGAGTAATATCATACCCAAATATGAAGATAGGCAAAACATCAGTAATGGTAACAATAATATATTCAATCAGACTCTTATGTCCAGCAACAAAACTTGATGAATCACGAAACTCATGATGTTTCAGATGGATTTTCAGCAAAAATCTTGTGTGAAAGAGCCAATGAGCAACGTAAAAACAGAAATCAGCAGCAACTATTCTCATCAAAAACCATCCCAGGTTTAAGAGTAAACCATTTCCTCTGTGAACCTCCGGTGCTAGATATAGAATAACTAATGCTGATATGAACGCTTTGATTTCTCCTGTAATGATTCCCTGCACAGTAAATGAGGGAAATGGTTGATTTTTTACATGCTTAACTCTGACAATTAGTTTTTCTTTTAAAAAGTCGTTGCTTTTAATTAGTTTTTCGATGATAATACCAATACTATAAAATGAGATAGAACCAACGAGCCAGTATAATAACACCTGCGCGAGCAAGTTGAGTTCAATATTCTTTAATAGCCAATAAAATACCTGTTGAACAAGTGTGCAACTGATAGCAATCTTGAGATAAAATTCAATCTCAACGCAGAAATCGAAAAAATTTTGAATTTTCATCGCTCGTAATATTGGTATATTTTCAGTTACCAAGAGATTAACCAACTGAGAAACTTTGAGGTATCCTGTTAGTCATAATTAATTAAAATAGCAGGTTGTTAGATATCTTACAAAAACAGGGAGTAGGGAGTAGGGAGTGGGGAGTAGGGATACAAAAACATTAAAAACTGTCTTTTGTGGGTTATTGCCCACTGTTAGGAAAAGATTTGTGCCGAGATTGCTTGCAACGAGGCACAATGCGTCCTGACTTCAATCCCACGCCTTAAGGCGTGGATTCCCTACTCCCTACTCCCACATCACCACTCCCTCTGAATGCTGTATTGAAGATGTAAATGATCATAAAATCTACGTAATTTTACTATATGTGTCGTAAATCACATTTTTGTATGTTTTTAATCGCTGACAAATTAAAATAGTGCATTAAAAACTCTTGTGAGATGAACGTCTCGCTATACATGGCGGGTAAGATACCCGCCCCACAAGAAAATTTATTGCAACATTGAGGCTTGCTATGTTCCCTTTCCTAAATAGATAATTTATTTTGCACGACTACTTATGTCTCGTCTTTTGAGAAAATTGATGAAGACGATCGCAAATAGTTGCGATAATGGCAGGTAAGAAAAAAATGTCAGAGAATTTAAAAAGCCGAGCTATAACCCAAGGTGTGCAACGATCGCCTAATCGAGCCATGCTGCGTGCTGTTGGTTTTAAAGATGAGGATTTCACTAAAGCTATTGTAGGTATTGCCAACGGCTACAGTACGATTACGCCCTGTAATATGGGGATTAATCAACTAGCGCTCGTTGCAGAGGTTGGTATTAAAAATGCTGGGGCGATGCCGCAGGTGTTCGGCACAATTACTATCAGTGACGGAATTTCCATGGGAACTGAAGGGATGAAATATTCCCTAGTCTCACGGGAGGTGATTGCCGACTCGATTGAAACCGCCTGTACTGGGCAAAGCATGGATGGAGTGTTGGCGATTGGTGGTTGTGATAAAAATATGCCAGGGGCAATGCTGGCGATCGCCCGCATGAATATTCCTGCTATCTTCGTTTACGGTGGCACAATTAAACCCGGACATTACAACGGCCGAGACTTAACTGTGGTAAGTTCTTTTGAAGCTGTTGGGCAATACAGTGCTGGGAAAATTGATGAAAAAGAATTATTAGAAGTCGAAAGCCGTGCTTGTCCTGGTGCGGGTTCCTGTGGAGGAATGTTCACAGCCAACACGATGTCTTCTGCTTTTGAAGCGCTGGGAATGAGTTTGCCTTACTCCTCAACCATGGCGGCGGAAGATGCCGAAAAGGCCGACAGTACAGAAAAATCGGCATTTGTTTTAGTCGAAGCGATTCGCAACCAAATCTTACCCAGGCAAATTATCACACGCAAATCCATCGAGAATGCTATTTCGGTGATTATGGCTGTGGGTGGTTCGACAAATGCCGTGTTACACTTTTTGGCGATCGCTCGTGCTGCTAATATCAAGCTAACTTTAGATGACTTTGAAACTATCCGCGCCCGTGTCCCAGTGTTGTGCGATTTGAAACCAAGCGGTAGGTATGTAGCCACTGATTTACACAAAGCTGGTGGTATTCCGCAAGTCATGAAGATGCTACTCGCGCATGATTTGTTACATGGTGATTGCCTGACAATCAGCGGTCAAACTGTTGCAGAAATCCTAGCAGATATACCAGACGAGCCTGATAGCAATCAAGATGTCATCCGTCCTTGGCATAACCCGATGTATTCTCAAGGACACTTAGCCATCCTCAAAGGTAATTTAGCTACAGAGGGTGCTGTAGCTAAAATTACCGGAGTTAAAAAGCCGATAATTACCGGCCCAGCGCGGGTATTTGAGTCAGAGGAATCTTGTTTAGATGCGATTTTGGCGGGTAAGATTCAAGCTGGCGACATCATCGTCATTCGTTACGAAGGGCCAAGAGGTGGCCCTGGAATGCGAGAAATGTTAGCCCCTACCTCAGCAATTATTGGTGCTGGGTTGGGTGATGCGGTGGGGTTAATTACCGACGGCAGATTTTCCGGTGGTACTTACGGCATGGTAGTTGGTCACGTTGCACCCGAAGCAGCAGTTGGAGGGGCGATCGCTCTTGTCGAAGAAGGCGATAGTATTACCATTGATGCCCCTGCCCGCTTGTTGCAGTTGAATATCTCTCAAGAAGAATTAGCGAATCGTCGTGCCAACTGGCAACCTCCCACACCGCGTTACACCAAAGGAGTATTGGCGAAATATGCCAAATTAGTCTCCTCTAGTAGTGTCGGTGCTGTAACGGATCTGGACTTGTTTTGATGTGGGGACTGGGGAGACGCGGAGAATAACCAATGACAAATGAAAAATAGACATCTGGGGAAATTAATTCTGCGTTACCCGAAACCCTTGTAGAGACGCTTCAAAAGCGCGTCTCTACATTCATTAGACTTCTTGCAAAAATACTTGAACCGTCAGAGACTCAAGTCTCTGCCTAATAGCAAAAGTCCGTTGAAACGGACTAAAAATACTGTTATTAGTCGGTTGAAACCGACTTGAGTTATCAGCCAGAAAATTTATTTTCTGGCGAGTATCCGACTTTTGCAAGAGGTCTATTGTCTATTCGGTCAAATCGTCATAAAAACGTTTTGCCCTGGGAATTTTGCGATAGTGGTGTAATTGATCAGCTTTAATTGGCTGTTGCTGTAAAGCAGCGTTATCTGACCAACCCAAATCTTTGAGGATTCTTCGGGCTGCAACTTCGCCTGTTCGACAACCGCCTT
Source organism: Desmonostoc vinosum HA7617-LM4 (assembly GCA_019359515.1). GTDB lineage: Bacteria > Cyanobacteriota > Cyanobacteriia > Cyanobacteriales > Nostocaceae > Desmonostoc > Desmonostoc vinosum. Next base: position 80,967 of record JAHHHC010000014.1, on the reverse strand, counting down.
CCATATACCCTTGGTAGGACAGAGAACAGTGTTCGCCAGCAAAAAATAGATTACCTACACGCTTTTGTTCAGCTCCGGCTATGCTTGTCCATTGTCCTACTAAATAGCAAGCATAGGAGCCTCGTGTGTATTGCTGTCCAGGCCAATAAGCACGAATGGCTTCACCTTGGCGTAAGTTTGCAATTCCAGGAAAAATTTGATCTAGTTGTGGTAGCAGTGTTTGGGCTTGAGATGCTGCTGAACCGTTGCCCAAAGATAAACCTTGTTGACCACCAGTAAAGTTAGTAATTAAACCTTTGGTGCCTTTTTGGTAGCGACTGGCTTCCCAGGTGTTTTGAAAGCCTGTATCAGTAAATGTTGATCCTGTGGAATTATATTGAGTGCGCCACAATCGTTGTTGATAGGCTGTAATTAATTTCGCATTTGTGCCATATCCTAATTCGGCGATCGCTTTGTGTTTGATTGCTGGTAAATTGACATTGAGCGCTACTAAACGCAAGGTGCTAAAAGGCAGTGTCAGCAAGATTCTTTCATAGTTGCGCTCAAAGGTTCTATACCCACACCGTAAACTGACTCGATAACGACCATCAGGACGGATATATATAGCTTCTAATTCTGTTTCGGTTTCTATTGCATTTGCTAAGGTATTCGCTAATAAACGGGGTACTTGGTCGTTGCCACCACGAATGGTGTAACGTTCGTCGCTTTCACCGTAGACTGAGAATGTATCGGTGTTAGTACCAATCAAAAATAATAGATTCAAACAGGATTGTTCAGTTGCTTCTCGACCATATTCGGTAGTGTAAGCAAACTTGAGCATTTCTTGCAGAATGGGATTAATTTGTGCCTGTTCTACATACTCTGCAATGGAGGTATGATCTAAAGCGAAAGCGGCTTGATTGTAAGAGCGATAAGTGACATCTCCGTCTCCAATGGCAGCTAAATCATCCTCAATCTTCTGTGCTAAAGGAATAAAGTAATTAATAATTTCTAGTTCGGGGATTTTGCGTCCTTGGAAGTACCAGATTTCCGACACTAAATCTTGATCAGTGGCGAGTAGATCGACTATTGTTAAACCCAGTTCTTGAGCAAGCGATCGCAATTTCCGATGATCTGTATCAATAAATTCTCCACCTGTTTCCACAGTCACACCAGTATTTGCGGCATTAGCTAAACTCCGCATCCGACCACCAACGCGATTTCTGGCCTCGATAATGTCTACAGGAACCCCAGCTTGACGTAAGCGATAGGCAGCAGTCAAACCAGCAATTCCCGCACCTACTACCAGCACTTTGGGAATTGTGGCAAAAGCTTTAGAATTATGTCCGTGATGCCAGGTAACAGTAGCCAATGCACTTGCTAATCCCAAACCCCCATACAGAAAGCGACGCCGAGTGGTTCTTTGTTTTAAGATATCAACTATCTCATCCGTGGGAATACCTGTTTTGAGCGATGCGATCGCAATTTTATAAGCACGTTGCAAAGACACCATTAGCCCAGACTTAGCCATTAATAGCACCTCAATTGCTGCTAATTTTCAAATAATATTAATAATTGCAGGTTGAAACGATTTTTTTGATGAAGTAATGAAAAGAACATATGAAAACTAAGCAAATTCCTCCTGGCAGCTTCGGTATACCTATATTAGGTGAGACACTTGCTTTTCTTTTCGACCGAGATTTTATCAAAAAGCGCTATCGTAAGTACGGATCTATTTTTAAAACTCATTTAATTGGTAGACCAACCGTGGTGATGGTAGGGCCAAAAGCAGTTGATTTCGTTCTTTCTAGCCACATGGATTATTTTTCTTGGCGTGAGGGATGGCCTAATAATTTCAAAATATTGTTAGGAGAATCGCTGTTTCTGCAAGATGGAGAAGAACATCGCAAAAATCGCCGCTTGATGATGCCAGCCTTGCATGGGGCAGCATTAGCAAACTATGTCTCCACAATGGAAGATATTACTTGTACTTATTTGAAAAAATGGGAAAACAAACAGGAGTTTACCTGGCACAAGGAGTTTAAACAACTGACGTTTGATATTGCCAGTCAACTTTTACTAGGTACTAGTCCTGGTGATGAATGTGTGCGTCTTAGCCAGTTATTTACAAATCTCACAAATGGGCTGTTTGCTATTAATACGCTGCCATTACCATTTACTCAATATGGCAAAGCCATAGCAGCTCGCAATAAAATCTTAGAACATTTGACAAAAGTTGTCAGAGAACGCCAGCAAAACCCCACAAAAGATACTCTAAGTTTGTTAATCCAAGCTAAAGATGAAGAAGGTAATAGTTTAAGTGAAAAAGAACTTATTGCCCAAGCTGTACTATTACTCTTTGCTGGGCATGAAACTACTACATCGATGCTAACTTGGTTGTGTGCAGAGTTAGCCCGTCATCCAGAAGTAATGCAACGCGCCAGAGAAGAACAATTACAACTAGCAAGTAAAAGTAATTTAAATTTAGAACAATTGGGACAAATGCCCTATTTAGATCAGATTTTATTAGAGATTGAAAGATTGCATCAACCTGTTGGAGGTGGGTTTCGTGGTGTAATTAAAGACTTTGAATTTGATGGCTTTCATGTTCTTGCTGGTTGGCAATTGTTATATTCAATTCTCATGACTCACAAGCTAGAGGAAATTTACCCAGAACCAGAACGTTTTGATCCTGAACGTTTCAATCCCCAGCGTCAAGAACACAAACAGTATCCTTTTAGCTTAATTGGTTTTGGTGGTGGGTCGCGCCTTTGTATCGGCATAGCCTTTGCCAAAATGGAAATGAAAATTATTGCTGCTCATCTTCTACGCAGCTATTATTGGGAGATATTGCCCAATCAAAGTTTAGAAACAGTATATTTTCCTTCAAATCGTCCTCAAGATGGGTTGCGAGTTCGATTTCAAATTAGGTAAAGTTTGTTATCAACAAAAGTAAAGGTTTAAAACCCAGCCCACAAGTGGCACGAAAGAATTTTGGTATTGTAATGCTTTATTTATTCCCAATCCTCTCTCATGACACCTCCAATCAATATAAATTTACCCCCAGAAGTTTTACAACGCTGGCAAACTGCGAGAGATTTTGTTAATCAAAACGTTAGCTCTCTAACTAATTCTGCACAGCAAGTTGGGGAGACTTGGCAGCAAACCGCAACTCAAGCAACTGATAGGGCAATTGATAGAGTAACGACAACCTTAGAAAATGGTTGGCAAACAGCCGAGCAAATTCAAAATACCACATCGACAGTAGTTCAAGGTGCAGTTGCATCATCTGTTAATGATTGGCTAACACAACACCCTGGATTATTTCGATTAGTGCAAATATTAGGCTGGACAACTAATCATCCTATTATTAGTTTAGTAATTTTGCTTGTTGTCTTGGCTGTAATTTGGAGTATTATCAAAGCAATTGTCCGTTTAATTGAAACGGCTAGTTGGTCAATACTACAAGTGCCATTCAAATTAATTTTGACTTTCATCAAAGTTAGCTTTGTCTCTTTGACGAAAGTTGGTAGATTTACTATTCAACGGCTAACAAATACTAAAATAACTGATAGCTTGCCAGCTTTAATACCCGCGACTACTTCAGAAATAGACCGAGATAAACAACAACGACTAGCAGAAATTTCTAGCCGTTTAGCAGCTATTCAACAAGAACAGAATCAGCTTTTACAAGAAGCAGCAGACTTGATTGATTCACAGACAATTGAGGTGGAAATTGCCAAAATTAAACCGCTAAAAACTGTTGAATCATATCTTGACTGAGTTCGCTAGTTGAGCCAGAGGCAACAATACCACCTTTTTGCATGGCGTCCACAAATCGATGCGATCGCTTCGGCAGAAATAGAATCAAGAACCTGTTTTAGCTTATGTCTTAATTGCTCTAAATGGGTGCAATGTTCTCAAGACAATTCGTACTTAATTCTTGTGTCATCTATATTAACCTTCAACCGTGTTCATTTCTTTGCTTGTATTACTTGTAAACTACCACCTGCATATAAAGTTGGCTGTTCTACATCAAACCCAGTTTCTATTAACAACCGAGGCAAATCTGTTTTCAGCAATTGCCAAGCTGTTTCCGTTTCAAACAACAGTAAAAATAACGACACACCAGGCCAAAATATCGGATTAGTGGGGGCATGAAAATCTACCAATACGAATACTCCACCCGGCTTTAATACTCGATACACCTCCTTGAGAATTTGCTGTAATTGTTCAGGCTGCATTTCATGTAACGCTGCACTGGTATGCACTACATCAAACAAATTGTCTACAAATGGCATATTTTCTGCAAAAGCTTCTACATACGAAGCTGCGGGTACATTTTGCCGCGCCCGTTGCAAAGACAATGGTGATGCATCTAAACCTGTTACATTTTGTGAATATTTCACTAAAAAGTGCGTCGCTTGCCCACTACCACAACATAAATCTAAAACCTGAGTATCTGAGTCAATCGTTAAGCCTTGCAAAGCTAATTGTCGAAAACGGGCTTCACCACCTACACTTATAGCTGCTAAACGGGCGATCGCATCATACAACCACTGATAACGGTAACTCCAATCTCTTAAAATTGTGGCCATTGCATCTTTCCTTGCTATTAAGCTTTATATTTAATAAAGATATATTGTTAACATTAGTAAAAAAACTGAAAAGATTGGGGGAAAGTAACTGCTATGGGTCGTGTAGGCGTATTATTACTCAATCTCGGGGGCCCCGATAAGTTAGATGACGTTGGGCCATTTTTGTATAACCTGTTTTCTGATCCGGAAATTATTCGCCTACCGTTTCGTTGGTTACAAAAGCCCCTAGCTTGGTTCATTGCCTCGCGGCGAACCAGAACATCTCAAGAAAACTATAAGCAAATTGGCGGTGGTTCGCCATTACGGCGGATTACAGAAGCTCAGGGCGAAGCACTTAAAGAACAGTTGGGTTATTTGGGTCAAGAAGCCAATATCTACGTAGGAATGCGCTATTGGCATCCGTATACTGAAGAAGCGATCGCTCTGCTCACTCAAGACAACATCGAGCGTTTGGTGATTCTACCACTGTATCCCCAATTCTCGATCAGCACTAGCGGTTCCAGCTTCCGGCTTTTAGAAAAACTTTGGCAAGAAGATGCGAAACTTCAGCGCATTGACTATACCGTTATTCCCTCATGGTATAAACAACCAGGCTATCTCCAAGCAATGGCGGAACTGATAGCTCAGGAACTAGATCAATTTCCTCATCCCGATGAGGTTCATATTTTCTTTAGCGCCCATGGTGTTCCCAAAAGCTATGTAGAAGAAGCGGGAGACCCTTACCAGCAAGAAATTGAGGATTGTACTGCTTTGATTATGCAGACACTCAATCGACCCAATGCTCACACCCTAGCCTATCAAAGTCGCGTCGGGCCAGTTGAATGGCTGCAACCTTATACAGAGGATGCGCTTAAAGAACTAGGCGCACGAGGCGTAAAAGATTTGGTTGTCGTGCCTATCAGTTTCGTCTCAGAACACATTGAGACACTACAAGAAATTGATATTGAGTACCGAGAAGTAGCCGAAGAGTCAGGAATTCATAACTTTCGGCGCGTGCCTGCTCCCAACACCCATCCAGTATTTATTCAAGCACTAGCAGACTTAGTGATTGATGCGCTGAAAAAACCCAGTTTCAAGCTTTCCCAAGCTGCCCAGATGAAGAAAAGAGTAAAAATGTATCCCCAAGAGCGTTGGGAGTGGGGTATGACTACTAGTGCGGAAGTCTGGAATGGTCGAATTGCCATGCTAGGCTTCATTGCCTTAATTATTGAACTGATTACCGGTCAAGGTTTATTGCACATGATTGGTATTTTGCACTAGGGGGAATGGGGAAGAGGCAGGGGGTGAGGGGGACGTCCCCATCTCTTATGGGTAGGTTTTTTAGATTTCGCGTTTTGGTTGACGCGGGGACGCGGGGACACGGTGAGACATAAAAATTTCTCCCTTGTCCCCCTTCGGGTGACGCTCGCAAGCTCGCTCTAAGCGAAGCTATGCCGCAGGCTTTACGCTGTGCTAACGCAGTCGCCTGCGGAGGGAAACCCTCCTTTACTCGCTGTCTCACCGCGTCTCCCTATCTCCGCGTCAGCCAAATCATAAGTCTTTAAACGGACATGATATAATTCCTAAATTCCCAGCCTCTGATAGATATCTTCTAAATGCCGTAGATGCTGCTGGGGATCAAAACATGTCTCAAGTTCTGCTGGGGACAATTTTTGAGTGACGCGCGGATCTTTGTTAATCAAGTCCTGAAAATTGCCTTCTGGCTTGTTCCATGCAGCATGAGCGTTTTCTTGCACCATCGCATAAGCTTCTTCTCGGCTAAGTCCTTTATCTACTAACGCGAGTAGCACTTTCTGGCTAAATACTACACCACCATAACAGTTGAGATTTCGCTCCATGTTCTCTGGATAAACCAACAAGTTTTTCACTAACTCGGTGATTTCATGCAACATGAAGTGGGTTAAAATGCAAGCATCTGGTAAGATTACCCGCTCTACAGAACTGTGGGAAATATCTCGTTCATGCCAGAGTGCGACATTTTCTAAAGCTGCGCCGGCGTGACTTCTGACGAGTCGGGCCATTCCTGTTAGCCGTTCAGAACGGATGGGGTTACGCTTGTGCGGCATGGCACTAGAGCCTTTTTGACCTTTGGCGAAGTATTCTTCTACTTCGAGAACGTCTGTTTTTTGCAGATTGCGAATTTCTACTGCAAAGCGTTCGATTGATGCCGCTACTAGAGCTAATTGTTGGACATAATCGGCATGACGATCGCGGGAAATAACTTGTGTGGAGGCGGTATCGGGTTGGAGTCCGAGTTTTTGGCAAGCGATCGCTTCTACACGCGGTTCTACATTGGCATAGGTTCCCACGGCGCCGGAAATCTTGCCCACAGCGATAGTTGTATGGAGAATTCTCAGGCGTTCTTGGTGACGTAACACTTCCGCTAACCATCCAGCTAGCTTAAAGCCAAAGGTAATTGGTTCGGCATGAATACCGTGCGATCGACCAATCATCACCGTATGACGGTGTTCCTGTGCTTTTTGGCGAATTGCTTGAATCAAGTCTTCTAGGCGTTGCAATAACACATCTAAACTAGCAACTAATTGCAGTGCTAAAGCCGTATCCAGCACATCTGAACTAGTTAAACCCAAATGAATATAGCGTCCTGCTTCACCTACATATTCATTGACGTTTGTCAAGAAAGCAATCACATCATGGCGGACTTCAGCTTCAATTTCTAGCACCCGTTTGGGGTCAAAATCTGCCTTTGCCTTAATTTCCTCCACTGCACTAGATGGAATGTAACCTAGTTCAGCCTGAGCCTCACAAACAGCAATTTCTACTTGCAGCCAGGTTTTTAACTTGTAGGCTTCACTCCAAAGATTACCCATTTCGGGCAAAGTATAACGCTCAATCACAGTCCGCCACAAAATACAACCGTCATATTTTAGTCTAAACTGTTTGCTGGTTTAAGAGGAAGTTTGAAAAGTCTTGGACGAATAGAATGAGATTGAAAGGATTTGACACTCCCTGGGCTAAAGCCACAGGGATTCTTGGTTCAACGAGTCCACTTAGATTAAACCCCTTGCGGTATCTAAAAAAGAGGTGGTTCTCTCCACGCCAGTTGCTTCAAGTCGGCAAAGCCGCCCAACGCACTGGCTCCCAAGCGTTGACTTTCCGAGTGCCCCTCGGTAGCGCCTGAAGTCCGAAAAACGCAACTACGTTGCTGTTTGTCAAGGGTTTTCGGCATTTTCCTTATAAATTGAAGTTTGGAATTGAATAGGAGATTTTTAGATGACCAACGCTGATCAACCAATCGAAGAGAGGTTAATCAATATTGAAACTCAATTAGAGGATTTGGGTGACGAATTAGATCTACTGAGGACAATCCAAAATGCCAATAGACGGGAACTCCGCACTGTATCTCAAACATCTGCACGACTTGAACGCGCAATTAACCAGCTTGCTGATCTCTCCCGTCTTCAGGCACTAGAAGCCCAGCGCGATCGCACAGTGTTTCAAGCTGAGATTCGGCGTATTTGGGAATACCTACTGCAACAAGGCGGTAACGGCAACACTCCGCCTAGTAACTAAAAACTTCTAACTAAAAAATATCCTATCGCTTTGGGGAGCAGGGAAAGTTAGCGAACATGATATTAGATTGGAATTTCAATTACAAACTCAGTTCCTTTTCCAGGTGTGGAATCACAGATTAAACTACCTTTATGTTTGTTCACGACAATCTGATAACTAATCGATAAACCCAATCCTGTGCCATTTCCTACTGACTTAGTGGTGAAAAATGGGTCAAAAATTTTCTGCTGTACTGCTTCTGTCATGCCAAAACCGTTATCAGCAAACCGGATTTTGATTGTATTGATATCTGTTAATTCAGTAAAAATGTGAATTTGTGGTTTAGTGAATATTTCACTGCTATTGGCTATTGACTCTTCTATAGCATCGATCGCATTACTCAAGATATTCATAAATACCTGATTAAGTTGACCGGCGTAACAGTTGATCTCTGGTAATTTTCCATATGTTTTGATGACTTCAATTGCTAGGCGATCGCTCTTTTCTTTCAGTCGATGCTGTAAAATCATCAAGGTATTATCAATTCCTTCATGAATATCGACAGGTTTCATTTCCGCCTCATCTAAGCGGGAAAAGTTACGTAAGCCTAAAACAATATTGCGAATGCGCGAACTTCCTAGTTTCATCGAATTTAAAATTTTTGGCAAATCTTCCGCGAGAAAATTTATGTCTATCTCTTCTTGTTTTGCTTCAATCAAGGGTGAAGATTGGGGATATTCTTGCTGATAAATATCGAGCAAATTGAGCAAATTTTGGACATATTCACTAGTGTGAGCAATATTGCCATGAATAAAATTGATGGGATTATTGATTTCATGAGCAATTCCCGCAACCATTTGCCCTAATGCAGACATTTTTTCACTTTGAATCAGGTGAGTTTGGGTTTGTTGTAACTCCTCTAAAGTTTGTTGCAAGTGTTGATTTGTTTCATTGAGTTCTTGAGTTCTAGCTGCAACTTTCTCCTCTAGAGTATGATTGTATTCTTCTAAGCGTTCATTAGCTTGTGCTAAATTTTTGTAGAGGATGGCATTTTCTAGTGATATTGCAGCTTGGGTAGTAATGAGCTTCAAAACTTCTACGCGATCGCGTGTAAATGCTCCTGTAGTTAAATTATTTTCTAGGTAAAAAATCCCAATCAATTTACCTTGATTAATAATAGGTATGGCTAACAAACTTTTAGGTTCTTCACGAATGATATAGCTATCGGCTGCTAGCGAGGGTACAACCATTGCATTATCAACAACGAAGATTTCACGAGTTCGTTTGATGTAATTAATCAAAGTAATGGGAACATCAGAACTTGACTCTAAGCGAATGGATGGAAATTCTGTTTTAATCAGCTGATATTTTGAGCTTAAACTAATTGCGGTAACAGTTAAATTCGATTTATTACCTCTAGCCAAAATCAAGGCAGATTTAGAAGCCCCTGCATTCTCCATCACTACTTCCATTAAAGTAGAAAGTAATTGCTCAAACTCAATTTCTCCAGAGAGGGCTTGAGATGCTTTAATTACAGATGCTAAATCTAGAGAATCGGAGATGCTTGTCTTTGAGGCAATTACACTTTGTTGATTGTTCAAAGTGGATAGAGACACGTTATTTAAAGAAATCTCTTCCTGGCTGGGATCATAACTCAGTTCTGCTTGCTTTTCTGGCTGAAGTATGGAAACAAGTAGTTGGGGATAGCGGTTGGCTAAATCGTCAGCTTTGGCTTTTGCCCCCCAGCGGAGGTAGCCATGATAAGCATCGCTTAAATATGCCTGTGCAATCTTTGATTTACCCCATTCTAAATAGAATCTAGCGGCAAGTTCGTGAGCAAGGGCTTGATCGTTGATATACTCGTTATCTTGGGCAAGGGAGATAGCGCGATCGTAATCGTCCATTGCTTCGATATGTTGTTCTTGAATCCGATGCCATTCGGCTTCTACTAAATAATATTTATGTAAAAAATTCATTGGGGCATGATCTGCCCATTTCTTCATTTTCTCTTGATTGGCTTGTACTTTATCGAGAATATGCTTTTGTTCAGATAAGTCGGTATCTAAATACAGCGCTAACCTCGTTAAAGAATCATAAAAATAAAAAGCGGGAACAATTAGATGCCCAATACCACTATCTAAATATTTTTCTGCTAAGGTTGCATTTTCAGATGCTTGATGAAATTCTTGAAACAAATAACACAGATGAAGTTTACTAAAATAAAAATATAAAAATCCTAAGCTATCTTTAGCTTCTATGAGAATCGGCAGCATTGTTTCTTCATATTGATGCTGCTTAGAACCTAGCAAATTAAATACGATCTGCTGATAGATTAGATTCCAGTTTAATACCGCCTCTTGCTGGATTTTTCTAATAGCATTGTTGTAAGTTGACATCTCTTGTGCAAGTTCTGCCAATTCTTTGCCGACAAAATATGAACAATAACAATAAGCATGAAGAGAATAAGCTGCGTATTGCAAATCTCCTACTTCTATAGCATTAACATAAACATCTAGTGTCGGGTTTAATATTTCTCGAATATGCTCTTTCCAAGGTCTAATCAAAGGTTGAAATGTTCCTAGTACCTTAACATTAATCTCTTTAGTCTGGAATTTCAGTAATAGATTTGCAGCTAACTTTCCAAATTGATAACCAGATTCAATATCACCTATAATTCCACATAGTATTACTCCATAATTAGCGTAGACAAAAGCAGAAAAAGGTGTATTACCATATTGGAGTGATAAGTTGATTTGTTTAACAAGAACTAAAGGAAAAAGTTCTGGTTTAGCTCGGTAGATCATAGCAGTAGTGCTAGAGAGAACACTCATAACTGCTAACATTTGCGGTTCTCTCATCTTTGGTAAGTCAATTAAGTTTTGGATATTCTTACCAATTAGATTGGATGATATTTCTGACATTATTAGCTGAATATCAGCTATGCTGATTTTTTCAGGAAATTCTACTCCTAAAAGCCTTAAAAAGGCTAGTCCAATATTAGCAGCTTCTAAAGCTTGGTTTTTTGCTCCATAAGTTTGAATTTTGACTTGATAAACTTTCACTTTATCTAGCAGTGTTTTACTTCTTTTTAAAACTACTTCTATCAATTGTTCAGTTTGCTCAAAATCGCCAGCCAAATATGCTGCCTCTGCGGCTGTTTCATACAAAGCTAAGATTAATTCATATTTTGTCTCCCAACTATCAGTAGCTAACAGTTGAATTCCGGTAGTTAGATAGTTAATTGCATTTTGATAAGCAGTTGATGCCAAAGCTTTACGCCCAGCAATCAAATTCATGGCAGCTAGTTCATCTCGCTTCGCTTGGGAGGTAATATCTTCCAGTGCGATATTGAATTGATTGACGATTTCAAAAATCTTTTCTTCTCGTTTGGCAACTGGGATATTATCAAATAGCAGTAATGCAATTTTTAAGTGAATTTGCTTTCTTTCTTCTGGAGAAATTAAAGAATAAGCTGCTTGCTGAACACGATCATGTACAAATTTATATATAGGTAAGCGATTAGCTGGTTTATCATTAATGACTAACTGATGATTTTCATCATCTTGGGGAAATAGTTGATAAACATCTGCGTGAGGTAAAACTAGCCCTTCAATTAATGCTTTCCATAAGTCTGACGCTGTATCAACTACAGATTTTTCATGAACGATCGCCAGAGTATTTAAATCAAATTGATTACCAATACATGCGGCTAGTTTCAATATTTTTTGCGTATTGATGGGCAATTTTACTAGTTGAATCGCGAGGAATTCTACAACATCGTCTGTAAGAGCTAATTCTTTGATTTTTTGAATTTCGTACTGCCAATAGCCAGCTTCAAGATTCAGTGTAATCAATCCAGAGTTATGTAATGAATAGAGAAATTGTAAAGAAAAGAAGGGATTGCCTTTAGTTTTAGCAAATACCATTTGAGTGAGAGAAACGGCTAAAACTTCTTGACAATGCAGGGTATCAGCAATCAGATGATTTAAATCGCCTTGATTTAATGGTGCAAGTGCGATCGCATTCATAGCTGCTCCCGTTTTCTCAATTTCCTGTAGCGTTAAATAAAGGGGATGCGCCTTAGAAACTTCGTTATCACGGTATGCACCAATCAACAAAAAACCACCCTTGGTTTTACCCGTATTTTCTGCTGCATCTAAAACAGAAGATGAGGCATTTTCGTTCATTAATAATTGAATTAATTTTAAAGAAGTTACATCTGCCCATTGTAAATCATCTAAAAAAATCACTAAAGGCTGTTCTTTAGTAGTGAAAACCTGGATGAATCTTTGGAATAATAAATTGAAGCGGTTTTGAGCAGCAATACCAGAGAGTTCTGCTACTGAAGGTTGCTTGTCAATAATCTGTTCTAGTTCAGGAATTACATCAGTAATTACCTGACTTTGTGTACCCAATGCTTTTAAAACTCTAGCTTTCCACTGCTGAATTTGGGTATCAGTTTCAGAAAGCAACTGCCCAATTAAATCTCGAAAAGCCTGGACTAATCCTGATAAGGGAATATCACGCTGAAACTGGTCAAATTTACCTTTGATAAAATAACTACGTTGCCGCACAATAGGTTTGTGAACCTCGTTGACTACAGCAGTTTTACCAATACCAGAGAAACCGGTGACTAAGATCATTTCTGTTGTCCCGCGAGTCACTCGTTGAAAGGCAGCGAGTAAGGTTTCAACTTCGCGTTGGCGACCATAGAGTTTTTCAGGGATAACGAAACGATCTGAAATGTCCCTGACTCCTAACTCAAAAAACGCTATATTTCCACTCTCTTGCCACTGGTGACGACACACTTCCAAATCATGCTTTAACCCCAAGGCACTTTGATAGCGTTCTTCGGCGTTTTTAGCCATCAGCTTGCTAATAATACCAGACAAAATGGGGGGAATATGAGAGTTAATTAAGTTTGCTTTTAGCGGTTCTTTAGCAATGTGACAATAAACTAACTCCATCGGGTCACTACTGGTAAAGGGTAGCTGCCCAGTTAGGAGTTCAAAAAAGGTAATACCCAGAGAATAAAAGTCGGTGCGGTAGTCGATACCTCGGTTCATTCTTCCGGTTTGTTCAGGAGAAATATAAGCTAAAGTACCTTCTAGAACGTTGGGATTTGTGAGAGATTGCATTTCTCTTGGCAAAAGAGTGGCAAGACTGAAATCAATAAGTTTTATCTCACCTGTTGTAGGGTTAATCAGAATATTGGCTGGTTTAATATCTTTGTGAATTATGCGATGTCGATGCAATCCTTCAAGGGTAGAAATAATATTAATAGCGATATGAAAAAACTCACTTAGAGAAACAGGATTTTCCCCCTGTTGCCAATCTTTAAGAGAAACACCACCAAAATCTTCCATCACCAAAGCATAGCTGTTGGAGTAGTTTTCTAAACTGTAGGGTTTGACTATACTAGGGAAGTTGAGGTTTTTGATGATGAAGTATTGATTACGGAATTGAGCAATGTCTGCAAATGATGAAAATTCATTCCGCATCAGTTTGATAATAACTGATTGCTGATCTTGTTCTCTGATACCTCGATAAACTAAAGTTTTGCTGCCTGAGTAGATTTGCTCTGTGATACGATAACCAGGAAGTGCAGGTAATGTGTCTAATGCTACTAACATTGCAGCTTGTACCCATAATTTTATTTTCTATCGCCTATTATTCCCATGGGGCATCTGCAAGTATCATTAAATTTTTATTTTTTTGATAAACAAAAAACCTGTCACTTACTTTGGTTAAGAGTAAGTTTTGACAGGTTGAGTTTGTGATAAAGCTTTGTAGACTAGCGACTGAATTTACTAATCCTGTTTTATGAGCTTAAAAGAATTTTGGCGATCGCATCTATACTCTAATCTGCAAAAACAAAAATAATAATGGATGCAAATGCTACTTGATTTTCTGTTTAATAAAGGTCACAACCTGAGTTAACTGCTTTTTCAAGCTATCAATTTCCGCTTGCATTTTATCAATTTTCTCATTGAGAGCATTGATTTCTACAGAGGAGTCTGTTGTTTTATTAGAGGTTGCAACTGTGTCATTAGTTGTTAAATTAGGAGTTGCAACTGCACTACTGGTTGCGCTAGAGATTGTTGCGACTGCACCATTTTTAGTAGCAACAGCCGCGCCCACTAATACTGGTTCAGAACGTGGTTGTTTAGCCTTGGTCATGGCTAACTTGATGGCGTTAATTAGTTGCTTTTGGTCAAAAGGTTTTCCGAGAAATTCAAAATATTCAAAGGGTTCTGAAATTTTCTCCGTCACCTCTTCCTTACGACCAGACATGATTACTAAAGGAATCTTTCTTAACTCTGGCTGGGCTTGAATTTGCTGAAAAACTTCCCAACCACTCATTTTAGGTAACAGGAAATCCAACATAATCAAGCTGAGTTTTTCTTGAAGGATGAAATTTAGTCCTTCCATACCATCTTTGGCTTCTAGTACCTCGAAATTACCCGGAGGCAACATTTCACGTACTTTCACCCTGACAACTGTAGTGTCATCTATAACTAGAATTTTGTTGCTTGCCACGACTGATTGCTCTAACAGAAACTTTAGGTGTAAATAGCAGATTTGCTGATTGGCTTTGAGAATGCTCCCACTATATCCAAAATTTTTGTTGATCGGGGGATAGTATATTTCGGTATAAATGACATTATGTATAAGTATTTGACAGAACTTTTACTGGTGTTGTCTGGAATTTGTGTCATGGTGATATTTAAGGCTTTGACTTTGCTCTCAAGCATAGGAATTTAGCCTTAGTCTATCTGCGGATTTTGCTGAGACATCTATGAATTCGTCACCACAAGCTGAACTCAAGTCTGTAATTATGGAGATGCCTAGCTGGTTACGTCGCCCCATCGGCAAAGCCAGCGAACTCTCCACTGTACAACGCATTATTAAGCAGCGACAAATTCATACGATTTGTGAAGAAGGTCGCTGTCCTAACCGGGGTGAGTGCTATTCCCAAAAAACCGCTACTTTTTTATTGATGGGGCCAACTTGCACGCGCTCTTGTGCTTTTTGTCAAGTAGATAAAGGTCATGCCCCAATGCCTGTGGACTCAGAAGAACCGCAAAAGGTGGCGGAGGCAGTGCAACTGTTGGGATTACGTTACGTGGTGTTGACTTCTGTGGCTCGTGATGACTTGCCTGACCAAGGAGCAGGTCATTTTGTCCAAACGATCGCGACTATTCGCCAGTTGAACCCAGAAACTCAAATTGAAGTGCTAACACCTGATTTTTGGGGTGGCGCGGGTGCAGGGGAGGCAGGTCAACGCCAAAGGATAGCGGCGGTTGCTACAGCCAAGCCAGCTTGTTTCAATCACAATATCGAAACAGTACGACGGTTAACTCGAGCAGTCCGTCGAGGAGCAAAGTACGATCACTCGCTGCGAGTACTCGCTATGATCAAAGAAATCGATCCCACTATTCCCACCAAATCAGGTTTGATGCTAGGACACGGCGAAACAATTGCTGAAGTCGTCGAAACAATGACCGATTTAAGGGCTGTAGAATGCGATCGCATCACTATTGGTCAGTACATGCGCCCTTCTTTAGAGCATCTACCAGTACAAAAATACTGGACTCCAGAGGAATTTGCCCAACTAGGTCAAATCGCATCGCAAATGGGCTTCAGTCATGTCCGTTCCGCCCCCCTGGTGCGTAGTTCGTATCATGCGGGGGAGTAGGGAAGATGAGGGGGATGAGGGGGATGAGGGAGCAGGGGGAAGGTTACACATAGATCTCCCCCAATCCCCAGTCCCCAATCCCCAATCCCCAATCCCCATTCCCCATTACGCCACACAAATATTTCTAAAGAATTTAGGCGATTGGTACACCAAATTTGGTATTTCTTAAAAAGTCCTGACATTAGGAGAACCGATTATGACTGCTAAAACCAAAGACTCGCCAGTTGCTGATAGTGGAGCTAAACCTCCATATACCTTTCGTACTGGTTGGGCAATACTTTTGTTAGCTTTGAACTTGTTGGTGGCAGCTTATTACTTCCACATTATTGAATAACTAGGGGTGGAGACGTTGCCTGCAACGTCTCTACTTAAATCGTGCCTTTGAATAAACCTTTGGGACGAATCAGTAGCACTAAAATCATAATTACCAGTGCTACTACTTGTTTATACTGAGAACCTAACCAAGGGGTGCTGACTTCTTGGACGATGCCAATGATGAAAGCTGCTGCGATCGCCCCGTAAGGATTACCAATTCCGCCAAGGATCACTGAAGCAAATAAAGGTAAAATTAAGAACCAACCCATATTGGGCCGTACTGCTGTAATTAAACCGTACATACTGCCACCGAGAGAAGTCAAAGTCCCAGCAATTAACCAAGTCCAAAAGATTACTTGGTCAACATTAATACCAGAAACTCTAGCTAAGTCCAGGTCGTCAGCTACTGCTCGCATGGCTTTACCAATTTTGGTGTTTTGCAGGAGGTAATGTAATGCCAAAATTGCGGACACTGCTAAACCTAATACCAAAATTTGGTTTTGCGGCACTTTTAAGCCCGCAATATCTAAAGCAGGGGTAAAAGGTAAATCATAATTCTGGTTTCTACCACCCCAAGTAAAAATAATGCCGTTGCGAATAAATAAGGCTAGTCCGATGGAAATGATGATCAGTGTAGTGGAAGTAGCACGGATAGAACGCATTCTCGACCATAGTAGTTTTTCTGACAACAGCATTGCGACTACTGTTCCCAAGGCTGCTAGTATCATTGACAGCCAAATGTTAACGCCAAAAGTGTTGATGAGCCAAGTTAGATAAGCTCCTAAAGTGAGAAAATCACCATGAGCAAAGTTAGATAACCGTAAAATCCCATAGGTAAGAGTAAGTCCAACTGCGGCTAAAGCAATAATGCTTCCTACAGCAATCCCATTCACGATGAGTTGAGCGAATTCTAAAGTCATAGTCTTAAACTTGCTGTTAACAAATTTTAAGTGAATAACCGATATTTTTTTGTTTAGCTGCTACATACGACACTATGAGTTATGGTTTATAAATAAAAAGGGAATTGTCCGCTAATCTACATAGAATCTTGTTCGCATTTTTATGCGAAGTCAAATTTGTTCAACGTTTAGTTGACCATGCAGCAGTATTCAAGTTTACCAGAACAGAACTCACAGATAGATGCTACGTCCACACTTTTGACAACAATCCAACAACTCCGCACTGAGTTGTGGCTGGAGAAGACCTTAAACCAGCTGCAAAGTCGCCTGAATGATTGCCTGCTTTCTGCTTGTACCACTGTCTCAGTGGCAAGTGTCATCGAAGCAGAAATCTTCCAAATCGTAGTCAACGAGATCAATGGTGCTGTAGAAGATAGTAAAGTAGCGATCGCTCTGTTTCAACCCCACGAAACAGTTGGCAAAATTTGCTATGTTTGTCGCTCCCCAAGCACACAATCTCCATTACCGCAAGTAATGCTGACGGCACGCAAAAGGCTACGGTTGAGATTAAAAGAGGTCATCAAACTCGAAGATTTACAGCAGCTTGAGAACCAACAACCACCAAATGCTTGGCGGTTAGTAGATCATTCTGGCGGTGTCTTCGGCTGGCTAATTATTGCCACAGCACCCCCAAGTTCTGATAATGAATCACCAATAGCATTGCCGAGTCAACTGAGAGCGCAATTAATGGCCAGGTGTGCCAAGCAATGTACCACAGCTGTTGCACAACTCAGGCAAATGATATTTTGGCAGCAAAGGTATCAACAGTTGGATGGTTCTAATCAAGAACTTGAGCGTACCAATCAACTCAAAAACCAGTTTCTAGCAAACACCAGCCATGAAATTCGCACACCGTTAAGTTCTATTATCGGTTTCACTCATCTACTTTTAGCCCAAGGCTACGACCAAACCAGAGAACGCCACCAAGAGTATTTAAATATTATTCAGTCTAGCGGTAAACACTTATTAGCTCTGATTAACGATATTTTGGATCTCTCAAAAATAGAAGCTAACCAGCTAGAAGTGCAGTGGGAAAATGTCAACGTGCCAGAATTGTGTCGTAATGTTTTTGCACTGGTAAAAGAGAAAGCTGCTAACAAGGGTTTGAAACTTTGCTTAGAACTAGATCCCAGTGTCACAACCCTAGTGGCTGATTCTTTGCGTCTCAAGCAAATGCTGTTAAATTTGCTATTTAATGCTCTGAAGTTTACTAGTACAGGCACTGTTGGCTTAAAAGTTGTGTCCAAGGATGCATGTTTAAATTTTATAGTTTGGGATACTGGCACTGGCATTTCTCAACAAGACCAGGCTCAACTATTTCAACCTTATTATCAAATTGCTAACGCCGTAGTTAGTCGCAATGAAGGCACAGGTTTAGGTTTAACCGTAACTCAGAAATTGGCGGAAATTCATGGTGGCTGTGTGGAAGTTGAATCAGAAATCGATCGCGGTTCTCGTTTTACTCTCGTACTTCCCCTGAAGCCTGTGGAAGGAGTGGGGGATGAGGGAGATGAGGGAGATGAGGGAGATGAGGGAGTTAAAAGATTAACTGAAAATTATTTACCTAGTTCATCTTCAGAGATTTTGTTGGTAGAAGATGATTTACCCAACGCCAAGTTAATGCAAATTTATTTAAGCAAGTTGGGATATCAAGTCACTTGGGTGAGGAATGCTGTTGAAATGTGGGAAGCGCTAAAACAGCTAAATCCTGTGGTTATTATTATGGATGTTTACCTACCAGATGAAAATGGTCTTAATTTGGTACAACAACTGCGAAAAAATCCTCAATATGAGATGATTCCAGTGATTGCTCAAACCGCAATGGCAATGAAAGGCGATCGCGAAACTTGCATAGCTGCTGGAGTCAATGATTACACTCCTAAACCAATAGATTTACCGCTCCTAGCAAGTTTGGTAGCAAAATACAGCAAACCAACAACCTCGAATGATTGACAGTGTTACAAGGTTCTGTTTGCATTGTCAAAAATTAAATAAAGTAAAATTTTGCTATATTTTTGATACTTTTAAGCGAACATTTGCTTATAGGCGCATTTACGTATAATCATGTAAGCTAGCACCACATAGCAATCCATGACTAACGCTGATCCTCAATCTAGGTACTCTGAAATAAAGCGTTTAGTAGCTGAAAATGATCTGAATGCAGCAACGAAACGACTAATGGATTTTGAAGAGGATTTGCCCAACGAAAACTATGAAGCAGAAATTTCCGTCATTCGAAGCGCATATACTGGTTTAGAATCTGATGAGCGTATTTATGGTTATACAGCCAATATAGATGAGAGAAAAAAAAGATTAATAATTCAGATTATACAAGTTGCTGCATTGATTCGAGATAACTATCAATTAAAAAAGCAAGAAACACCTAATCAGCAAAATACTAGTTTAATACAACCAAAATATAACCCATTACAAACTGAGCTTTCTCATCTACCAAATCTAGATGAGATAAACAATAAAAAAACTCAACTTGAAATAGATGAAGAGCAATTTATAGAAACCCAGAGACAGAAAATTATCTCTCGTCCTACAATTTCTTCAGTCGTCTTTCAATCTCATGAATTATACAAAACTTATAATAGTCGTTCTGTTGAGTTTAAATTATCTAATATCAATGTAACTCTAAACCTTGGTGAAATAACTGCTGTTGTTGGTGAAAATGGTAATGGCAAAACAACACTTTTAAGAATAATTGCAGGAGAACTTGCACCAACTCAAGGAAAGTTAGATTACCCATGTCTAACCTCCAACAAAAAAACTGATATATATTCAATTAAGCAACAAATAGCTTATATTCCTCAACAGTTACCTTCATGGGATGGTTTACTAGTCAATAATTTACATTTTACAGCAGCTATTCATGGCTTCAAGGGTCAAAAGAATAAAAATAGAGTCGAGTTTATTATTAAACGTCTAGAATTAGAGCGTTATAGAGAAGCAAAATGGAGTGAAATATCTGGTGGTTATAAAATGCGATTTGCCCTAGCAAGGGCACTTATTGGTAATCCTAAACTAATGATTTTAGATGAACCATTAGCAAATCTAGATATTAACACCCAATTACTTTTCTTACAAGATTTACGATATTTAGCGAATTCTGTTGGCAAACCTAAATCAATTATTATTAGTTCTCAAAGTTTATATGAAATTGAAAATATTGCTGACAATATTATCTTTATTAAAAATGGTCAAGCTGTATATAATGGCTCAGTCAAAAACTTTGGTGAAGACAGAAAAGAAAATTCTTACGAGATAGATTGCAACTTGTTGATAGAACAAGTTAAAGATTTACTGCAAAAAGTCAGATATATAAAAATTGAAAAGTCTGGTAGTGGATTTATCGTTCATACACATAAAGAAGTAACTGCCAACGATTTGCTAAAAGTTTTTCTGGAACAAGACATTTCATTAAAATACTTCAGAGATATTAGTAAATCTACACGTAAACTTTTTGAAAATCTATCATGAATCAGAAATTATTTAATAGTACAAAATATCTGTTAGCCAAGATTTTATCTCCTCAAGCATTACAAAAGTTTGATCGTTATCTTTTATTAAATCAGCCGAGACTATGGGTATTCAAATTACATTACGTTGCTTACTATGCATTGCTAGCAAATTTATTAATTATTTTTTTGGTTATTATTTATCCGATTAAACCGGATCATGTTTTTATTTTTTCGCAGATCAATTTTATTTTCCTTCCTGCTGTTGGCATAACTGCATTTTATTATTGGTGGATTCAGCAATATTTATATGATGTCAAAAAACAATATAATAAAATTCCCAAAAAGTATGGCTTCCTTGAAATACTAGGTTATGCTACTTGTATAGTTTTGATTGCTTCAGGGGCGATAACATTCAATTTATCAATGTCATGCAAAATGATGCAAGTTGTTGCTACTCATAATCAGCTAAATATTGATTTACTAGTACTAGAATCAACTGCTGATAAATATAGAGATAAAGTTACTCTTGATACATACATAGAAGCTCTAAAATCTAAAGTTAATGAGCAAATAAGGTCTGATAATTGTAGTATAAAATATGAGAGATTAAGTATACCAAAAAATACTGTAGACAAGATTATACGAGGAATAGTTGAGTGTAAACATCTAAATTTTTTGGGATTATTAAGACCATCTAGACGAATAGCATTTTTTAATGCAATTATAGCGAATAAAAACTATCAATTAGCAAGAGAAGACCTGAGTGATTTAGTTGAGTTAGTAGAATCCATAACAAAAGGAGACGAAAACGCTAAAAAAGCGATTACTAAAATGATAAAAAGATATACACAAACAGATATATATGAGCAAGAAAATAGACAAAAACCAATAAGAGATTTGCTATATATGTCCACAGATAATGCCTATAAAATTAATGATTTCTACTTACTCAAATCATCTTTATTGTTTTCAATCTATATTATTTGCAACTTAGGTTCGTTACTCCTATTTTTGGTTAAAAATACATTTTTTAATGTTTGTTTTTTCGGATTTTTTTACATAACAATTGCAATGATTTTATGTCTATTTATTACTGCTTTCTTATCATATTTATCGGTTTTTAGCATCAAGCCAGAGATAATATTCAGTATATTATGTTTGATATTTATTTTGTTTATTATGTATCAATTACTAAGTACCAAACAAACAGAAAAATATTCTTTATTTAAGGTAATGAATCTTGTAGCGCTTCCATTTGCAGTAATTATTTGTGTGATGATGCTTCCATATGTCTTCATAGATTCTTATAAAATATCCGAAAATAGTTTTACATTTGCGGACAAATATTTTATCATTGCCAGCTTAGCATATTTACCGTTGATACCTTATCTTAAGCGTGAGTTGATGAATCAATTATATCTACCTAAAGATTAAACTATGAACGACAAGTTAAATAACATTAAAAATCTCATTGAACAGGGTGAATTAGAAAGTGCTATTTTGCAACTAAAGGAAATTACTAATGAATACTCATCTCGCTATCATGACGAAGTGATTTTGCACGCTGCTAGCTTAAACCAATTGCAAGAAAACGATCGCAAAGGTATTCTTAGTAACGAAGAGATCCGCAGAGAAAAAAATCGGCTTACAGACGCACTCCTAAAATTAAGGAATAAAATTCACCAAGAAATCGCTACTAAAGAGAGTATTAATAATTCAAATAACCCTAAAAATCCAGTAATTAAAATCCTTTTTCTAGCCGCTAACCCTTCAGATAAAACTCATTTAAGTTTAGATCAAGAAAGTCGCTCAATTGACCAAGCTCTGCGTCAGTCAGAATTTCGTGATCGGTTTGAGGTGATTCAGCACTGGGCTGTGCGTGTGAGTGATTTACAAGGTCTTCTGCTACGCCATAGGCCTAATATTGTACATTTTAGTGGTCATGGCAACGAAGATAATGAGATTCTTTTATTAGATAACTCTGGTAATAGTCATTCTGTTTCAGTCAGAGCCTTGAGTCAACTATTTTCTGTACTAAAAGATGACATTCGCTGCGTAGTGCTAAATGCTTGCTATTCTGATATACAAGCAAAAGCGATCGCCCAACACATCGACAGCGTAATTGGTATGTCTCAAGCAATTCAAGACGAATCAGCTATCAGTTTTGCCACATCATTCTATCAAGCATTAGGTTATGGGCGCGACCTCAAAACAGCCTTTGACTTAGCTTGCATCCAAATAGATATGCAAAACTTAAACGAGCAAGACCTGCCACAACTAATTGCTTTAAAATCCGATCCAGCAACTATTTTCTTGACAAACTGAACTCTATTGCAATTTAGCCACAGACAAATTTGAGAATATTATCCCATTCCCCATTCCCAATCCCCCGTGGGCTGAGCGAAGTCGAAGCCCAATCCCCAATCCCTAATCCCTAAAATAGATATATGGTTTTGGCGGAATTGGGCAATGATACTAACAGAAAAACTTGAGCAAATAAAAGCTTTATTTCAAGAAATGGAGCAGGCATTGATTGCCTACTCTGGCGGTGTTGATAGCACTTTGGTTGCCAAAATTGCTTATGATGTGTTGGGCGATCGCGCTTTGGCAATCACAGCTGTTTCACCTTCGCTGTTACCAGAAGAGTTGGAAGACGCCAAAATTCAAGCCGCAACTATAGGAATTCAGCATAAAGTTGTTCAAACTCACGAGATGGACAATCCCAATTACACTGCTAACCCCGTTAATCGCTGTTATTTTTGCAAAAGCGAATTGCACGACACCCTCAAGCCTTTAGCTTTAGAGTTGGGTTATCCCTATGTGGTGGATGGGGTAAATGCTGATGACTTGCATGATTATCGCCCAGGAATTCAGGCGGCTAAGGAAAGAGGGGCGCGATCGCCTTTGGCAGAAGTCGGTGTTACGAAGGTAGAAGTTCGGCAACTTTCACAACTACTCGGCTTACCTTGGTGGGATAAACCTGCTCAACCTTGTCTGAGTTCTCGCTTTCCCTATGGTGAAGAAATTACTGTAGCTAAGTTGCAAAGAGTCGGTAGGGCTGAAATTCATCTGCGAAAGCTAGGTTTAATGAATTTGCGTGTGCGTTCTGAGGGAGATACAGCACGTATTGAATTGCCACCAGGACAAATTAAGGAGTTTGTGTTAACTACAGATTTACAGACGTTGGTTTGTGCGTTTCAAGATTTGGGATTTATCTATGTGACTCTGGATTTAGAAGGTTATCGTAGTGGGAAGTTAAATCAAGTTTTAAATCGAGATGTATTAGGCGCTAAAGTCTAGATGAAACTTCTTGCATAGATAATTTTGGCGTTGTTGAATATGAGTGAAAAGCTCACGCAAAGACGCAAAGACGCAAATAATATCATGTCCGTTTAAAGACTTATGATTTGGCTGACGCGGAGATAGGGAGACGCGGGGACAAGGGAGAAATTTTTATGATAAGTGATTAGCCGGACATGATATAAGAGCGCGAAAATTGAAACTTTTGCAAAATACTCTATGAGCTGCGCTTAACAATAAACTATGAAAATATTTCTTCCCCTACTCCCTACTCCCTACTCCCTACTCCCTACTCCCCACTCCCCACTCCCCACTCCCCACTCCCCACTCCCCACTCATGTTTGCAAACTGCATCAGCGTCTGATACCAATCGGTAATTGGCAGCTCGGCTGGTGCTGTTAATTCTTCATAAACACGTCGGCAAAGTTCTCGAAAAGCAGGGTAATGCTCTTGACGCCAATGGATGGCGAGTTTTCCTAGCGAAGCTTCGTTGAGATTTCCTAAAGCGTAATTGCGAGCAAAACCATGCTGCATGGGTACTACTGTCCCATCTGCTTCAATAATTAAGGGTGATACGAGGTCAGCAAAGCAGTATTCTGCTTCATTGAGTGGGAGTTCGTCTGCAAAAAAACTATCAGGATTCAGGCGTAGTAATTCCTGATGAACTAAATCAATTTGAATAAACAGTTTGTCACCAAAAGCTTCTCTCAAGCGTATGGCTTTGAGGTAAGCATGGGATAGGATGTTTGTGCTGGGTTTAGCACCGATGAGGCTTTGGCTAGCTTGTCCGACCTCTACAAGGGGATGAATTTGGAATAATTTCGCTCCCTGTTCTAGAGCAAAATTTGCCACCCAATCTAGTTCACGAAAATTTTGTTTTGTGAGGGTGAAAATAAATCCAAATGGAATACCTGATTCTCGCACCCCTGCTAATCGAGCGGCCATTTTCTCAAAGGCTCGCTCTGAAGCTCGTATCCGGTTATGGGAAGCAGGCATTCCATCTAAACTGATGGCTAGTAGATCAACTTTTCCAGATAGCTGTTCTAGGTGTCGCTCGTCTAAGAGTATGCCATTGGAAGTCAAGATTATCCGCATCTGGCATTGCTGGGCTTGTCTGATTAGTTCAGGTAAAGGTTTGTATACAAGGGGTTCGCCTCCTGAGAAGCTAACGGTTGTGTACCCTTGTTCACTGGCTTCGGTAATTGCTTGTAAAAGGAGCGCGATACTAAGTTGGTCACGCTCCTGGGGACTAGAAGAAGAGTAACAATGGAGACAGTGCAAGTTGCACCGCCTGGATGGGTGGATTTGAATAATACGGTTAAAGTTTCCAGTAGGTGTCATATACTTACACGTCTCCAATGACTCTTGGTAATTTAAAACCCGATAAATCTTTTGCAGAAGATACTTTTACAAGAAACTCTGCAAAAAGTTTTAGTATCTAACTACTCGATTCGCGACATCTAATGTCTTCAACCTGAAGAGGTCGGCAGGAATTCCATAAGGAAAAGGCCGATAGGTGAAATCTCCTAAGTAAGACAGACCTCCACCTTTCAAAGCTTCTAATTCTTCTAACTCTTCGGGAGTTAATTCCATATCTAATTCTTCGCCTTGAAGATTTTGTACTTGCAGACGATTTTCCATATTGTTCTCCTTGATGTTTATGAAAAGTGCGATCGCGGAAATATCTCAGCAATCATCACTCGTTCAACTTCATAACTATCTGAGGAAATTACGTAAATTATAGGTAACTTGATAAAATTTAATATTTAGAGATGCGTAAATGTTAAAGTCTTGTATTACAGGCATTTTACCCACTAATACATGCAAGTTAAATGCTCATTAGTTGAGTATAAATATATTGAGTTTTCTCAAGCTTGAGTTCAAACAATCACATTGCCGATTTTTCTACTAGCTTAGGAAAATCCCAACGAAACTACATCTAGCATCCACAGATTAGCGATCGCCACTATAGCAATCTCTTATGGATTAATAGCAATTTGATGATTCGCTAATTATTGTGATTGCAATGTCAACGTTTTCTTACATTAAGATTTATTCTCTTTAATTTATTTATTTGATTTACTAAATATAGCTATCATTGACAATGCATATATTTATAGAATAATATTTATTACAGACTCTATTTAGCATGTAGAGGTTAACAAATAATCTCTTGAGAGAATAAAAACAAGCAAAATAATAAAGAATTGGGGTAAAACTAATGAACGCTAAAATTATTGCTGTCTTGGCAATTATGACAGCTTTTGCAAGCTTAGGAAGCCCGGTTCAAGCCCAATCACCAGACATACCTAACCAAAGCTCAGATAACTTCAAATTGACTGGTGATTCTTTAGAGGGAATTGATACTAAAACAGTCCAAGATGCTGATGACTTTGCAGTGTTTTCTAACAATAATCAAAGAGTCAATCAGACTACGGGTAGATTTCCTTTAAACCAAACAATTTCATTGCCGGATACTCCGATTTTATTGCAACCCGCCCAATCTTCCGAAAGCAATGATGGAGTCAAAGTTCTTGTTGGTTCTGATGAATAGGGGATTGGGGATTGGGGACTGGGGACTGGGTAATAGATGTTTGTAATTTCTCCTCCTGCCTGCCCTGCCGCCTCATCTCCCTCATCTCCCTGCCCCCTGCCCCCTATCCTTTATCACTTCGTACACCTGCCAAAATCAATTTGATTGCTTCTTGAGTATACTGCTCTATTAGTTCTGGGCTAAGCAGCTGTAAGTCCGGTCTAATATGCTTGAGATTTTCGTGAGCATTGAAGTATAAAGTACAAACTCCTACTATTTGCAGGGTGACAAAAAACGGATCGAGTTGACGAAAACAACCTTCTGTCATTCCCCGTTCCAGAACTTTAATGATATAACTAAAATTTTCCTGCCAATTCCCCTGCTTGAAATACTTTCCCTGATTTTGGTTTGCTTCTTGAAACCAAAGCATTCCGCGCTGGGGGTGAGCTGCTTCGTAAGCGATCGCTCCTCTAACAACTACTTCCAAAGCTGCCTGTGGTGGTAAATCATCGAGATTTAGCTGCTTAAACCCTTCATACATCTCCACTACCGGGCGTTGTAGAACAGCTTGATAAAGCCCCTCTTTGCTCTGGTAGTAGTAATAAATCATCGCTGTAGTGACACCTGCACCTCTGGCGATCGCCTCTGTCCGCGCTCCATTCAGTCCATGTCTAGAAAACTCCGCTTCCGCCGCATCTAGAATTTGCTGTTTCGTCGCCTCTGCATCGCGCACCTGACGCGGTTTTTTAGATAAAATTTTTGGCTGCGTTGAACGACTCACGGTTCTCCATCATACTAACGAATCATATCTTAACTAAAAATTGTTTAGTAGTTGACAAATCCAGTCAGGTTAATTTAAATTAAATTTAACTAACTAAAAAATTAGTTAACTAATTATATTTAAGGTAGAGACGTAACATTTTTACCTCTCTACAAGGGTTTTGAAACTATGCAAAATTATTTTCTTCATACCTGACTAGACATAAAACTGATGTAGCGGTGTATTAGGCGAAGCCGTAACGCACATATACAAGTGTATGTTGAATTTAACTGACGAATTACGAATTACGAATTACGAATTATTTTGACTTATCTCTCGATAGACATAAATAATTATTGCAAAAATCGCTGAAATTAAAAAGAATTTAAATACTTTGGAGTGCAAAATGGAACCTATTTTACCTGGTGCGCCTTGGCTAATCGCTCACAAATCAATGCTCGGAGTTAATCAACCCAATAAAATTACTTTAAATGGACAAGATTATGTAGTTTGGCAAAATCGAAAAGGTGAAGTATTCGCCATCGATAATATTTGTCCGCATATGCAGGCTCCTTTATCAGACGGTTGGATATGTCAAGAAAGAGATACTATTACTTGTCCTTTTCATGCATTAGAATTTGATGGACAAGGCAGACTCTGCCGAGAAGAAAAAAAAGATACTCAGCCAATTACTCAACCATTAGACTTAATTGTTAGTAACGATTGTATTTGGACTTATGCAGGATTCGAGCCAAGATTACCCATTCCAGATTTACATCAAAGAATTGTAGATGAATATGAATTCGTGGGAGTAAGTGGAGAAAAAAGTATTCAGGGTGACTTCTTGAGTAACTTGATGGTTAACTATGACTATAACCATCAAAATGGCACTCATAAAGAAATGTTTAAAATTACATCATGTAGCGTCAGTTCTTTTGAAGAAAAAGGATATTATGCTCAAGTACAGCAAGAAATTACCAGAGCTGATAACACATTATGTGAAATTATCAAAAATCCACTTTTAGGAATCTTACCTAAAACCCTCAACAACGCACTTGAATATGCTTTTCCTTCAACTACAGTTCTTTTTGCTCAAACACCAATTGGTAAGGTTGCTCAAGTTCATATTCTCTATCCCCAAACAGAAAAAAGTACTAAAACATTTATTTTAATGTATGCCAGAGATGTCAATCCTTTGATGAAATCTCTGTTTAAAAACTCAGTTTTAAAAGCAGCAGCTACAGTTATTGAACAAGATACAACTGCCGTTGAAAGTTTATATCCCAGGCAAAAATCGAAAATTCGGTTGCCCAATGAAGAAATTATGTTTCATGCAGAAAAACTCTATCGAGATTGGTAATTAAGCTTATAGAACCTCTAAAAAGGGATGGAATTTTGCGTTAATTATTGATGGTTAATAGTCATCAGCCAAAGTTTTTTTATAGCGGACTGTTTTAGCTAAAATAATGCAAGAAATTTTGTAGGTTGGGTTTCACTTCGTTCAACCCAACATGGATATTGGTGTTGGGTTTCGTTCCTCAAACGCTACTTGCTACAACGGGGAGAACCCCCGCAACGCAGTGGTTACCCAACCTACGCCTATTCAATCTAATGCACTAAATTAGCTGAAATAGTCTACTACTAAAGATTGTTTATCTTCCATTTCCTTGATATTGACTATGAGTGAAATGAGTTGCAGATGTTTTGAGAATAAGATGATCAATTAAACCGTAGGCTTTTGCTTCTTCAGCACTCATAAAAAAATCACGTTCCGAGTCAAGTTCTATTTGTTCTGACGATTTGCCAGTATTCGCAGCCAATATCTTGTTAATTAATTGACGGAAATATAAAATTTCCTTAGCTGCAATCTCAATATCAGATGCTTTTCCTTGAACACCACCTGATGGTTGGTGAATCATAATCCGAGCATTTGGTAAAGCATATCTTTTACCTTTAGTTCCCGCAGATAGCAAAAATGATCCCATAGAGGCAGCAATGCCAATACATACAGTACATACTTCTGAACGAATTTGATTGATGGCATCATAAATAGCCATTCCTGCTGTTACTGAACCTCCAGGGCTGTTAATATACAATGTAATATCTCGCTCTGGATCTTCCGCATCGAGAAATAGCATTTGTGCAACAATGAGATTAGCTGTGTCGTCTGTGACTTCACTTCGGAGAAAAATAATTCGCTCTGCGAGCAAGCGGGAATAAATATCTAATGCTCGTTCTCCTTTTTCTGTTGATTGAATAATGAATGGAATGCTGTTTTGGGTAGGAAAATTCATATTTTTTGCTCCAAGGAATCAAAAATTTTATATCAATAGACCTCTTGCATAAATATTTTTTTGTTGGGCTACGCCCCGCTTCGCTAACGCGCATATACGCGTTAGCGTTAGCGCAGCGTTAGCGAGTCTTCGAGCGTCAGCGGTAGCGACGAAGGAGCGTCAGCAGCTTCCCGCTTTCTTAGGCACAAAGACGCAAAAAAAGGCGCAAAAATTAAGGCTTTCGCAAGAGGTCTAATATCTCGCGTCAATTCATCTCCAAATTTCGATAGCAATTTGGAGAGAAATGGCTACTGAATAACGTAGAGTTTTAGTGCAATATATGAACGCCTGAACTTGTAAAGTCCTGGATTAAAACTTGCGGTAGTTTTTCTTTGAGTTTATAATCCCAACCACCGTTGATAAAATAACTCAGAATAATGCTATCCAATGCCATGTAATTACCAACAGATATTGATGGAAATCGGATTGTGTAAGTATTCGGTGCTAATGTTGGCGTTACTGCTTTAGACTCATGAACCTGTCGAGGTTGATAAAGGCGTATTGGCTCATGTAATAACTTGTCGTGATGCGTCTCTACAGGTTTGTATCTCAACTGTTTATGCTCTAGTTGAAGTTGAGTACCGCCATCTACAGGTTTTAGTGTCCAAGTCACAATCGAAGGCAGGCTCATCATCTTGTCGTACCAAGTAAAAGCTAACTTTCTAGGTTCATCTAGTTCAATGACCTCACAGTCTATGTTTCCTTCTAACCCCGGTAGTGTTGAATGTTGGAATTGAAATTTATGCCCTAAACGCGGCTCAAAGTCGTTTTCCATTAACCATGCTGCTAATGCTTGACGGTTAGTGAGTACCTGCCAAACCTTCTGAGGAGAATAAGGATAGAACACTTCCATATTCAAGTTTCGGAGCATTAATTTTCCTCCAAATAATTACCAAGGGCATCTAGTTTCTCTTGCCAGAATTGCTCATAATGAGCAATCCAGTCAGATATCTGCTTCAGTGGTTCTGGGTTCAGCCGATACAGGCGCTGTCGCCCTGCTTTCCGCATTTGTACTAAACCTGTTTCACAAAGAATCTGTAGGTGCTGGGAAATAGCTGGTAAGCTCATGGCAAATGGCTCAGCCAGCTGTTTAACTGGCTGTTCTCCAGTTCTTAACAGATCCAATAGTGCCCTGCGTGTGGGATCTGCGATCGCCACAAACACATCCGCACTGGCAGCAGGTCTACTCATTCAGATTAACCATATATTTAAGCAAATGCTTAACTATTTAGATGATATATAAGTAATTGCTTAAATGTCAAGAAATAGGGGTGTGAGGGTATAAGGGTGTGAGGGTGTAGGGGAATCCCCATTATTGGGGTATGAGGGTATAAGGGTGTGGGGTGTAGGGGAATCCCCATTATTGGGGTATGAGGGATAAGGGTGTGGGGGTGTAGGGGAATCCCCATTATTGGGGTATGAGGGTATAAGGGTGTGAGGGTGTAGGGGAATCCCCATTATTAAAGATAAAAAAGGGGATAGATGACATTCGCTGATTGCGAAGCACCCATCCCCAAATAGCTGCCCAGATATCAACCTGGAACCCTATAGTCCGGTATCTAATCAACCTAGTATCAGCCGAGATCTGTTAATTGTCACCAGGATAGATACTGATTTATACCAATTCAAAATTCACGCATTAAGAAATCCAGCTTGATCATGGGTTTCAAAGTAGAAACGCTTCAAAAGCGCGTCTCTACGTGCATTGCCAAAAGCGCCGTCCCATAAGCAGCTTCTGTATATACCGATGCCAACACAGGCACTTTTAAATACCGCTGACGAATAGCAGTCCAAGTGGAATTTGCTGCACCACCCCCAGCAGTAAAAACACTACTCAATTTGTCCGCCCCTAATTGCTGTAATAATTCATATCCTTGGGCTTCTATACGGGCGATACTTTCTAACAAACCATGCAGAAATTCTCTGGGATTTTCCGGGCGTGGTTCTAGTCGCGGTGGTAAATTGGGATCATTAATTGGGAAGCGATCGCCTGCTTTCAACAATGGATAATAATCTAACTTGCTGGCTGTTGATGGATCAATTTCACGGCTGAGGTTTTCTAACTCAACGTCTGTAAAAAACTGCCGTAAAATTGCACCTCCAGTATTAGAAGCACCTCCAGTTAGCCACAAGTCACCGAAACGATGGCTATAAATTCCGAAGCGTGCATCTTCTATACGAGTCCGACTCAATAGTTTTAGCACCAGCGTTGAACCCAAAGAAGTCACCGCTTCACCAGGCAATTTTGCACCACTCGCAATAAAAGCAGCAATACTATCAGTTGTACCAGCACATACCAGACAATCTCGACGCCAGCCGAATTTAGCGGCAATTTCTGGACGTAATTCTGCAACTCGTGTTCCTGGCGGTAAAACTTTGGGTAATTGAATCGGTATTTGCAACGTATTGAGCCATTCTGGATATTTTAATTGCTCTACGTCATAACCCAGTTTTAAAGCATTGTGATAATCGCTAACACCTAAATCCCCGTGCAAAAGAAACGCTAGCCAATCAGCTTGATGCAGAAAATATTTAGCTTTGGTAAAAGATTGTTGTTGTGACATCCACAGCAGTTTTGCCAAACTAGATGTAGCACTTAGTACAGTATGATTAAGTGGCGCTACTGTTACTAAGTATTCTAGTACAACTGCTCCTCGCGCATCGTTATACAGTAGTGGTGCATCTACAGGTTTACCAGCCGCATCGCAGAGTAAGACAGTGGAAGAGGTACCATTGATAGCGATCGCTCTAATTTCTCGCCGTAATTCCTCAGATATTTGTTCTAAAAGCGCAAACAAAGCTTTTTCCCAAGAATAGGGCATTACAGAGGCAAGTGAATCCTCAAAAGCATATCGCACCTCAGCCTGAATACTAGCTTGATCATCAACTACCACGCCGCGTGCGCCAGAGGTACCAAAGTCAATACCCAGATACAAATCCATAATTTATAAATTTTTCTAATGAAAATTCACTAACGCTACTGACGAATCGCTGCTTTTGTTGCATCTTGTAACAAGATATTCCACAAACCAGGCAAAACAAGGAAAAGTAGTAAACGAAACTGTTGAACATTGATTTGAGGTTAGGAGGTTTCAAACCATGTCCATATCAGATACTCAAGTTTACATTGCTTTGGTTGTGGCAATACTTCCAGGATTTCTTGCTTGGCGGTTAGCTACTGAACTTTACAAATAACCTGCGATGTGACGAGGTTAGAAAGCTAACATCCTGGCTATACGGAGTACTATTTTCCAGGGCTTGCAGCTTAATGTTGTAGGTTCTTAGAAGATTTGTACGTAAGTATGCCAGGTTGTTTTTTATCAGTTATTCAAATTTTTACTTTTTTCGCTCAAATCCCCACAATAAGAGACTTTCAAGCCTATTCCCAGTCACCAGTCCCTCCGGGAGCGGGGGCCCCGAGTTCCCTGATCCCCAATTTCCAGCCATAACTGATGCAATTACGTGTAGCAATTTCCTAAAAATGAAGTAATATGTCAGCTAAATCAAGCAGTAATTAAGTGCCAGCGCACTTTTATAATGCTTCTCTTCAATCAGTGAGGCTCTTTTCATTATCATGAATGCGATTCAAAAGTCCAGCCCCCCGCTACAGCCCATACAAGAACGTCGAGTGGTTCCTCGTCCTAAGCGACATCTTCGTCAACGTTCTTATCAAGTGATGGCACTGGAAAGCACAGTCAAGATAGCAGTTAACCTGGTGATTACGACAGCAGCAGCATCTGCTTTAATGCAACTTCTGCCTTATCAGTGGTTACAGCAACAAAAATTGTTAGAAGCCCAGACAGAAGTCAAGCTGATGGAGGGACGCGTTAACAGTTTAAAGGCAGAATTTAGCCGCAACTTTGATCCTAGACAAGCTAAAACTATTATGCAGCAACAAGGATACCGAGTTGACCCTAACCAACGTCAGATCGTACTCATCAATCAAGATGGGGTAGAAGTTGATCAGATCAAGCTATCACCATAAGCTCAATATTAAATCTAGAATTTCGGCTTATTAAGTTACTCGTAATTCTCGTTAAGTATACATTGGGTGTTAATTTATATAATTGCTAACTATCAAATAGTTAATAACTATGCAATTATCATCTACTAGCTATTAGCAATACAGAGACGCTTCGATTCATTGCAAAATGATTTTTGGGAATTTTGAATTCCCTATAGGGTGTAATCTACCAACCAAATGAAAGGGAACGCTTCGACTAAGCTCAGCGCATCGCAGGGAACAGGGAATAGGGAAGACTAGGCTACCCTACGCCCTGTTTTGGTCACGACGCCATTACCAATCAAAATCTTGAGGGGATAGTAGTTCATCTAACCAGGTTTCGATTTGCAGACGCAAGTGACAGCCAGAAACGTCTGTTGTGCTGTCGAGGGATGGTAGTTGATTGAGGGCGCGATGATAATCTGCAATCGCACAGTTCCAGTCACCCCATAGATGATAAGTTCTGCCTCGTTCAGCCCAAATATGACCTGTTAGCTGTCCGAAAAGCAGCGCTACCTCAAAATTATCAATTGCCTCTTCATATCGCCCTAAATCGCGCCAAGTAATGCCTCTGTTAATCCAGGCTCGCACATGGCTAGGATGCAAATCAATCGCTTGATCGTAGTCGGCGATCGCTGCTGCTAATTCTCCACAAGCAGCGTAGTAATTTGCCCGATTGTTATATGCACTCGCTAACTTAGGATTGAGCTGTAAGGCTGTATTGTAGTCGCAAAAAGCTTTTTGGGTTTCACCACTTTGGAAATAAATTAGCCCTCGGTTGTTGTAATCAACAGCGTTCTCAGGATGGCGGTGAATCAATTGGTTTAATAAGGCGATCGCCTCAACATAATCTCCCTTTTGAGCCGATTTCAAAGCACAAGAGCGTAAATAGCTGTCTCCCAAAGCGGACTCACTACTTTTTGCTCTATGCTCTTGATTGATTTTGGTGCTATTTACCACAAGCTCACTATAAATGTTTTGTTGTTCACTGGAAGTTAAAAATGAGTAATTATTCATATTTTTTTGCTTGTTTTACCTACAAGTGCCTTACTACGTATTTGTATCTAAAAGGTCAATTGTAAAGTCTTTATAATTACTTAACCATCAAACTCAGCTAACTAGAAGTTTTTACCCTACACCAATAATTAATCCTCTAATTTAATAATGGATACTTCATCCCTAAGTTAAATTCCAGAAAAAAACAAAAATCAATCTTAGGTAGAAATACTAAATTGAGATAAGTGCTAGGATTTCAGATCCTGAGAAAAAGTGTTAAAGGGAATGGGGAATAGGGAAGAGGACGCGGGGACACGGGGACGCGGGGACGCAAAGAAAATTTCTCCCTCATCCCCCCTTTCAAGGGTAGGTTTTTCATATTCAGTCTGAAAAAGCCTATTTTTCCGTTCCGAAATCTTTCTCCGCGTCCCCGCGTCTCCCCGTCTCCGCGTCAACCAAAATGCGAAATCTAAAAAACCTATCCATAAGAGCCTCATCCCCCATGTTTCTCATCAGAGCGACAACTTGGTAGAATGCCAACAAGCCGTACCTGATATTTACAGAAGAATTCACAAACAAAACAGGCTTGGAGACCTAAGCTGTATACTTAGCCAACTAAAGACGTGCTGTAATTCTGAAATTTTGAGAAATTTTCTAATGACAACTGCAATTTCTTATCCCAATGCCCCAGACCTAGCAGCTGATGATTATGTTGTCATCGGTCTAGCAACCTGTTTCTTCAAAGAAGACGGAGAAGTTCATCAAATCGAAGTTATAGAACCTATCCCCTCTGCTGCTTTAGAAGCGCTATTAAAAGGTATTCCTACCTCCTATAAGCTGGCTTGTGCAACAAATTTAGGAACTTTGCTGGCAGACGATACACTGCTTTTACCAGATGGCTTTCCTACATCGGCTCAGTTTGGAGATGAATTTGTGCCAAGATTGTTTGCAGCAGCTCGCACTTACAAGCGTCGTGAATCTGCAAAGTCCTTAATTCCTTTGGGTACAACTTACACGGAACTGAAGTATTCTATTGAACGCAAACGGGTGTTAAATGCTGCTAGGGTTGTGACAAAAGAAGATAACATCAAACAGCACTCTCACACACACAAAGTTCTTTAATTACAAGCATTATGTTGAAACTTTATGGTGGCGCTTTTAGCCGAGCATCAATCGTTAAGTGGTATCTAGAGGAACTAGAAATTCCCTACGAGTTTGTCACCCTCGATATGCAAGCTGGTGAACATCGCCAGCCTGAGTACTTAGCAATTAACCCAATTGGTAAAGTTCCAGCAATTGTTGATGGAGATTTTCGGCTTTGGGAATCAGGGGCAATTTTGCTATATCTTTTTGATAAATATGGCAAAACCTCTGTTTCTGTGGAGGAACATGCTCTACTTTACCAATGGGTAGTATTTGCTAATGCCAGTCTGGGGCCAGGGATTTTTACAGAAGCCAGTCGAGAGCGGGAAATGCCCCGTTTGTTGACTCCTTTAAATGAAATTCTGGGGCGTCAACCATTTTTGCTGGGCAATGAATTTACCATTGCAGATGTAGCAGTGGGGTCTATTTTGAGTTACATTCCCGTAATGCTGAAGTTAGACTTAAGCGCTTATCCAGCTATTTTGAATTACATTCAGCAGATGTCTGAGCGTCCAGCTTTTCAAAAAAGCATTGGCAAATGAGGTTAGTTGCTAAGCCAATGTGGAGGTAGGGAACAGGGAACAAGCTTCGCTGGGTAAAGGGAAAGGGGAAAGGAACATAGTCCCCAATCCCTACCTCATCGGTAATTGGTAAATTGTAAAGCCACTGGGTAGTCTTCTTGCTTCAACCGTTGAATGATAACTTGTAAATCATCTTTAGATTTGGCAGAAACCCTGACAGCATCACCTTGAATTGCAGCTTGTACCTTTTTGAATTCATCGCGAATCAATTTGGAGATTTGCTTGGCAATCTCTTGACTAATACCTTTTTTGAGTTTGATTTCTTGACGCACACGATTACCGCTGGCTGATTCGATTTTGCCAAAATCGAAGATTTTTTGAGAAAGATTGCGCTTAGCAGCTTTTTCTCGCAGGATGTTGTGGACAGAATCTAAAGTAAATTCACTGTCGGTGCTGACATTAATTACTTGGTCGCCTAACTCGACAGTAGTTTTTGTATCTTTGAGGTCATAACGGCTTTTGATTTCTCGCACAACTTGATCGATAGCATTAACCAATTCTTGTTGGTCAAAGTCGCTCACAATGTCAAAAGAATAAGTAGAAGCCATAAAAAATGTCAAATGTGAGATGTTGGATTTTGAAATTGGGTGTTGGGTATTAGGGACTGGGAACTAGGAAATATCTTTCTTGATACTAATTTACCTAGTTAGTACCCAATACCCAATCCCCGATAGCCAGTCCCTAATCCTCAATTAACCCTTGGCTTGAATGATGCTCAGGATAATGAGAGTGGTAGAGCTAAGGGTGCCAATGGCAAACATGAGCGATCGCAAAAGGGGTATATTTAAGATATAAAAAATCGAGTATAACAAACGAGCCACAACAAAAGCGATCGCAGCCACCACCCCAACTGAAGAATTCACACCAGTGACGTATGCCATTAGTGCAGCTGCGGCAAAAATCATGAACACTTCAAAAGAGTTTTGATGTGCCCAAGTAGCTCTTTGAGCATATGGTGGTAGCTGATCAAAAATAGCTCTAGGGGCAGAAATATCATACCCAACAAGCAAGCGGGCGTAAGCTACCACCAAAAACGGTAGATAAATCAAAATAACACCAGCGGCGATAGAATACAAAAAAATAGTCATTATACTAATTCGTAGTTCGGAATGGACTTCGTCCCGCTTCAAAGCGCGTAATTCGTAGTTAATACACACCAAAAAAGGCTGACTCTAAGCTGTTCAAGGCTTTCCTCTGTTACTCAAAGAATACTTCCTTTTTCAATTTGCTATTACTAATAATTAGTCATTAGTCATTAGTCATTAGTCATTAGTTACTAGCAACTAACAAAGGACAAATGACAAAGGACAAATGACTAATCAAAGTAAAAGAGTGTCACTACTTTTCTTTGTTCTTCTGCGTCTCCACAAGTTTGTAGGAGAGTGCGACTGTCGTGAAATGCAAAGCAAATTAGCTGTTGACAACGGGAGACTATCTCCTTATTGCACAGGTAACTGGCTTCCGCCAATGATAAATTATCATTATTAGGATTTTCAACCAGATGCATTACCTGTTCTAGTTGCTGGCGTGATTCGTAGGGCTGGCGTTCTAGGCTTTGGGGTAAAATTACCGTCAGCAGATTCGGATCAGCCCGCGTTGCTCCCTTGATGGCGGCTGCATTTGTACCTATAGCACCAGAAGTGATGATCCGATTACCCGTTAAAACAAGGGCGTATGTCATCATTTCAATAAGATTTTGATGCGTGATTGGGACGTGACGCGAACCCAGCAAGGCAATTCGTTTGGAACCCGTTTGCTGGATAGTCGCCAGTTCTTGCGCTAATGTATCGAGGTTGATAAGGTCTATTGACTGGCTCAAAGATGAACATGATCAGATTAACGACCAAGTTATTTTACCAAACAGCGTGTAGGTACGAAGCCAACCTTAGTTAGACATTACTATATTTTTTCGATTGTTTTGCTTAGTAGCGCGATCGCTTGTTCGTACCAAGCTAGCCAAGATTGTTCATAGCTAATACCATTCATCAGAGTTAGGTATTGAAACTGTGCCGATTCTGAAAGGTTTTCGGGGTGCTGAAAGTATTGCTGCTCCAAATTCTTGTATGTGGACAATCTCTCTAAATGGGCTTTTTGGTGACGCTCTAGCTCTTGCAAAATCACATTTTTGGGAGCAACGTGGCCAGCAAAAATTTTTACTAGCAAATCTTCTTTCATCGGTGCCAGTTCACAAGGTTGAGCAATCCACTCCTTCAGTTCCTGCTCTCCTAAGTCTGTCACTTTGTAGAGCTTTTTATCTGGGCGTCCCGATTGCAGAATTGTTTCAGCACTAATCCAACCTTGATTTTCCAGCTTTGACAATTCCCGATAAATCTGTTGGTGACTTGCCGACCAAAAAAAGTCCACAGAACCATTAAACCGTTTTGCTAAATCATACCCACTACAAGGTGCTTCAACCAAAGCCGCCAAAATTGCGTGCGCTAAAGCCATAATTTTTAATTCACTACTTCACATATTCAACTAGTTGCATATAAGTTAGTTATGCAACTAATTGCACAATAACGCAGTTCGACAAGGAAGATAAGCTATGTCTCATATCATGTCCGGCTAATCACTTATCATAAAAATTTCTCCCTTGTCCCCGCGTCCCCGCGTCTCCTTGTCCCCGCGTCCCCGCGTCTCCCTATCTCCACGTCCCCTTGTCCCCGCGTCTCCCTTTGTCTTATTTCTGATTGGGATGCGAATTAATCCCAGAAAAGATTAAGCTATTTTTGAGGCAGTTAATACATATAACTGCAAATAATTTTTCAATTTTTAAAAAAGATTAATGAAACCTGAGCATGAGATTAACGAAGCATCGAGAATAGAAGCTTTGCGCCAATATCATATTCTTGATACTGAACCAGAAGAAGCATATGACAATCTTGCTCGCTTGGCAGCATTTATTTGTGGTGTTCCTATAGCTTTGGTAAATTTTATTGATGAAAATCGCCAGTGGTTTAAGGCAAAAGTAGGTATAGAAGTACCAGAAATGCCGCGCGATGTTGGGTTATCTTGGCTTTGTCAAGAAAGACGTGATGTTGTCGTCGTTGGGGATGTATTGGCTGATGAGAAGTTAGCGACAAATCCAGTGGTGACTTCTTATCCTTTTGTAAGGTTTTATGCAGGTGTACCCCTGATAACTTTGAAAGGCGATATAGTGGGAACTTTGTGTGTAATTGACCGGATTCCTCGACAACTCAGTCAACAACAAGTTGATGCATTGGTAGGTTTGAGTCGTTTGGTGATGAACCAATTAGAACTGAGACGTAGCGTAGCTGAAGTATCTCGAATTAGTGAGGAATTGGTAACTCATATTAGCGATCGCAAACAAGCAGAAGCAGAATTAAAACGGCAAAATCTGCGAATGCAACTATTTGCCGAAATCACTCTGAAAATTCGAGAAAGTTTACAGTTAGAAGAAGTTCTGCAAACTACAGTTATGGAGGTGCAAAAATTATTACAAGCTGACCGTGTGTTAATTTTTCGCCTTAGACCTGACGGTTCAGGTACAGTCATACAAGAAGCAGTATTACCTAGTTATTCTGTGGTTTTAGGGCAAACTATTGTTGACCCTTGTTTTAGCGAAAATTACTTAGAAAAATACCGTCAAGGAAGAGTAAATGCAATTACAGACGTTAACAAGTCTCATATTCGTCCTTGTCATCGAGAATTTCTACAGCAATTCGGTGTCAGAGCTAACCTTGTAGTGCCGATTCTCGTCAGAGACGGACTTTGGGGTTTGTTGATTGCTCACCAATGTGATGCTCCTCGAGAATGGAATCACTTTGAGTTGGAATTGTTACAGCAATTAGCAAATCAAATTGGTATTGCCTTATCCCAAGCACAACTTTTAGAACAGGAAACTCGCCAAACAGAGGAGCTTGCTCGTTCCAATAGTGAGTTAGAGCAGTTCGCCTATGTAGCTTCCCATGACTTGCAAGAGCCATTGCGGATGGTAATCAGTTACTTGCAGTTACTAGAGCGCAGATACAAAAACAAGCTGGATGCTAATGCAGATCAGTTTATCGCTTACGCTGTAGACGGGGCACACCGAATGCAGACTTTAATTAACGATTTATTAAACTACTCTCGCCTCAGCACTCGTGGACAGCCATTTGTAGAAGTTGACTGTAATCTGATTTTAGAACAAGCGATCGCTAATCTGCAATTTGCCATTGAAGAAAGTGGCGCAATCATTACTCACCATCCTTTACCCGTAGTCGTGGCTGATGCCACACAACTAACCCAAGTCTTTCAAAACCTCATCGGCAACGCCATCAAATTTCGCCAAGAAAAACTACCGCCACAAATCCATATTGGTACCGTGCGGGGAGATGAGGAAGAGGACACGGAGACGCGAGGACGCGGTGAGACAGCGCTGCAGGAGGGTTTCCCTCCGCAGGCGACTGCGAACCCGAAGGGAGACACGGAGACATCGTCTCTTTCTTTGTGTGCGTCCCCCCCTCCCCCCGTCCCCGCGTCTCTCGTTCCCAATTCCCCACTTTCCACAAAACAAAACGAATATGTGTTCTGGGTGAGCGATAATGGAATTGGTCTGGAACCCCAATATGCTGAACGCATCTTTGTGATTTTTCAGCGCCTGCACGGTAGAAAGAAATATCCAGGTACTGGCATTGGTTTGGCAATTTGTAAGAAGATTATAGAACGCCACAGTGGTCGTATCTGGCTGGAGTCGAAACTCGGACAAGGCTCAACCTTCTACTTTACAATTCCAGATCAAGCAGGTGAACAATCGTGAGTGTTACATCAACGATTATGCCTATTGAGGTTTTGTTAGTAGAAGATAATCCTGGCGATGCCCATCTGACGCGCATTGCGCTAGAAGATAGCAAAATCTCGATTCACTTAAGTCTTGTCGAGGATGGGGTAGAAGCAATGGCATTCTTGCGAAAACAAGAAAGATATACACAAGCACCTCATCCAGACCTTGTATTGCTCGATTTAAACCTCCCCAGAAAAGATGGTAGAGAAGTACTGGCAGAAATAAAAAGCGATGAAAGTCTCAAACGAATTCCTGTTGTGGTTCTCACGACTTCCCAAGCCGAAGAAGATATCCTCAAAGCTTATAATCTTGCTGCTAATTGTTACATTACCAAGCCAGTTGATTTCGATCAGTTCGTTAAAATTGTAAAGTCAATAGAAACTTTTTGGTTTGCGATTGTAAAACTGCCACCGGAGTAATAGCAATGGCAGGCGAATTGCTTAAAGTCTTATTAGTCGAAGATAATCCCGGTGATATCCTTTTATTACAGGAGTTATTGAAGGAAGTCACCACAGCCATAGTTGATTTGGTACCCGCTGAACAACTTGCTGAAGCGCTAGACTGTTTAGCAAACACAACTTTTGATCTCATCTTACTAGACCTCTCACTGCCAGATAGCCAGGGGCTACAAACTTTTGTCATCACTCATCATCAAGCAAAAGCGACTCCAATTATTGTCTTGACTGGTATAGATGATGAAACCTTAGCAATTAAGGCAATGCAAGAAGGAGCGCAAGATTATTTAGTTAAAGGACAAGTCTCTGGCGATTTGTTAGTACGTTCTATGCGCTATGCAATTGAGCGTCAACGAGCCGATGATGCACTGCGACACAGCGAAGAACGGTTTCGGGTTGCCTTAAAAAACTCTCCTATCTTTGTTTATAACCAAGATAGGGAATTATTTTATACCTGGGTTTATAATCCCTTTTTTGGGTTAACGGTTGAGGAAATGTTGGGTAAACGAGACTCGGATTTGCTAGCTGCTGAAGATGCCCAGCGTTTGACAACTATTAAACTTGGTGTGATTAATACGGAAATAGGAATTAGAAAAGAAGTATCTATCACTACTGCAAATGCAACTAAGTTTTATGACTTGACTGTAGAGCCATTGCGAAATGAATCGCAAGCTATTGTGGGTATAACTTGTGCTTGTATTGATATTAGCGATCGCAAGTTAGCTGAAGAAAAAATTCGCGAACAAGCTGCACTACTTGACGTTACCACCGATGCGATCTGTGTCCGAGATTTAAACAACCGCATTTTGCACTGGAACAAAGGCGCAGAAAAAGTTTTTGGTTGGAAAGCTCAAGAAGTTTTGGGTAAAGATGCCACTAAACTTTTATTTGCTGAACCTTCCGCAGATGTGGAAACGGCTTTGTTGCAAGTTATCAGCAAAGGTAAATGGCAAGGCGAATTAACCAAAATTACCAAAATCGGCACAGAAATTTTAGTTTCGAGTCGCTGGATTTTAATTAATGATGAACAAGGAAAACCTAAATCTATTCTCACCGTTGACACGGATATTACCGATAAAAAACATTTAGAAGCGCAATTATTTCGTGCCCAAAGGCTAGAAAGTATCGGCACTCTTGCCAGCGGTATCGCTCATGACCTGAATAATATCCTGACACCAATTTTAGCAGGAGCGCAACTCCTGCCACTTAAATTCCCCGATGCTGATGAGCGGACTCAGCATTTATTAGAAATTTTAGAAATCAATGCCAGACGCGGAGCTGATTTAGTCAAACAGGTTCTCTCATTTGCTAGAGGTGTAGAAGGCAAGCACATTACATTGCAACTCAAACATCTCATTGTGGAAATAGCCAAGGTTCTCAAAGAAACCTTTCCCAAATCTATAGAAATCAGCACAGATTTACCGCAAAATTTGTGGATGGTTTCTGGTGATAGTACCCAACTCCATCAAGTACTCATAAACCTCTGTGTCAACGCCCGCGACGCGATGCCCAACGGTGGTACTTTAAAAATCGTTGCCGAAAATTTGTATATTGATGAAAATTACGCCCGCATGAACCTAGAAGCCAAAATCGGGCCATATATAGTGATTACTATTTCTGATAATGGCGTTGGCATTCCCGGAGAAATTTTAGATCGAATTTTCGAGCCATTCTTCACCACCAAAGAAGTTGGACAAGGCACAGGCTTGGGACTTTCCACTGCACTTGGTATCCTCAAAAGCCATGGTGGTTTTATCAATGTGTATAGCGAGGTGGGACACGGCACAAACTTTAAGGTGTACTTACCAGCAGTTGAGGGTAGAGAAATATCTAGCCTGGAAGATTTGATCCCAACAGCAGGACATAGAGAACTAATTTTAATTGTGGATGACGAATCCGCAATTCAAGAGATTACCAAAACATCGCTAGAGAGCCATAATTATCAAACTCTGGTTGCTAGTGATGGTGTAGAAGCGATCGCACTCTACGCGAAAAACATAGATAAAATTAGTGCAGTACTTATGGACATCATGTTACCATCCCTCGATGGAATCACCGCCATCCGTACTTTACAAACCATCAACCCTCAAGTTAAGATCATCGCTACCAGCGGACTATTGTCCACTAACAAGCTTAACGCCATAGCTAGTATCGGCGTCACAGCATTTTTATCAAAACCTTATACTATTAATGAATTATTGCTAACTTTACAAAAAGTATTGTCTTAGGTGGGGAGTAGGGAGTAGGGAGTAGGGAGTAGGGGATGAGAAAATTGCTATATATACACATTACAAATTCTGGAAATTACCTGGAGACTCTGAATCTATAAAATATGTCCCAAAGGACAAATAGCCCATAGCCAGAATACAAAAATCTAATTCCCCACTCCCTACTCCCTACTCCCTACTCCCCAAATTATTCAGTCTTGCTGTTCGCGGGACTTTGGTACGACTTCCGTTCCAACCTGTTAAGTTGTTAAACCTAGTCGTGCCGCCCTTTCCCCGAACAGCGCCCAGAAGTGTAATTCGTAATTCGTAATTCGTAATTCGTAATTCGTAATTCGTAATTCGTAATTAAAATACATATTCCCCACTCCCCACTCCCCATTCCCCATTCCCCATTCCCCATTCCCCACTCCCCACTCCCCACTCCCCACTCCCCACTCCCCACTCCCTTCATGCTTACCAACCATCACAACCGCATAGAACAAGTGGCGCGTGAAGATTTGGTAATGTTCATTAATGCTTGTCTTGCTTGTACGGGACAGCG
This sequence comes from Desmonostoc vinosum HA7617-LM4, assembly GCA_019359515.1. Taxonomy (GTDB): domain Bacteria; phylum Cyanobacteriota; class Cyanobacteriia; order Cyanobacteriales; family Nostocaceae; genus Desmonostoc; species Desmonostoc vinosum. Next base: position 36,781 of record JAHHHC010000014.1, on the reverse strand, counting down.
TGAATTTTATGATGATGCTTATGGACAACGAGTATCAATTGACTTTTTACATGATTATATTCTCGGTAATTACCGCTTGCTGTATGCCCGCACTTTAGCAGCTGGTGTTAATCACTTTAATCAAGCCCAAATTATTCTCAAGCTGCTGGCGACTGGCAAAGATACACTCCCAGAACATCGCCAAGAGGAAGGTGCATTAATTGCCCATGCCCTCAATGCTTTGCCGCCACAACGAGCGTGGGGTGTGTTGCAGCAGCTGCGTGAACGACGAATCAATAACCGTCGTAGTAGAGCGATCGCTCGTGATTATCTTAGTATGCGACGTGATGTGAGTTTTGATGCTGTTAAGTATCGTAGCAAAGTGCGAGCGATCGCTGTCCATGCACACCTCAAACTCCAAGGTGAATTGGGTACTTTTCTGTTCCGCAACTGGACGCAAAGTATTTACTCAATCGAGTTATTTGAAAATTTCCGTCAAGCACATTACAGCGCTGAAGCTATTTATCAGCTTCCTTTTACTATCGCTGAAGGATTTGCAGTTAAACACAAAGTACCGCGCGAGGTTTTTTTGTCGCGCATTCAACAGCAGATGACTTTGGGTGAAAAGTTGCGTTTGCAAGGTGCAGCAGAACGCACAAATAAAGTTGGAATTAATTTAGATTTGGCTAGCTTGCCCTTGACAAAATTAGCGTTATATACATTGTCTCTTCCTGGGGAAACTAGACAGCAACAGCGTGATATATTAAACCAAGCATTAGAGCGATCGGCAGGATTGGTATTAAAAAAAGCACCTCTACAATTAGGAAAAGTTGCCGCAGTTCTAGATTGTAGCTACTCCAGTTCTGGCTCTAGTGAAAAGCGCCGCCGTCCTTTGGGTGTAGCTTTAGCTACGCACTACTTACTGCAAGTTGCCTCACAAGAATACCGCGCTTTTTGGACAGCACCTGTAGAAGATGTACTGCAAGTACGTCCCCATGGACAGACTGATTTGGCAACACCATTGTTAGCGGCGTTGTCATGGGGTGCAGACTTGATTATCATCGTCTCCGATGGTTGCGAAAACTCTCCACCCAACGGTGCGGCGGAAGTATTGCGAGTATATCGCACTAAATTAGACCCCAAGTTACACACTTCAATTGTTCATTGCAACCCCGTGTTTAATTCTGAAGATTTCTCTTTGCGTAACCTCAACCCCACCACACCCACTGTAGGACTCAGAGACGCAGAAGACTTACCAACAATGCTAGGCTTTGCCCGATTTGCTGAAGGTTCTGCACCTTTATCGGAATTAGAAGCCTACTTAGCTGAACGAGTGCAGCAGATGTTACAGCAAAACTAGTGGACTGTTTCAACTAAAATGTTGCAATAAATTTTCCTGTGGTGTGGACATCTTGCCCTCACTGGACGCGCGAGACGCCCATCCCACAAGATAAAAGCTAATGCACTATTTTAGCCTTGACATGCTACTACTGGAACGACACAGCTAAAACAATGTAATAAGCATTATCGTGGGGTGGGACGAAAAGCCATTGGTGTCAACTTCAGCTAGAAATAGCTTCGGTGTTGACTTCCTCACCCGCCAAGAAATAAATTTCTTGGCTAATAGCTCAAGTCTACTTCAGTAGACTCAAAGTCTTGGGGGATATTCATACCAATTCAAAGAAAATTTGCAACATAATCCTCTTTTATTTAGACGCCAAAACTTGCCGTTTATCGTTTGAGTTTTCAGCAGATAAAATCTGACGAGTTGGAATTTTGATCGCAAACTTTGTTCCTTGTCCGGGTGTAGAATCACACCATATTTTACCGTTATGCCTATCTACTACAATTTGATAGCTGATAGATAAACCTAGTCCTGTTCCTTTCCCTACAGGTTTAGTTGTGAAAAAGGGATCAAAAATACGCGAACACACATCTTCATTCATTCCCACACCATTATCAATAATGTCAATTTCCACTAACTGATGATTAATTGTTTTTGTTTGAATGAGAATTTTACTGTTACTGTGATGCAAAACATCGATCGCATTGCTAATAATATTTAAAAATACCTGATTTAATTCCCCAGCATAACATTCTACTGTTGGCAAATTTTCGTCATATTCTTTAATCAAAGTAATCTCTGGACGTTCAGCAGTAGCCTTGAAGCGACTTTCCAAAATTAGTAATGTGCTATCAAGACCTTCATGTAAATTTACGGTTTTTAAATCTGATTCATCTAAACGAGAAAAGTTACGCAAAGATAGTACAATAGCACGAATTCGTTGTGTACCAGAACGCATAGAAGCTAAAATTCGCGGTAAATCTTCTTGGACAAACTCTAAATCCAAATCCTGCAAGTAATCTTGAAGTTGCTCTGAAGGTTGAGGCAGTTCAATTTGATAAAATTCTAACAAATCTAACATTCTCTGAGTGTATTCTTCGACATGGGGGAGATTGGCGTGAATAAAGTTATTTGGGTTGTTAATTTCATGGGCAATACCTGCCACCATTTGTCCCAAGCTCGACATTTTTTCTGATTGAATTAGTTGTGCTTGAGTACGATGAATAGTTTCAATACTATATTGGATTTTAGTTGCCATCTCATTAAAAGCATAAGCAACTTGAGCGAGTTCATCAGAACCTTGCAAATTTGCCCGTGCTTGTAATTTCCCCTGAGCAAACTCATCGCTCGCAACCACCAATTGAGTAACTCGTTGCGTGACAATGTGGTTAAAAAATAACCACAGCAATAAGCATAAAATTGCTAGCCCGATAATGTAAATTAGTGAGCGACTTTGAGCATCTTGAATACCTTCGGTTTTAGCGGCTGTCAAATCGTAGTCAATCAGCAAAACTGCAACTTGATTGGGAAGTGACTGTCCAGAAAGAAATTTCAATCCTACAGGGTAAATTGCGATAATATGGGTGCGATCGCTAGCAATTAAATTTCTTCCCTTCAAAGTTTTTTGTACATCTTTGATGGTCTGTTGATTTTCTGTGAATGGTGTTTGTGTGATAGTTTTGCCGAGTAGGCCAAACCTAGTAGCAGCAATTACTTGCCCTTTGTCATTGGCAACAACCACTAATTTGATGTTCGGTGCTGTGCCAATGTGATCGACGATTACATCAATACCATTACCAGCTTGTTCTCGATAAAGATATTCTATCAAGCCAGCCGTTTGACTACCTGAAAATGCTAACTCATTGATTGCATTTTTCTCAATACGTCGGTCAGATAAATAAATTTCTGTTTGAAATGAAATTAAACTTAGCACTCCACCAGCAGCTAGTAGAATTACTGGAATCGAAAATTTCAGCGGGAATGGGAAGTTTTTCATTTTTAACTACTTACATATTGATATCTTTGACAAGCTGATCAGTAAATAATGAGTCTAGATTAACTGTTTGTTTTAAAAGTTTATGAGTGAGTAAAAATTGCGATAAACGTTTAGCTCCTTTCTCTAAAGTAGGATCGGTTTTACTTAAAAATTTTTTATTTTCTTCTAAAGTAAAGAAGCGAATACCTTTGAGAGATTTAGCTAATTCTTCAGTGCTGATTCCTTGACGTTGGATCATGCGTTTGGCAGCATCATCAGGGTTTTTCTGTATATACTCAGTAGCTCGAAACCAGGCTTTTGCTAAAATTGCTAGCTGCTTTTTATGGGTTTCTAACAGTTTGGCATCACCAACAATTAAATCTACAATCTCCCCAGGAATTTGACTACTATCAAACATCAGTTTAGCTCCAGTTGATAGCAGTTTAGAACGAGTGGGTTCGTAGGTGACTAAAGCATCTATTTTCTTTTGTTGGAATGCCTTTTCCTGCTGTTTAAATTCTGTATTCACCAGTTCTATATCTTTTTGAGATAAACCAGCTTTTTCTAAGGCATGGGTTAGTACTAACAAGCCAAAGGTGGAGGTTTCCATGCCAATTTTGCGTCCTTTGAGTTCTGAGAGAGTTTTGATTTCTGGTTGAGCAAGCATGACATCACCACCGTTAGACATATCAAGTGCCATGATTGCTCGTAAATTAGAATTAGATTCTGCAAAAGTTAGAGTTGTATCAATGGTCGTGGTGATTAGGTTAACTGAACCATTACGAAAAGCCCGATCCGCTTCCGCAGCAGCAGAATACTCCACCAGTTGCACTGGTTGTTGCTCGAAGTAACCCAAATCTCGCGCGAGATATAAAGGCTCAAAGCCTAGCCAAACATCTGTGCCAATGCGTAAAGTCGCTAATGGTGCGTTGGTACAAGCAGCGAAAATAAAACAGCCAAGGGTGGTTGCGATCGCTAATGCCCAAAATCTCAGTATTGTACTCAATTTTTTCATCGAATCCAAAAAAAAGCTTGATTTAGTCTTCCCAAATTGGATCAGAATAATCGCAAACACACAGTTGACCAGATAGGATAGATGTGTGCGATCGCTCCTACTGAAAAATAAATTTATTTTGGCGTTGCATAATTGCGGGATGATTTATCGGGCTACGCCCCGCTACGCTAACACGCAGAGGCGCAGAGGCGCAGAGAGAATAAAGAGTTTGAGATTTCCATCCATCAGATTTCATCCTATGATTCAGCAACGCCTTTATTTTCGGTTGATTTTATGAAGACGCCTCAAGATTTTTCGTTCTTAGGGGAAAGAGAGGATCTAGGGTAAAAACTCAAAAAGTATTGGATCAGAGCTAATGCTGAAACAATAAAAGTAGACGCTAGAGCTACATATAATTTATGACTGAACTTCCTAATACTCTTGAAGACGCAATAGTCCAATCTCGCACAGCTTGTCAAGCAGCCTTGGCAGATGGTTGTACTCGCTTACAGGTTGAGTTCCTGTTTCCAGAACTTAAACCTCTGCCTGTGGCGGAACAATTTCTGCCGCTATTTGCTGAATATGATTCCCGCTTGAAGGTATTCTTCGCTGATGCTGGTGCTGCTGCCCTTGCCCGTCGTGATTGGGTGGATGCACCGTTTAAAATTTTGGATATTGGTACTGCAAGAGCTGCCTCTCTACAGTCAAAAATCCAACCAGAGGATGAAATTTTCTTGTTTGTAGCCCCGACTTCCGTAGAATTACCACAACTAGAAAAGCTATGTCAAGAAATAGGCGATCGCCCTGTGATCATTTTAAATCCTCGTCTGGAAGATTCCGGGATTGTGGGCATTGGTTATGCAGCCAGACAAACCCGCCAACGTTTCCTCAATATCATTGAATCCTGTTATTATTTGCGTCCTGTAGATGATGAGACTGCTGTATTTCGCTGCTACCCAGGACAATGGGAAGTTTGGGTAGAAACCAATGGTGAATATCAAAAAATTGCTGAATTACCCAAAAAACCATCAGGTGATGACTTAGATTTGATTTTGATGCAAGGACAGCCGCAAGCAACAAATGCTGTACCCGCGAAAAAACCCAATGTATTTAAGAGCTTACAACGATTTTTAAAGGCGTTGAGTAGTTAGAAAAAACAGAGGTAGTGGGGTATTTTATGATCTGCTACCTCGTTTGAGCATCTGAGATTACTGGGTGTAGAAAAAGAGCAATCTCTATACCTATCTATGCATATCCGAGAAAAGACTTATTAATAAAACGTTACGAAGTTTAGTAGAATGACATCATTCCACAAATAAGTATTTTTTCCTAAGAGCATGATAGCGGATCAATTTCCTTGGTTAACCGCGATCGTTCTGCTCCCATTAGTTGCATCTTTCCTCATTCCCGTGCTGCCTGATAAGGAAGGCAAGCTCGTGCGTTGGTATGCTTTGGGTGTAGGTATCGCAGACTTTGCATTAATGTGCTACGTTTTTTGGCAGCATTACGATGCCAGCAATGCAACTTTTCAACTAGTAGAGAATTATGCTTGGATACCTCAATTGGGTTTCAGCTGGGCAGTTTCAGTAGATGGAATCTCAGTTCCTTTGGTACTTCTGGCAGGATTAGTAACAACTCTTTCCATGTTTTCGGCGTGGCAAGTTGATCGTAGACCCCGCTTATTCTATTTTCTGATGTTAGTGCTGTATTCAGCGCAGATTGGAGTCTTCGTTGCCCAAGACTTGCTGTTATTCTTCATCATGTGGGAAGTCGAACTGATTCCCGTATATTTATTAGTTTGCATTTGGGGCGGACAAAAGCGGCGTTACGCAGCTACCAAATTCATCCTATATACAGCGGCAGCTTCCATCTTCATATTGATAGCAGCACTGGCGATGGGATTATACGGTGGTGGCGCTGTTACTTTTGATATAGCTGCGTTAGGGATGAAAGATTACCCAATAGGGCTAGAACTACTGCTATATGCAGGATTATTGATAGCCTTTGGTGTCAAGCTTGCTGTTTTTCCCTTGCATACTTGGCTACCTGATGCTCATGGCGAGGCTTCTTCTCCCGTATCAATGGTACTGGCGGGTGTGCTACTCAAGATGGGTGGATACGGACTAATTCGCCTCAATCTAGAGTTACTCTCCGATGCACACGTTTACTTTGCACCAGTGATAGCTGTTTTGGGGGTTGTCAACATTATTTATGGTGCATTAAATTCCTTTGCTCAGACCAACATGAAGCGTCGTCTAGCATATTCTTCAATTTCCCATATGGGATTTGTGCTGCTAGGTATTGCGTCCTTCACAGATTTGGGAATCAACGGTGCAATGTTGCAGATGATTTCCCACGGTTTGATTGCCTCAGTGCTATTCTTCTTAGCAGGTGTGACTTACGATCGCACTCATACAATGGTGATGGCAGATATGGGAGGTATTGGTCAGGCAATGCCGAGAGTATTTACTTTGTTTACCATTAGTGCAATGGCATCCTTAGCCCTGCCTGGGATGAGCGGTTTTGTGGGTGAACTCTCGGTTTTCTTGGGAATCACAACCAGCGACATTTATAGTTCCACATTTTGTACAGTTACCGTTTTCCTCGCCGCAGTGGGAGTCATTCTCACACCAATTTATTTGCTTTCGATGTTGAGACAAGTATTTTACGGTTCTGGTAAAGTACTCACCTGCAACATCAACAATGCAGGCTCAGAAAATCAAGAAGACGAAGGCACAGTTTGTTTTGGCACAGATTGCCTCCTACCCTCTCAATCAGTTTATGACGATGCCAGACCGCGTGAGGTGTTCATAGCTGCCTGTTTTCTCATCTTGATTATTGGCATTGGATTCTACCCCAGAATGGCTATGCAGATATACGATGTCAAAACTGTGGCGGTGAATACTCAAGTTCGTAACTCATATCTTGTGATTTCACAAACCAACCCCCGCATCTATGCTGGTGGCTTCTCGACTCCCAAAGTAGCGGCTGATATAGCTACCATACAATCAAGGACTTTCAAATCAATAAATATCCCATCGATTTGAAGGCAGGATGCAGGTGTAGGTTTTTAATATAAAGTTGAGGCAGTTGTTCATGGGGGAAACCCTCATGAACAACTTCCGTCAGCTCGCAGGTTTCCCCCTGGTGACTTTGCGCTCAATCCCCATTACAAAACTTAATTACGAATTATTTAAAAACTTATCCTTAGCAGAAAACCAGGCAAAAGAATGATAGAACTCAGCACTCAGCACTGTGATTCTGTAATTTGTATTGATAGCAAGATTTTTGTACTCAGTGCGATCGCATGATCGTCATAAATCTGAGCTTTTTGGACAGTCCCGAAAAAATTGAACAAAAACTGAGCAACAACTGGATAGTCTTTGGCGTGGAAAATGAGCAAATATGCAGTGCAAACTACAAACAGTTGAAGGTGATGAGCCAAGACACATTTACAAAAACAGTAATGTGTTTTCATTATACAACAACTAGCAACAATTACACGCACAAGCAATCAAAAATGTCACACTTAACTATGCAATCTGAATTGTTCATCGACTTATCTAACGAGCAAGAAGAAATCGTTTCTGGCGGTATCGACTTTAAAGATTTAATTGCGACTTCTTTCTCCCAAGAATCACTAGGTTTTGCCACCACAACCAGATCTGGTAAGGGCGGTAGCGAAGTCATGCAACTCGTGACTGCTGAGAAGTCATATACCGATGCTTTAAAAGATTTCATGCTCAAAATCTAACTCAAGTAGAGATCAATAGACTTCTTGCAAAAGTCGTTCTTTTTGCGTTCTTCAATTCACCAAATCACACCATACACATATCAAAGAGGTTCAAAATGTCACACTTAACTATGCAATCTGAATTGTTCATCGATTTATCTAACGAGCAAGAAGAAATCGTTTCTGGCGGTATCGACTTTAAAGATTTAATTGCGACTTCTTTCTCCCAAGAATCACTAGGTTTTGCCACCACAACCAGGTCTGGTAAGGGCGGTAGCGAAGTTATGCAACTCGTGACTGCTGAGAAGTCATATACCGATGCTTTAAAAGATTTCATGCTCAAAATCTAACTCAAGTAGGGATCAATAGACTTCTTGCAAAAGTCGTTCTTTTTGCGTTCTTCAATTCACCAAATCACACCATACACATATCAAAGAGGTTCAAAATGTCACACTTAACTATGCAATCTGAATTGTTCATCGATTTATCTAACGAGCAAGAAGAAATTATTTCTGGCGGTATCGACTTTAAAGATTTAATTGCTACTTCTTTCTCTCAAGAGTCACTAGGTTTTGCAACTACAGTCAAGTCTGGTAAGGGCGGTAGCGAAGTTATACAACTCGTGACTGCTGAGAAAACATTTACCGACGCTTTAAAAGACTTCAAGCTCAAAATCTAACTCAAGCAGGGATGAGGGGGATGAGGGAGACGCGGAGACGCGGGGAATAACCAATAACAAATGACAATTCCCCATTCTCCTAATCCCCACTTTGTGGGGCCCATTCCCCATTCCCCATTCCCCATTCCCCATTCCCCATTCCCAATTACGAATTACGAATTATGGATACTCCTCAACCAGATCAATTAAGGGTACTTAATAGTAATGAGTTTCTCCCTCGAATTAGTCCTTGGGCAATTATTGGCGGGGTGTTTATTGTTAGCGTTTTCGGAATAGGGGTGGCACTGACAACAGTTTTGAAGTACAACGTCACTATTAAAGTGCCTGCAACTATCCGTCCGGCGGGAGAACTGCGTTTAGTACAAGCTGCTATTGAAGGAACTGTTAAACAGATTCAAGCTGAAGAGAATCAGGTAGTTAAAGAAGGTGATGCGATCGCTCGCATTGATGATTCTCGCCTCCAGACTCAAAAGAGTCAACTACAAAGCACTATTCAACAAAATCAATTACAACTACAGCAAATTGATGCTCAAATCAAAAATCTCGAAACCCAAATAGCAGCTGAAACAAGCTTAATTAACCGCACTATAGTGGCTGCACAAGCAGAACTCGGCGGTACTCAACGCAACTATACAGATCAGCAAGTTCTAGTGCAAGCTGACATCACCCAAGCTCAAACAGCCTTAAACGTAGCAATAGCACAACGAGACCGATTAAAGCAAGAAAAACTAATCACTGCAACTGTGCAAGAAGCGGAAGCAGCCTTAAAGCTAGCCAAGACCCAAAAAGAACGTTTGCAGCCAATTATACAATCAGGGGCTATTCCTCGTACTCTACTCGAAGAAAAAGAACAAGCAGTTACAGCAGCCGAGGCAAGGCTAGAACAAGCCAAAGCTGGGGCGAAAAATTTACTGGAGGAAAAAGAGCAAGCGGTTCAAGTTGCCCAAGTTAATTTAGACAAAGCTAGAGCAGCGATAAATCCTAGTGACGCGGCTGTCACAGTGGCATCTGAACGAATTAAACAAGAGAAAGCCAAGGGTGAGGCTAGCTTAGCCGCTTTAAACAAAGAACTCCAGACATTACTACAACAACGTTTAGAATTGCAAAAACAAAGCGATCGCAATCGTCAAGAACTACAACAAGTAATCACCGACCTCAGTCAAAGTATAATTCGTGCCCCCATTTCTGGTACAGTACTGCAATTAAATCTTCGTAACCAAAATCAGGTAGTGCGAGTTGGCGAGTCAATAGCTTCTATCACACCCATGAATGGGCCTTTACTAATCAAAGCACAAGTGGCGGCGGTTGACATTGATAAAGTCAAACCAGAGCAAAAAGTCCAGATGCAAGTTTCAGCTTGTCCTTATCCAGACTTTGGCACACTCAAAGGCACAGTCAAAACCGTAGCTGCAGATGCCTTACCCACAGTCAACAATGGCACCACCGCACCCGCGACAGCCGCCTACGAAGTCACCATCCAACCCCAGAGTTTATTTGTCGGTGACAGCAAACGCCAGTGTCCATTAAAACCAGGAATGGAAGGCAAAGCAGACATTATTTCCCGCGAAGAAACAGTACTAAAATTCATCCTTCGGAAAACGAGATTAGTGGCGAATTTGTAGTTAGTCATTAGTTATTTGTAAATTCCCAATTCCCCGTGGGCTGAGCGAAGTCGTACCCTACGGGAAGCAAGCTACGCGAAGCGTCTCCGACAGGAGAAGCCCATTCCCTACTCCCTACTCCCCACTCCCCACTCCCATGATTCCACTGCTCAAACACCAAAACAAATACCAGTGTGTTTTACAGTCAAGTGAAGAAGACTGTGGAGCTGCTTGTTTAGCTGCGATTTGCAAATACTATGGACGCTTTTTAAGTATTACTCGTAGTCGAGAAGTTGTCGGAACTGGACAGTTAGGAACTACTCTACTAGGTTTAAGACGGGGGTTTGAAAGTTTGGGCTTTAATACCCGTTCTGTGAAAGCTTCTGGAGAAATTTTAGACCGGATTCAAGAAGTTCCTCTACCAGGGGTAATTCATTGGAAGGGCTATCACTGGGTTGTTTTATACGGTAAGCGTGGGGGAAAGTACGTAATTGCCGACCCGGCTGTAGGTATTCGTTATCTCAAACGCCAAGAGTTACTTACAGATTGGAATGGTATCATGCTCTTGCTGGAACCAGATCCAGAGTATTCATTGCAAGAGCAAGGTGTTAAATCAACGGATGGCTTCGGACGCTTTTTACAACGCGTTTGGCCTTACCGTTCCTTACTTTTTGGGGTTTTGGTCATCAATATTGTCTTGGGCTTACTTTCTCTGTCTAGCCCTTTTTTGCTACAACTCCTCACTGATGATGTACTAGTGCGTCAAGATACGCAACTACTAGCTGTTTTGGTGGTTGCTGTTGTGGTGATGAGTATATTTAGCGGTAGCTTGCAACTTTTGCAATCCACGATGATTTCTCACTTTAGCCAACGGTTACAGTTGGGGTTAATCCTCGAATTTGGGCGTAAACTTTTACACTTACCTCTGACTTATTACGAAACCCGTCGCAGTGGTGAAATTGTTAGTCGATTGCGAGATATCAATGAAATTAACCAGCTAGTCTCGCAAATTGTAGCGCTCCTACCCAGCCAGTTTTTTGTAGCTGTAGTTTCCTTTAGCTTCATGGTGTTCTATAGCTGGAAGTTGACTTTAGCATCAATGTTGGTAGGTGGGTTGATGACCGTATCAGCAGTGCCGATGTTACCAATTTTGCGGCAAAAAACCCGCAATCTTTTGGTGTTATCGTCAGAAAATCAAGGGGTTTTGGTGGAAACCTTCAAAGGCGCATTAGTAATTAAAGCTACTAATGCCGCGTCGCAATTTTGGGAAGAATTTCAACTCCGTTTTAGTCGCGTTGCTAATCTGACCTTTAGTACCGTGCAAATTGGCATTTTGAATAATATTTTCTCACAACTTGTAAGTAGTATTGGTGCGATCGCCTTACTAGGAATGGGCAGCCTCCTAGTAATTGACAAAGAATTGAGCATTGGTCAATTGCTAGCTTTTAATGGAATGCAGGGTAATGTTCTGGCCTTAGTTAGTTCCTTAGTTAGCTTAGTAGATGAATATTTTCGCACTCAAATCGCCATCACGCGCCTAGTAGAAGTCATCGACGCCACACCAGAAGTCACCACCAATACTCAAAAACCCTTTGCCCAAATTCCCGCTGACGCAGACATCATTTGCACCCGACTCAACTTTTATCATGCTGGCAGAGTCGAGTTAATGCAAAACCTTTCCTTAACTCTACCTGGTGGGAATGCGATCGCTTTAATTGGTAAATCAGGCTGTGGTAAAAGTACCCTAGCCAAACTCCTAGCTGGATTTTATCAGCTCCACTCCGGCAACATCCGCATCGGCTACTTTAACTTAGAAGACCTTTCTCTCGATTGCCTACGACAACAAGTAGTCTACGTCCCGCAAGAACCGCACTTTTGGAGTCGTTCAATCATCGAAAACTTCCGCTTGGGTACACCTTACATCTCCTTCGAGCAAATCGTCAAAGCCTGCCAGATTGCAGATGCAGACGACTTCATCAGTCAACTGCCATCCAAATACCAAACAGTCTTAGGAGAATTCGGTGCCAACATTTCCGGTGGACAACGCCAAAGACTGGCAATAGCTAGAGGAATCATCACCGATCCCCCCATCCTCATCTTAGACGAATCCACCGCCGGACTCGACCCAGTTAGCGAAGCCCAAGTTTTAGATCGACTCCTAGCATCCCGCAAAGGCAAAACCACCATCATGATCACCCACCGTACCAGCGTCATCAACCGTTCAGATTGGGTAGTACTGCTAGATAGAGGCCAAGTCATCACCCAAGGAACTCTCAAAGATTTACGTTCCACCCCAGGAGAACACCTCAAATTCATCTAACTAATTCGTAATTCGTAATTACAAATCTCTAATGAATATATGTCTGAACCACTCAAACCATCCGAATTACTAACAGATTTATCCGAAAAAGAACAAGAAAACCTCACAGGTGGGCTGGGCTTTTTCATATTTCAACAAACAGCGATCGATACTTTTGCCGAAAATCAATCTCAAATTTCTGGACAAGGTGGAAGTTTAAATGCTTCTTTTTTAGCGAGAACCGGATATAGTTTTCGGCAAACTACTCTAGCATTTGCTTCGTTTAGTTTTGGTAGAGGTAAGCGGCGAAATCGCAATCCATTTTCGATGATTTTGAATTTGTTTCAAGGTATGTTTTGAATAAACTAACCGCCAAAATGCAGAGAGCGCCAAGGGAGTTTTATGAGTTTATTATCTAGTCATCAGAAAATATTTAGTTTGTTGAGTATTGGTCAACGCGGTGTGGGTAAGACGGTTTTTTTGGCTGGTAGTTATGCTGAATTGCATCCTGATAGCCAAGCCCAAAATCCACAAAATTTATGGTTTGATTGTCAAGATAGTGAGGTACAAGCAAATATTGAAAAGATTAAAAATCATGTTGCTCGTACTGGTTTATATCCACCTGCAACAATTAAAATTACCAGTTTTGATTTTAGTTTGAAACGTCAAAGTTTGTGGGGAGTGAAAACTGTATGTCGTTTCCGTTGGTGGGATATTCCTGGTGAGTCGTGTAATATTCGTAATCCTGATTTTCAAGAAATGGTACTTGCTTCTAATGGTTGCTGTGTATTTCTCAATGCTAATGCTTTTGTACAAGACAAAGATTATTCGCTCTTTGTTGAGGATATTTACAATCAGGTAGTGGCGATCGCATCTCTAGTTTCCCAGCATGATCTAAAATATGCTTTTGCATTAATTTTAACCAAGTGCGACCTACTCGAACTCAGTCCTATCACACTGTTGCAAATTGAAGAGAAACTGCAACCATTGCTTACCCGCCTGGATGCAGTCAAAGCCCAGCATCAAAAGTTTTATTCTGCTATCCCAATTGTTTCTCTAGAAGGTGTCGCTAGCTTCAACGCCAGAGGTGCAGCAGCACCCCTCCTTTGGCTATTAGCACAGTTAAATCACTCCCGCCATTTTCCCTCACGACAAGATTTGGCCAGCGGATTCAGCCAAAATTTATTTATTGGTCAAATGTTACCACCAACAGTTCGCAGATATATTTTAATTCTTTCCTTAACAAGTATAGGCATGTTAGGAGCGATCGCCTCTCTATTCTTTGCCTTTGGTGCATCTACCCTTATCCCCGAACAACCCCAAAACCCCACCCAACAAAGCAATGTTGATCGTCCTTAGTACTTTTTTGCGTCTTTGCGTGAGATAAAACCATGATCAATGTCTCAACTTTTAGGTCAACTTATACACACCAGCTTTACCACCATCGGATTTACAACCCTTGCCAGTAAAGAAGTTCCCCCAGAAATTCAACAAGCCTTTTTGCAACAAATAGTCTATCAGTACTGGGATGCCTACAATCCACCAAGTTCTACATACCATGCTGCCTACTTATATCAAATCACCCCAGAACATAATCTATTTGGCTGGTTGTATAACGATGGACTAGATGATTTTGGTCGCAGCGATGTACCATACTTTATCAGTTACTATCTAGCAGGTTCACTACAGCCTACCCAACTGGAAAATATTTGGATTTGGCTACACAAAGGCCCAATAGCATTAATCAATAGGCAAAATCTGCCAACTTCTCTAGAAAGCTTAGCCACCTCAGAGTTGTGGAATTATCAACCCACCCGTACCGGAGTTGAAATTCCGATAAATTTGCGTGAGCAAAGCCAAATTACTCTTCAGCAAGGGAAGTTACTTGATTTATTTGTTGCTGCTGACGAGGAAATAATTCCAAATTATACCTTCGACCACAAGCAAAAATTGCGATCGCCTACACAAACATTACCTCTGACTCAGATGATTTTAGATCATGTTGAAGGCAGGGGTAGCCAAGAGGCTGTGTTGACTGATTCTGGACGCTTAACTTGGATGGTAGGGATAGTTGCAAGCGGAATTCTGCTACTATGCTTGATATTTAGCGGCTACTATTTTTTACGAGTCACACCTTTTGCTGATATTGTTCAACAAGCTCCAGATTCTATCTCAACTAAAAATCCTACCTTAGCTCTACAAAAAACTTTAGTAGGACATGCAGATGCAGTCTGGTGTGTGGTTCCAGCTAACGACGGTAAGACTTTGATTAGTGGTAGTGCAGATCAAACAATCAAGGTTTGGAATACCGATACTGGAAAGATTATATCCACATTGGCAGGACATACCGATACTGTACGAGCGATCGCTCTCAGTTCAGATGGTCAAACTCTTGTCAGTGGCGGTGGAGATAAAACTATTAAAATTTGGAATTTCCAAACCTTCGAGTTGATTAGGACACTCACCGATACTTCTAGTTCTGTTTGGTCAGTTGCCATCAGCCCTGATGGACAGATGCTAATCACTGGTGGTGAAGATGGTAGCATCAAAATGTGGAACTTACCTACAGGCGAACTTCTCCGCACAATTGCAGGACATAAACGTCGGGTGTTCTCTGTCGCTATCAGCCCAGATGGAGAAACTTTTGCCACTGGAGGTATTGACAAAACTATCAAAATATGGAGTTTGCAGACAGGTAAACTTCTCCGCACAATCGCCCAACATGATGATGCCGTTAGAACTGTAGTATTTAGTCACGATGGCAAAATACTTGCTAGTGGAAGTTGGGATCAAACCATAAAGATATGGGATTTATCAACAGGCAAACTTTTGCACACACTAATTGGACATACCTCACGAGTTATCGCCGTCACTTTCAGCCCTGATGATCAAACCATTGCCAGCGGCAGCACTGACAATAGTATTAAGATATGGAGTTTACAGACAGGTAAATTGCTTCGTAATCTTACTAATCATAGCGATTGGGTGTTGGCGATCGCTACCAGCCCTGGCAAACAAATTCTCGCCAGTGGTAGTAAAGACAAGACAGTCCGAATTTGGTCATATTTCGATAAAACTTTGCAACCATAAAGAATCCGACAGAGAATTTGGTTCACAAGGGAATTGCAAATCGCGAATAGTAATGCTGGAATCTTTTTTCTCAGTTGTTTATTAGACCTCTTGCAAAAGTCGGATACTCGCCAGAAAATAAATTTTCTGGCTGATAACTCAAGTCGGTTGAAACCGACTAATAACAGTATTTTTAGTCCGTTTCAACGGACTTTTGCTATTAGGCAGAGACTTGAGTCTCTGACGGTTCAAGTATTTTTGCAAGAAGTCTATTGATGTTTCTTGCGAGTTGAAAGCCCCATCTCCTTGAGCAAACGGTTAAGCTATAGGTTAATGGCTACTTAGAGAGTAACTGTGCATTTAATGCTTTGGTAATGCGATCGCTAGACACTTCTAAATGGGCTAGTGTATAAACATCAAGGTTTTCACCAAGTTGTTTGAGCTTGAGGTCAATAGCTTTTTGCAGTTGGCGTAATTCATACCAAGCTAGTGTGCGTCCATCTTCAGGTACATCAGTATGACCCAAAACCATTTCTAGCAGAATATTCAAATATTCCCGTTGTAATGCACGGCGAATGCTAGAAAGTGACTTAGCTGATTCTGGAGCTAAAACTTCTGTCCAAATGCCCCCTTGGAGGGTATCAAACAGTTCTGGTAGAGAAAGCGCTTGTCCAGGTGGGGTTTTAAATTCGATATCGCGTAATCGATTGAGGCGATCGCTATCCAAGAGCGATCGTAGTACTGTACTCTGGAAATACAGAATACTCTCATGAATGGGATAATCAAGGCGGCTATTGAGTACATCACTTCCCCAATGTTGCCAACGTGACGGTGCCAATTGATTGAGTAACTGTGGTGAAAAACTAAAAGCCTCATCAGCAAATACATATTCTTGCAGCTTTGTCAATGCCTGACGTTGTTCTCCCAGTGAAACTGGTACAAACGTCCAGGAAGTGTCGTTAGGGACTGGGGAACTCGGGGCCCCCAAGTTAGCGAAGCGGGGCGAAGCCCAGTGGGGATTAGGGGCATGGGGACTGGGTACTGGGAAAGAATCATTGAGTGAATTTTGTACCTTACTTAATTCTTGCCAGTTTCCAGTCTGTGCTTGGCTAACATGGAGACGGCGAAACGATTGTCCACCGATATACTTAGCAAGTAAGGCGGCATTCCGAAAATAGTATTTGAGTACTTTATTAAATAAGACACGTAGATGGCTGTAACTTTCTCCTTGTGAAAGATAACGCTGATCGAGGCGTTGCCACATCATCCGGGCATTATCCATTTGCCACTGCGAATAAAGTAACACATCACTACTCATGTCCCAGACATTGGCCAGAGGATTGATGTCCCAGATATCTTCATCGGTGGCGTAAGATAATTCTGGTTGGGGTGATGCCAAAGCTATCTGCTCTAAAAAACCCCTTTCTGCTTCTGGGATAATTGCCGCAAGTGTTGTATTGGGATTTCTTCTATAACCATACTCAATTGCCCATTCATCGTATGGCCCAACAACACTTGGAAAGTATTCACCTTGCTGCACTCCTTGTGGCGCTATGTTCACGGGTAAATAGTCCATCACCGAACCCGTTAAACCTTTAGTGCGAGTAATTTCAGTATTATTTAATTCTTGAGGCGCTAACATAGTACTGCCATGAAAGTTGTGGCGTAAACCAAGCGTATGTCCAACTTCATGAGCAATCAAAGAACGCAAATATTGATGTACATATTCTCTCATCGTTGTACTATTTGGTGTCACGTTTTGCAAAAGTGATAACGCCAACGTCCCCATAGCTGCTTGTTCTGACAAATCTGCATCTTGCCAAGGATACGGTGAACCCCACCTCTTTCCATCCCCGCGTCCCCGCGTCTCCCCATCCCCCCATCCCCGCGTTTTTACATAAGTGCGATATCCCTGTTGAATTGAACGCACCATATTGGCATCCACGATAATATCTGCATCCAATATTTCCCCGGTGAACGGGTTGACGCGCATCGGCCCTCTGGCAAAACCAGCATCTAGAGAATTGAACCAGCGGATGGTATTGTAGCGCACATCCGCCGGTTGCCAATCAGCATCATCTGGCATTTGCCGCACCTCAATGGCATTTTGAAATCCAGCTTTAGCAAACGCTTGATTCCACATCAAAACACCTTCTCGAATTGCGTCCCGATACTCGAAGGGTACAGCGTTTTCAATCCAATAGACAATTGGCTTTTTGGGTGGCGATAAAGGTGCGTGAGGATTGGATGGTTCCAGATGCCAACGATTGATGTAACGCACAAATGGTTCTGAAGCGTTATGAGCAGATAAATCTTGGAAAGCAGTAATAAAATATCCTACTCTGTCATCAGCAAGTCTGGGAATATAACCGTTGTTTTCTCTCAGTTGAGAAAAACTATAGTGTACTTTTAAGGAGAGTGCCCTACTATCAGGCAGGGTGATTAAATCTGCTCCTTCTGTTGATGAAAAACCGTAAATTGCATCAATTTCTAAGTTTTCTGGGAGACTAGTAACATCACCAAAATATGACTTACTGATTTCCAGACGATAATCAGCTTGTAAATAATATTTTAATAGAGGAGTTAAGCCCGGAAGGTCTTGCATTAGCAACTCATCCAGGTTAAGCAAAATATTTTTACTACGCGGATCAATACTATCTATTGCCAGTGAATAAAGGACTGAATCGCTAAACGAACGAGCAAGCGATCGCTGTTCTGGTTTACTGATTTCTGTACGAAATTTAACATTCCGAATCACAAAATGCAAATTATTATTTACTCGCTGGAAGTAAAATAAAAAATCAGCAAGAGGTAATCCGCTATAAATCCCACTTTCCCCAATACCCGATTCTAATGTCACCGTCGCCAGATAATTTTTATTTAGTTGTTCTGGCTCTAGTTCCAAATAAATTTGACCAGAATCATGATTGTGATGCAGCGTGAACAACCCCGCTAGCTCATCCGTCCGGTTGAGTATGTAACGAAATCGCCGCCAATCTTCTCTTTTATTGTCTGCGAAACTATCGTCGGCGATCGCTAAATTTTCAACTACAGGCAGTGTATTTAATTGCTGCTGATAAATATCTGTAAGCTGGTCAGCAGCTAAGCAACTATTTACTGATAATAAAATATACAAAAATACTATACAAATTATTAACTTCGTGATCCAGTTTTTCATCGTGGTGTCGAGAAAAAATATGGCTGAATGCTTGTCTGCAATGTTTGTACAGGCGTTTCAAAAGCACTAATCAGGCAATTTCTTGTTTCTGACTAGGGAAAACAGCGCCAATAGCCTATTAAAAGTGTATTTTTCGATGGATTTAGGAAATTTTTCTGTCTTCAGATAGATATTTTTTTTAACCAAAGGTACATGTTTTTGTTAACGATATCTTATAGTAAAAATCAAAAAATGTGCGAAAAATGTATTTTGTATTACATTTTGTGTCAGTTATTAGCTAGCAGTTTCTCGTTTGTCACTCTCAGCTAGATAATTTCAGCGCTATCAACAAGGCCGAATGGCACTAAGAAAAGCGGCTTATCAATTAAACAGTTTGCAATTGCTCTCGTATACTTCGATAGTGCCCGTCTTTTTCTCTAAATTCCAGTCACCACCAAAGTCTGCATCACCAGTCAAGCGGCTCAGTTAGATATTCATGAATAAATTGCAAAAACCAAGCTGTTGTAGATTCACCTACGCCGATAGGTGCATACTTACGGCTATGTAGAAGTAAAACTTGGAGTTGAGGGAAAAAGTAAAGCTCTCTCCCCTTTTCGAGCTTGCTTGAGCCAATAACTTTTACAAGCTTGCTATTATGAAAACTGCACACTCTTGAATGAAATTTGAGGCTAAAACATGGGGAAGGTAATACTTAATCGAGGTATCCTTGCGGCCGGGCAGCCCGTGGGGTCTCAAATTGCTTCTAGAGAAGTTCTGTCGGGGGCTGGAAACAGTCTAGACATGATTCTGTGAGAGAAGAACCCTCGCTCTTGCAGGGCAGGGAGTGTCAAATAATTATATCCTTAAACTTTGTAGGCAACCTCATTCCCTTCGCAGCTTTCGATATACTACTGATGTCATATTTCCATAAATTTAGTTTAAGGTTCTCAAAGCATCTTGCAAAAAGCGACTTTGTTAAGTAAAAGGCAAAATGACACACCTTTTTGAAACCGAACGCTTAATTATTCGCAATTGGATTCCCGAACACGATGCTGAGCAAACGTTTGAAATTTATAGTGACCCCAAAGTTACATACTTTTTGGGTAATGGTTCTCCCGTAGCTACTATTGAGTCACAACGCCAACGTTTGATTGATAATCTTGAGCGATCGCGCCGACGCAATAACGGTACTGGATCTTGGGCAATGGTGGAAAAAGCCACTAACACAATTGTGGGAACTATTCTTCTCAAACAATTGCCCGACAAAGATGGCCTCCCAACTCAAGATTATGAAGTCGGCTGGCACTTGCGACATGCTTCTTGGGGTCAAGGGTATGCCACAGAGGCCGGAGTGGGAATGCTCAACTACGGCTTTAATGTCCTCAAATTGCCTATAATTTACGCTGTTGTCAGGCCAGAAAATCATGCCTCAATCCGCGTCACTCAAAGATTAGGTATGAAACTTATCGGACACACAAAACAGTATTACGGTATTGACCTGCTACTGTTTGAATCTGTAGGGAATGGAGAATGGAAAGACGTGGAGACACGAGGACACAAAGACACGGGGACGCAAAGAAATGACCAATGACAAAAACTAAAAAACAAATTTTAATTTGTACCTTTTCAGCACTCTCATCAGGATTTTTTGGTGCTTATATTAGTAGCCAAATTACTCTCATGCTGCATAGTCAAAGGTGTCAAAATCAGCCTTGGGGTTTAAAACAGATGTGCAATGCCTGGGTAACACCAGGGGCGATGTGGCAAGGTAGCACAACAGGTTTGTGGACAGGTACCATTTTGGGGGCGTTTGTTGGTGGTTTGGTCATACGTCAAGATAGATATTAGTCAAAAGTCAACAAAATCTTGACTTTTGACTCTGGGATAGTTAGGTTAACCATCCGTTGATGCTGTGCGCGATCGCAAATTACTGAGTTTTTTCCAAGATCTAGTATTGGTATCAAAACAGCACCAAGTTCCATCTTTGGTTTCTTGGTAGCATAACAAAGTGCGATCGCTACTATCAAAATTATCAGTTAAAAAGTATACTATTCCTCGGAAGGTGTTGGTTTTGCGACTCAGCCGCTTGGCCACTGCTTGATTTGGACACTCAATGACGAAAACTGGTTGTCCATCTAGGTGAGCCAACGAGAAGATACACATCCGCAAAATGGCTCTAAGCCAACCTTCTGTGTTTTCTAGATAATCATCTATAATTTTGTCGGTCAGAGATTTTTCGAGCTTCCGGTCTTTGTTTTGAGGAGTTTGGGCACCAGACATACTATCACCTATTGCTCACCTTTGGTTTGAAATGCAATCAAATCTCGAAAATTGACAAGTGGATATGCACACCCAGTTTAGCAATATTATAATTAATGCTCTGGCAACAAAAAATACCAGTGAACCAAAAAACAAAACTGTGATTTAGTTGAGCTAGGTACTAATGTGCTGTAGACAAGACGAGGATTGGACATACTCTTGTTTAAACCCTAATATCTAGTCCTTTTTTGAGCAGCAAGGCTGGTAAAATCTACCTGTAGCCTTGAGAAAATCGCCATGCCCACTGAAACTAACCCAGGGAATCCAACGACTACAGGTGCTGATGCTATTGATGCAGCGATTGCACACGGAATAGATTTTGATGGTACTCCAATTCCGCCTGCAAAGCTAGAATTATATCACAAAGTCATGGCATTGGAAGCAAATAGACAGCGCAGCGGTGTGTCGAATACCATGCGATCGCGCATTGTCCGCATTGGTGCAAAACACATTCCCCAAGCAAAACTCGATCAATTACTAGCCGACGCGGACTTCGCACCCCTCAAAGAAAAAGAAATCGCCTTTTTCTACGGCGGTAAATAATGTTGTGCGTAGGCTACGCCTAGCCTACGCATCGTTTTTTGAATTTACAAAGCTCTCACAGTCAAAATCTGCGGTGCTGCGTTCAAATACTGACAGTGAACTACCCAACACCCATCTGAGTACAGATAGGGTCAAAATTTGACCTAAAAATTGACCTTATAAAGGTTATGGAATAAAGGTTATAGCGTTCCAAAAATTCAGGTAAAAAGTGGACAGATTTTTGGAGAGATAAGATATAAGTTTATTTTATAAATATGCACTTAAACCATCACTTCAACCAATTCAACCAATAGCATTATGACCACAGTTGTTAGAATGCTTATAAATCAAGGATAAACGGAGAGGGAGGGATTCGAACCCTCGTTGAAGTTGCCCCCAAACAGCATTTCCAGTGCTGCGCCTTCAACCACTCGGCCACCTCTCCAGGTGTCACGATTTACGATTGTAATATGAAAACCCAAAAAATGCAAAGATAAAAGCAGACATTTTAGATTAAATCTCAAAAACAAAATCTCGGATCAAGATGCCCCGTACACATACAATTAGAGTTCGCGATCGCGTCACTGGTAAAATACACACACTGCAAGTGCCAGAAGACCGTTACATCCTGCACACTGCCGAAAAACAAGGGACGGAATTGCCATTTTCTTGCCGTAATGGGGCTTGTACCACTTGTGCTGTGAGGGTGTTGTCGGGAGAAATTTACCAGCCAGAAGCTATCGGACTGTCGCCGGAGTTGCGGCGGCAAGGTTATGCTTTGCTGTGCGTGAGTTACCCCCGTTCTGACTTGGAAGTAGAAACACAAGACGAAGATGAAGTTTACGAACTTCAATTTGGGCGTTACTTTGCTAGGGGGAGAGTTAGGGCGGGTTTACCGTTAGATGAGGATTAGGGATTGGGGACTGGGGACTGGGGACTGGGGACTGGGGACTGGGGGCTAGGGAATGGGGACTGGGGACTGGGGATTGGGGACTGGGGAATGGGGACTGGGGAATGGGGAATGGGGACTGGGGAATCGGGACTGGGGATTGGGGACTGGGGAATGGGGACTGGGTAATCATTACTTTTCATTAGCTATTCTCAATTACATGAGATAAATCTAGCCCCTAATCTCAATTACATGACCTCACTAGAATGAGAAACTCTAAAATATGGCGACTAAAAATCCAAAAAAGCCTCTCTTCATCTTCTTGATCTGCCTCATGTCTGTTTTGCTACTAATGAGTTGTCAAAGCAAAAATCAACTGGCTATCAATCAAGCCCAAGTAAAAGTGGCACGGGTGGTGAGTGGGCAAAGCTTGGAAGTTTTAGGTATGGCTGAACAACCGACTTTAATCTCTCAAGTGCGATTGGTGGGGGTTGATGCACCAGATTTACGACAGCGCCCTTGGGGAGAAGCAGCAAAAAAACAGTTAGAAGATTTGATTGGCGGTCTTGAAAAACCTGTAACGCTAGAGTTTGATGTGGAGGCAAAAGATAAAATCGGGCGAACTCTAGCTTATGTGTGGAAGGATCAAGTTTTACTGAACGAAGAGTTAGTGAAACAGGGTAACGTATTGTTTATGGGGCGATCGCCAAACCATAAATACGACGAACGCTTAGAACGCGCTCAACAATGGGCTAGACTCATGGGGCAAGGAATTTGGAACCGAGACAAACCAATGCGCCAAACTCCTGCTGAGTTTCGCCGCATGAATCGATGAATTATCGGATCACAATTGCTTGGGCGATCGCCAACGACGATTAAACAAGCAAAGCCCTAACAGAGATAAACCTACTACAGTTGCTGGTTCCGGGATAGTTCTGACAGCAGTGATGCGACCAACCAAGAAGGCGCTAGAAGCTTTTCTCTCTTCAGTAATAAAATCAGAAACTGGATTAGAACCATCAGCAGTACTGCTAAACCCAAGTAACTGCAAAGTATACTCTTGACCTTCAACAGAGAAGGTATTGGAGTTTAAAGCAGAAGTAAAGTTAATCTGGTCATCACAAGGAGTCCGGCTTTTCTGAAAGCTAGGACAAGTAGGGCGATTTCTAGTTTCGTTAACGTTAAACGCGTATTTAAAAGTTTGTGTCTCTCCCACATCGAGAGCGATATTTAAGTCTGCACCAGTGAGAATTGGTGGAATGATCGGAAAGTTGAGATGAGTTAGCCTACCTAATACAAAATTGGTTTCTGTGGTGATTGGAATTGCTGGTGGTGCAGTACCATTAAATCTCAGTCCACTTTTGAGATTGTTGCTAAAAGGCTCACCCCAGCGAATTTCATTAGTGTTCAGACCACTGACAGTAGAACCACCGCCTACAGGGTTTGTCCAACTGCCGGTCACTGAACTCAAAGTTAGATCTAAGGCAACAGCAGGCGTTGCGTTACCCACAACAACCGAACAAGTCGCAATAGATACTGTTGCTGTAGCCAAACATAACGTTTTCTTTAAAATCTTCATCTCAGCCTAAAGAAAGCTTTTAGATAATTTTACTGGTAATTATACTATTCCACATCTCAACTTTATTAATTCTTTTTACCTGTAATTTCACAGGTAATTTAGGGAATCTTCATGAAGAAAGTAAAAATACTTTGTAAAAGAGTATGTCTGTTAATCGCTGACAGAGGTAGTTTTAAGGTTTCGTGATCTTGCCGTTTTCTGTGCTGTTGTGCAACTTTGCTAGACTTTAAATTGCTCATCGACTGGAATTTGATAGCCATTTGCTAAGCGGTTGGTCATATTGGCAGTAGCAGCGATCGCCAGTAGTTCCCCAAACATGGTATCATCCATTCCCTTAGCACGCGCTGCTGCTGTGTGCGAAGCAATACAATAATTGCATCCATTGGTTGCACTCACAGCAATGTAAATCAGTTCGCGCATCAATGGATCAATTTCACCAGGGCTTGTCATTACTTCTTTAACTGCTTGCCAAGTCCGCTTGAGCGTAGGGGGATGGCTAGCTATGGCTTTCCAAAAATTATTAATATAATCGGTCTGGCGAGTAGCGCGGATATCATCATACACTGCACGTACTTCCTCACAGGCTTCTGCATATTCGATAAGCTTAGTCAAGTCTCTTTACCCAAACTCAACATGGAATCTTTAGATTTTAAACTCTAATTTGTACCCAGTAAGCTGTTCCACATATAACTTGCATAATTAGGGCGGGCAAGATGCCCACCCCACAAGAGTTTTATTTAATTTGATTATGTAATTTAGATGTTTTTTAGCTTACAGAGGCGACTAAGATTCCGGCTTTCTCTAAAAATCAGGGAAATTGCTGTTTACACCTAATTTAGGATTGCATAAATTCTGAATGTAATTACGATAATTCTACATAAGTAGAAGGACAAATCTATGAAACTAACTAATTGGGAAGAAAAAGATAGCTTTATTTATCCTCGTAGTCGCTATCACGGTAAATTCAGACCAGAGAATTTAATGTTTAATGCTAATCTCCAAGAATTTGCTCAAAAAGTTAGTTACGTAGCTAATTTAGAAACTGGTGGTAAACTCTCTCCTGAAGAAGCTTATAACCGTATACAGTTACTCTGGAAACAGTTAAAACAAAGCAAACAGGAACTAGGAATAGGTTTCACTGAAGATAACTAAATTTACCCAGTGTTTGGGCAGGGAACAGAGGAAAAAGGCAATATGAAGAAATTAGTATCAAAAAATCGGCCCAGCTTCCCACACATAGCAAGCTTTTTAGGATTTTTTATAGCGGACTTAGCATAATATGTACTGAATAGCCTAATTTAATGCCTTAAAAATGGTAATTACGAATTACGCGAAGCGATGTGATCATGTTACAAAATCCTGCAATTCGTACTCCTATTGGTATTAGTCTTGGCGCAATTTCTGGGGCACTCTCACGTTATTATTTTGGTTTGTGGTTTGCTGGGCTTTTTGACACAGGGTTCCCCTACAGCACACTCATTATTAATGTCAGTGGATGTTTTGTTATGGGATTTTTTACAACGCTGGCACTGAGACGATTCATCACAATTCATCCTGATATTCGGCTGCTAGTCACTACAGGTTTTTTAGGGTCTTATACTACTTTTTCCACTTATGAGTTAGATGCTGCTAAATTATTCCGACAACATAGTTTAGAAATTGGTTTGGTTTACTGGTTTAGTAGTTATGTTCTAGGACTGCTCAGCCTTCTATTAGGAAATGCTATAGCTGGATTTGTTTGGATCAAAGAGAAATTATGATTAATCAAACCAGGAAATTCATATCTAAATTGTATAATTACTTTATCTAGTTGTCCGTTGTCATTTGTCCTTTTCCTTTGTGAATACAAATAACCAATGATTAATAGACCTCTTGCAAAAGTCCTTCTTTGCGTTCTCTTCTCTGCGTCTCTGTCTTGAAAAGTTGAGCCACTACGTTGGACGGGTTCCCCGGCAGCCGCGCAAGTGGCGTTCCTACGGAGGGAAACCCTCCTTCTCCTGACGGAGACGCTACGCGAACAGAACTTTTCGCTGCGCCTCTGCGTGTTAGCGTTCGCGAAGCGTCTCGTAGAGAAGCGGGGCGTAGCCCAACAAAAAAATATTTATGCAAAAGGTCTAATGACCAATAAATGTGCAATTGGGACACACATTAGCTGACCATATTTGCTAAGAAAATTCCTATCTCTACACTTATAAATCCCAAAATTGGACTACCAAACCAGTAAAGTAATGCAGCTTTGTAGTGTTTAGTTCGTAAGAGGTTCGAGGTATCTAAAGTATAGGTTGAAAAGGTAGTGTAAGAACCTAAAAATCCCACTACTACTAACAAATATAAACTCGGATCAACTGATAACCTTGAGATGAGAGTAGCAAAAAAGCCCATCACAAAGGCTCCTGTAAGATTAATAAACAAGGTTCCATAGGGAAATGCTATCCCAAACCAACGCCCAAAAAATAAAGTCAGGTAATAGCGACTTAGTGCGCCTGGAATTGCTCCTAAGCTAATTGCTAGAGAAACATAAATTGCGGAATTCATTTGTATTCTTAAAAAAAGCACTCGCTTTGTTGTATCGAGTAGGAGATAAAAACTACACACAATCGGTGAGGTTTATACTATCTTCCCCTGAAGCCACTTGCCTCTTACCTTTGATTAAGCTAGACACTCATGTGATAAATCACACAATAATGGCATGAAAATACCTCTGCCTCTACTCCCCACTCCCCATTTTCAAGCTATGGGAAATGAAGAAGATGAAGGGGATGAGTAAAAAACATATGTTTTCTTGAGCTGTTTTCCTGGTAAGTTCTCTAGGCGAGTGTTTGTGTAATTGGTTTTAATTAATGCGATCGCAGGTAAGCTGATGATTTTATCAAAACGTCAATGGTTCATGTTTCTGAGTGCAGTATCTGCCACTTTCTCGGTGGTATTGCCGCTGAAGGTTTTGAGTGCCCAGCCCTACCCAGGGGCAAATGGGGTACAACAGATGGATATCTTGCAAGCTCTTTTTTTAGGCTTTGTGCAAGGAATAACTGAATTTTTGCCAATTAGCAGCACGGCACATTTAAAAGTTGTGCCTGTAGTTCTGGGTTGGGGCGATCCGGGAGTGGCGTTTACCGCAGTGATTCAGCTAGGTAGTATTGTGGCGGTGCTGTGGTATTTCTGGGGAGATCTGACACGGCTACTCCAGGGGACAACAAGAGCGATCGCCCATAAAGATTACAATGACTACAACTTTCGCTTATTTTTAGGGATTATTTTAGGAACATTACCTATCGTCTTTTTTGGAATTTTGATTAAAAAGTTTATTCCAGACTTTGATAATTCACCAATTAGAAGCTTAGGGGCGATCGCCACTGCTTCCATAGTCATGTCAATTTTACTGGGGTTCGCAGAAAAACTGGGTAAACGGCAACGCAACTTTGAACACCTGACAACCAGAGATGGGCTATTGATGGGATTAGCCCAAGCTTTGGCATTAATTCCCGGCGTTTCCCGTTCAGGTTCTACCTTAACAGCAGGACTATTCATCGGGTTACAAAGAGAAACAGCAGCAAGATTTTCATTTTTGCTGGGAATTCCAGCCATCGTTTTAGCCGGGATAGTAGAGTTCAAAAGTTTTTTAGAAACCGGATTAGGCGATACAGGGATCATTCCTCTGGCTGCTGGGGTACTCTCGGCTGCTATCTTTTCATACATAGCGATCGCAGGGTTACTACGCTTCCTCAAAACCCACAGCAATTGGGTATTTATTTGGTATCGGTTGGTATTTGGGGTAGCAATCTTAGGGGCAATTTGGGGAAATTTGTTGAACAATAGTTAATAGTCATCGGTCATTTGTCTTTTGTTATTTGTTCTATGCTGATGACTAATGACCAATGACAAATGACCAATGTCTATCATTCATCCTGCTAAAGTTACTAGGGTTCTTCCAGATTCGATCGCAGCCGAAATTGGCTTTGAGGTAGGGGATGCGATCGTTGCAATTAATGGGACGCATCCCCGCGATTTAATTGATTATCAATTTTTATGTGCTGATGAAGTTTTAGAACTAGAAGTTTTAGACACTGCTGGTAAAAATCATTACATTGAAATTGAAAAAGATTATGACGAAGATTTGGGGCTAGAATTTGATACTGCCTTATTTGACGGTCTAATTCAGTGTAATAATCGCTGTTCGTTTTGCTTTATTGATCAGCAACCGCCAGGCAAGCGTTATAGTTTATACCTGAAAGATGATGATTATCGTTTAAGCTTTTTATACGGTTCTTATTTAACTCTCACCAATTTGCCAGAACGAGAATGGCGGCGGATTGAACAGATGCGGTTGTCTCCTTTGTTTGTTTCTGTCCATGCCACAGAAGCCGATGTGAGAATTAGGCTTTTAAAAAATCCGCGTGCCGGACAAATCTTGCAACAACTCCAATGGTTTCAAGAAAGACGCCTACAAATTCATGCTCAAGTAGTCGTTTGTCCTGGTATAAACGATGGCAAACATTTGGAACAAACACTACAAGATTTAGCGTCCTTTCATAGTGGCGAAGTGCCTGCGGTGGCATCAGTGGCAGTTGTGCCAGTGGGTTTAACGCGATTTCGTCCCGAAGAAGACGAACTCGTACCCGTAACTAGGGAAAAAGCTCAAGAAGTAATTGCTCAAGTGCGATCGCTACAGCAGCAATTTCGTCAAAAATTTGGTTCTGGTTTTGCTTGGTTGGCTGATGAGTGGTTTTTGATTGCTGGTGAAGAATTACCAAGCGAATCTGAATATGAAGAATATCCACAAATCGATAATGGTGTCGGTTCGATTCGTTTGTTTCTCAAGCAATTTGCTACCACTGCCGCAGAATTACTACCACCTCAAATATTTCCCCCAAGGAAATTAACATGGGTAGTTGGTAATGCAGTCGAAAAAGCATTTCAACCAATCCTGAAAAGTTTGAATACTGTTGAGGGATTAGAAATAAATATGCGTGCTTTATGTAGCGATTATTGGGGACAAAATATTAGTGTTACCGGATTATTAACTGGTTATGATTTACTTTTAAATTTAAAAGCACAAGATTTAGGTGAGGGAATTTTATTACCAAATGTCATGCTCAAACATGGCGAATCAGTATTTTTAGATGATATGAGCATTGAGGAAGTCGCGCAGCAATTAAATACAAAAATATTCCCAGTTGCAGGCGTTGAGGAGCTAATCACTACTTGTATTGCTGAGAATGTTAGCGTTTTTTGATTATTGGCAAAGTAGTTATCGGTTATCAATTATCAACTTGAGCGAAGCACTACGCTCATCGAAAAGCGTTGGTGGCGGGTCTAATCCCTTACTATCAGTCCTTGCAAACTGTTCCCTGTTCCCTATTCCTGAGCGTAGTCGAAGTGTTCCCTTTCATTGATAAATAGTCTCCGAAGGAAGAAATATCAGTTGTTTTTCGGAGGTATTTATTATTGTGTTGAATAATAAATAGAGTAAGTAATATCTAATAATTTATTGATTGGAGAGTAAATAGTGAGGAATCAGGGTAAAAGCCATAAAATAAAAGTTAAATTTCCTCTGAAAAAAGCCGGGTTCTTCATTTTTTATTTTCAAATTTTAACTTCTAATTGTTTTAATATTTTGCCAGCCAGAGCAGTAAATACAGAACCTGTATTGAGTGTAGTTCAGAGTCAAGAAAATACGCCGCAATGGACAGGAATTACTAAGCGGTTGCAAACAATTGGTGTGCAATATTGTGTGATTCCGCTAGCTACTGTCAAGAGTGCAGCGGATTGGGGCGATCGCCGCGTGTTATTTTTGCCAAATGTGGAGACATTATCGCCAACACAAGCGATTGCTCTAGAAGCATGGATGAGCAAGGGAGGACATTTAATTGCTAGTGGCCCTGTGGGTAGTCTGTCCGCACCGGGAGTACGTCAGTTATTGCGATCGCTTTTAGGAAGTTATTGGGGATTTGGGTTGAATGAGCCACAACAGATAAAACCCTCAAAAACTAAGGTGCGGCAATTGACAGACCAAAGTGGTCTTTTTGGTAAGGTGCGTGGTGGTGTGGTGATTCCCAATGCTGCTACCAGTCAGACTACTGCTGTTTGGAACTCCCAAGATAACCCCGCTGCCGTGGTAACAACCGAGCGTTCTACCTTATTTGGCTGGCGTTGGGGGACAGATACAGCCTCAGCAGCAGAATTAGATAGTGCCTGGTTAAAAGCTTCTGTTAATCGTCATCTGACAGCATCAAGTCGTAAGCCTAAAGTCGAAGGCGGTTCGCCAAAATGCTCTACCTCAACAGAAACAATATCTATTGCTACAGCGCCTCAACCTAGACAAAATCCCCCAGTAGCTATTGACGAACCAGAACCAACAGTGCGTTTAGATGTCGTACCAAACTCCAATGTACCGATTGATAGTAACGAAGCGATCGCCCTCCAACAAGAGCTAGAAAATTTGATTGGTCGAGTAGAAAGTGCCCATTTAGCAGCATCCGTTGATAACACTAACGTTACCAATACTGCATCCACTCCAGTAGAACAGGTGCAAGTAGCCTCAACTAAACCAGGTGCAGTTATTCCCAGCAGAGAACAAGTGTTAGCACAGGCAAGGGTAGTGGCAAAAAACTTACCCCAATTAATTGCTAGCAAAAATTATGGTTTGGCTCGTCAGCAGTGGCAAACCACAAGAGCCAACTTATGGCGACAGTTTCCTGTGAATCAGAGATTAGCTCCAGCAGAAATCCGCTCAGTATGGTTAGATCGGGGGACGATAGTCCGTGCAGGCAGTGTGGAAGGATTAGCTCAAATTTTTGATCGGCTAGCACAATCTGGGATCAATACCGTCTTTTTTGAAACTGTCAACGCTGGTTATACTATTTATCCCAGCCAAGTCGCACCGCAGCAAAACCCATTAATTAAGGGTTGGGATCCCTTAGCGGCGGCGGTGAAGTTAGCCCATGAGCGAGATATGGAATTACACGCTTGGGTTTGGACTTTTGCTGCTGGCAACCAACGCCACAATCAGATTCTCAATATCAACCCTGATTATCCAGGGCCAGTACTAGCAGCTCATCCCGATTGGGCAAACAGCGATAGCTCTGGTAACATCATTCCCGTTGGTCAAACTAAACCATTTTTTGACCCAGCTAATCCCCAATTGCGGCAATATCTCCTCAAGCTGTACGCAGAAATTGTCACCCGCTATGACGTAGATGGTTTACACCTAGACTACATTCGCTATCCCTTCCAAGATGCCGTTGCAGGCCGCACTTACGGTTATGGGAAAGCTGCCAGAGCGCAGTTTCAGCAAATAACTGGCGTAGATCCAATAGATATTTCTCCCAGTCAACCGGACTTGTGGCAAAAGTGGACTGAATTTCGCACTCAACAAGTCGATAGCTTTGTCGCTCAAGTATCTGGGGAGTTGCGACAAAAGCGAGCAAGTTTGATTTTGTCAGTTGCCGTATTTCCGCTGCCAGAATTAGAACGAATTCAGAAAATTCAGCAAAACTGGGAAGTTTGGGCGCGGCGGGGAGATATAGATTTAATCGTTCCCATGACTTATGCGTTAGATACCTCTGGCTTCCAACGATTAGCACAACCTTGGATAGCTTCAACAAAATTAGGATCTACTTTGCTAGTGCCAGGAATTCGTTTACTTTCGTTGCCCACAATTGGCACATTCGATCAACTCCAACTAGTCAGAGATTCAGCAGCTGGTGGTTATGCACTGTTTGCTGTCGAGAATTTTAACCATGAGCTAGAAAAACTTTTTGGCAGCACCCAAAAGAAGATAGAGACTAACAAAAGTGAACCTATTCCTTACCGTCAGCCTTTTCAAGCTGCTGCTGTTCGTTATTCTGCTATGCAACGGGAATGGAAATTTGTTTTACAGAATGATCAGTTAGTAGTGGCTAAAACGGTTTCAGATTTTAACAATCAAGCAGCGGTTTTACAAAGTGCTTTGAATCAGCTTGCGACTTCGCCTTCTGCCAGTAATTTGTTAGCAGCTAGAGCCTCGCTAACTCGCTTTCAATCTCAATTTCGGGTATTGATGAGCCAAGAAGTTATAGAGAATTCCTATCAAGTTAAAGCCTGGGAAAATCGTTTGGTATCTATAGAGAGGCTATTACGTTACGGCGAACGGCGGTTGCAATTGCATCAATAGACTTGAAAATAGGGGGTAGGGAGATAAGTCTGTAATTATTCTGATGTGTATAACAATGAATGGATAACCGATGAAATAGAATTTATAATTCTCTTGCAAAAGTCCCTCTTTGCGTTCTCTTCTCTGCGCCTGGGGCGCGGCAGTCGCTCATGGGGGAGACCCCAAGACCGCGCTGCCTTGCCTCTGCGTGAGTTTTTCACAGTATTATTCAACAACATTAAAGTATTGATGTACGCCAAATCCCCATCCCCTAAACCACTTAAGGAGAATTACAATGTCTACCGAATATCACGTTAAACTCATTCAACAAGGCAATATTCAAACCTTACTCATTCCCCAAGAATTAACTTTATCAACTTCAGAAGTTATCATCCGACAAGAAGACGGAAAACTTATCATAGAACCCTACAAGAAAAAATCCCTCCTGGAAGTCTTCGCCAACCTTGATGATATTGACGAAGAATTTCCCGATGTTGACGAAGGACTATTACCGTTAGATGACATTAGACTTCTTGCAAAAATACTTGAACCGTCAGAGACTCAAGTCTCTGCCTAATAGCAAAAGTCCGTTGAAACGGACTAAAAATACTGT
Source organism: Desmonostoc vinosum HA7617-LM4 (assembly GCA_019359515.1). Lineage (GTDB taxonomy): Bacteria > Cyanobacteriota > Cyanobacteriia > Cyanobacteriales > Nostocaceae > Desmonostoc > Desmonostoc vinosum. The sequence continues at coordinate 3,897 of JAHHHC010000014.1, read as the reverse complement.
TATTAGTCGGTTTCAACCGACTTGAGTTATCAGCCAGAAAATTTATTTTCTGGCGAGTATCCGACTTTTGCAAGAGGTCTATTGAACATTTCCGCAACCATACCCGCCACAAAATTGGGGGACGCAAAAATTAAGACTTTTGCAAGAGGTCTAATGAGGCTATGTAATTTTTCAATTCCCAGTTCCCAATCCCCATTTCAAGATCTGTTAAGATAGACGGCTTGAGATCACTATAAATTTATGCAAGCTTTACCGCAGTTTTTCGGTTTACAAAGCTTAGAGTTGCTCATGGACAAATCGCCGCTGATGGTTATGCCAGAAACACTATTAGCGGATGCGATCGCACTCATAGCAGCACAGGATAAAAATGTTTTGGTAGGTTCAGGTTTACAGGTAGTCGGGTGCTTGACAAAGCAAGATGTAGTAAAAATTATGACTTCTGAAATTGACTGGAGAGCAGCCAAGATTTCTGAAGTTATGCAAATTTCTTTAATCAAGTTGCAGATGTCAAAATATCAGAGTTTGACATCAGTATTATCAATACTACAAAGGCAGCAGTTTAGTTTACTACTAGTTGTAGATGACTTTGATTTAGTTGTGGGAGTGATTACTCCTGAAAGTATTTGTCAGGCGTTAGCACAAGAAACATTTGCAGACGATATTATTGAATGCCAACAGGCACAAAAAGCTTTAGAAAAAAGCGAAGAACGCTGTAAATTAGTTGAGGAATCGTTGTTGCGCTTTCGCAAAGCTATAGAAAGTACGAGCGATGCCATTGCTATGGCTGATATCGCAGGTGAAAGTATTTATGTTAATCCCGCATTTATCGAACTGTTTGATTACACTTTAGAACAGTTGCAGTCTGCTGGAGGAATAGCAGTCATTTTTCAAAAATATTTTGAGTATAAAAAAATACTTTTAAATATTCAAAAGGGTGAGTCTTGGCGGGGTGAGATAACGATGCAAACTAGCAATGGTCAAAGTGTGCAAATAGACTTGCGCGTAGATGCAATTAAAGATACTAATGATAAAATAATGGGTATTATCAGTATTTATACGGATATTACTCAGCGAAAGCAGGCAGAGGAAGGTTTAAGATTACGCGATCGCGCGATCGCTGCCAGTAGTAATGGCATTATTATTGCAGATGTTACCATGCCAGCTAGCCCAATCATCTATGTTAATCCAGCTTTTGAGCGGATGAGCGGTTACTGTGCAGCAGAAGTCATCGGACAAAACTTTCGTTTACTGCAAAACACTGATATTAATCAGTCAGGGTTACAAGAACTCAGGAAAGCCATGCAAGAAGGCAAAGACTGCACCGTAGTTTTATGCAATAACCACAAAGATGGTAGTTTGTGTTGGAATGAGTTAAATATTTCCCCAGTCTATGATAAACACGGCTACCTGACTCACTATATCGGTATTCAAGCAGACATCACAGTTCGCAAACAATTAGAACAAGAACTGAGAATAGCGCTAGAAAAAGAAAAAGAACTCAGCGAACTCAAATCCCGCTTTGTTTCTATGACTTCCCATGAATTCCGCACACCGTTGAGTATCATCTTATCTTCGTGCGAATTGCTAGAACATTACCGCCATAAATGGACAGAGGAAAAACAACTCACTCACCTACATCGTATTCAAACTGCTGTTAAGCGGATGACTGAGATGTTGAATGATATTTTGGTGATTGGGAAGGTGGAAGCAGGAAAATTAAAGTACAGACCAGTATCTCTCAACTTAGTGGAATACTGCCATCAATTGGTGGAAGAAGTACAACTAAATCGACTCAACCAGCATGTGATTTGTTTTACAAGTCAAAGTGATTCTATACAGTGCTGTATGGATGAAAAATTGCTGGGACATATACTTAGTAACTTACTCTTGAATGCAATCAAATATTCTTCTACTGGCAGCACCGTTAAGTTTACTCTTGTTGCCCAGAATGAACAAGCTATATTTGAAATTCAAGACGAAGGAATTGGCATTCCTGAAGATGATTTACCGCATCTATTTGAATCTTTTTATCGTGCTAGAAATGTTGGCAACATTTTAGGAACTGGGTTGGGATTGGCAATTGTCAAAAAATGTGTGAATGTACATAAAGGTAAAATATTTGTCGCTAGTAAGCTAGGATTGGGTACAAAATTTACCGTGATTTTGCCATTGAATAATTCAATACAATGTGAGGTAAATTATGCCAAAAATATTAGTAATTGAAGATGATGTAAACGTATGTCAAAATATTTTAGATTTGTTAGATGCCGAAGGATTTAATGCTGTTTTTGCGGCTAATGGCCGTCTGGGTTTGCAGTTAGCTCAAACAGAAATTCCTGACTTAATTATTTGTGACGTTATGATGCCAGAATTAGATGGGCATGAAGTATTAAAAGCCTTACGGCAAAATCCTAAGACTGCTACAATTCCTCTAATATTTTTGACTGCTAAATCTGACAAAATTGACTTTCGCCAAGGTATGGAACTAGGCGCAGATGATTATATTAGTAAACCTTATGATAGAGCAGAATTATTAGCTGCGATCGCCTGTAGATTAGAAAAACAAATAGCGATTCATCAGCAGTCTCAAAAAAAGTTAGATAATTTGCGTAACAGTATTACTCTGTCACTTCCCCACGAAATGCGAACACCTCTAAATGGGATTTTAGGACTTTCACAACTGTTAATGGAAGAAAGTGAGAATCTTGATTCACAAACAGTGCGTGATATGGCAAAAGATATTTATAATTCTGGTGAACGTTTATTTAGGTTAATTAAAAACTTTTTACTATATGCAGAGATTGAAATTATTGCAACCGATCCGCAGCAGATAAAAATTTTACAAACTCAACAAACTGCTTTTCCAACATCAGAAATAATTAATTTGATAACTAGGGAAGCCAAAAAAAGAAGGCGAGAAGCAGATTTAAAAATGGATTTACATCCATGTAATATTCAAATTTCTCCTACTGAAATTTATAAAATTATTGAGGAATTAGTTGATAATGCTCTCAAATTTTCTCAGATTGGTTCAATAATTCAAGTTACAAGTCAATCTATTGATAATAACTTTACTCTCTCCTTTATTGACCACGGTCGAGGCATGACAGCAGAACAAATTACCGAATTAGGAGCTTATCAACAATTTGATCGCAAATTCTACGAACAACAAGGCTCAGGTTTAGGGTTAATTATTGCCAAGCGCTTAGCTGAATTGCATAGTGGTAAACTCACAATTCAAAGTCAGCCACACGAAAAAACAATTGTACAGGTGGTGCTTCCGTGTGTAGGGGGATGCACTTCTACTTCGCTCAGTGACTAGGGGGTGAGGAGACGCGGGGAGACAGCGAGTAAAGGAGGGTTTCCCTCCGCAGGCGACTGCGTTAGCGCAGCGTTAGCGAGCTTGCGAGCGTCACCCGAAGGGTGACGCGGAGAATAATCAATGACAAAGGACAATTTCCCATTCCCAATTCCCCATTCCCCATTCCCATTGAAAATTGAACTTTAGACTGGCGACAATTGTTGAATCTCAGATTTACGAGTCGTGAAGCGTAAAGCCCCCAAGTATGAAGCACGAAACCAATAGGTTTTGTGCTTCATACGTCTTTTAAGTGGGGGATACAAGCGAGCAGGACAAATTTCTTTGTCCGTCATGTTTATAAAGCGTGAATACGATTTATAATGTTAGCGGAGGTGATAAACAAGTGTTTAATTTGACATACGAATTTAAGCTAAAGCCAACTCATGCACAAGCCCAGACGTTTGAAGACTGGTTAGAAATCAATCGTCGTGTTTACAACTATGCTTTAGCTGAACGCAAGGATTGGTATTTATCTCGCAGTTGTCACCTTAACGCTTGCTCACTTAAACACGAATACATTATTCCTGCTGGTACGC
>JAHHHC010000013.1 GCA_019359515.1 Desmonostoc vinosum HA7617-LM4 | reverse complement strand
GGACTGGGGACTGGGGACTGGGGACTGGGGACTGGGGACTGGGGACTGGGGACTGGGGACTGGGGACTGGGGACTGGGGACTGGGGACTGGGGACTGGGGACTGGGGACTGGGGACTGGGGAATTGTCATTTGTCATTTGTCATTGGTTATTCTCCGCGTCCCCGCGTCCCCGCGTCACCGCGTCACCCCGTCCCCGCGTCCCCGCGTCTTCATCAAAACCGCACCTTGTATAACTCAAACAATTCTCCTGATTGCCGTGTAATCACTTTGCCACCAGCAGCTTTAATTGTTTTCTCCCATTCAACTAGAGGTTCTAAAAATACTTCAGCACCCAAATAAGTTTCTAGAACTGCCCAATCTTCTGCTAAAGGCTGTTCAGGATTGAGGATGTCAAACACAAACTGTCCCCCCGGTTTTAATACCCGTTGCACCTCCATTAAGACAACACTCCAATATTCCAGCGGAAAATAGCAGCTAAATCCTGTAGCGATCGCTAAGTCAAACTGATCTAGAGAGTAGTTTAATTCATGCGCTGAACCTAACTCAACACCTTTAAATAGCTTTGAGTTCAACTGTGAACCACGAGAATTAAGAGTATCTCTAGCTACATTACTAATTTCTTGCCCATAAAAAAAGGCTTGCCAATCTCGCCAAGGATAAATCAAAAAACTCACCCCACAGCCAATATCTAAACAGTGCTGATTCTTTTGAGGTTGAGCAACTTCCCAGAAAGGAGAAACAATTTTTCCTGTTAATATACCACTAGCCCACTCGCGATATATTGGCATTGCTTGCACTTCTGCGGGTAATTCAAAGCTTTGCCCTTGATACTGACGGTTGAAGCGATATGCTACTTGCGCCACCCTTTGTTGCCATTTTTCTGAGTGAGGGGTACTGGAAGTAAACAGACGATTTTGAAACGGCTTGTTGGACATTAGGTTTGTACTACTATTTAAGTACTTCTGTCAAATTATAGTGTAGACAAAGTGAAAGGGACTGGGGATTAGCGATTGGGGATTGGGTAATATCTGAATCCACAATAGTAACAGTTACAAGCAGCATACAGAATTAGATGCATAAATATAACAAAATGTAAAAAGTAAATTTATATTTGCATAAACTTTATTCTTTCCTCTGATGACTCAAGTAAGAAGTTAAAAACACAATGGGACAAGTAGCCATTGTCTTCTTAAGCTAATGCGCTTCCATCTTGCACTATTGTTTGTTAACCAAGTCATTTGTTTTTTGTCAACACTAATGACAACCACTAGCAAATGTGCAATTTAAATGCATAACAGCTTATTCCATCAAATAGTTTACTTTCAACAATACAATTCTTATGCAAAAGGAAGAACAAATGAGTACATCTGAGCAAAGTTTGCTTAAGTTTCAAGCTTTACCAAAACCAGAATCATCTCGTTTAATTGACTTTGAAGAAGCAGAAATTCGTCCTGGCATAGTTAATGGCACTTATATTTTAATTGTCAGAGGCATGAAACCATACTTCAACATGGCAGTTAATTTGGTACCACTAGTTTATATCCGACAACCTGAATATTGGGGCGTAGAGGTAGTTGGATCTTTATCTGGAATTGGTTTACCCGCTGAAGCGCCTTACACTGCTTCTATTCCATTAGAAGGAATTCGAGGCACAGAAGGTGTTGAAGTTATTGGTGCAACGAAGTCTAAACAACTGCCTTTTATGAATGTCAAGTGTTCTTAGAACATAGATAAATCTTATTTGATTGGTAATAATTTCCAGTCGCAGCTCCTCAACTTCTCAAATAAGTTGGGGAGCTTGTTTCTTAGGAATGATTTAGGATTGCTATATATCTAACGTTAGAAAGAGTTATATAAGCAACAACGCCTTTAAAATAGATATAAAGAAACAGTAACGCAAGGAGAAAAAATGAATCCACCTGCAACTGTTAACAGAAAATTATCAAAAACTACGGTACTTGCACTGTTAACTCTAGGTTTCGTTGGCTTCAACATTCAAACTGTATTTGCTCAAAACTCATTAGATAAAGCAGCAGAATCTAATTCATATACCAACGGAACATATTTGTATGGCGAAACTCCACAATCCAACCAAATTCAAAAGGGTTATCTAGTTTTCCAACGTCAACAAGGAAAAATTGTCGGTGCTTTTTATTATCCTAATTCTGAATTTAGTTGCTTTACAGGAAAACAAGCAAATAATACGCTTTTTGGTAAAACCATTGGTTCTGGAAATCCAACAGTTCAGAATGTAAAGATTAACTTACAGAACTTTCATCAAATTGACTCTGTTAGTAATCTCGATCAACGTGTACTCTCAGTTTGTAAACAAGCAACTGCTGAACTTGTTAATAGATAGTCATCGTTTAATCAATGCCAAATTTTGGTCAAAAGATTTTGACCAAACAGACTGGATAGATGTATAAGAGACTTGCAAATATGAATGTTAATGAGCTTATTTGCCGTTATCAGGCAGGAGAACGGGATTTTTCACGGACTAACTTAAGTGGAGTAAATCTAAGTTGGCAAAATTTACAAGGAGTTAACTTATTTGCAGCCAATTTAAGTTGTACTAACTTGATTGGTGCAGACTTGAGTCAGACAAATTTGAGCCAAGCTAACCTGAATTTAGCTTGTATGCGAGGTACGGATTTAAGCGGAGCATATTTGCGTGATGCCAGCTTAATTAAGGCTGATCTTCGTGGCGCTTACCTTAGTGAGGCTAATCTTTCAGCATTCCTAATTGGAGCAAATATGCAGGGGGCAGATTTAAGCGGCTCATACTTGCGTGGGGTATATCTGCGTAGAACTAACTTGAGTGAAGTCTGCTTATGTGGGGCAACAATGCCCAATGGAACAACTCACGACTAATGTGAGAATAGAGAAATGGGAAACAAAGGCAAGAAGCTACATTCAAAGTTGCTAAAAGTCAAAGCGCCGGAAGTCGGCGCTTTGAACCTTCTAAAAGAATTTAATCTTCGTCAAGCGCTGGAAAAGCTTCTTCAAGCTGCCACAACTTATCTTTATTTGCAACAAACCAAATACGAGTTTCGGCAGTCAATTGACTCCAAATAATTTCAACAGGAACGTGTGGAGATGCGTATTGGTATTGCTGACCAAGTGATTTGAGATTGTCCGCTACATCACGGGGGATTCCGAACTCTTCCCAATCAACTTTGATATTTCTACCTGAAACTCCCGCTGTAGGATCAAAAACCAATTGTGCAGTTCTAACTAAATCTGCAAAGTGCTTCGGTTGGAGTCCGGTTATATCATGAATCTGGAGTGGTTGGTTATGCTCTTGAGACATTATCGCTGGAGTGGTGAATATTGTGGGTGGTGTTGAATTTACCGCCAGAGATTTTTATCCCGATGTTCCTATGTTAGCGCAAAGCCTTTTTGAGAAATAAAAATAGGTTTTTTTACTTTTTAAGAATTAGGACTTCTTTTCAACCATAACTGTCACAGCAGCGATCGCAATCAACATTTCGTCATTTTTATCATTGAGTGCAGGAATTGCTCGTCCTTGAACTACCATCCCCCCAAGTTCTACAGTCAGACTTTTTTGTCCAAAAGGTAGTACAGCTAGTACCTCCTCTGCTCTAACTTGTTCTGGATAGGGTACTGCGATTTGCACTTCCACAATCATTTCGTTGGGATCATCTAAACCAGCAACTTCCCAAACACCAGGCAAAGCATTGTGAGCGATCGCATTCCGTACCGCTCTTGCTGCTGCTACTGTTGGTTCTTGTCCGTGCTGATCTATACCCATTCCCATCTCAATAATTAAGCGTTTACGCACCATTACTACCTCCGATAAATTCTGCATCTCTAGTGATGGGTGGTTAATGTTACAATAATTTTCCACCATGACAATTAAACGCCGCCGATTCCTCTCAACGTTTGGGCTAGCTGCTGTAGCTTCCCAAATCTCACCACTTGCCGCTCAAGGTAAGCTAACACCCAACACTATACTCAAACCACCCCGCCTGCAAGTAGGTGATACGGTGGGATTAATTGCGCCTGCGGGTATTGTTGATGCCAATGATCTTGAAGCAGCAAAAGAATCCTTATTGAAATTAGGGTTAAAAGTCAAGCAAGGGGCACATATTTTAGATCGTTATGGTTATTTAGCGGGTAAAGATGCTGATCGTGCAAAAGATGTGAATGCGATGTTTAGCGATCGCTCAGTGAAAGCTATCATAGCCATGCGTGGTGGTTGGGGTTGCAGTCGCATTTTACCTTTAATTAATTACCCACTCATCCGCTCCCATCCCAAGATTTTTATGGGATACAGCGATATTACCTCCCTACTGTTAGCGATTACCGCTCGCAGTCGAGTAATAACTTTTCATGGGCCAGTTGCCCTTTCCACCTGGAATCAGTTTACAGTAGACTACCTCAAACAGATTTTATTCAATGGTGAAGCAGTGACAATGCAAAATCTCAACTCAAATGAAGTTGCAGTAGAGATAGTTGCACCAGGAAAAGCCAGAGGTAGACTTGTGGGAGGTAATTTGTCAGTGCTGTCAGCTATGGTGGGTTCACCTTACCTCCCTTCATGGAATAAAAGCATCTTATTTATCGAAGAAATAGGGGAAGATGTTTACCGTGTAGACCGGATGCTAACACAGTTAAAAACCGCTGGTATACTAAATCAACTTGTAGGTTTTATCTTTGGACAATGTACTGATTGTCAACTTGGGGATGAACCATCATTTTCCTTAATGCAAGTATTACAAGACCACATACTTCCATTAAATATTCCTGCTTGGTATGGTTCAATGATTGGTCATGTGAAAGATAAATTTACCTTACCGATTGGTTTGCAGGTAGAAATAGATGCCAATCTTGGCACAATACAAATGTTAGAAACCGCTGTTAGCTAAAGTTGTAGGGACTGGGTAATTGGGAATTGTCATTTGTCATTTGTTATTGATTATTCTCCGCGTCCCCGCGTCCCCGCGTCCCCCTCATCCCCCTCATCCCCTGTTCCCTTTGGCGCAATGATGCAAGTTACAATCGAAAATGATGGCCCGGCAACTTTAATACTTGAACGTTAGATAAATTAAGTATATATACGCAAAAATAAATATCAATAACCTCTAGACATAGGAGTTCTAAATGATGAGAGAATATTAAATTAACCATTACAAAAGTTCAAATTTATCGATCATGGCGAAAATCCAGTTTGCTAGAGGTGTTGACGAAGAAGTAATTCCAGAAGTACGCTTGACGCGATCGCGGACTGGCGACAGCGGTACAGCAACATTTATCTTTACCGACCCTAAGATTTTAGGCCAAGGCAGTACTGACGACATCACCGGGATGTACATGATTGATGAGGAAGGCGAAATCCTCACGCGGGAAGTTAAGGCTAGATTTGTCAATGGCAAACCAGAAGCATTAGAAGCACTTTATCTGATGAAGTCCGCCCAAGAATGGGATCGCTTCATGCGCTTTATGGAGCGATATGCTGATGAAAACGGTTTGGGACTCAGCAAATCTGAAGAATAGGGAATGGGGAATGTAGAATTAACAGATTTTGCGTTTTGATCGACGCGGTGAGTCAGCGCGGTCTTGGGGAGCCACCCCCGTGGGCGGGTTTCCCGACTTGAGGAGCCACTGCGTTGGGGTTCCCAGAGTTGTAGCAAGTGGCGTGGGAGTGGCGTGGTTTCCCTCATAAGCGACTGGCGATCTTCACAGCGCTAGCGACGTTCGCGTCAGCGTCTCCCCTTGGGAGAAGGAGCATCATCCGTAGGGGAACGTGGAAGGAGACGCAAAGTAAAGATTTCCGAACGAAAAACGGTCTTTTTCAGACTGAATATAAAAAACCTGCCCTTGAAAGCTATTTCCTATCCCTTTTCATGGTTTTGAAGTTTCTGGCTGTATCAAAATAGGCATTCCGCCTTTTTCAGAACCAAGAACTACAATCTTAGAGTTATTTGATTGAGCTAGTTTTTCTGTAGCTTCAATAGCTCGTAATTGCAACACTTGATTTGTAAGTCCGGTAGCAATAATTTTTTGAGAATCTGCTACGCCTTGAGCTTCAATACGCTTCCTTTGTGCTTCTTGACGCTCTTGCTCCAACACAAATTTCATCTGTTGGTTGGCTTGTTCTGCTTTCAATTTTTCTTGAATTGCAGCTTGTAAACTATCAGGCATTTTAACATCTCGCAGTAGTGCTTCCTCAACAATAAAACCTAAAGGGGATATCTGCTGAGAAAGCTGTTGATCAATTTGTTGAGCGATTTCTTGACGCTTGGTAGAGTAAATCGCACTAGCTGGATAATTGGCAGTAATAGCACGAACAGTAGAGCGGAATCTGGAGATTATTAGTTGTGTTTCGTCAACTCCAATTGTTTTATATACTGTTGGGGCTTTTTGCGGATCTAGTTTGTACTGAAGACTAACATCAAGATTTAGGTTTAAACCTTCTTGAGATGTTGCATTGATGTTTTCCTTTACATCTTTCAGCCGAGTAGAAAACTTCAACACTTTGCTAAAGGGGTTAAGTAAGTGAACTCCTGAATTCAGAGTATTGTCAGATACTCGACCAAACAAATTGATGATACCGACATTGCCAGGTGGTACAATTACTAAGATTCTCGCAATAGAAGCAAGTAAAGCGATCGCACCAATTAATATAGCAATGCTGCGTACTGCTAAACGAGACTTTTCACCAGATATTTTGTTGGCATTGAGATATACGAAAATCGCTATCAGGTTAATTAAGAGAGAAACTATAAATCCCATGAGAATTTCCTGTGTAGTTAAGTCGCACCATATACTTAATCACATCAATCCCAAATCTTTTTATGAAACTATATAATGTCAAAAAACTTAATCAAATAATAATTTTTGAACGTCAGAAAATTGAGATACGCCATAGCATTCTCTATAGCTTTTAGCGAATCCACCTAAATACTTCAATCCCCGCTTTTCTAATTTTAATAAGCTCACGCAGAGACGCAGCGAAAAGTTCTGTTCGCGTAGCGTCTCCGTCAGGAGAAGGAGGGTTTCCCTCCGTAGGAACGCCACTTGCGCGGCTGCCGGGGAACCCGTCCAACGCAGTGGCTCAACTTTTCAAGACAGAGGCGCAGAGAAGAACGCGAAAATTAAGACTGCAAGAGGTTTATAAAAGTCAGGTTTTGGGGAATTCTGAGAAGTTCCTTCCTCCTGCTCACTGAGCGGAGTCGAAGTGATGGCCCCCAAAATACAAAGGACGGGCGAGATGCCCATCCTAAATAATACTAATTACAGCACTTTGCAAGTAAATGAAGTACACATCTTAATATGATAAATTTTGTGGGGTGGGCATCCTGCCCGCCCTTGTGTACTTCATTCAGATGAAATGTGCTGTAAATCATTCTGCTAATTACAAAACCTAGTTTAATGCACTAGGGCGATCGCTCTTTTGGTCAAAGTCTGGGCTGTCAAGCCATTAAACGCCATCAACTCACCAGCACTTGCTGTGGTTTCGCCACGTTTCCAAGCGAAGGTGTCGCGCTTGGCTGTACTCCGCAACATGATGGGTTCGAGTAAACCTGAAGCACCACCTGTCACACCAATTAAGGCATCGCCATTAAATAATTCGGCGAATTTGGCATCATCGAGGAAATCACCATCGGGTGCAGCACATGTATCCCATGCGGTGTCATGGGGACGATACAAACGACGGGGGTTAATTACAGAAACTATCTTGACGCCGATACCTTCATTTTCTAAGAAAGCAGCAGCTTCAAAGACTGGAAGTAATGTCATGTCGCCAATGACAGCAAACACGACTTTCTTGTCACCTGCAACTTCGTGTAAACTGACTGCACCAGCTTGTAAACCTTGGCGAGTTTGGGCAAAGGTGGTACGAATTGGTAGAGGTGATTTACTGGCAGTGATGACGATGCCTTTATTTTTAGTTGTCAGTGCCCAGTCATAACAAACTTGGATACTGTTAGCATCGGGGGGAAATAAGGGGAAAACATTGCCGTTTCGCATTAATGCCGCAAAGTAAGCTTCGATTTCTGGACGTTGGTGAGTCCAACCGTTGCGTCCTTGTTCTAATGCACCGGCGGTGAATAATGTAATGGTTGAGGGTGTGGGACGCCGCAATTCTGCCATTGCTTGAATTACGGTTTGCCAAATTGGTAAGCCGTTGATGGCAAATGATTCGTAGGAACACCACAAGGTTCTTGCACCCATCAGCGATAAACCAGCTGCTAAACCTGCACAGGCATCTTCACTCAGAGGTTCGTAAACTTGTCCGTTTGGCGCTTGGTTATATAAGTCGTCGGTTGTGGGGTGGATAATCTTGAGTGCTTGGTTAATGTTGGCTATTCCCGATGCTTCGTTACCGTCGGCGTTGGTGACGAGGAAGTTTTGATCTTTTTGTCCGACTATTCCGACTAATCTTCCCATGGCGGTTGTCGCTACTTTCGGTTCGCCACCCACGGCATATTCTTCTAAAGGTAATTCGCCTAACTCTGGTAATGGTAATTCAAATTCTGTGACGACTGTCTTGGCTGCGGGGCCTCCACCTGCACGTTCGGCGTTTGTCCGCACTAGTTGCCAAATTTCTGGCGATAAAGCCCGCGCTTGCAGTGCATTAACTATGTGGGGAGCATCTAGCGTATCTTTGGGATAGAGGTTGTGAGATTTTGCACCCCTGGCGTGGACGCCTGCACCTTTAAGTTGTTTAATGATGAAGACGGTAAGTTGACCACTGAGGGCAGAACGCGCTGCTTTATCTACACCTGTAAGTACTGCTTTGGTAAAGGCTAGGCGTTGTGGGAAGGAAAAAGCGGTACTATCAACATAAGCGCCTGGTTGGTTTTGATCGTCAAAGTCTTTAGCATCTACTAACACGACTTCTGCAAAGCCGTTACCTTGCCAGTATGCCTGCATTTCCTCATTGGTTTTGAGGGAAACCATGCTGTGGTGTTCTTGGCTATAGCCGTTCCATACCAGCACTGGTAAGAAGTTAGTTGCACTGGGGTAAGCGGTGTGAAAGTGGGCTATGGAACTGATGATGTAAGGTTCACCCAGTCCACCATCCCCAACGGTGAAGGGAAATAATTTATCTGGATGTAATAATGCGGCTGCCATGGCGAAGTGTTGCCCTTGCCCCAAAGGCCCTGCAGGTGCAAGGATGCCGGGGATGTAACCGGAAAGGTGTCCTAACAAACCGTGCTTTTCCCGGAAGCGATCGCGCAATTGTTGTACAGTGAAAATCTCCATGTCTTCTAAGGAGCGATCTAAGAACATGGCACTGTAAAATCCGGGGGCGTGGTGTCCGACTTCGGTAATTATGTTTTTGTATCCCAGCATGACCAGAGCTGCATAAGCTTCAGCTTGGCTAGCAAACCCGCCTGGATGCCCAGAAGCTTTACTGCCAGTGACTTGTAGTGTCAGGTAACGCAGGGCATCAGCAGCAAGCAAAGTTTGATACACAGCAGCAGCATCTGTGGGATCTGCGATCGCTACTTTACCGGATTCGATAGCAGGTTTTGCACCGTAAGTTTCAAAATCTGGTAGCGTTTCACCAAAATATTGAATGCCTTCACAAAAATGGGGAAGTGCTGAAGATGCCTTTGGGGTGATTACTGTCATGCTGAGTACCTTATGAGAACAAGAAGAAACTGTAGATGCTCGTTAAATTTAACAAAAATTTTACATCCTTGAGGTTGTGACAGTTTATTGCTTTTTCATCATGCCAGCATCAGAGAACGCTTATACAGATTATTTGATTGCTAGAAAGTGGTCATATGATTAGAAAATTGCTACAGCTAAAAATAATGTTTTTTTATTCACTAAAGTTTTTCATGACTGAGCAAGGTTTATACCATACCAACTAAAATAGCGATCGCACTAGGCTTAATTTATATACGCCGCAGAGTTACCCCGTGCTGCAAACAGGGAAGAAATTTTTTTATTGGGGCTTGCACCAGAACAACTAAAATAATGTAATTAGTCTATTTCTCCAACATCCCGTAGCACGGCATCGATGAGGCTTGGTCGGATATAAATTCCATTGGTGCGTAACTGCTCAATGTATACTTTAATCTCAACAATCAAGCCGGCTTTTTTCGCCTTACGCAAAATGCCAAGAGTACCTATGCGGCGAATTCCTAAGCGTTCTGCAACTCGTCGTGCTTGAGCATCATCCAAAAGTACCGTACTATCTGGAGTGGACTGAGCCAAGCCAATAGCTTCAGCTTCTCCACGATCGACTAAGATTGATAATGGCTCTAATATCCAAGCTTCAGGAGTTTGAATTTCCACCCAAGTTAATTGACTGACAGCTTGTGCGCCAGGTAAACCTGCTCCTTTGACTGTTATTTCATCCCATACGGTTGGAGGGAGTAGGATTTGTTGATAAAGTTGAGGTAGAAGTTCCAGTTGCTCGATAATTGATAAGGAAATGAGGGGGCTGCTATCAGCAACGATGACAGAGTTAATCATCGCGTAATTCGTCGGTGATTTGGTCATCATCTAGGTTGATAACCGGGATTTGCAAACGCCCTAGTTCGTACATGAACTGCGGTTTGTTCATGTTGCAAAAGGTGGCGGCTTTACCAAGAGATAGTCGATGTAGTTCAAAGAGTTTGACTGCAAGCAAAAATGTCAGTTCTGCTTCTAATGCTTGCGGTGATTTCCCGGAGGTAATGAGTAAGTCATCGGGATAATGAAGGGATAGGATGTGCATGGTTTGCCTCTTAGTTCCTGATTCCTATTCTTTTTTGATTATCGCTTATACCAACCCAATCACGATAGCGATCGCACCCAACACCGAATGACTGACGATGACAGGATATAAAAACAGGTAAATCCCCTTGAAGAAGGCAGAAGGCTCTTTTCAGAAGGGGATTCAACCCCTTGTCTACTCTGGTCGCACAGACAGTTCAAAAATAACTAGACTTCCACGGGCATTTTTGCCTTCTGCCGTTGATTAGTAGCAACTAACCACTTCCCACCTGAAGGTGCTAAGGTTATCCCGCGACGTGTCGGTTTTACTAGATGATTATCGGCTAATGCTAACTGGAATTGTGATAACACCGTTGCTAATACTATTTTCATTTCAAACATAGCGAACGCCATTCCTATACAAGTACGATTACCGCCACCAAAAGGTAAATACTCATACTGTGAATACTGTCTTTCTAAAAAACGTTCTGGCTTGAACTGCTTTGGTTCAGGGTATAAATCTGGGCGGTGATGAACTAGATATATAGCAGGTGTTAGCCATGTACCAGGCTCAAACTCATAGCCCATAATTGTGATTGGTGATTTAACAACTCTAGGGATGGCAATTGGCAAAATTGGGTAAATACGTAGTGTTTCCTGGCATACCGCAGTTAGGTAAGGTAAGCGAGAAATTTCCGACAAGTTTGCATTGTCACCAAAATTATCTAACTCAGCCAGCAACTTCTCCCGAACTTGTGGTAAGCGGTGAATCCAGTATAATGCCCATGTCAAGGCTGAAGCTGTTGTTTCATGGCCTGCAACCAACAAAGTCATCAACTCATCACGCAATTCAACATCCGTCATCGGTTCGCCATTTTCATCACGCGCTGACATCATTAACGAAAGAATGTCGCTGCGAGAAGAATCAGGATGATCTCTGCGTTCCTGAATCTCAGCGTAGAGAAGTTCATCAACTTGCTGTCTTTGACGTAAAAATATTCCCCAAGGACTCCATGCACCTAAATCGACTTGCAACGCTGGAAAAAACGCCACGGTAGCCCGCAAAGGAGAACCAGTTAAATCTAGCAGGGAAGGTAATAACTCTTGTAATTGTCTAAAGCGTTCCCCTTCACCCAAACCAAATACAGCCCGTAAAATCACTTTGAGAGAGATTTCTTGCATCGAGTCGCGGACGGAAAAAGGTTTGCCTACTTGCCAACTACTGATGACTTGACTAGTAACATTAGCAATAATTTCACCGTATGCTTTCATGCGATCGCCATGAAAAGATGGTGTTAATAATCGACGCTGCCGTTGGTGGATTAAGCCATTAACTAAAATTAGCGAATTTTCTCCTAATAACGGTTGTAAAACTTGGTTGGATGTTCGAGCATCTAATTGCTCTAATGAAGATGTAAAAATTTGCTGAATTGCTTGAGGATTGCTAAAAAATACCATTGGCTGATTACTTGTCGGATATACCGTGAAATAATCGCCATATACCTCAGCAGAGGTTTCCATAAGTTTGAAAGGATTAAAAATCCACTGAAGCCGCTGCATGAATTTGGAGATTCTTGGCCCATCTGGGAGTGGCATAAGTAATACTCCTGTGAGTGATTTTCCTACTAACTTACCAAAAAATAACGCAAAAGATCTTTAGAAAATCTATCCGTAGGTAATTTATCTTTACAAACTTTCACTACTAAACTGGCAAAGCAAATAGTATTTTTTATACCAATATCTATGATAGACATTTATATTCTTGATTTATTAGTAATTGGTCTACTTTTACTAATGGTGACATTAGGGTCAGGATGGATTTCTCGCCTGCCTCTTTCTTTTGCTCTTATCTACCTAGTGGTTGGTATTATATTAGGCCCTTATGGTTTTGGATTAATTCAATTGCGGAAAGATAATGTATTCAACGCCGAAATTTTAGAGAGACTCACAGAATTTGTAGTAATTATTTCTGTATTTAACTGTGGCTTAAAAATTGTGCGGCCACTCAGGTTAAAAGGTTGGGATATTACAGTGCGGTTAATTGGCTTGTTGATGCCAATTTCCATTTTTGCCTTAGCTGCTGTGGGCAAATTTTTTCTAGGAATGAATTGGGGAGAAGCTATTTTATTAGGAGCAATTTTAGCGCCAACTGACCCAGTTTTAGCATCAGTAGTGCAATTGACTGATACACATGATCGAGATGAGTTGCGCTTTGGTTTAACTTCCGAAGGTGGGTTAAATGATGCTTTGGCTTTTCCGTTTGTTTATTTTGGTATTTATGCCCTCAAAGATGATAATTGGAACAACTGGTTTAAACAGTGGGTAACGGTTGATTTAATTTGGGCGATCGCATCCGGCATTATTATGGGTATTATCGTTGCTAAAGCAATAGTTTGGATTGATCAAAAAATTCAAAAACGCCGCCAAGCAGACGAGTTGATGGAAGATTTTATTGCTATCAGTATAATTTTGTTGACCTATTCTTTAACCGAAATTGTCAATGGTTACGGATTTCTGGCCGTATTTGTTGCAGGTTTAGTTGTACAACGCAGTTATAGAAATCCTGAAAGGCCATTAGCACAATTAGAGTTTATTGAAAGAATTGAAAAGCTGATGGAAATCGGGACAATTTTGTTATTGGGGTCGATATTATTATTTAAACCAATGCTAACTTATGCCCCTCAATCATTGTTAGTAATGGTTTTGTTATTCTTTGTTATCCGACCTTTAGGAGTCTGGATAAGTACAATTGGTAGATATCCTGTAGGTTCTTCCCGTCAAAATTTACATCCAGCAACGCGTTGGTTATTTGGTTGGTTTGGCATTCGTGGTGTAGGTTCTTTATATTATCTTGCTTATGCCTTTGGCAAAGGTTTAGAAGGTGAAGCTGCCGAACAAATTGCTTGGATTACTTACACTACTATTGTAGTTTCTGTGATTATACACGGAATTAGTGCAACTCCCTTAATGAATTGGTACGAACACAAGATTAGCCAGCAGCAAAAATCTGCTCCTGCTACCATTGACGAATTCGATTGACACTCCTGCGATCCGTTCGCTCAAAATGAGTAGCAATACTCAAGGATGAGCAGAAACTCTTACGTCCGGTTTTGAAGCCGAGTCGGAAGGGCGACTTCCGGCTTAGGTCAACGGATGAAAACGGGTGTTCTTGTAATGCTTCCGAAGCGATCGCATTTACGTTGAGGAGTTACTACCATTTCCACCCTGCCTCACAAGATATTCCCAAATCCGCTGAATCTCCGCTTGAAACGTCTCTCGGTCAGTCTCCGCATTTTGGATGGAGTGCATCATAATATCTATGATACTGCTGCTTTCTTCTGTTAGATTATTGACATTTTCAGTTAAACCATCAACTCGTAATGTCAGATTATTGACATTTTCAGTTAAACCATCAACTCGTAATGTCAAATTATTGACATTTTCAGTTAAACCATCAACTCGTAATGTCAAATTATTGACATTTTCAGTTAAACCATCAACTCGTAATGTCAAATTATTGACATTTTCAGTTAAACCATCAACTCGTAATGTCAAATTATTGACATTTTCAGTTAAACCATCAACTCGTAACGTCAGATTATTAACATTTTCAGTTAAACTGTCACCTCGTTCAGTAAGTTGAGCAATCATTTTGGTGTTAACTTGCTGCTGTTGGGCAACTTGCAGCAGAATTGTTTGGATCAGATCTAGGCGGCTGTGGTCATTGGGCTGTTCTGCTAAATCAGTCATTGCTGCTTGTTAACACTCACTTGCAATCTTTTCTTGAGCATATTATCTCTCAATCTTGATAGTTGTAGAAAACTACCAATAACACTTGTAGAGACGCGAAATTTCGCGTCTCTACATCACTGTTCCCTATTCCCTTCCTCAATGACTATCGCTTAGGTGTACCCAAACCACGACGCTCTAGCATTTGCCGTACCTGTGGACTAGGGGTGTAGTTATAGCCGTATGAGGAGTTTTCTGTATCATCCATCACTTGAGGTGTAAGCAACACAATTACCTCATTGCGCTGATTTTGTCTATTTGTACTTCTAAACAGCGAACCAATAAGTGGAATATCACCCAAGATTGGGATTTTTGAGACACTTGTTCTGTCTTGGTCTTGAATGATACCTGAGAGAATTAAAGTCTGACCATCCCGCAGGCGAATTGAGCCAGAATTTAGAGAACGCTCAGATACCAAAAATATTTGTTGACTGCCACCACCACCAACATTGATAGTTGCCGGGGCTTGCGGTGCTTTCACAACAGGGGCTACTGATAAAGAGACAAAACCGTTATCGTCAATTCGCTCAACTTTGACAGCTAGGGTTAAACCTACTTTATCTTTTTCGGCTGAAATTGTTTCTGTGGCAAGATTTGAGTCACGAACTATTTCTCGTTTAATGTTGCCTACTACTTCTTGAGTTAAGTTGACATTGGCCGTTTGACCTTCTTGCACAATTAGAGTTGGGTCAGTCAAAATCTTGGCGTTGCCATTTGTAACCTGAGCTTGCAAACTAGCAAGAAAACGTTTAGGGAATTGAAAAAGAGTCGGCAGAGAGTACGAAGCTGTAGCAGGAGTTCCAGGGCTTGTACCTGTGCCTGGAGTTCCCGGAGTAAAACTTGTAATGCCGGGTTGTAGCGGATCTCCTAAACTAGCCCTTGCTGACTGTACACTGTTACCTGTAACATCCAGAAATGTTTCTCCTGTAACAGGATTCTGGATAACTGGCGTACTAGTCACACTGCTCGTTGCCTCAGCTCTGGTAGCTGGTCTGGAACCATTGAAATTGAAAGATGCTGCACCACCATCATTGACAAAGAAGTTATTGCCAACCCCAAAAGAAAAGCTGGTGTTGTAGTCTTGGGTATTCAAGAGGTTAACATCAATAATCTTGACGTTGACTGCTACTTGACGACGGCGAATATCAAGCTGAGTTAACTGAGCTACTGCCACATCAACTAGCCGAGGAGGGCCAATTAAAGTCAGAGAATTGGTTCGCTCATCTCCCAATGCTTGCAAACCTCTAAGTAATGGGTTAGAGTCTTTGAACTCCGCACGTTGAGTTTCTAATCTGGTTTCGGTAGTTGTCTGAGTTTGAGTAATAGGCGCAGCTCCAGTACCCACAGGTACAGCATTAACGCTGGTAACTTGGCGTTCGCGGCTCACAGCACTTTCTGCTCCCAAGCCAACTAAGAAATTCAAGGCAACTCCTACAGTAACCTGATTGAGTCGCAAGCTACGCATCACCGTATTACGGGTGCCATTGGGTAGTTTAGTACCTACAAAAACTGTACGACCGTTGCGGTTAGCTTCTAAACCACTCAAGCGCAAGACGTAATTAAATACATCTTGCACCGGCTCATTTTCTATATCCAAAGAAATTGTGGAATTATCAGCCCCTGGAATGGGTTTACCATCTGGCCCAACTCCGGCTCCCATATAAGCTAAGTTCAAACCAGCAGCACGAGCCAGTAGTGACAAAACTTCACGTACCGGAGCATCTCGTAATACTAAGCGGGGAACGCGTTCTTGAGTGCCGAGGTCAACTGTGCTAGGAGAAGCATCGGTATTAGAAATCGCAATATCACCCACTGGTGGGGCAACAGCTCTCGGCAAAAATGGTGGAGCCTGACTCAGAGGCTGACCAGTACCAGAGGCTTGTGCAGGTGTACCGTCAATTGTGACTTCTGGGTTGGGAACGAGAACGTTAGGTTTTTGATTTGGTTGAGTTGGTTGAGTTGGTGTAGCAGCAGGCGTTGGTGCTGGTTTTGGCTGTGTTGGCACCGCTGCTGTAGTACCTACGGTTGGGGTAAAGCTGAGGGTAATGCCATCTTGCTTGCGTGTCACAGGTTGATTACTGGGTGCATCTTTACTTCCAGTTACTATTACCCGAATGCTGTTAGCATCTAACTGACCAACTTCAACAGAAGCAATTCCCGGTGCAGGGTTGTCTTGCTTAAAACTATTGCCTTGCGGTAAACGGAGTTGAGTATTGATGATATCCGCAACTAAAGCTTTGCCGCGTTTTGTCGTGAAAACTTGCGGGCGATCGCCTGAATCTGAAGTTTTTAAAACAACGCTAATTCCACCATCAACCGGATTTAACTTTACATCAGTAACTTGAGTGCTTTGTGCCCAAACTGGCTGAGCTGCCAAGAATGCAAAAGCAACAGTACCTAATATCAAACTATTACCGTGAAGCTGTTTCACAGTTCATTCCTCACCTGATAAAACCTTGTCAACAAATAATTTTTGAGTCGTTCGCTCTGAGTGCTGGGTATGTTTCTTGTGACTCAGAACTCAGCACTTTAAGTGTTTGTCAAGTTCGCATCATCACTTATTATTCAAAACTCTCCGCGTCCCCGCGTCCCCGCGTCTCCGTGTCAGTCTTCATGATAAGTCTTTAAACGAACATGATATTATTTCTTAGGAGCAGCTTGAGCTGTTGCTAAGTCCTCTGGTGTCATCGGCATCAATGCCTGCAATTGAAAAGTTGTGTTGAGCGTCGCTGGCCCTAACCTCACCACTTTGCCCGGCAGAGTTCTGACTTCTGCTGGAGCCAGTACCGATTGATAATCTCTGACTATCAACAAAGGCTGTAACCGCTCAATATTCCGCATGATCGATTGTGTTTGTTCATAGGTGCCGGAAATTTCGACATTGATGCTGATGCGTTTGAGCTTGCCATCAACCTGTTTCCCTAAAGAGCCATCGGTAATGGTTTCTGCTTGCTGTGACGCTGGCACAAACTTCTTCAATTTGGCTTTGGTGATATTGAAAGGAATTTGAACATTGCCAGACTCAACCAAGCGATTCAAATCCAGCAGCAATGTATCCAAAGTTTTCTCGTTTGCAAACAAACCTAAAACCTGAACTTTTTGCTGCTGTGCCTGCGCTAACTCTTCTTTGATTTTGCCGATTTGTTGGACGCTGGCTTTTTTTTGCTCAATTTGTCCTTGCAGTTCGGAGCTTTTGGCTTGCTGCTGCTGATACATATCCCAAGCTGGCATCACCATGTTTAACAACATGTATCCAGCTCCTGCTAAACCAAATATCCCTGCTAAAATGCCAATGATTTTTGGTGTAAAGGCAATGCCAAAGATAACGGGATAAGCTGGCGTTGCTGAATCAAATTCCCCGCCTTGCTCGGCAAAATTTAAATCATCACTCAGCGTCATTGTGTAATGACTCCTGTTTGTTGCATAGTACGAATCCGAGCTACTAGTCCCACTGTGCCTTTTTTCTCTAACTCCCGAATTAACTCAGAAGCTGGAACATCACTTAGAGTCGATTGAATAGTGTATTTAACTATTTGGGGTGGTTTAATTACCACACCATTAGTAGATTGCCTAGTAATTGGTGGTAATGGTGCATCAACTAAGGATGCGGTAATAATTTTGCTTTCTGAAGATTTTAAGAACCGAGACTGTTGCAAAGTTAGCAGGAAATCGTTGACATCGTTATAAGAGCGAGCTAATCCGGTAATTTCTATGCCACCAGCAGGATTATTTGGTGGCTTACCTTCCACAGGTGCAGCAGGTGGGATTTGCCTGATGTTTTCAATTTGTACTGTTCCTGGGATGCGATCGCGCATATCTTGCAACATTGCCGACCAAGGACGAATTTGGTCAAATACGGTAACTAAAGCTTGTGTTTGGGCTTTCACTGCATTGGTCTGATCTTTAATTTTGTTAATACTAGCTATTTCTGTATCTAACCTCTTGTTTTCTTGATCTAACTGTGCTACCGTCCCCTCTAATTCACCAATCTTCGCTTGTAATAACCACCAACCACCCCCCACCAAAGCTGGAAGACACACACCTAAAGCAACTCCTACGTACACTGGTGTAAGGCTCCCAGTAGGGAGTGTGATTCCCCCCTTCTTTTCGGGCTTCTTCTGGTAAATTGGGCGGTCTTTAAGAAAGTTAATATCCAGACTGTACATTCTCTCACACCAACTAAAAATAGAAATTATGGTTTGAGAACTCTCAAACAACGTGACTGTCAAGATAGACAATCCCAAAGCAATCTATTGAAAACCCTTAATTTCAAGACCTTTTAACTGTCTCTTAATTACGAATTACGAATTATTACACCTCCCGCATTCCCAAACCAAGTGCGATCGCCAAACCAGAGCGTTTTACTTGGGGATATTTATCGCTGTCAACTTCCAAAGACAGAGCTACGATTGGATCTATTTGGATAGTTGGTAAGCTTAATCTTTGGGTGAAGAACTCATCTAGGTTTTGCAGTCCACCACCAGGGCCAGCTAGGATAATCTGTGCTACCTCCAAATTTTCACTCTGATTTAGGTAAAAATCGATAGAACGGCGCAGTTCATCCGTGAGTTCTCCCAATACTCTGACTACAGCCGCCATTCCGGGGTTGATTTCGGTAACACCGGTTTTGCCGCCATCTCCGGGAGTAGAAGGAATACTCATTTCGTGCAACAGTTCCATATCTCGTGATGTCGGTAAACTCATTACCCTTGCCAAGGCAGTCTGCATCTGAGAAGTTCCAATCGGCACAGTGCGAGAAAATTGTGGTACTCCATTCACAATGATCGCTATTTCTGTGCTGTCGAACTCTATGTCAACCAAAACCGCTGCTTCTTGTGGCCCAAATTGCCGCAATTGCTCGCGAATTGTCCGAATCAGAGCAAAACTATTGATTTCTAAAACATCAATTTGTAACCCTGCTTGCTCGAATGTACTAACGTACGTATCCGTTACTTCCTTGCGGGTAGCAACCAGAAGTACTCGTACTTTTTCGATCCCATCCTCATCTACAAAATACCCAAGTTTCTGATAATCAACATCAGCTTCTTCGCGAGGATAGGGTAAATACAAACCTGCTTCATGGTTTAACACCATCTCTCGCAGTTCTTTGTCGTCTAACTCTGCTGGCACAGGTATGAGACGAACTATCGAATCTCGCCCTGGTACACCAGTAGCAACACGAGAGGTTTTGATTTTCGCCTCAGCTAGCGCCTGCTGAATTAATTGCGCCATTGCTGGAGGATCAGTAATTTGACCATCAGTAACTACACCCTCTGGAACTGGCACAGATGTAAAGGAGTCTATTTTCAAGCCCTGACGGTGCTTACGTAGTTGAACTACATTTACACGTTCTGGGGCAAGTTCAATACCAACACCTTTATGAGATTTGCCAAACAGATTATTGATGCTTTTAATCACAGTTGTGCCCGCTGGACTGCTAAATTGGAAATTTAAATAGACACAATATATTGCGTCTCTACTGGTAGTTGATTTAGCCTATAATCTCGACAATTCTGCATAAGATTTTCACACTGAGCAAGCGTAAAAATACTGGGAAGATGATTCAATTACGAAAATTCAAACAATTAGTTATTTGGGCACTGCTGGGCTTATTTACAACTTGGATAGTCAGTTGCAGCACGGGTAATGTCAGCACAAGTACAAAAAATATTCAGTTTTGGACTATGCAGCTCCAACCCCAATTTACCGAGTACTTTAATAAACTGATTGCGGATTTTGAGTCGCAAAATCCAGGTACTAAGGTGAAGTGGGTTGATGTACCTTGGGCAGCTATGGAAAACAAAATCTTAACAGCTGTCTCCGCAAAAACACCACCTGATGTTGTTAACCTCAATCCCGATTTTGCGTCTCAACTTGCTGGGCGAAATGCTTGGTTAAATTTGGATGAAAAAGTCTCAAATGAAGTACGTTCCTCCTATTTACCGAATATTTGGAAGGCAAGCACGCTGAATGGCAAGAGTTTTGGAGTTCCTTGGTATCTCACCACACGGTTAACCATTTATAACACTGAATTATTAAAACAGGCAGGTATCAATAAGATACCTACAACCTACGCAGAATTAGCACAAGTGGCGCAACAAATTAAAGATAAGACTGGCAAGTATGCCTTTTTTGTGACATTTGTTCCGCAAGATTCCGGTGAAGTGCTGGAATCATTTGTGCAGATGGGAGCCACTCTCGTAGATACTGAGGGTAAAGCCGCGTTTAATTCTCCCCAAGGTAAAGCCGCGTTTCAGTATTGGGTAGATATGTATAAAAAAGGACTGCTACCCAAGGAGTCATTAACACAGGGACATCGCCATGCAATTGATTTATACCAATCTGGAGAGACGGCATTTCTCGCTTCAGGGCCAGAATTTCTCAAATCGATCGCCACTAATGCCCCTACAATAGCTCAAGCTTCTGCGATCGCACCCCAACTCACCGGTGACACAGGCAAGAAAAATGTGGCAGTAATGAACATAGTTGTTCCCCGCGAAAGCAAACAACCAGATGCCGCCGTGAAATTTGCTCTATTCGTCACCAACGATCAAAACCAATTAGCCTTTGCCAAAGCTGCAAATGTTCTACCTTCTACAAAAAAAGCACTTGCTGATCAGTACTTTCAAGATGTTCCAGCCACCGCTACCACAATAGAAAAAGCACGAGTTATTAGCGCTAAACAATTACAACAAGCAGAAATATTAACTCCGACTTTAAAAGATTTCAACAAATTGCAAAAAGCAGTTTATGAAAACTTACAAGCAGCCATGCTAGGCGAAAAAACTGTAGATAAAGCCGTAGAAGATGCGGCACAACAGTGGAATCAGAGGTAAATTTGGGTAATTCGTAATTCGTAATTACGAATTACGAATTACGAATTATTTAACTCCCCTGCTCCCCATCCTCAACGGAATCTGAATTACAAATTCTGCTCCATTTCCAGGTGCTGAATGACACTCTAAACTACCATTATGGAGTTCGATAATAATTCGATAACTAATTGATAAACCTAAACCTGTACCCTTGCCAACATCTTTAGTTGTGAAGAATGGGTCAAATAATTTTGCTTTAACTTCCTCATCTATACCTAAACCATTATCAGCAATCCGAATCTCTGCCCAATCTTTATTAATAACCTTTGTAGAAATATAAATTTTGGGTTGATATTGCTTTTTTTCCTGCTTGCTCATTGCCTCATTCAAAGCATCAATCGCATTGGCAATAATATTCATAAATACCTGATTTAATTGCCCAGCGTAGCATTGGATCAAAGGCAATTGACCATAATCACGAATTATTTGAATAGCTTGTGAATTATCTAGCGATGGTTTGAGGCGATTGTTTAAAATAACTAGTGTGCTATCAATTCCTTCATGAATATTGACTGTTTTAAAGTTTGCTTCGTCTAGGTGAGAAAAAGTGCGGAGTGACTTGACAATTGTACAAATTCGTTCTACTCCAACAGTCATGGATTGAAAAAGATTAACAGAATCTTGTTTAATAAATTCGAGTTCAATTACTTGGATTTTTTGTTTAATTGCCTCTACTGGTTCAGGATAATACTGCTGATAAAGTTCTATTAGTTTTAGCAAATCTTGAAAATATATATTGGCATAATTTAAGTTACCGTAAATAAAGCTGACTGGATTGTTAATTTCATGAGCAATTCCAGCTACTAAAACACCAAGAGCAGACATTTTCTCAGATTCTATTAGTTTTATTTGCAAAGCTTTGAGATTTTTCAGAGCAGTTTCTAACTCATTACCTCGGTTTTCTAGAGCAGTTTGGGACTCTTCTAAACCTCGAATGACATTTTTCAGTACGACTTCTCTAACTTCACTAAATTTTTCAAGTTGTTCTCGTTCTGCTTCCGAACGTTCTAGTCTTTTTTTTAGAACCCGAACAGTTTTTTCTAACTCCTTGATTTTACTTTCGTAATCTGTAGATTCCATACACTTTTATTTTGTCCCTAAAAGTAGAGTGACAAAAGTTTCTTGATGATAATAAGTTGAACCTTGAAATTCTAGGGGTGCAAATTCACCGTAAGTGTAGAATCCACAAATAGGCACTTCTGTTGAAAGTGAATTTTTCACGAGTTGATACTCTTCCTTTGTTCTTGTGCCTAAAAACCAACGACGACAGCAACAGGAAAATAACAAAACGGCTTCTGGTTCAGTTCCGGGATAGTGTTCTAGGGCATTCTTAAAAGAAGTCTCTGTTGCAGCAATAATTTCATCTCTACTGATGTCTGTGACTTGAACCATTGCTTGCTCTGGAATATCGCCCAAAAAATTGATACTACCGATTTGAGTGTCGTAAGTATTAGGTACACGCATGTAGTAGCGATCGCTATTTCCTTCATAAACAGCTAATGGATGCTCTGCTGTCGGTGGGCGATCGCCCAAATAACGCTGATAAAATTCTAGTGCCGTTCTCCCATCAACCTCGTAGAGAACGGTTCCCTGAGCCTTTGTGACAAAACTTTTGTTTCCAATTGGTTGCCAACCACAAGCAATTCCATAGGAAAACAGTATATCTCCAGAAAATATCAAAATCGGCAAAGAATCTGTTAAAACTTTAGTACCGAAGAATTGATAAGTTGTTTTGAATCTATACTGATCCCCAGCTGTACCACCCACAATTGGCATTTGAGAACCCAAAGCTAGTTTTAATCCTTTAAGAATTAACTCACCATCAGTAGTTGTTCCATCTGCTGTATAACTAGCAGGCAAGGAAATACATAATTTAGCAATAGCTGTACTTTTTTCTGTGGCTTGTTGTACAGCTTGGTGAGCAGCAGCAATAGGATTATCCTTTACTGCATACCCAATACCAGCACGGATTTCTACAGTGTCAGAGCAAAAAAGCATCAGTGTTAAGGAATCTTGTTGAAACCCTAAAACTGACGATATCTCGCCATCGGTAGTACAACCAATCAAATCAATTCCGGTAAAAACTTTATCGATTTCCGGGAGAATTAAAGCATGATCAAAATCAATTGCAGCAAATAAGATACCTGCCTGAGGTTTGAGATCTATTAAATCGTCAGAGCATTGTTTTATGATTTCTGCAATTGCACTTTTAGAATCTGGATCTTCACTATGAGCAACAACAACTTTTAACATTTCTATTTTAATTGTGAACGTGTTTTAAATAGATTAATTTTCTCAATTAATGTAATATCAATTGAGCTTTGCTATATCCTAAATCAAAAGTTCAATAATTATGAGAAATTGCCGTAATGCTACTAATCATTCAAAATGAGGAGTCAGCCATGTGCTGAAGTTTACTCAGTTAAGGTTGCCCAAAAAATAAATGAAAGTAACTATTGTTAAAAAAAAGTTATACTTTTAGAATTTTTTATACTGTTGCAAAAAATGCCCAATTAAATAGAGAGAACCGCACAAAACAACTAAATTATCTGTTAGGGAAAAAGCTGATTTTAATGCTGATGATAAATCTGGATAAGTCTGGCAAAGGCTTAATTGTGGACAGATTTCATGAGCTAACTTTGCTAATTCTTCTGGATTGGCTGAACTATGATCTGGTACTGGGACTAAATACAATTTATCTCCCAATCGAAGTAAAGATTGAAAAATTTCTGCATGGTCTTTGGTGGAGAGCATTCCCATCACCCAAATCAGCTTTTGAGCATTTAAGCTATCTACATAATCTCGCAGTACTTGAGCAGCAGCAGGGTTATGAGCGCCATCAATTAATAATTTTTGTTGTCTCCAAGTTACCCATTGCATCCGTCCCGGCCATTTAGTTTTTCTTATACCTTCAATAATTGCTGCTTCAGAAATCTGCCAACCCTGTTGTTGTAGATTTTCCAAAGTGGCTAAAGCCAAAGCTGAATTAGTCAGTTGAATTTGTCCTGATAAGGGCAAAGGATACTTAATTAACTTGGAATTTTGAACTGATTCATATTCTGCCCATCCTATAGTGATTTGACGGGCGGGTTGAGGCGTAAAAATCGGACATTGTAATTCTAAAGCACGCGATCGCACAACTTTTTGTGCCTCTGGCGGCAATGGGCCAATCACAGCAGGACATCCCAACTTGAGAATACCAGCTTTTTCTCTAGCAATATCAGCAACAGTTGGGCCTAGTTGCTGCCAATGTTCCCGACTAATAGACGTAATCACAGTTACCAAAGGTTGTGAGCAAACATTCGTAGCATCCAAACGTCCCCCTAGACCAACTTCTACCACAGCCACATCAACTTGCTGCTGAGCAAAATATAACCAAGCTGCTGCGGTAATCACCTCAAACTGAGTTGGCGACTGTTCACCAGGACGAATAGCCGCTTTTACTTCTTGCAATAATTCGCTCAACTCCTGAGAAGAAATTGGCTGTTCGTTAACACAAATACGTTCTGTCCAATCAATTAAATGGGGAGAAGTGTAGCGTCCTGTACGATAACCAGCCTCAGTCAGTACCGAAGAAAGATAAGCACACACCGAACCTTTACCATTAGTGCCAGCAACATGAATCATCGGGACTTGGTGATGGGGATTGCCGAGATTTGCCAACAAATTGACAATGCGATCGAGTCCCAGATGCACACCAAAGCGTTGAAAAGGTTGTATTACGAGATCGATATCCACGGGTGGGGGGATGAGGGGGGTGGGGGGGATGAGGGGGATGGGGGAGACGCGGGGACGCGGAGAATAATCAATAGACCTCTTGCAAAAGTCAGATACTCGCCAGAAAATAAATTTTCTGGCTGATAACTCAAGTCGGTTGAAACCGACTAATAACAGTATTTTTAGTCCGTTTCAACGGACTTTTGCTATTAGGCAGAGACTTGAGTCTCTGACGGTTCAAGTATTTTTGCAAGAAGTCTAATAACAAATGACAATTCTCCAGGCCCCTAATCCCCACTGGGCTTCGCCCCGCTTCGCTAACGTGGGGGCCCTGAGTTCCCCATTCCCAATAAAACCGACTGTCCTCATCACGAGAAACAGTCGGTTAAAGATTGATGAAGTTAACTTAAGTTTAAGCTTCTCTGTCCAAAAAGGCTTGAACTTGTCTTAAAGCAGCAGCACCAATATTAAACAAAGCCCAACCAGCAGCAACCGCGATTGGTGCAAAAACGATCGCTACACGAAAATCAATATCCATATCTAGAGTCCCTCTCCTAAGTAGAAATTAAAGTTTTATCAACTATTCTCATTTTTTATTTTTAGCTGAACTGGGCATTTTTTACAGAGTCATATGTAAAGAATGATTAAAGTGTGGGAGTGGGGAGTGGGGAGTGGGGAGTGGGGAGTGGGGAGTGGGGAGTGGGGAGTGGGGAGTGGGGAGTGGGGAGTGGGGAGTGGGGAGTGGGGAGTGGGGAGTGGGGAGTGGGGAATTGTCATTGGTCATTTACGCCTAATGTGAATTAAAAGCTTTAATCTCGTAGGGTGCGTTATGGAGGCAAGTCCCAATGCATCGAAGATCTGTGGGATGGCCGTCTCGCCCGTCGATGGAGGGCTTTCCGTCCCACCACACAAGAAAACTTATTACATCATTTTAGTCTTGACAGTTCACTACTACACTGCTACCCAGTCCCTAAAAACCAAGATCACTACCCTTACCTGCATGAACTAAGGCTAACTTTTGATAACGTTCAGCGTGTTCGATGAGTTCTGCGGCTTCGATTTGTGTGACTTGGCGTTGTACTTTGCCAGGAATACCAACTACAAGAGATAAAGGTGGTACATTTTTTGTGACCACAGCACCAGCACCAATAATGCTGCCTGCACCGACTCTCACACCGTCCAAAATTATTGCGCCAATGCCGATCAAACTTCCACGCTCAATGTGAGCAGAATGTATCACAGCACGATGCCCTACGGTAACATGATCTTCTAGTATTGTAGGTAAACCAGGATCGCCATGTAAAATTGCTCCATCCTGAATATTTGTACATTCGCCAATGTCAATGCGTTCCACATCTGCTCTCACTACGGCTCCATACCAAATGCTTGCTCCGGCTGCTATCTTCACAGAACCCACAACAACAGCATTGGCTGCAACAAAGGCGGCTTGAGAAAAATCGGGAGATATCCAGTAAGAAGCGTTAGACACGATAGAATATAAATATGGTACCCAGGAACACTGGAGAAACTCTAACCATGAAGGCTGGTCGCACAACCAGGATATCACAGTGTTAAGTCTCTAAAACGAGGAATACACTAGTGAAAAATGTTTCTG
Source organism: Desmonostoc vinosum HA7617-LM4 (assembly GCA_019359515.1). GTDB lineage: Bacteria > Cyanobacteriota > Cyanobacteriia > Cyanobacteriales > Nostocaceae > Desmonostoc > Desmonostoc vinosum. The sequence continues at coordinate 117,768 of JAHHHC010000013.1, read as the reverse complement.
TTGCAACCAAGTGTTTGTGCAGCAGTGAGCAAGTAACCTCAAGTGGCGGAGCCGAAGTGTAAAATCCAACCCACTAGTGCTGCTAGTGAAGACAAAACTATGTTTGTACGCACTTCATGATGAATCCAGGCTTGCAGTACCCAATGTTTGGCCCTGAAATCCAGTGTCCTCACTGTCGGCAAACTATTCCGGCGCTGACATTAACGGATACCTATTTATGTCCACGTCATGGCGCATTTGAAGCGAATCCGAAAAATGGAGAATTAATCCATTTACAGTCAGGGCGTCATTGGCGAAGATGGAATGATGAATGGTATAGACAACATACTCACCCTGATGGTATTCGGTTTGAAATTCACGAAGCATTAGACAAGCTGTATACCCAAGGTTTTCGAGCAACACGAGTGATCATTGCTCGGCGCTATCAGGAATTAATGAGTGGCTACTTAGAACGCAGCACACCTTGGCGTTCTGGACAAGCTGAAACTACCTCAGCACGACTGTACGGCTTGCCTGTAGAGTTTAGTCCCGATTCCACAGAAGATTCTTGCTGGGAAGTCATTAATTTTGATTTGGAAAAGGAGCCTGGTGTGCCGGTGCGCTACCCTTATTTCAGGTTGTTTGAGTGATTGTCATTTGTCATTGGTTATTTGTCATTGATATTGGCAAAGGACAAATGACAAATGACTGAGGATAAATTATGCACCACGCTTCTATTCGTACCGCAAATATTCATCGAGCGATCGCCTTTTACGAACAGTTAGGCTTTGCAGTTTGTGAACGCTTCACTACAGGCTACACCCTAGCTTGCTGGATGGAGGGATTGATGGGCAGAATTGAACTGATTCAAATTCCCCAACCAAAACCAGCCCCAGACGCTTTTGCAGATGAACATTATGTAGGGTACTATCATCTTTCCTTCGATATAACGGAAATCACACCAGATTTACATAGTTGGTTGACAGATTTACAACAACGTGTATTGTCAGTAGTATCAAGTCAACCAGAACAATTACAACCACTCAAGATACTATTAGAACCAACACAGCAGCAAATAGGCGATCGCATTTACGAAGTCGCTTTCATTGCCGATGCTGATGGTTTACCCTTGGAATTTATTCGGGTTTTAGCCAAGCTTGCGTAATTGGGGGATGAGGGGGATGAGGGAGACGCGGGGATGAGGGGACGCGGGGACGCGGGGACGCGGAGAATAATCAATGACAAATGACAAATGACAATTCCCAATTCCCAATTCCCCAATCCCAATTCCCCAAATTCAAGCTGTAGTCATTACTATGAATGAATATGTAAGATAATTTACATACACATCTACCAAAGAAATGTCTGTATTTTCCTCCTGGTATCGATATCGTTTTACATTATTATTTTTAAGTCTCTGGTTGATAGCAGCGTTTTTACTGAGCGATCAACCTGCTAATGGTCAGCACGCAGCCAGATTTAGTAAGGAAAATTACCAGTCAAGCTTGTTAGCTAAAACAATAATGCCCTCAAAAGTGAGTGATAATGTCCGCAAGACAGTACTGGAGAATGGTTTGACTGTCTTAACAAAAGAAGTACATACTGCGCCAGTAGTGACGGTACAGGTGTGGTACAAAGTCGGCTCACGTAACGAGGAACCAGGAGTCAATGGTATTGCTCACCAGTTGGAACATATGATGTTTAAAGGCACTAAAGATCGTCCAATTCAATTTGGACGTTTGTTTAGTGCTTTAGGTAGTGACTCAAACGCTTTTACTAGTTATGACCAAACTGCATATTACGACACCGTAGAACGAAACAAACTAAATGCACTTTTGGTATTAGAAGCTGACAGAATGCAAAATTCTGTGATCGATGCACAGCAACTAGCTAGTGAGAAGCGGGTAGTAATTTCGGAGTTACAAGGCTACGAGAATAGTCCAGAGTATCGGCTCAGTCGCGCTGTGATGCAGGCAGTGTTTCCTAATCATGCTTACGGGTTGCCTGTGGGTGGTACCAAAGCTGATGTGGAAAAATTTCAGGTCGAGCAGGTACAGGAGTACTATTACAATTTTTATACTCCTGATAACGCTGTCTTAGTAATTGTCGGAGATTTTCAAACCGCAAAAACTTTGGAGAAAGTAAAAGAGACATTCGGGAAATTACCACACAGCCGCTTATGGGAAAATCCCACAACCAAACATAAAAAAAGTTTTTTACCCGACTCCCTTTTTCAAGCTAGCCAACACTCAACACTCAACAGTCCAATAGTATTACGGGAGCCGGGAGCAGGAGATTTGTTGCAGGTGGTGTATCCGCTGCCGAATGTAAATCACCCAGATTTGCCGACGTTAAATGTCATGGATTACATTTTGACAGAAGGACGAAACTCTCGACTTTATCAAGCATTAGTAGAATCAGGTTTAGTTAGTGATATAAACGCTGGTGTCATCAGTTTACGGGAATCTGGCTGGTATGAGTTATCGGCAACGGCTGCACCGAATCAAGATTTACAAACAATTAACTCAGCGCTGAGAAAAGCGATCGCCAACATGGCCCAAAAAGGAGTCACACTAGAAGAACTAGAACGAGCTAAGACTCAGTTAGCAGCTAGTGTAATTTTGAGTAACCGGGATATCGTGGGTCAAGCGATGCAGTTGGGTAATGATGAAACCACTGCTGATGATTATCGCTATACAGACCGCTATTTAGCAGCAATTCGCCAAGTGAAAACGACAGACGTTACTGCTGTCATCAAAAAATATTTAACAAATCAAGCACGTACAGTTGGTTATTTTGAACCAACCCAAAAGCAAACAAAAGTAGCTAGCAGCAAACCACACTCAGCACAGACGACAGAAAATTTCTCATCTAGCACTACCAGCTCGCCACAAGAAGTCATCCAATATTTACCACCCATAGATTCGGTGACAGAAACTGTTGCACGAGTCTTGCCAGAGCAATTCAAGTTTGCTAACGGGTTGCGAGTATTACTGTTGCCAGATGACAGCACTCCTACTATAACCTTGAGCGGTTACATTAAAGCAGGGGCAGAATTTGATCCGCAGAATAAAGCTGGACTGGCTTCGCTTGTAGCAGATAACTTAATGAGTGGTACTAATACTAAAGATAACTTAGCGATCGCTAAAGCTTTAGAAGACCGAGGAGCAAGTCTTGACTTTGAAGCATACCGCGAAGGTGTGCGTATTGAGGGTGATGGCTTAGCACAGGACTTGCCCATACTCATAAAGACATTAGCAGATGTTGTCAAAAATAGTACTTTTCCCAGAAGAGAGTTGGAAATGAATCGCCAACAAGCTCTAACCGACTTGCAACTGGAATTAGATGACCCATCAGAAGTAGCTAAAAGAACATTTATTCAATCGATTTATCCGAAAAAACACCCTCTACACACCTTTCCCACAGAGGAAAGCTTACAGCAAATTAAGCGTAAGGATGTAATTGCTTTCAAGGCAAAACATTACCGTCCAGACACAACAGTATTAACACTGGTAGGAGATTTTGAACCAGCAAAAGTGCGATCGCTCATCCAAACAGAATTGGGTAACTGGCCAGTTCATGGTCAGCCACCAACAGTAACATATCCCACAGTTGCGCCACCAGACAGAATGGTGCGTGTCAACCCAGTTTTACCAGGTAAAGCCCAAGCCGTCACTTTCATGGGTTACAAAGGTATTAATCGTCAAGATCCTCGATTTTATACAGCCTTAGTATTAAATCAAATTTTGGGAGGCGATACCTTATCAAGTAGGCTAGGTGCAGAAGTACGCGATCGCCAAGGTTTGAGCTATGGAATTTATAGCTACTTCCAAGCAGGCAAGAATGCAGGTACATTTTCCATTGAAATGCAAACAAGCCCAGAAGATGCAACTCAGGCGATCGCTAGCACCCGCCAGATGCTACAACAAATAAATCAACAGGGCGTTACAGCCTCTGAAGTCGAAACAGCCAAGCAAACCATTATCAGTAACTACAACGTTTCTCTGGCAAACCCTGAGGAATTAACAAATAAAATTCTGATGAATGAAGTATATGGATTTGATACCCTAGAATTAAATAATTTTACCCAAACAATCCAACAAATCACCCTCGCTCAAGTAAATCAAGCAGCCCGCGAGCTACTCCATCCAGATAAAATCATAGTTGTCACCGCCGGGCCAGCAGTGTTAGCAGACCAAAGTGCTGGGTATTAGGGACTGGGGGATTGGGGACGCGGAGACGCGGGGACGCGGAGACGCGATTCATCACGTCTCTACTGTTTGTTATTTCTCCCCCTGCCCCCTGCCCCCTGCCCCTACTCCCCACTCCCCACTCCCTACTCCCTACTCTTGAGGATAAATTCTGCTATCGCTAGGTCTTGAGGAGTGGTTACTTTTAAGTTGGTTTCTTCTCCTGGGACGATTTGGACTTCAATGCCGCACTTTTCAAACAAAGCAGCATCATCAGTAACCTCCCAGCCTCGACGCACGCCTTCAGCATGGCATTGTTTTAACAGTTTGACATCAAATCCTTGAGGAGTTTGTGCTGCCCAAAGTTGCCGCCGATCTGGCGTACTTTGAATTATGCCTTTTTCATTCACAACTTTAATCGTATCTTTGACAGGCACAGCAGCAATCAAGCCGGAACAATGGCGAATAGCTTCGGCACAAGAGTTGAGTAACTCAGCGGTGACGAGACATCTAGCTCCATCGTGAATCAATACTTGTTCTGCGTCTTTAGATAGCGCCTGCAAGCCGTTATAAACAGACTCTTGGCGAGTGGAGCCTCCAAGAATCAATTCTACTGGTTTAGTCAGTTTTAGCGACGCCAGAATTGTTTTAAATTCTGGCCAATCTGTAGGTTGGGAAATAATTCCTATCCAACTGATTGTACTTGCTGCTTCTGCGGCTAACAGAGTCCAAGCAAGAATAGATTGCGATCGCACTTCGAGCAGGAGTTTATTACGGTTACTCCCCATTCTTTTGCCGCTACCCGCAGCGGGAATTAGTAAATACACAGATTTAATTAGGGGACAAGGGACAGGGGATGAGGGGGATGAGGGGGATGAGGGGGATGAGGGGGATGAGGGGGATGAGGGAGAAACTTTCTCCGTGTCCCCGTGTCCCCGCGTCCTCTTCCCATTCCCAATTCCCAATTCCCCATTCCCTAATACCTATATTCCCCTAAAATAAGGAGCGAGTAAGCTTCAATAAATATTATGCGAGTAGTAGCCCTTGTCCCTGGGGGAATTAGTGACCAGATTCTCTTTTTTCCGACTATAGACGACCTGAAGCGCTATTACCCCAATGCTCAAATAGATGTCGTTGTAGAACCCCGGTCAAAATCTGCTTACCGGGTAAGCAAGTCAGTTCATGAAGTACTGATCTTTGACTACAAAGACCGCAATAGTCTGGCTGATTGGGGTAATTTGGTGGGCACAATTCGCGATCGCGAGTACGATGTTGCCATTGCTGTTGGACAAAGCTGGTTAGTAGGTCTTGTACTTTGGCTTACAGGAATTCCTACACGTATTGGCTATAAAGGCAAAGGCTCTGTTTTTCTCACCAATCCTGTATCGCCTAGCTCATCTCAATATACAGCTGCGGTGTACCATGAGTTGCTGCGACCATTGGGGATTGATACTCCTGCACCAGACCTAGCCATCAATTTACCAAAACCAGATCTGGAATGGGCACAAAAAGAACAGAAGCGTCTACAGGTACATGAAACAGGCTATGTTTTAATTTATTGCGGTTATAGCCATTTATCTAATCCTCAAAGTCTGGATACAATTTATCCTGTCGCTAATTGGTACGAAATTATACAAGACTTTGAACAAAAACAGCCGATTCTGCCTTTGGTATTGATCAAAGAACCTGACAATGAACAGATTGTGCGATCGCTCTTGGAGTATTCTGCCAATCTGAAGGTAACTTCTCCAAATAATATCGGACAGTTGGCTGCTATGATTGGCGGGGCAAATTTGATGTTGTCTACTAATAGCCCACCGCTTCACCTAAGTGTAGCAGTGCAGACCTATACTATCGCCTTATTCGGTTCCGCTGAACCAGCTAAGTTGTTACCAAAAAATGACAAATTCCTTGCTATTAAATCACCCACTGGCAAAATGGCTGATATTTCTCCCCAAATAGTCTTGGAAAAAATTTGGGGCGGTTAGGTTAGGGACTGGGCAAGAGGACACGGTGAGACAGCGCTGCAGGAGGGTTTCCCTCCGCAGGCGACTGCGTTAGCGAGCTTGCGAGCGTCACCCGAAGGGGGGACGCGGAGAAAATTTCTGTGCGTCTCTGTGTCCCCGCGTCGCTCAAAACGCGAAATCTCAAAAACCTGCCCATAAGAGCTACTCCCTACTCCCCAAATTGTTAAGTAATATTGCTAATTTTGCCATTCAGCTTAGTATAAATTTACAAAATTCAATTGAAAAATACAAATAATTAATGTAAAACCTGATATTAAGAGCCGGGAAAGTTTTCCCTTTTTTTCACACAGTCTCCCTGGGGAATATTGATTAGCAGCATTTCTGGTGTGGGGTCATTCAAGAGAATCCCGGTGATTAGGGAGAAGGTATTTGGCAAAAGTCTTTTAATTGAGGACTAGTAATTAGAGATTAGGTATTGGGTATTGGTAATCAACAAATTATTTCGTAGTGCCCAGTACCCAGTCCCCAGCCCCTAGTCCCAAATTTATCGTCACTAAAATTTATCATCATCATAGCCATGACCACAACTTTAGGAAGAAGCGAAAGCGGTACCCTATGGGAAAGGTTTTGTCAATGGATTACCAGCACCGATAATCGACTATACATTGGTTGGTTTGGTGTTTTAATGATTCCCTGCTTGTTGACCGCTACTATCTGTTTTGTGATTGCCTTTATTGCTGCTCCCCCAGTTGATATTGACGGCATTAGGGAACCAGTTTCAGGTTCGTTATTATACGGCAACAATATCATTACTGGTGCTGTTGTACCCACATCAAATGCTATTGGCTTGCACTTTTACCCTCTTTGGCAAGCAGCATCAATGGATGAGTGGCTTTACAATGGTGGGCCTTATCAACTAATCATTCTGCATTTTCTCATTGGTATCTTTTGCTGGCTAGGTCGGCAGTGGGAGTTAAGCTACCGTCTAGGAATGCGTCCCTGGATTTGCGTTGCTTACTCCGCACCTGTAGCTGCTGCGACTTCTGTTTTCTTAATTTATCCGATTGGTCAAGGTAGCTTTTCTGACGGAATGCCTTTAGGCATTAGCGGTACGTTTAACTTCATGCTTGTATTCCAAGCTGAGCATAACATCCTCATGCACCCCTTCCATCAATTCGGTGTGGCGGCGGTATTTGGTGGTTCGCTATTCTCTGCAATGCATGGTTCTTTGGTGTCTTCTTCCTTAGTGAGAGAGACAACTGAAGCGGAGTCTATTAACTATGGATACAAGTTTGGTCAAGAACAAGAAACCTACAGCATTGTTGCGGCTCATGGTTACTTTGGACGGTTAATCTGGCAATATGCCAGCTTTAACAATTCGCGTTCCTTACATTTCTTCTTGGCTGCTTGGCCTGTAGTTGGTATTTGGTTAACGTCATTGGGTATCAGTACAATGGCATTCAACCTCAATGGTTTTAATTTTAACCAATCAGTACTTGACTCTCAAGGTCGTGTAGTCAATACATGGGCAGATGTAATTAACCGTGCCAATCTGGGTATTGAAGTGATGCACGAGCGTAATGCTCATAACTTCCCGCTAGATTTGGCTACTGATAAGGCAGTTCCTGTAGCAATGAGCGCACCTGTACTTCATGGTTAGTTTTAGGTTGTAATTCCTTACAAAAACAGGGAGTAGGGAGTAGGGAGTAGGGATACAAAAACATTAAAAACTGTCTTTTGTGGGTCATTGCCCACTGTTAGGAAAAGATTTGTGCCTCGTTGCAAGCAATCTCGGCACAATGCGTCCTTACTTCAATCCCACGCCTTAAGGCGTGGGTTCCCTACTCCCTACTCCCACATCGCCACTCCCTCTGAATTGTTTCAAGAGCTTTTTTTCAGGTGGAACAAAATCTCTATCTGAAAGTCCCTCAGTTTCTGATTGCAAACGGTTCAATTAATAGCGTTCTCTAATACGAGGGCGCTTTTTTTGCTTTGTAGTTACGACGACAATTACGATCTGCTCCACAATGGTTTATTCGGTATTTGTATTATAAGTTTACATTCCTCAATTTCCCACTTTTCCCACTTTCTAGCTGTTTTTTTGTTAAAAAAGTGGGTTTTGAGACTAACTTTTCCCACTTTCTATTAGACTGATTAGATAAAGTCAAAAGATCACGACGATAGTGCAGCGAAGCGCTTTTTACAAATGAAAGCCCTATCCTCAATTCCAAATCTCCAGTACCCAGTTCCTTTTAAAATCAGCAAAAATACATATTTATAAGTAAATTAATATACATTTTGCTGAATAAAATACTATCACAAGTTCAAGTTTATAGATCTTGTGAAAGGGTAATTTTGTAGTAGTTAAGTTTACTTGATTAATTGATTTCTAAACGATTGAATTAGTAGTTTTACGAGAAATACTGGGTGTTTATCATGAAAGCAACTATTCTGCCCAAATTATTTATTGTCTGTTTAGCTGTAGAATTTCTACTTTGTTTAGGATTATGTAATCAGGCTAATTCAGAATTAAAGACTAGAAGTGCGATTTTAGCAAAACAAACTCTTTTTGAAAAAGGCTTTAATCCTCCAAGGACAGATCAACCAACAGATAGTTCTGGTGCAGGTTCCCGCAGTAGACTTAGGAAGTGAACTACCCGCACTGACTTGGAGTACCAATCAGTAACAGTAGTGAAATCAATTTGTATTAGGGGGTAAAACCCCCTATTCGCCAGCTGTATCCTCAAAGAAGTCGGGGATCTAGACACCGCGAAATTCTCAAAACTTAGAAACTGAATGTTGTCCTCAACGCACCAATCACAACATCATCGTTGTCATCATTATGGTCGGGGGATGTTAGCCAAATCACTCCTGGAGTGATAGTAATGTTGTCGCTGAGCTGATACTGATAGAAAGCCTCAAGATGATAGGAAGTATCGCGATCTTTTGCAAATCCATCAACACTAGAACTTGTCACTTGAGGTTCAACGCCAGCAATGATCCCAGCCAAGCTACCTTTCTTGCCAAGGTCAGGGAAACCGAGGGTAACAGCATAGTTCCAAATCTCAATTTCTCCACGTTCACCAGTCAAGGTACGACTATTTGTGTATCCAGCCCAACCACCCAAGACAAATTGATCACTGATACCAATAGATGCTTGGACACCGTAGGAATTGCTGGAAAATGCTACTTCATCCAAACCCTGAGACGCTGCTAAATTTTGGAAGGTTGCAGCATTACTACCAGTAAGCAAAGGTTGTTTGTAAGAATTAATATATGTTAATCCTACAGTGATGCGATCGCTCGGTTTCACAGTTAACTGTGCTAGCGCCCCATAAGCACCATCAAACAAACCATTCTTGGGACTAGGATCATTTGCTGTACCACTCAAATATCCCAGACTCAAGGCCAATTTATCACTAAACTCTTGGGTCACTCCCAACCCCGCGCCAGCTATCTGGTTATAAATGGGGTTGCGCGTCCCAAAGGTAGACAAAGCACCATATGCACCATCACCATCAAAAAGATTCACAGTGCTAGTTAGGTCATCCGCTGCACCTGCATTGGCAATAGCTATCACCTGTGTCTTTTCGCCTACTGGAAATTTGTACCACAATGCATCGATGAGGGCATTATTGTTAGCCTCTGCACCACTACTACCACTAGCAAAAAATAAGTTGCCCTCTGTGGTGTTGATGTTAGGACTGACAATGTTATTAGTTTGAATTCTAGTAAACAGCGTATCTTCCCCTATAAAGCTAGTTACAAATTCGATCCGTGCCCGCACCCCCAGAGTTGTATTCTTGTCTGCAATTTCTGCACCGTTGACATTTTCACCCGACAAAACATCACTAACAACAGCAACTACTTGCCCTTGCAACTTAGTCGTGGTTGAAAATTGATTCGCTTCTAATTCTGCTGTATTCGCCTCCAATGTATCCACACGACCGCGTAATGTCGCCAGTTCTGCGGAAAATTCTTCTTGCAACTTCTGCAACTGGGCTAAATCTTGTTTTGTCACCAAATCAGCTGTACCAGTAGCAATTAATTCGTTCACGCGGTCAAGACAAGCATTCAAACCAGCAGCGAATTCATATCTTGTCAGTGCCCTATTCCCTCGATAAGTACTATTTGGATAGCCTGCAATACATCCATAGCGTTCTACCAGTGATTGCAAAGCTTGAAACGCCCAGTCTGTAGTTTGCACATCCGACAATTGAGATACCGAGGTGACTTGCGCCATTACCTGATCTTGATTTTTATCTGGATTGGCGACAACTGGAGTCTCATTTATTTTTGACGTGGGTGATGTTTCACCTGCAAAGGTAGCACTATTGACAAATATTATTGCACTCCAGATTGCAGGAACCGCCAGCAGATATCCAAATAATCTTTGCATTTTTTCCTCACACTTATTTCGTACTCTGTTAAAAACAAATTTTCTTAAAAACTTGTTCAGTGATTTTATCAGAAACAAGAAATATTTTTACCAGAAATAGTCAAGAGTTTTCAGTAGATAGCAAAATTTAGCTGTTATTCCTAACACAGGAAACACAGAAATAATATTGATTAAGTATATGAGAATGAGAATTATTATAGTATAAAGTGTAGATCTTAAGTCTCATTGAAAATAAAAACTTTGACCATAGTCTTTTGAAAGGGAGAACCTGTGATGAACACTCAGACAAGCAAAAAAAGAAGCGGTATTTTGGCCATAATGGCAGTGTTCATGTTGTCAACGACGGCTAGCTGTAACCAATCAAACACGAATCGAACCACGAATACTGAACAGTCTCCACAAGCACAAGAGGCTGCATCTACCCCATCAGCACAGCTAGAAAAAACTAAAATTGTGACAACATTTTTACCGATGTATATTTTTACTAAAGCTGTCGCTGGAGATGTGGCAGACGTAGAAATTTTAGTCAAACCTGGTACTGAGGTACATGAGTATCAAGCAACACCAGAAAATGTCAAAGCGATCGCCACTGCGAATGTGTTAGTAAAAAATGGTTTGGGGTTAGAAGAGTTTCTCAAAAACACCATCAAAAATGCTCAAAACTCCCAACTAAGCGAAATTGATGCTAGCAAAGGTATTAAACCTTTAGATGAAATTTCACCTGTTGAGAAAATAGCGAAAGCAGAAGACCACGACCACGAACACGCTGAGGGTAATCCTCACGTTTGGTTAGATCCAGTTTTAGCAAAACAGCAAGTAGTAAATATTCGAGATGGGTTAATTACTGCTGATCCAAAAAATAAGCAGGTTTATGAGACAAATACTGCAACTTATATTAAAGAATTAGAAAGTTTAAATAATCAATTTCAGCAAACTTTACAAAAAACCCCTAACTGCACATTTGTAACTTTTCATGATGCCTTTCCATACTTAGCCAAGCGCTACAATCTTAAACAAGTTGCAGTAGTAGAAATTCCCGAAGATCAACTTTCGCCAACAGACTTACAAAAAACCATCAATATTGTAAAAAAATACAAAGTTAAAGCCTTATTTAGCGAACCAGGTGTAGATAACAAATTACTGAAAAGCCTTTCACAAGATTTGAAATTAACTTTGAGTACTCTTGATTCTTTAGAAACTGGCGAAACAAATCCGCAGTATTATTTCCAAGCAATGAAAGCCAACTTACAAACTCTAGAAACAGCATGTAAATAGGTTTGTCCTTTACAAATGACCAATGACAAATGACCAATGACCAATGACATTGTTATTTTGAAAGTAGAAGGATTAACAGTATACCAAGGCAGCTATATAGCTGTTCGGGATGTTTCCTTTGAATTGTTATCAGGAACAGATACAGCCATAGTCGGCCCCAATGGTGCAGGCAAAAGTACTTTAGTTAAAGCGGTTTTAGATTTGATTCCGCGTAATGCAGGTATGATTGAAGTCTTTGGTCGCCCCATTACTAGGCTAGGAAATTTACGCCATCTCTTGGGTTACATGCCACAAAATTTCATCTTTGACCGCAGTTTTCCAATTTCTGTGAGTGAATTGGTAGGACTAGGGTGGGTGAATGAGGGTAAAAGAAAACAGTTAAAAGATAAAAAAGAGGTGTCATTTTTCCCTCAGTTGTGGACACAAAACTGCGAAAAATCAGCAGCAATAGCAGAAGCTTTACGGAGAACAGATGCTTATCATCTACGTCATCAAGCTATTGGTACTCTCAGCGGTGGTCAACTCAAGCGAGTATTACTAGCTTATTGTTTAGTTATGCCTAGAAGATTGCTAGTATTAGATGAAGCCTTTGCAGGGGTTGATATGCAAGGTGCAGCGGATTTTTACGCCTTGTTGAACGAATTAAAACGAGAAGAAAATTGGACAATATTGCAAGTTTCTCATGATATTGATATGGTCAGCCGTCATTGCGATCGCGTCCTTTGTCTCAACCAAACCGTCGTTTGTACCGGTCAGCCAGAAATTGCCCTCTCACCCCAAAATCTCTTAGCAACCTACGGGCCAGGGTTCAGTCGCTATCAGCACAAGCATTGAAATAGGGAATAGGGAATGGGGAATAGAGAATTGTCATTTGTCCTCTCTTACAAAGTTCTGAGCGCCGGAAGTCGGCGCTCAGAACTTTGCGCTTTGCATTGGTTATTCTCGGCGTCTCGGCGTCCCCCTGTCCCCCTCCAGGTTCGGCAGTGACGCTCCTTCTCCCAAGGGGAGACGCTGACGCGAACGTCGCTAACGCACCCGACGGAAACCGCCAGGACTGCGACTGCCTCACCGCGTCTCTCTCATCTCCCCTGCCCCCTCATCCTCTTCATCCAAATGTTCAGCCACAGCTTGGTAAAGATGGAAAATATGACTATCGTGGAGGCTATAAAATACATTACGCCCTTGCTTGCGATAACTGACCAAGCGCATTGCCCGTAAGTTTCGCAACTGATGAGAGACGGCAGATTCACTCATATCTAATAATGCTGCTAAATCACTGACGCATAGTTCTTTTTTCGCCAAAAAGGAGAGAATTCGCAGGCGATTGGCATCTCCTAAGAAACTAAAAAATTCTGCCATGCGTTGGGCTTTATCGCTGCTAAGAACCTGCTTTGAAAGGGGTTGAACGTTGTTACTATCTATGGTAAATCTCGAATTAGACTGAATCATTTCTATTTAAGGAATTACATTAATTCTAGTAAAAAAATAGTTGGTTAAACCAAATATATGATCAAGCAATTATCTATAATTTTATGAGAATAAAAATTATTGATTTTTCAGCATAGAATGCTAATCATCTTAAAATATTACATATGGATTTATTTAATTATTGCCAGATAACTGAGCTAGCTGTAACCAATACTAATGACTTAGTGAGTTTGTTAAAATTTCCCTTCATGCAGCGTGCGATCGCAGGTGCTGTATTAATGGGAATTCTTGGTGGTATGCTAGGTAGTTTTGTTACCTTGCGCCAACTATCTTTTTTTAGTCATGCCGTAGGTCATGCAGCATTAGTAGGTGTAGCATTGGGTGTATTGCTACAGTTAAATCCTACGTGGATGCTATTACCTTTTACCTTGGTTTTTGGCACTGTTGTGCTTTACTTCATCGATAAGACCGATTTAGCTAACGATAGCGTTCTCAGTATAGTTCTCTCAGGGGCATTAGCGATCGGTGTCATCCTGACTAGCTTTATTAAAGGATATCGCGGCAACCTTATGGGAGTACTATTCGGTGATATTCTGGCGATCGATGTCACAGATTTGGTTTTAACGCTGCTTGTGCTTGTGGGAGGCAGCATCTTTTTATTATCAACTCTCAGACAGCAAATCTTGTTGACACTTAACCCTGATGTGGCACAAGTGCAAGGTATCTCAGTTCAATTGTACCGCTACGGATTTGTAGTTTTGCTCTCACTAGCCGTTGCTGTAGCAATTAAAGCTGTCGGAGTTTTGCTAGTGAACGCCTTCTTAGTTATTCCCGCCTCAACTGCAAAACTTATGAGTCACCACTTTAGCCACTTTTTAGTCATGTCAGTGATTGTTGGTTTTAGCAGTAGCCTTTTTGGCATGATAATATCAGGTCTTTTCAACATTGCCTCCGGCCCTAGTATCGTTCTTGTGCAATTTCTCCTATTTGTAGCCGTTTTCATTTGGGTTAAGTTAACGTTAAAAGCAGCATAAAATTTTTTCTGCAAAGCCTTGCTAAATTTTTCTAGGTTTGCTACATTGATTAATCGTGGCAAAGAAAAAACGCCCCGCCGGGATAGCTCAGTTGGTAGAGCAGAGGACTGAAAATCCTCGTGTCACCAGTTCAAGTCTGGTTCCTGGCATTGATTACAGCCTAATAGCATGTCTGACATAAGACATAACTAACATAAGTTAAAGTAGTTAGGGTACTGCAACTGCTTAATGTCAGTACGGCTAGTCCCGTTATGAATAAGTGTGAAAATACTGGCTTATGCATCTTCTGTGATGATCTCTATTTTTAGCGATCGCGGCTCTTAAATAACAGCACCAAAGCGAACACTAGCAATCGCTCCTAGCAGTGAACAAACTTTAGCTATGCAGATATCCGGGGAGCAGATTTTGGTGGGGCTAATTTAACAGAAGTAAACTTTATAAGGAAACTATTGGTGCGCTCTAAAACAACCTATGAAAACGTTATGATTTTTCATTAAATTAAATCTAAGTTCAGCACATAAAAGAACTTATGAATAATGAATGGTGTAGCAAAGGCAAACAATGGTAATGGTAATAGTAGTTATAGTTATTAATACCCTTATTTCGTTAATACTACTTTATACAGCTGGGCAAGTATGGCAACTAAAGCAGCGATTAGCATTTATATCTGATAGATTAACTTTTTATGAGCGCTGCACTCACGCGGCGTTGTATAAAGCACCGGAAAATATTTATGCTGGCCAGCAGGGTATTCATAACCTAATGCAGCAAAATCAAGCTCTACAAGCCCAAATACAACAAGTGCGGCAAATTATCAGCTTGCTGTTTTTCGGACGACAAGTATGGCAACGTAATGTTCGCAGAAGCATTTTGTACCAACGAAAAAGATAGCCAAGGGATTAGGGGTTAGGTGGAGATGAGGGGGATGCACTTCTCCTTCAAAGACGCTACGCGTAGCAAGCGCTCAGTGACCGGGGGATTTGAGAGAGGTAGGAGAGGCAGGAGGAGCAGGGGAAGAAAATAACTATTCCCAATTCCCTCACCAAGTGAGTTAATGGGTAAAAGCAACATTTCTAGCCGATATATTGTCACGATAGATTAACTAGATAAAATCTTTTGGGTCTTGCAAGGAGAGAAAACCCACCTAAAATGGGTGTAAGGAGAGAAACAGTAAGATGTCTAATAACCGTTCTGGAGTATTTTTTAGCGGTTTGATGCTGGGAGCTAGCATCGGTGCTTTGACCGGTTTGCTCGTTGCTCCGCGCACAGGGCGCGAAACTCGCAAAATTTTGAAAAAATCTGCCGATGCTATCCCAGAATTGGCGGAAGACTTATCAACAAGTGTGCAAATTCAAGCAGATAGGCTCTCTGCTAGTGCATTGCGAAACTGGGATGAAACACTAGAGAGACTCAAAGAAGCCATAGCAGCTGGTGTCGAAGCCAGTCAACGAGAAAACCAAGTCTTGAAGCGGCAAAAAGCTGTGGAAAAATCAGAGTCTCTTTCTAAGAATTAAAACGCTCATAGATAGCATAACCGTGATTGATCCCCTGTTTTGGTTGGGACTATCCATACTCTTAGTAGCTGCCAGTTTAACTGCCGTTTTGGTGGTAGCGATACCTGCTTTGCAAGAATTAGCACGCGCTGCTCGTAGTGCAGAAAAGTTATTTGATACGCTCTCGCGGGAGTTACCACCCACTCTAGATGCTATCCGCATGACTGGTTTGGAAATCACTGATTTAACTGATGATGTTAGTCAGGGTGTCAAAAGTGCAGGACAAGTTGCCAAACAAGTTGATCAAACCTTGGACAACGCTCGCAAACAAGCTCAAAACGTTCAAGCAGGCACACATAGCATCTTTATTGGTGTAAAAACTGCCTGGAAAACCTTTACTCGTCAAAAACCTGCTAGACGAACAATTGAGCGTCTCTCAATCAATGACAAACCACCGCTAACGTTACGTGAACGAGAAGCACTTAGGCAAGAAAACCGTCGGATAAAAACACAAACTTATCATACCAACGATAATTACAATGCCAATGGAAGTTGGGAAAACAATTTTGAGGATCAAGAATAACTGGTAAAACGCTTTGCTTTAATCCCTCAGATTAGAGTAAAGTAAACAAGTGTAAAGAAGTATCATTTTTCTGTACTCTTTTAAAACAACTTGTTCACTTCTGCCGTTAATATTTGTATAAAAACGTCCATGCAGTCTTGTTTCTGGCGAAAAGTTCTGGTATCCATTGCTGTATTTTTCTTGGCTGGGTCAATGTGGGTGATACATTCTCCCCAAGCTCTGGCCTATGACAATCCTGAGTTATTACCTAACTCTTTCACTCCAGTTGTAGACTTAGCTAAATCTCTCCCGGATTTGCAAGAAGAGAAGCTAGTTAAAGATTTAAATCAATTTGAAACTGATACTGGTTGGAAACTGCGAGTATTGACCCAATATGACCGTACTCCAGGCCGGGCTGTGATCAATTATTGGGGTTTGGATGACAAGAGTATTTTACTGGTTGCTGATTCTCGCGGCGGTAATATTCTCAGTTTTAGTGTTGGTGACGCTGTTTATGAACTTTTACCCCGGACTTTCTGGATAGAATTGCAAACCCGCTTTGGAAATTTATACTTTGTACGCGAACAAGGCGAAGACCAAGCGATTCTGCAAGCCTTAGAATCTGTCAAAGGCTGTTTAATGAAGGGTGGTTGTAATGTAGTTCCTGGACTTCCACGGGAGCAATGGATTCTTACCTTAATTACTTCAGTCGTGGGAGGGGTAATTTGTGGATTTGCAGCTCAACCCCGCAATGAAAAACAAGTTTTTGCTTGGCAATGGGCTTTAATTTTCTCTCCTTTGTGGGGAATTTTGTTTATTGCCTTTGGTATTGGGCCAGTAGTAACGCGTACTAGTGACTGGTTGCCTTTAGTTCGGAACATTGCCGGGTTTCTCATTGGCGTTTTAGTTGCGTATCTGTCTCCTATTTTCAGTCGGCCTTCTTCTAGTGCCGAGTCTTAAAACAGTAAACAGTTATCAATTTCACTGATAACTGTTCACTGTTGACTGATAAGCTGAAAGCTGGTACGTCAGAGCAGAATGGCAATGGAATGGCATGTAACTGATGCTGAGAGTTTGGCAATCATTGATAGAGAAATTGGCGGTCATGTCTTTTCGCCAGCAGAGTATGAGATTGTCCGGCGAGTGATATACGCCACAGCTGACTTTGAGTATAAGTCTTTAATTCGTTTTTCTGACCATGCTTTACAGGCTGGTGCTGCTGCATTAGCAGCACGTACCACGATTGTGGTTGATGTGCCGATGGTACAAGTAGGTATTGCTGATGACATTCAGAATACTTTTGCTAATCCGGTGTATTGCAGCATGGAAGCTTTAACACGTCCCCAAAAAGAAAAAACTCGCGCTGCATGGGGAATAGAAACTTTAGCTAAGCGTTATCCAGAAGGCATTTTTCTCATTGGTCAAGCACAAACAGCACTGATAGCATTGGTTGATTTAATTGAAGCTGAGGAAATTCGACCTGCATTGATTATTGCTACTCCAGCAGGATTTGTAGATATGGATGTAGCTAAAGGTCGTTTACAAGACTCCCTGGTTCCTCACATCACAATTAACAGTCGTAAAGGTAATGCAGCTGTAGCAGCTGCGATCGCCAATGGATTGGTAGACTTAGCTTGGCAAGCCTATGGCCAAGATGGTAATCACAAAAGGTAAGAAATGGGGAACTCAAGGCCGCTCCCGGAGGGAATTGTCATTGATTATTCTCCGCGTCCCCGCGTCCCCTCGTCCCCGCGTCTCCCTCATCTCCCTCATCTCCCTCATTCCTCCACCCTACGGCGACGCCGGCGTGGCCTTTCCTGTTGGTCTTCACGCAGGCGACGGCCGACTTCATTAAAGAAATCTCTTCTGATGTAAGGGTAATCGCTAACCCACAACTCGCGACTGGGAATATATACATCGCTAAAATCTTCAATACTGCTCAAATCTGAGCGATTTGACATCACCACCATTTCTGCAACTTGGCCGCGAGTAATGACTTTGTGATTAGGACGCAGGGGTGCATCAAACTCGATGCTAAATCCTGTGTCATCACCTAACTCTAGGTTAATCCGTTTTTCACGGTTTTCTACAATCACTAATTCGCCTTTGTTGTTGACGGTTTCTTGTTTACCAATCAACCTGTCTGTAATCCACCAATCCAATATTCGACCACGAAAAAAACCGCTGTATTTATAACGTCGGCATTTTATATTCCGCATACTTGCTTGAAAGGCTGGATACCACAGCCAAAAAAACGCAGCAAATACTCCCAGCACAAATACTATCGAACCAAACTCAAGTCCAAGCAAAATTTTTACAATTAGAATTACAACTACAGCAACCACAGAAATTAATAGTCGCTGCAAAAAATTGGAAAATTTCCCCCAATAGTAGTTGTATTGCAAACCAGTGGCAATTAAAGGAATAATTTGTTCAAATTTTTGGCGAGTCAGAGGGACTAACATAATTGCTGAGTGCTGAGTTGTGAGTTTGGAGGTTAAAGGATTTTTTCTAATCCATATACTAATGACTTTAGCTGTAAGACTTTGCGAATTGCTAGTAGTACTCCTGGCATGTAGCAAGCGCGATCGCTGGTATCATGTCGTAAAGTATAAATTTGCCCCGGTGCGCCAAAAATCACTTCTTGATGCGCTATCAGCCCCGGTAAGCGCACGCTATGAATTCTAATGCCTTCTTCTGCTATACTGCCTCTTGCTCCCGATAATTTCTCGGTTTCTTCAACTTGGGGCGGGTTAAAAGTTTTACCCATTCCTGCGAGTAATTGCGCGGTTTGAATCGCTGTGCCGCTGGGAGCATCAGCTTTTTGGTTATGATGCAGTTCAATAATTTCTACATGATCAAAATATTGCGAAGCTGTGACTGCGGCTTGTTGTAACAGCACCATTCCTATAGAGAAGTTAGGAATAATTAAGCAACCAGTACTGGCTTTTTCGGCGAAGTTTGCTAGGTCTTGAATTTGTTCTGGACTTAACCCTGTGGTTCCGACTACAGGACGAATACCGTAGGCGATCGCACTGCGAACATTGTCATAAACTGAATCAGGATGGGTGAAATCTACCATCACACCTGGAGGAAGTTGTCTTTCGCCAGCCACATACCCTAGCATTGGTTCTAATTGATTGGTAATAGGCACTTCCAAAGGTTCACTTAAACCTGCTAGTTCTCCTGCATCTTGATCTTGATGTTCGGCACTACGGTCAATTGCACCCATCAGATTCAAGTCTGGTGCTTGCGCTATTGCTTTCACCACTTCACGTCCCATCTTACCAGCAGCACCGTTCACAATCACAGGGATAGGAGCTTGATTCGTCATAATTTGAGAAATGCTTTTTGAGTCAACAAAGGAATTGTAGGAGACTTTGACAATGTAAATTACGTTTGTGGTTCAATTTTAGCTGCTCTTAATTGTGCAGCTAATTTTTTGGACTTGATATTTATGCCTAGTTGAGCAAGGGTCTAATATGTAGAATCCAAATCACTTTCACTGCATGAAAGCATGACTGGCTGTTGATACAAAGGCACAGTGAATGTAACTGTTGAGCCAAGTCCTTCACCAAGACTGTAAAAGTGTACTTCACCACCCATTGCTTCCACTAGCTTTTGGGATATTGCCAGTCCCAAACCTGTGCCACCATACTGGCGAGTGCGGGAACCATCCACTTGAGAGAATAGTTGAAATAGTTTATCTTGTTTATCCAGTGAGACGCCGATACCAGTGTCTGCTACGCGGACTTTGACCATACCTGGAAATTGCTGGTCTTGGAATTTTCCTTTCTTGAGAACTAAATCGGCGCTGATTGTCACACCGCCTTCATGGGTGAATTTAATCGCGTTATTCACCAAGTTGAGCATAACTTGTAGTAATCGTTGGTAATTGCCTTGAACGACAATTTCATCAGAGATATGCGGCATTTGCATCTGGAAGCTGAGACTCCGCATCTCTGCTTGAGGGCGCATGAAATTTTCTACATCACTAAATAATTCATCAAGCTTCACTGGAGCGCAATCTAGATCCATTTTGCCTGCTTCGATTTTGGCAATATCTAGAATATCGTTAATGATATTTAATAAGTGTATCGATAAATGGTGTGCTTCTACCAAAAATTGATTTTGTTCTTCTGGATCATCTGCCATACCCTCTAAAATCAGCTTTAAAAACCCAATCATGCCGTTGAGGGGAGTACGAATTTCGTGGGATACGTTGGCGAGAAACTCACTTTTGAGTCGGGAGGCTTCTTCAGCTTTTTGACGTGCTGCTTCTAATTCTTTATATAAAGTAGCATGAGCGATCGCCGTCCCTATTTGGTCTGCTATTTCTCTTGCTAGTTCGAGTTCTAATTCTGTTAACAGCTGGCAATCATCGCGCAGACTTAAAGCAACTAATCCATTTGCTTGATCTTGATAGCAAGTTGCAACTAGCAAAATTTTCTGCTGCAAAGACTTAATGCACTCAGGTACATCAATTACAATTGGTTCTAAAGTTGCTAATGCTTGAGCAAATGCAGGCTCAGAAGCTACATCTATTTCTAAGCCCTGCATTGATTTTAATCTAGGCTGGTGATACTCTGCAATCACCTTTAATTTTGAACTACAAGGTTGATAAGGAAAGATAATACAGCGTTCTAACCGCAGTATTTTACCTAAACTGTCAACTGTTTGCTGCCAAATAATATCTAAATCTAATGTCCTGCGAATATTGCGGGTAATGCGATTTACTAGTTTTTGGTGTTGACGCGAACGTAATGCCAGATCTAATTGTGTGGGCGTTTTGATTGCATTTTTAGCTTCTGGTTTATGAATTTGAGCTTGTAGCAACCGCCCCATTACCAAAACCGTAGTGGCAACGGTTCCCAATCGCGGCATAATTGGGCTAATCACTAATTCCAACTCAAACAACTGTTGGTGGTAGCGAAACCAACACTGCAACCTTTCTGGTACCAAGCTTGTCAAAATTCGCTGTAGCCTTTCCAAATAGGCTGCCTTATCCACGGGAACAAAAGTTTCATCCTCGTTGATGTCGTTTACTATTTTCTCGGTGTGCAATCCCAGGAGTTTGCTTTGCTGCCAGTAAAACGTCAGATAGCGCCCTGCACCATCTTGGGTATACACCAACTCAGCCCCTAGAGTTGCTAATGAGCCGTCAGTATTACTGGTAATAGAATCCAGATTTTGGGAAAATATGTGTGGCAATTGGGTACTGGCAGTAATAGTCATTTATCGAGTCGGATAGACAGATAATATCCACCGTGATTTTACTAAAGCTGCTTAAATTTTGGCATGAATTTTTACAGCTTTTGTATTTTTACTATGAGTATTTTTTGGATGCTTTGAAATCCAAATCAGAAATCTTAACTTATGTTTAGTTGACAGTTGATTAATGCATTAGTCGTTCCATTCACCCCTTGGAGGAATTGGGGTACGTACAGGAGTGCGCGTTAGTTCATCATCTCTTGATGTTTCACCACGTAACCACTGCCGAATCGCCACCTCAATTACTTTGCTGGGATCGTTAGTTAGATGCTGAATTTGCTCTAGTAACTCAGAGTCTAGACGAACAGCAATTTCTACCTTATCGGCTCTTCTGTTTTCCCCTTCGGTAACTTTTTCTTGCATATTCATGGGTTTATATACTCTAGATTTGTTTTGTCCAAAGCATTGTAAAGCAGTTATATCCAAGATTGGGGTTAGTTCACTGAAAATTATTAAAAGTACAGTTACATAGTTCCCTGAAATAGTACAAAAGTAACAGCTTGAAATTTCCAGTGGTAGCTATCATACAACTGACTAGACAATAACTCTAGAGTTTTGTCGATAGAACAGTAGTTCCGAGTAATTACGGATTGCAATTGCCCGTGATCCCTACATGTACTTATTTATATTTATTGTACGCTCCTAGCTGATGAATACTAGCAGCCATAAATAGAGTTTCATAATATTCTTAAGAGTCTACCGATTCTGGTTTAAAGATAAAGAAAAGGTAAAGTCTTGAGTGGGGAGTGGGGAGTGGGGAGTGGGGAGTGGGGGAGGCCGCTTTCAAGGGTAGGTTTTTCATATTCAGTCTGAAAAAGCCTATTTTTCCGTTCCGAAATCTTTCTCCGCGTCCCCGCGTCTCCGCGTCCCCACGTCTCCGCGTCCCCGCGTCTCCCTGCGCTATCGTAACAAAGACTGCCAAGACGGGGATTGGTCTTACCAATTCCCCATTCCCCACAAATGAGAGCTTCTTAGCAAAGAAAGCATTAAAATACATGAAGTAAATTGCTTTTTTAACCTTGGTTGCTGCTAAAGCAAAAGTAGTATATGACTGACGTTCCCGCAGTTCGCATTCGCAATTTTTGTATTATAGCTCACATTGACCACGGGAAATCTACCCTCGCCGATCGCTTGCTGCAAGCCACTGGCACTGTTGATGAGCGGCAGATGAAGGAACAGTTTCTCGACAATATGGATTTGGAACGGGAGCGCGGCATTACAATCAAGCTGCAAGCTGCCCGGATGGACTATAAAGCAAAAGATGGTCAACAGTATGTATTGAATTTAATTGATACTCCTGGACACGTAGATTTTTCTTATGAGGTGTCGCGCAGTCTCGCAGCTTGCGAAGGAGCGCTGTTAGTAGTAGATGCATCTCAAGGTGTAGAGGCGCAAACTCTGGCGAATGTCTATTTAGCGCTCGAACATAACCTGGAAATTATTCCGGTTTTGAATAAAATCGATTTGCCAGGAGCAGAACCAGACCGAGTAATTAGCGAAATTGAAGAAATTATTGGTCTTGATTGTAGCGGTGCAATTCTCGCCTCTGCTAAAGAAGGAATTGGGATTGATGACATTTTAGAAGCAATTGTTGAGCGCATCCCACCAGCACCAAATACCGTAAATGAACGCTTACGGGCGTTAATTTTTGATAGTTATTACGATAGCTATCGAGGAGTAATTGTATACTTCCGGGTCATGGATGGTACTGTCAAAAAAGGCGATCGCGTTCATTTGATGGCATCCGGTAAAGAATACGAAATTGACGAGTTGGGTGTACTTTCTCCCACCCAAAAGCAAGTGGAAAATTTACACGCCGGGGAAGTAGGCTATTTGGCAGCGGCTATCAAAGCTGTTGCTGATGCACGGGTAGGAGATACCATTACCCTCGCCAGTGCCAAAGCGGTAGCACCCTTACCTGGTTACACTGAAGCCAACCCCATGGTTTTCTGTGGGATGTTCCCCATTGATGCTGATCAATTTGAAGACTTACGGGAAGCCTTGGAAAAGCTGAGACTCAATGATGCTGCACTGCATTATGAACCTGAAACTTCTAGTGCTATGGGGTTTGGCTTCCGTTGTGGGTTCTTGGGCTTGTTACACATGGAAATTGTGCAAGAACGTTTGGAAAGGGAGTATAATTTAGACTTAATCATTACAGCGCCATCGGTAGTTTACCGGGTAACAACTATCAAGGGTGAAGAACTGTATATTGACAATCCCAGCCACTTACCTGCGCCTAACGATCGCGAAAAAATTGAAGAACCTTACGTCAAAGTAGAAATGATTACGCCGGAGATTTATGTCGGCACTTTGATGGAGTTATCGCAAAATCGACGAGGTATATTCAAAGACATGAAATACCTCACTCAAGGACGTACTACACTTACTTACGAACTACCATTAGCAGAAGTTGTTACCGACTTTTTTGACCAGATGAAATCGCGATCGCGCGGTTACGCTAGTATGGAATATCACTTGATTGGCTACCGTGAAAATCCCCTGGTGAAGCTGGATATTATGATCAACGGCGATCCTGTAGATTCCTTGGCGATGATTGTTCACCGAGATAAAGCCTACAACGTTGGGCGGTCAATGGCGGAGAAACTCAAAGAATTGATTCCGCGTCACCAATTTAAAGTCCCAATTCAGGCCTCCATTGGCAGCAAAGTTATCGCCAGCGAACACATCCCCGCTTTACGCAAAGACGTACTAGCTAAGTGTTATGGTGGTGATATTAGCCGTAAGAAGAAACTCTTGCAAAAGCAAGCCAAAGGTAAAAAACGCATGAAAGCCGTAGGTACAGTAGATGTACCTCAAGAGGCGTTTATGGCCGTACTGCGTTTGGAACAAAGTTAACTAGTTCCGTGGGTTTAAGTCCCCCAGTTCCATAATCAGCAAGTTTTGTATTGGGGTTAAATCCTCATTACAAAACTGAATTACGCGCTTCGCAGCGGTAGCGAGTCCTCGAGCGTCGGTACGAGCGTCAGCGGTAGCGACACAAGAGCGTCGCGTGATTACGAATTACGCGCTTCGCAGCGGTAGCGAGTCCTCGAGCGTCATTACGAATTACGAATTATTTTAATGCACCTGAGAAAACTACAAAAATCAGGCGATCGCAATCACAATATATCAAAAGGGGGTGACATACATCGCTCCTTTTTGGCTTTTATAGGTTATCGTCGAAGGTTTGTGGGGAGATTTGCTGATTTTTCCTTTGTGAATAAATTTTTATAAATTCTCAAAAAACTGTCAAAAAATTTAAAAATTTTAGTAAATATACTCACCGCAATTGTCACACTTGTATTTTTAGATAAGTGTAGTTTTTTAGATATTTGTAAAGTGTTGGGGAGTCTAGTAAATGAAGATACTGGTATTGAGTTGGGAATTTCCGCCAAGGATAGTTGGAGGAATTGCACGGCATGTAGCAGAGTTGTATCCTGAAATAGTCAAGTTAAGACATGAAGTTCACTTGATTACAGCAGAGTTTGGTCAAGCATCGCTGTATGAGGTAGTTGAGGGAGTACATGTGCATCGAGTGCCAGTGTCTCATAGCAACGACTTTTTCCACTGGGTAGTCAATCTGAATCAGAGCATGGGACATCACGGTGGTAAGCTGATTTTGGAAGAAGGCCCCTTTGATTTAATCCATGCTCACGATTGGTTAGTAGGAGATGCTGCGATCGCTCTCAAGCATACTTTCAAAATACCTCTAATTGCCACAATCCACGCCACCGAATATGGACGCTACAACGGAATTCATACGGAGACTCAGCGCTATATCAATAGCAAAGAAAACCTGCTAGCTTTCGATGCTTGGCGAATTATAGTTTGTAGCGATTATATGCGGCGGGAAGTAGAACGAGCGCTACAGAGTCCTTGGGATAAAATCGATGTAATTTATAACGGTATTCGACCAGAAAAGAAACAACACCACGAAGATTTTCATGCTCTGGATTTTCGCCGCCAATTTGCCGAAGACAATGAGAAGATTGTTTACTATCTCGGTCGCATGTCCTACGAAAAGGGAGTACCTTTATTACTGAATGCTGCTCCTAAAGTACTTTGGCAGATGGCAGGTCAAGTCAAGTTTATCATTGTTGGTGGTGGTAATACCGACCATCTCAAGCGCCAAGCTTGGGATTTAGGAATTTGGCATAAATGCTATTTTACGGGCTTTCTTTCAGATGAATATTTAGATAAATTTCAAACTATCGCTGACTGTGCAGTATTTCCCAGTCTCTACGAACCTTTCGGCATTGTAGCTCTAGAAAGCTTCGCCTCTCGCGTTCCGGTCGTGGTTTCTGATACAGGCGGCTTTCCCGAAGTCGTGCAACATACCAAGACAGGGATAGTCACTTGGGTAAACAATGCCGACTCTTTAGCCTGGGGAATTTTGGAAGTTTTGAAAAATCCAGGTTATCGACAATGGTTGATTGATAATGCTTATGAGGATTTAGAATGGCGTTTCAACTGGTCTAAACTGGCCAAGCAAACAGAGGATGTATACCAGCAAGTAGTGCAAGAGCGATCGCAAGTTACTTGGTAGCATGTAGAGACGCGCTTTTGCAGCGTCTCTAGAGGTGTTACTTGCAATTAATAGTAAAGAAACGTAAATTTATACTAATACTTAGATAAATTCTTAAACAAGCTTTGATACATCTATATAGGAGAACTGCTTGTTTCAATCTCTTGGCGTTCTAACCTGCGGGAAGCCGCTTTGCGTCTAAGGCGGTTCGATAAATACCCTTACGCACCAGCAAAAAAGCTAATAAATCAAGGACAACTTTATGAAACTACTACCATTGAACAAACTGGGTGCTAGAGAAACCAATGGTATTGTTGATTTTGGAGTATTTCTTCCTTGGATATCTAAAAAAGATGGAAATCGGCTATGGGTTAAGGTCATCCACGAAAAAGACCAATTCCTACAAGACGTTCAAACCTTAGATTTTGAATTACAGCATTCTACAGACTCAGAGTATGGTGATTATTGGTCAACGCAAGTAAATATCAATACTCAACCCAAGCCTAATGCTAAATCTGCGTGGGGAGAACCAGGCAGATATGTTTATCGCTATTTTTTACAAAACCCTAATCAGGGAGATATCGATTGGATAATTGACCCTTTTGCTAGAGAATTCGGTGTAGGTCAATTATCTGCCTTTACGCTGGGTTATCAACAATACGAATGGAGTGAACAGGAAAAAAACTGGAAAACTCCCAACTTAAAAGATATTGTATTGTACGAATTGATGGTAAGTGAATTCGGTAATGATATCGATGGCACAATCGATAAACTCGGTTATCTGGCAGATTTAGGAGTTAACTGTCTGGAAATTATGCCCCTTTCTAATGTAGGTTTAACAGTAGATTGGGGCTTTTTACCGATTGGCTATTTTGGTGTAGATGAGCGATTTGGTAAAAGAAGAGATTTACAAAGGTTGATTGATACTGCACATCAAAATAATATTGCTGTAATTGTCGATGCGGTTTATGGTCACACTAGCGATAGTTTCACTTACTCTTATCTTTATAGAAAATTAGGGTATCGTGAAAATCCGTTTATGGGTTCATTTGCTAAGGATTATTTTGGCGAAAGTACAGATTATAATCGCAAATTTACTCAAGATTTTTTCTACACAGTTAATTATCACTGGTTAGAGGTTTATCATGTAGACGGTTTTCGTTATGACTGTGTGCCTAACTATTGGGATGGGGCCACAGGAGTTGGTTATGCTAGCCTAGTGTTTAATACATACAAAACGGTCAAAGAAAAACAACAAGCTGGTGATTATTGGCAGAGATTTTTTAATAACGACACTAACAATTTGATTCAGTGTGCTGAACAATTGGAAGGGCCAAAGGAGATTCTTGCACAAACTTATACTAACTCTACTTGGCAAAATGAAACTTTGGGTGCAGCTAAAAGTGTAGCTGCGGGAAATCGCGGTGATTTAGCTAATCTTGGCTATAGATTTGGTTTAGATGGTTATCCCATAGAGGTAACACAAAATGGGGATAAAATTGCCAAGACAGCATTGCAATATATCGAAAATCATGACCATTCTCGATTTGTATGTAACTTTGGCAGGATTGCCCGCGATAATGATTTACTACAAGAAGGTAATCGCAATCTGTGGTACAAAGTCCAACCTTACTTAATTGGGATGTTTGCAGCTAAAGGGATTCCGATGCTGTGGCAAGGTCAAGAATTTGGTGAGAATTATTATCTGCCGGAGCAAGGTTTTGGTAGAGTGATGTTACTACGGCCTGTACGCTGGGATTATTTTTATGACCCCATCGGGAAAAGTGTCATTTCTCTGATCAGAAAACTGATACAATTACGTCGCCAGCGATCGCAATTTACTGAAGGTGAGCATTTCTTTTATGAAAATTATGAGCGCTATCAGTCGAAAAATGTTCTGATGTTCTCTCGTAAGTATGCTAACAAGTTTAGCTTGATTGCGCTGAATTTTGGTGATAGCAATCAAAGTGTACCGTTTTGGTTCCCCATTGCTGGTGATTATTTGGAGGAACTTCATGGACAAAATAATTTAATTGGTGTTCCTCAGTTGTCTGAGTATTGGGTAAGTATTCCAAGTAATTATGGCAGGATTTGGACGGTGACTATTGGTACGTGATTTTGGCTTTGTTGAATGTGGGGTTCTAGATTTTTTAACCCTAACCATTCATCAACCCATCTTTCAGGCTGTGTAGGATTTTGAATATATTGAATTCTTTTTCTGTTGTCCACTTGCGATTATTGGGATTTCTGTATTCTGCACCCAATTCAGGTCAGGCGATCGCATCCGTACCTGTTAAACTATAACTCTCGCCTATCCAGTTGATACCAGTCCAATTACGAGAAAGTTTGCGCGTTTCTAAATCTGCAATTGTAACCAAACTTAAAAAAACGTAACTATACTTAATAGTACCCCAACTTATGTAATTTAGATTAACTATTGAGGAGAAATTCTCTCAGAATGAGTAGAATGACAAATACAACATCTGACGACAGCGCAACTAATTTATGGATTAGCTACCCTAGAACTATACATCTTTATTCAGCCGTAATTTTTTAATTTGCCTTTGAGGCAAACTAAACCAAGACCAAGTCAAGTCCTTAACTAAACAACAAAGAGCTCCCACTAATCATAATGCCTGTGATTGAGAAAAAAAGAACTCGCGATCTGCCCCAAATTAACGAAAGAATACGCTTCCCCAAGATTCGGGTCATTGATACTGATGGTGCCCAATTGGGGATTCTGTCTCCCCATGAAGCCCTACAGCTAGCAGAAGAGAAAGAACTAGATTTAGTGCTACTCAGTGATAAGGCAGACCCGCCAGTTTGCCGGATTATGGACTATGGGAAATACAAGTTTGAACAGGAGAAAAAGGCACGAGAAGCCCGTAAAAAGCAGCATACTGCTGATGTTAAAGAAGTGAAGATGCGTTACAAGATAGAAGAACATGACTACAATGTACGTGTTAAACAAGCAGAGCGCTTTTTAAAAGATGGTGATAAAGTCAAAGCTACTGTTATGTTCCGTGGTCGAGAAATTCAACACAGCGATTTAGCCGAAGATTTACTCAAACGAATGGCAACAGATTTGGAGCCATTTGGTGAGGTTCAGCAAGCGCCTAAAAAAGAAGGGCGAAACATGATGATGCTGATATCGCCCAAGAAGTAATTCTTCAAACTTTCTAACTACCAAGTATAATCAAATACCAAAAATTTCAAATCGACTCTTGAGTCATTGAAATTCATGATCTAGCTGATAGTCCTAAGAGCTGAGTGGGAAATATAGTACTCAGTTGCTTAGGACTTTTGCTTTTTGGGGAATGAGCAAGAGGACACGGGGACACGGAGAAAATTCTCCCTCATCTCCCCCACCCTTTCAAGGGTAGGTTTTTCATATTCAGTCTGAAAAAACCTATTTTTTCGTTCCGAAATCTTTCTCCGCGTCCCCGCGTCCCCGCGTCAACCAAAACGCGAAATCTAAAAAACCTACCCATAAGACCACCTCCCCACACTCCTACACCCTCATCCCCCACACCCGAATGGAACTGAAAAATCACTGGTTTAATCCAAATAAAGGTGTTTTACCACGGCTGCTACAGTGGGTGAATCTCCGACCGGAGGAAAGTGAACGAACTTGGATGATGTTCGCTTTTTATACTACCGTGTGTGTAGGATTACGATGGGCTGAGGATTGTACGGTAGCACTGTTTTTGGATGAATATGGAACTAGTCTACTACCTTGGATGTATATTGCTAGCGCCTGTATAAGTGCAGGGCTAGTTTTTTTATACTCTTGGCTGCAAAAGATTTTTCCTTTGCGTCAGGTGATTGTGGCGATCGCACCTTGCATGGTGATGCCACTAATTTTACTAGTTTTGCTACACCAGGGGAGCCACGTATCATATTTGGCGGTTGTTTCCGTATTTCTCCTGCGGCTGTGGGTGGATGCACTCTATGTAGTCAATGATCTCAACACCTCGATTGTTGCTAACCAACTATTTAATATCCGAGAAATTAAACGCACTTACCCACTCGTTAGTAGTGGGTTACTAGTAGCAGATGTCGTCAGTGGTTTTAGTTTGCCTTGGTTGGTGCAATTCGCCAAGTTAAATAAGGTGATTCTTATTGCTTGTGTGGTGATTCTTGTAGGCACAGGGATTTTATTCTTGATCACTTATCACCATCGGGCAGCTTTTCCGCAAACTCCCCAAAAACTAATTTCACAAGAACAAGTCTCGCAACACCGCATCCTTAAAAGCCCACTCAAACGCTATGCTTGGCAGTTATTCGCTTTTGTGGGTTTGTTGCAAGTCATTGGTTTATTAATAGATTTTCAGTATCTGCGCGAACTGCAATCAAATTTGGGCGATCGCGATCTGGCCAGTTTTTTGGGTCTATTCGGTGGCATCGTCGGACTATGTGAGTTAATAACGCAGTGGTTTGTTTCCAGTCGTCTAATTGAACGCCTGGGGGTATTCTTCACTGCGATGCTTCTACCAATCACCGTCAGCTTTTTATTACCAACTGCGATCGCTTTACTCAATATATTCCCCATCACCCAATCACAAAGCTTTTTCTTGGGTTTGACAACTCTCAAATTCTGCGATGAATTACTCCGCTACACCTTTGTCATGAGTAGTGGCCCATTGCTGTACCAACCCATCCCAGAGGGAATTCGTAGCCGAATGCAGACATTATCTGGAGGCACTGCGGAAGCGATCGCTACTGGTTTCGCGGGATTGGTAATTTTTGTGACATTGTTGTTCTGTGGACAATTTGTACCCACACCACTGCACAAGTGGGTATTGGTGGGAGAAACAGTAATCGTGGCTGCTACTTGTTTAAAAGTAGTTTGGGAATTGCGATCGCGTTATGTTGACTTATTAGTCTTAAGTGCAGCCAGGGGAAACTTAAGCGCCACCAATGTCGGTTTAAGATTCTTCAAGCAAGGAGTAGTCAAAGCTTTAACCGAAAAGGGCACTGAAGCCGATAAACGTTCTTGCATTGAACTTTTAGCCCAAATTGACCCCAAAAGCGCAGCGGAAGTTTTAGCACCTTTATTGGTCAAGTTTCCACCAGATTTACAACGCCAAAGTTTAGAAGTCATGCTGATGGGAGGTGTCAATCCTACTTATTTGCCTGCTGTCCGCCCTTTATTGGAAAAGCCGCAACTTACTACCCCCGAAGTTTTCGCCTTGGCACTACGTTACGTTTGGCTAGCTGAACCAAATCCCAACTTAGGCTTACTAGAAGAATTCCTTAACCCCCGGCAGCATTCCCTCATCCGGGCTACTGCCGCCGCTTTAGTTTTGCGCCAGGGAACGCCAATTCAAAAGGTGGAAGCTACCAAAACCATGCGCCGGATGTTAACTCACAAACAAGAACGCGAACGGGTGAATGGAGTGAGGGCATTAACAGAAGCAGTTTATTTACAAGCATTGCGAATTCACATCCCCAATCTCTTACAAGATGAATCTTTACGCGTGCGCTGTGCTGTCTTAGAAATGATTGCAGCAACTCATTTAGAAGAGTATTATTCGGCATTGATTGCCGCACTTTACTACAAATCGACTCGCTCTACAGCAATGTTAGCTCTGGTGCGATTGGAAAATGAAGCCTTAGAAATGTTGTTGCGGGTGGCGATCAATATTTACAAACCCGAAGTTGTGCGGATGTATGCTTGGCGTACCATTGCTCAAATCAGTACAATCCAAGCAATGGAAGCTTTATGGCAACATTTAGAAACTTCTTGGGGTACTACTAGAGATCATATCCTCCGCAGCTTATTAAAAATACACAAACAACCACAAACTACAGGTTTAGTAAATCGCTTCCATGAAAGTAGAGTAGAAACTTTAATAGCAGGAGAATTGAGATTTTTAGGAGAGATTTACGCCGCTTATTTAGATTTTACAACAATCGATATTTTAGAAAAATACCAATCACATGAAAGGATAATTATTGTGTGTGAATTGCTGCAAAACGCACTTTTGGAAGTAGAGTTTGATGTCAAAGAACGCTTAATATTACTACTTAAGTTGTTGTATTCTCCAGAAAAGATGCAAGCAGCAGCATTTAATCTGAGGTCGCAATCTGGGGTCAACGTCGCGCGGGGGCTAGAGATTTTAGAGCATACAGTCAATTTGTCTGTAAAATCTTTGTTGCTGAATATTTTAGATAAGCGATCGCCCCAAGAAAAACTGCAATATCTTGTAGACGCTAAGACTTTACAATATGAAAATATGTTAGTTGGCGATCGCCTACATAAATTGCTCTCACTGGGGCATTTACTTTCTGATTGGTGCTTAGCTTGCTGTTTTCATTTTGCTCAAGTGGCACGCATCCGCCTGACAAGTTCTGAGATCTTAGCAACATTGCGTCATCCCACTGGCTTTGTGAGAGAAGCCGCGATCGCATATTTACATAGGGCTTCTCAACGCGTTCTGCTGCAAATCTTACCCCAGTTGCAAAAAGATTCACATCCTCTGGTAGTCGCTCAAGTTAAAGAGTTACTCGACAAATACCAATTCCAAAATTATCTCTAATGTGAGTCTTATAGAGGATATTATGAGAGGTTGCTTAGTTAACGAGTTCCGTGGGTTTAAGTCCCCCGGTTCTATAACCTGTAAGTTTTGTGTTGGGGTTCAATCCCCATTACAAAACTTAATTACGCGCTTCGCAGCGGTAGCGAGTCCGCGAGCGTCATTACGAATTACGAATTATTTAATGTGTTGAACCAAGTTTCTAAATCTGCTTGAACCTGAAAATCTAACAAAGCTTCACCAAGATTTTCTAATTGTTCAATAGAGAGAGTTTGAATCTGTTCTAGCAGCGGTTGAGGTAATTCTCCCAAACGACGAGTCAGTTGACGCAGAATAAGCGCCCTTTCTCGTTGTTCTCCTTGTTGCCGTCCTCGTTGCTCTCCTCGTTGCTCTCCTCTTTGCTCTCCTCGTTGCTCTCCTTCTTTGAGGATTTCTTGATAAATCACTGATTCGCGCATCATACCCTCCCGAAATAATTGTCGAATCAAGTCCTTTTTGTATTTTAACCCCGCTAAGATTTGAGTGTAAGCGGAGATTTCTGGTCGTTGTTCTGACTTTACTTGATTGACTCGTTCCACAACTCGTTGCAACAAGACTTGGGGTTGCTTGGTTGCTGCTAGTGGTGCTAGGGGTAACAACGCCGGCTCATTGAGAAATAGTTCCGGATTTTCCTCCCACATGCAAATCACACGATATTCGTGACGGGTGGTTTCGATGTTGAAGGCGGTTTCAATTACTGTTCCTGGTGCGGGGGGAAGCAATAAGACAACAACTTGTGTAATTGGTAGACGATACAATCGGTACAACCTCACCCAATAATCGAGCATCCGCAAGGGTAGTGGTGGTGTCGATTCGAGTTGGGTCTGAAATTCCAAATGCAGAATACGTCCTTGTAGTTGTAGAAATGTGACGTAATCGGCACGTATCGGCTCAATACTCAATTCGGTTTTCAGGACTGTGACAGCAGTTTGCTGAGTCCCTAACACCCAACTGGCAAAGGTAGAGGGATGTTTTTCTGAAAGTAGCTTACACAAATTGTCGAAGGACATTGATGATGAACGAGAATTTCACAGGGTATTGTGATTATCTCGTAGATCGTGGTCAGGGGTGCGAATAGTAGCGGCTCAAGTTAGAGAGTTACTCGACAAATACCAATTCAAAAATTATAGTGTCCCCGCGTCTTTCTAGCGGTTTGAACTATGCAAATTAAAAGCGCAACAGCTTAACTATATTAAGCTATACATTCAATAATACGATCGCCCACCCGCAGCGCATTAGCAATAATCGTCAAAGTAGGGTTAACAGCAGCACTAGAGCGGAAGAAACTACCATCTACGACATACAAATTATCAATGTCATGAGTGCGGCAATTAATATCTAAAACTGAAGTTTGAGGATCTTCACCAAAGCGACAAGTTCCACATTGATGCGCTACACCTTGCAGTGGTATTTTTTTGCGGAAATAAAAGGAGGCGGGAATAATTCGTTCACCGCAACCAATCTTTTTTAACACTTGCGTCCAACGATTGAGGAGACGATTGTAGGCTTCGGTATTGTTCTCGGTGTAATGCAACTGGATAGAATTATCCTGGAGTGTAACACGGTTATTGGGATCGGGTAAATCTTCAGCAGTTAGCCACCAGTCTACCGAACGAGTTGCGATCGCTTCAAATGTATGTCTCTCTCTAAACGATACTCCTAAAACAGATGGAGATTCTTGAGCAATCATATCTGCATTGACTTTCCCCAATAACTGCACATGACCCATCGGGTAATCGAAATCTTCATCACCCCAGTAAAAATCGTTGATTGCCAAGGTTTTTTGAAATGCAGTGGGATTAGATTTCAAGCTGACTCCAATGATAGCTCCATTCTGATGCTTCATAAAGTTCCGTCCTACCTGATCAGAACTATTTGCCAACCCATTGGGATGTTGCTCATTAGCAGAACGTAACAACAAAGCTGCTGAATTAATCGCTCCACAAGCAACGACTACAATATCACTAGAGAAAAAATGAATTTCCCCATTAATTTTTACCTCCACGGCATTCACTTCCCGCCCAGAAGAACTTGTGTGCAACCGTTTTACCTGAGCTTCAGTAATGAGAGTGACGTTATCATACTGCTCTGCTGGACGTACACAATTCACATCTGCGTCTGCTTTAGCATCCACTAAACAAGGAAACCCATCGCAAGTATTGCAACGAATACAAGCACTCAAACGCCGATTCACCTCATTTAGTTTAATTGCCAGTGGCAGATAAAATGGATGATAACCTTCACCTTTTAAAGAGTCATGAATCTCTTGGATACGCGGTTCGTGACGAATAGCAGGAAAAAAATACTCCTGCGTTGCAGTTGGTTCAGTCGGGTCTAAACCCCGCTTGCCATGCACCTCATATAGCTTTTCAGCCTCAGTGTAGTAGGGTTCAAAATCGTGGTATTTTAGCGGCCACTCCGGTGAAATACCACCTTTGTGAATTACTTGATTAAAGTCTTGTTCGCGCCAACGAAAGAGCGCACCACCATATACCTTAGTATTACCACCAACAAAATAGCCTGTACCCGGATGAATAGCATGTCCTTTTTGGTCATACCAAACTTCGTCGGTGTGATAACGGTCTTTCTGAACCACCTCAACCGTATCCCAGTTGGCTTTCTCACGAGGTAAAAAAGAACCACGTTCCAAAATCAGAATTTTCTTACCAGTAGGAGCCAGACGATAAGCAAGTGTAGCACCACCTGCACCAGTGCCAATGATAATCACATCGTAGTGTGAAGTGGTCATAAGTTTTCTCCAAAGTGAAGGGTAAATAAGGGACTTCTGAATAAATAGACTTCTTGCAAAAGTCCTAATTACAGTTTCTTTCTTTGCGTCCACCTGTGAGAGGGGGAGAAAGTCGTTTTGATTCGGTCAAATAAAACTCCGCTGTCAAGCAAACATGAGATTTTACATCTCGTCGCTAGAAGCAGTGAGAGTATAATCAGCAGCAGCTTTAGCACGACGACGGCTCATTTTCTGTTCATGAGCATCGTAAGCAATACATATCCAAATTAGAGTCATGAATAAAATGTTTTTGTTAAAGCTCTCCGCTGCATTAGGAACCAAACTACCAGCAGGTATAATTCCAAATGCCAGAATGATGCTAAACGTCATCAAAATTAGTAGTAGTCCTGTCCACCGCACCCAATAGTTGAGAGCAAATAATGCACCCAGCACAATTTCAGCTAGAGGTAACAACCAAGCATAAGGAAAGGCGATTAACCAAGGTAATGGCCCTACACCTTCCCATCCGGGCGGAATTCCAGGGCCAATAATTTGAAGTTTTTGAGTTAATACGGTTTGGTAGAAACCGTTGGCAACGCTGAAGTTGAGATAGTTAGCGATTCCAGAGAGGAAAAAGAAAACGCCTATAGTCACACGATTGATAACAACAGCTGTTCTGAGGTTGAGTAGGTATTTCATAGGTAGATCTGAAGATTGGGAATGGGGAAAAAGTAATGATCATGAAACTGCTGGGAAAGCCTTGAAAGCGTCCCCGCATCCTTCAACGAGGGGGTGCAAGCTGATTGAGCAAGGCTGGTATGCCTGTCCAACTCAGGTTTTGCTGAAACTGCGTCGGTTGGGCCGCTCGCCAGATGAGGGGAGTAGCTAAGATGATTCCGGCGGCAATGGCTGCAACCCCGGATAGCAATGGCGTCTGTCCTAACTGCATGTGAGAAAAAGGGCGATCGCGTTGGAATAATTCATCGCTCAGCCACTCGGTTGTAACTTTGCGGTTATGTGCAGAGTTGGGGAGTAGTTGTAAATATGTTGCTTCTCTGATGAAATGACCGGGTTGACCTTTAATCTGAACTTTATTGAATAGGTTGGCAACACCTTCGTTGAGTCCCAGTTTCATTAAAGTGCCGCGCATTTGGATTTCCATAGGAACCGTAGGTTTATCTTCCCTCGTCCGCTTGAGATTGTGAGCGATCGCTTTTCCTTGTTGATAGGCAACTTGGGCTGTCGGTGGTTGGGGATTATCGCTATCTATGGCACAGTCTCCAGCCGCAAAGACTTCGGGAAAATCAGGGAGCTGCAATGTTGGTGTTACTATTAATCGCCCGCGTTTGTCACGCCTTTGGGCTAAGATTGGTAACTCCATCAACAGAGGATTGGGGGCAGTGCCGGCAGTCCAAGCAATTGTACCAGCCTGTAAAAGTTGTGTTTGCCCGTTTTGTTGGTACTCCACACCGTCTGCCTGAATCTCGGTGACAGCTGCATCAAATAAGAAATCAACAGGAATCACCCGCCGTCTCAGCGCCCGTTCTGCTGTACAACGCAAATGGCTATTCACATCACCTTTAAGAATTGTCTGGCTACGGTTAACTAGAACAATCCGAATTTCATCAGCATCACCGCCCAATTCATCGTACCAAATAGGCAATAAGTCTGCTAATGTACACGCCAATTCAATGCCGGCAGGGCCTGCCCCAATAATGGCAACACTCAGTAGTAGCCGACGATGCTGAATATCTGGAGTTTGGATTGCCTGATGCAGTCTATGCCGCAAGTGTTTTCGCAGTGCGATCGCCTCCGCACCAGAGGTAAATGGCATTGCATATTCTGCTGCACCAGGAGTATCAAAGTAAGTAGTTTTACCGCCCAGTGTTAATACTAGGTTACTATAGTCAAAAATCTCACCAGAAGCTACAGTGACTCGATGTTGATTTAGATCAATTGATTGCACAGTGTCCTGTACAAAGATGACACTACTACCTGCTAAAAGTTCTTTGTAGCGCGGGTAAACTTGTTCGCTGTGCAATTCACCGCTGAGCAGTTCGTACAACAACGGCTTGAAACTAAAGCGATCGCGCTGCTCAATTAAAATAATCGGATACGAGTAATTTTGATGGCTTAAGTGCAGAGCTGTAAACAGTCCAGCGAAGCCACCACCCAGGATGACTGTGGGACGAGATGCTTGCTGCATAAGTGTATGAGTTCCTTTTGTGAACTGCTCTCAGTATCGCGGTAGGTAGTAACTCTTAAGTGATCAAAGAATAAAGCTTAGCTGAGAAATTATGTGGAATTTGCGACAAAGTTTTTATTGCTTTCTCAGCAAGATTTCATTTATTTGGGGACTAGGGATTGGGGATTCTGTATGATCCGCATTGTGTGGCCATCAGGATCTCTCACTAAAAAGCCCTTTTTAAATCCCAATGTTTGACCAGGAATTGTTACCACACCGGGAGAAACAAACGCAGATTTATTGATTCGTAACTGTTGAGCAACAGCTTCTGTATCCTTCACCACTAGTGTTGTTTGCCAATGCAGCAAATCGTTGGGACGCGCATCGGTTGGTAA
Organism: Desmonostoc vinosum HA7617-LM4; assembly: GCA_019359515.1. GTDB lineage: Bacteria > Cyanobacteriota > Cyanobacteriia > Cyanobacteriales > Nostocaceae > Desmonostoc > Desmonostoc vinosum. Next base: position 79,756 of record JAHHHC010000013.1, on the reverse strand, counting down.
AGGTCGTCCGTCTTGTGGTGTCAGGTATTCCAAAAATTCAATTCCAGGGCCAGCAGGAGAACGCAAACCGCTAATACGTAATCTAGCCCCTTGAACATTGTTGAGATGCTCCTGTTCTATACCGTAATTCATGCTTTCTCCCGCTAGTTTCAAACCTAGTAAATCACGGTAAAATTTCAAACTGGCGGCGGTGTTAGATACAACGATCGCTGTATGATCGATTCCTAAAAATAACTGATTGGTTGGTTTGTGCCATTTAGGATCGCCTTTGCCAGCTGGAAAATAGATAATCTCTAGGTTATGTCCATCTGGGTCTCTAAAATAGAAAGCGCGAATTCCGGCTGCGATTTTGTTGGAGTTGGGTATGCGTTGGGGTGCAGTGGAGACGTGTTGCACCTTAAATGAGCGCAAATGCTCATAGGCTTGATCGATATCGCTAACTGCGATCGCAATATGTTGAAACCAGCGATCGTGACTGCGTGAGTCTAATGGGATTGGTTTACCTTTGGGCGTGAGATACTCAGTTAACTCAATTGACTCACCTCCTAACTGCATTCGCACCACACGCAACCGCACCCCAAACAATCCTTGCAATTGTTCATACTCACTACCTAACACTTCCACATCTGATACTTTCTTAAAAGACAGCACCTGAGAGTAAAAATCAACGGCTTTATCCATATCAGAAACAGTCATACCAACAGATTCTACTGCAACAACAGCCGATTGAGTAGTTAATTGTTTAGATACTAGAGAATCAGCTAGATGAGTATAAGCTGGAACTTGAGATGCAATTACAATTGTGAGAAAAGCACAAGAAAATAGAACTATTCTTTTGATAGTTTTAGTTACTCGCAGATTCATATTCGTGTCTAGCTCAAGACTTAATAGTTTAGATCGCAGGGGGCGGGGGGAAAGAAGTTTTTACGATTTTTGCACAGATGGTGAAATCCAAAAAACAAAGCATCTCAGTTTTCAAACCCACATTTTGAAACGTCAATTCCCCATTTCCTATTCCCCATGCCCCATGCCCCATTCCCCATTCTGACGATACCCACAACGAAAAATACAACGTTTGTTGTTGTGGTGATGGAGTTTGGCACAGCGCACAGCCCTTTGACCTTTTAGCCTCACATACACTTCGGCTGCTAAAAGCATTCCTAAAAGTGGTGCAGTGAAATAAACCCAAATAGCTGTCCAATTTTGAGATGGAATTGCTGATGCAAGGGTGCGAGCTGGGTTCATACTCATGCCTGATAATGGTGCTTCTATTGTGATGTAAGTTGCAATCAATACTCCAGCAAATATACCTGTAAATGGTGCAAGCTTGGGAGTATTTGATACAAATAAAATCATTAGCATCACTCCAAAAGAAATCACCAATTCAGCTAAGAATGCTACACTTACACCTCCTGTACCAGGAATTGTCACGACATAATTTACAGATGGATCAGTAATTGCATTTTTAAACACCACAAGAGTCAAAATTAAGCCTATCAATCCACCCAAAAACTGAGCCAAAATGTAAAAAAAAGCATCCCACGCTTTAATTTTGCCAAGACGAAAGAAAGTGAAAGTAACAACCGGATTGATATGTGCGCCTGATTGTTTTCCCCAAGGTGAGTAAACAATACAAATAGCAGTTAATCCCATTGCTACACCAATGATGAACCGTCGTAAAAGTGGGTCAGAAATTGCCTGTCGAATTGGTGAGGTTGGATACTCTAACAACGTAGTCACGACTGCCGCAGAAATCATAAAGATACCCAGTCCCGCAGCTTCCATGAAATATTCGGGATAATGTTTCCGTAGCGCCTGCATGATTTGTTCTTCTTAAAAAAATATCCGTCGCTATTCCCAATTCCCTATTCTCTCTGAAGAATTGGGATAACTGGGGTAGCTTTTATTTCGCCAGTTTGAGTATTGTTACTAACTTCCAGAACGGTATCCATTGCATCTGCGCCCATCCGAGTAGCTATTTCTGGGCAGGGCTTGTTAGCATGGGTGTTAACTTCGATACTATCTTTTTTCTCTAGGCTGACTTCTCGCCGCCCATATTTGAGGACAGTTGACATCCAGACTAACTCGTCCATAAACTTTGACATGCGGCGAATGTAGGTTGGTTTGTCTATCAAATTGCCTGACTCATCAAATAGTTGCTGAACGTTGCTAAAGTTGAGGTCGTAGAAAATAGTCATTAGTCCCAACTCTCGCATTACAGGTAAGAGGTTTTGGATTACCCTTGTGCCACCAAAAGACCCTGACGAAACTCCACACAATCCTACTGCTTTGTGAATGTATTCTTTAAGACAGGTGTCAAGTACATGTTTGAGCAAACCTGGATAGCCATGATTATATTCTGGTGCAACGATGATTAATCCATCGGCTTGTTCCATAGTTGCAGAAAACTGAGGGTCTTTGATTGGTTCGCCTGCATCATCTGTGGCGATCGCTATATTTCTAATATCTACTAATTCGGTTTCTAAGCGATCGCGTGTTGCAATCTGCTCAACAATAAATTTCGCGACATGTTCACTCTGACGACCTTTACGGGGAGTACCAAGGATGACTGGAATAAATAAGGATACATCTGACATCATTTTTTCTCCTTACTGTTCTTGATAGTTCCACAGCAGTCCACCATCTACAAAAAAAGTGCTACCCGTAATGTAGTCAGCCTCAGCAGAGGCTAGAAATGCCACCAAGGAAGCAACATCTTGGGGTTGACCCAAACGCCCCAGAGGAATATTTTGTAATAGCGCCCGCAACTTTTCTGGGTTATTTAATAGCTTAGTATTAATGGGGGTTTCTATGGCTCCAGGCGCAACATTATTAATTGTGATCCCCAAAGCACCTAACTCAATAGCTAAGTTGCGGGTAAGCATTTTCACCCCACCTTTACTAGTACAGTAAGCAGTGAAATTGGGAAATGGTAGCTCTTCATGCACAGAACTAATATTGATGATTTTTCCTGTTCGCTTAGTTTTAATCAGGTGTTGAACAAAGGCTTGAGTAGCAAAAAACACACCTTTTAAATTGACATTCATCACAGCATCATAATCTGCTTCTGTGACATCCCAAAATGGCGCATGTTTTTCAATACCAGCATTATTCACTAAAATATCTAACTTGCCAAAATGATTTATGCTTTCTGCGATCAGTTGACGCACTTCATCTACACTACCTAAGTCAGCTTGAAGTGTGTAACCATGTGATTTTTGACACTGAGCCATATGACAACTACCACCAATCGCTTCTACCTTTGCTAAAGTTTCCTCTGCTCCTTCTGGGTGAGAACGATAGTTAATCACAACCTTTGCTCCAGCTTGAGCAAGACGTAGAACAATTCCCTGTCCAATACCTTGACTACTGCCAGTTACTAAAACAACCTTATCTTCTAATTTCATCGACTTTCTCCTTGTAAGCCTACAACTAGCGCTTTTAAGTGCAAGCAACGAATTTCCCTACTCCCCACGTTTCTTGAAAGTTAGGTTTTTTGACTAATTTTTAACTGCTAAATTGGCAGCACCAAAAGTAGCATTAAATTGACGACACCAGATAGCAACAGATTTGTAGTCTGCTAAATTGATGTTGTTAGGAATGGGATATGTTTGAGCGCCACTATATTTTTTTAGGGGAGCAAGAATGATATAGTCTCCCTTTTTTAAGGGATAAGATGGTGGTTTCGTTGAATTAATCACATCGTCTGCACGATGCAAAACTACTACCAAATCAGGCCCTGAATCGGAGGTTTTAAATGATTCTTCAAGCTCGATAAACGATTTACCCTCTTTAGTAGTAATGCGGACTGTTCCTTGAGTTGTATGCTCTCCAGAAACAAATGTACCTGATTTGATCACAGTTGAATCTTGAGGTTGCGCTGTTTGAGCTAAAGATTTTGCCTGAGTTGAAAACATAGAAATAGATGCTTTTGCTGCTACATGATTTCTATAAGATTGATTATTTGATACTTCATGAACACAGCCAACTGTGACAAGAGAAAACAAGCTCATTGTTAACAAGTGTCTTAATTTCATAACTCCAATTTCTCAATACATCAATCAGCCATATAGCTTTTGGCTTTAGCTTAAATAGATTATTATTGATATAATAATTCTAGAAATTATGGGAATATAAGGATTGATATATAAAAAACTGATATTTTGTTGAGAAAATTTTTATAAATTTCTCAGCAAAATTTAAATTTTAGTCATTCATCGATCAAAGAAGGGAACAAAGAACAGTTTTTTATATTTTCTGTTGCCTGCCACCACGAGTAATTTGTAAATCAAATAGGATTGCTATACTGTTTTCTTGCAATATAATCATTGAACGTGCCTTGAAAATATTTCTTTCCCACTCCCTATTTTCAAGCTAGGTCTATGTTACTCAACATAACCATGATGATTTTTGCTTGCTAATGTTGTATAAATTTATATTTACTTAAATAAAATTTCATATTTTTCTGCGTAAAATACACATCTATCTAGTAAGATTTACTTATAAAATTATCTAGATATCCAAAGCTAAGTATTTGGAAAATCCAAGATTTAACATTTGATTTTTAACTTAATTTTTTTCAAATATGCAACTAGCGTCCATGAGCAAAGCCAATAATGAAGAAATGTTATTGCAGCAACCTTGGCAGCGTGAGCGGCAAATCATTGTACGTTTATCCTCTTTGAACTATCGCACTGGTGAGCTAGGTAGCTATTTACACAACATTGCCTGCGGAGTCAGCGAACTAATTAAAGTAGATTGGACAGTTGTTACCTTTTGCCAAGACGGGTTTGAAACTATCCTAGCGAGTAGTTTAGAACTGTCTGAAGATACTCCCCGTGTCTATGCATTGCATGGTCGGTTAATTGCTACAGTTATTCAAATTGGTCGTGCATTAGCTGTTGAGGATGCTTTAGTTAATCCACAGTATGGCAAACCTGCACCAGGTTATCGAGCATATTTAGGGATACCATTACAAACCTCTGAAGGTCAGGTGTTTGGGACTGTTTGCTCTTTTCATCGGCAAGTAAGGGAATTTACAACAGAAGAAATCCAAATTGTAGAATTGTTTGCAGAACGTGCGGCAACTGCGATCGATCATTACCATCTTTACCAGCAACAATGCAAATTTAATCAAATTCTAGAAGCTGAGGTAGAAAAACGTACCGCAGAATTGCGAGCAGCGCAAGCTAAGCTTTTAGAGCAGGAACGATTGGCAGCCATTGGAGAATTTGCAGCAATGATTGTGCATGAAATTCGCAATCCCCTGACTACAATGATCATGGGATTGAAGTATTTTAAGAAAGCTATTCTCACTCAAGCTGCTCAAGAACGATTATTGCTGGCACTTGAGGAAGCCAGTCGTCTAGAAAATCTGCTGAGTGAAATTTTACTTTACTCCAAGCCCCAAGTGTTGCAACTGTGTGAATTAGATGTGAATGAATTCATTGGTGAGTTGCTGATGCCTATGTGTGAGATGCCAGAAGCACTCTTGCGGCAAATTGAATTTATCCCTGCTATACCTACAGTCAAAATCTTAGGGGACAGAGATAAGCTAAAACAAGTGTTTATTAATATTGTCCGCAATGCTTGTGAGGCAATTTCAGCAGGAGAAGTCATTAAATGGGAAGTAAATATCTTATCTGAAGATAGAGTATGTATTAATGTCTGCAATGGTGGTGAGCCAATTCCCTCAGATATATTGTCAAAGCTAACGCAGCCGTTTTTTTCTACGAAATCTAGTGGTACTGGTCTAGGGCTTGCCATTACCAAACGTATCGTCAATGCTCATGATGGGGAATTATACATTCAGTCTGATAGAGTCACAGGTACTACAGTTGGTATTCAATTACCCGTTATTCCTCTTAACTAAACTAAGTATGTAGGGGTATATTGACATCCTCCCACTGCTAACTCGGAGTACCGAGTATAGCGGGGGATTCCAAGGATTGCTCTTTGGATTTCCTCTTTGGATTTTCAGCTATAATTCCAGTAATTTTGTCCAAAAAACTATAGTCAATAAGATGGTGAGGGTCTTAAGCCCCCACCAATTATCCGTACACTCTTCGGTGTGAAATAATCTAATGAATTAAGAGTGCAAGCTTACTTTTTGGGCACAACTAAGATTGTTGTGCCCAAAGATAATTAAATTTTTTGATGACTGGATTTCATCAAAATTGCTAAATTATATGAAACCCTTTTCTAACATCCAGTTCTAGTCGATTGTTGTTTTGTATTTAGTATATGCGTAGCTTGCGGCCACTCCAATACCAACCCCAACAAATGCAGAACCAACTGTCACAATAGAACCGCTTATTTCCATAGCGAGAATAGGCCAAATACCACCTTGAATATCAAGGTCTTCTTCAGACAACTCTTTTAAGTAGCTTTCAGAATCAGAAAATAGATCAGAGCCAGCAGTATGCAAGGTAGAAATTGTGATTTGAGACATTTCTAAATTATCCTAGTTAAATAAACTACAGTTGTTAGCCAAATCAAGTATTTGAGTTGTGGCTAATAAACTTCTCATGAAAAACTTGGATAATTTTGCCAGTATCATCAATTTTAAACGACCTTTATTGCTACTGTTTAGGCACTTAGCCTCGGAAGAATCCCAGTCAAATCAGCACACCAGCACAAGTTAGTACCCCTACCCTTAACAGCCTCCACTCCATGCTTAATAAGCTAATCGGCACTTAAGTTGCATAACTTAGATCTTGCACCTGCCCAATCTCCCGCCAGAGAATAAATTCTCGCTCTTATTAGGTCAAGTCCACTTAAGTGGACTAAAATCTCTGCTTTTTGTGAGATTTAGTCCTCTTGAGAGGACTTTTGCTATTAGCCATAGGTTTTTAACCTATGGCGGTTTTTGGGACTGGTGCAAGATATCAGATAATAAAAAAGTATTGAATTAAGTAAGCTGTTCCACATATAACTTGCATAATTAGGGCGGGCAAGATGCCCACCCCACAAGAGTTTTATTTAATTTGATTATGTAATTTAGATGTTTTTTAGCTTAGTTCTCAAGTTAGGAGGATATTAAGGCGAAAAAAGTCTAGTTATATTTGGGCTAAATATGACTTAGAAGATAAACAAAATCCAAGCTGACCGTCCATCCAGTAGCGAAGGCAAGCGTTACGAACAGACAAATCAGTCCGCAAAGCTTCATCGAGCTTGCGATACTGGTCATCTGTTCCTTCCAACTTGGCTTTGTATACTATCATCATGAGTGCGTTATTCTATTAGAAACCGTATTGGATATTTTGTAACTACAGATAGCTCATTAGACCTCTTGCATAAATCTTAAAGAAACTGTAATTAGGACTTTTGCAAGAAGTCTATTGAGCATTATGCAACATCCAAGTTGTCAACCTTACTGTATTTTTTATGAATTTAACACCAGAGAGTAAAGTTTTAATCCAAGGCTTCTGTGAATTTATATCAGCAACTCATATTGCTCAAATGAAAGCTTATGGCACAAATGTAATAGCTGGTGTCAATCCTGGATTTGGCGGACAAAAAATTTACGATCTCCCAATATTTGATTTGGTGGAGGAGGTGACATCCCAATTTGGGGCAATTGACACGACAATTATTTGTGTAGAGCCTTACCAAGTGCTAGATGCAGCATTAGAAGCGATCGCATCTCACATTCACCAGATTATCATCATCTCTGCTGGCGTGCCACCTTTGGATATGGTGCAATTGCTCCGCAAAACAGAGGTTTGTGAAACCTTGGTAGTGGGGCCAAATAGTCCTGGAATTATTGTGCCAGGAAAAATCCTTTTGGGTACTCAACCTAGTGAATTTTATACACCCGGCCCCGTGGGTATTGTCAGTCGTAGTAGCACCCTTACCTATGAAATCGCCTACGAATTGACAAAAGCTGGTTTGGGACAGTCGATTAGTGTCAGTATTGGTAGTGATGCGATCGTTGGCTCATCATTTTTGCAATGGTTGCAAATTCTTGATGAGGATGAAACTACACAAGCGATCGTTTTAGTAGGTCAACCTGGTGGTGATAGTGAAGAAGCAGCAGCACGATACATAGCCGAGGCAATTGACAAACCAGTAATCGCTTATATAGCAGGTAGACAAGCACCACCAGTTAAACATTGGCGTCAAACTGGAACTCTGGCTACAGCCATGGGACGCGCACCCAACTTTGGTACAGCCCAAAGTAAATTTGATGCTTTCAAAAAAATCAAAGTTCCTGTTGCTGAACGCCCTTCTCAGATTGCAGAATTAGTAAAAAAGAAGGTTTGAGTGGGGACTGGGGAATGAGTGTTGGTTATTTCTTCCCCTGCCTCCCCTCATATCATGTCCGGTGAAAGACTTATCATTTATTAAAATAAACAATTTAAGTGTAATTTGTTTAGCAAACAGGCGCAACTGCAACGCCGGAATCTCAAACCGAAATGTCGCTTTTTTATTGCAGGTGTTGAGACAGAATTTATTAGCAATCCTCGCTAGCATTGAAAAACTCAAAAAAAGATCAATGCTTGTGTTGAGTCAATAGCACTATGCTAGGTGATTCAAAGGAGAAAATTATAGATGGAAACTAAACCAACTGACCCATCATTTACAGATATACCTCCTGGCTATCTCAACATTATGGGCTATGTTGATCACTCAGAAGTTAATGGCCCTGGTTGTCGTGCAGTTGTTTGGGTACAAGGTTGTCCGCGTGAGTGTCCTGGCTGCTTTAACCCCGATTCCTGGCCATTCGAGGTTAACCAACTGATTGCTGTTGATACTCTTGCTGAGAACATTCTTGGCAACCCCCACAACACAGGTATAACTTTCTCTGGTGGAGAACCATTTTGGCAAGCAACTGCACTGGCTGCTTTGGCAAGTAAGGTAAAAACTGCTGGATTAAATGTTATGTCTTTTACAGGGTTCACCCTTAAGCAACTACAATCTGAATCTGCACCACCAGGTTCTCAGGCATTGTTAGAGCAGCTTGATATCCTGATTGATGGGCCTTTTGTGCAATCTCTAGCAATTAATTCTCCCAATTCGCCGGTTTCATCAAGTAATCAACGAATTCATATTTTTAACCCCGCTTTCTCTGACCAGATTACTTGGGCAAGTGACCAAATTGAGGTTCATGTTCTTAAAAATGGTAGCCGTATTGTAACTGGGTATCAAGGTGGGCTGGAGTTAAATAATTCGTAATTCGTAATTCGTAATTAAATGGGTATAGAGCTGCCGCTACTTTATACCCACAAATAAAGTTTTTATTAGTGTTCCCCGTTTCTTCTTAAGAGTTTCCTACCCTGAAGGGGTTTGTAACTACGAATTATGAATTATGTTGATTAGACTCTTGCCGACAATTTTTACAAAATATCGAGTATTCTGGGCTGTTTTATTTCTGGCCACAGCCTTGTTGCTAACGCTGGTAGTGTCTTTGTCTCAAGGAGCAGTACCTTTAAGTATTTCAGAATTTTGGCAAGCAATTTTCCGTGAAGGCGATCCTATTAAACAGACAATACTTTGGGATTTGCGTCTCCCGCGTATTATTGCTGCTCTGATTGTTGGTGCTGCATTGGGAATGTCGGGGGCACTACTGCAAGGAATGTTACGAAATAGTCTTGCTGATCCTTTTATTTTGGGTATTTCTGCGGGTGCAGGACTGATTGTAATTCTGATGATAGTATTACAAGTTTTCCCAACGGCGATTCCTTTAGCAGCTTGGATGGGAGCGATTTTGACTTCTGCGATCGTAATTTTACTAGGTCGTGCGGGGTCGGGAATTTCGATTGAGCGGTTGATTTTAGGTGGAGTGGCAATCAGTTCTTTATTTGGTTCGGTGCAAAGTACGTTGCTTTTATTAGCTGAGGATGGACAAATTCAAATTGCGCTGAGTTGGTTGGTTGGTAGCCTCAACGGGCGGGGTTGGAAAGAAATTTCTACAGCTGGCCCTTATATTATCTTTGCACTGCTGGGTGGATGCTTGCTAGCGCGATCGGTAAACGTGCTAGCCTTGGGAGATGATTTAGCTGTAGGTTTAGGGGTTTCGTTAACGCGATCGCGTTTATTAATCGGTGGTGTTGCTACATTATTAGCCGCTGGTGCAGTCAGTATTGGTGGCTTGATAGGCTTCGTTGGTTTGATTGTCCCCCATGGTGTCCGCCTCATCGTTGGTACAGACCACCGCTTTGTTTTACCACTTTCGGCACTGGCTGGCGCATGGTTACTGACCTTTGCCGATTTACTCTCCAGATTGGGAACAGTAGAATTACCTGTAGGTTCCGTCACCGCCTTGCTAGGTTCACCGTTATTTATCTGGTTACTTTATCGCCGTTCCGGTGGGTTGGGGAAGTTGTAAGGGGAATAAGGGAGACGCGGGGACGCGGGGACGCGGGGACACGGGGACGCGGAGAATAATCAACAACAAATGACAATTCCCTATTACGAATTACGTTAGCGCAGCGTTAGCGAGTCCTCGAGCGTCATTACGAATTACGAATTACAAAATGCCTCTTGAATTACAAAATCTAACTGGCGGTTACACAAGTGTACCAATTGTCCAAAATGTCAACTTGACTCTACAAACAGGAGAATGGTTGAGTTTGGTGGGTGCTAATGGTTCTGGTAAGTCTACGTTACTCAAATTGCTGAGTCGCATTCTCTCACCACAGCAAGGAATGGTATTACTTGATGGCAAAGTAATTCACTCTCAACCACCAAATTTAGTTGCACAAAAATTAGCTCTTTTACCACAACAACAAACGGTTCCTGTTGGCTTAACTGTACGACAATTAGTAAGTTTAGGACGCACGCCACACCAACCTTGGTGGCAATGGGAATTAAATGTTGAAGATTGGCAAAAGGTTGAGTATGCTATTCAAAAGACGCAACTCGAAAAATTAAGCGATCGCCTAGTTGAACAACTCTCTGGTGGTGAGAGACAACGGGCTTTTTTAGCTTTGGCTCTAGCGCAAGAGCCTAAAGTTTTACTATTAGATGAACCTACAACTTATTTAGATGTTAATTATCAATTGCAACTCTTGGAATTGCTGAAGAATCTTAATCAACAACAGGAGTTAACTATTGTCACGGTTTTACATGAATTAAATTTGGCCGCGCGATATAGTTCTCGAATTGCTTTGTTGAAACAGGGCTATCTTTGGGGAGTTGGTACGCCGGAGGAAGTTCTGAATCCAAGTAATATAGGGGAGGTTTTTGGAGTGGAGTCTGTGATTATTCAAACGCCTGTGGGGTTACAGGTTTGTTTTTATCTCTAGTGTTTGGCTTTGTTGAATATGGGGTGAAAATCTCACGCAGAGGAGGCAGCGCGTTGCGGGGGTTCCCCCCGTTGTAGCGACTGCCGTCGCGCAGAGGCGCGGAGGAGAATGTGAGAAGAGTTAAGTATTATTTACTTTTTTTCTCATCTAGTGCTTTTTGTATTGCTTCTCTACAAAATTCAGGCGGGTTGTCTTGTTGCTGTATCTCTTCTTTCATTCTTTTGCTAACACGTAAGTTAACTTGCTCGGTTAAGGGTTCTTCCCGGTCTGACTTCATCGGCTGTAAATTTTCTGGGTTCCCTTTGGGATTCGGCATTGTTGAGAAAAGTAAATATAACTTGAACGACTTGCTAGCAAGAGGATAGAGTTTTAGAATCGGTAGGTATCACAGCCTGAGAAACTTGTTACCTACCGATACCACTTTTACAAGAGGTAACTCTATTTTATGTTCACTCGTTCCGAACTTGAAGTGTTGACGACTGCTCAGTTGAGAATTCTGTGCGCTAGGTACGGTATTAAACCAACTGGGAACTCAGGGTATAAAACAAGCTATATTGTCTCGTTGATGGCATTTCCACAGTTAGCGTTGCAGCAGATGAAACAGGATAGAGGGTTAAGGATGCCTGGGTTTACAGCTATCCAGTCGTTGACAACCATCGTAGATGAGATAAATTCACCCACAGATGAGCAAGCAGCACTCATCAAAATCACCCTAGAAGGCAGGAGGATGAATTATCCTAACAGATACGAGCAAGAGAAACTGTTGAACTTGCACGTAGCCAAGATGAGACTAGAACAAGTAATCGGATTACTAAAGATCTAGTAACAAGAGAGGGTATTCCCCTCTCTTTCTCTCTGCGACTCTGCGCGACGGCAGTCGCTACAACGGGGGGAACCCCCGCAACGCGCTGCCTCCTCTGCGTGAGATAAAAATCGTCCCATAAATCAGCAACGCCGTGATTCAGCAACGCCACAAAAGTTTTAAATCTAGCGAATATAATCCTAGCTGGTGTGCAGTTTGGGGAAAAATAAATACTCTCACAGCAAATATAGTATGGCGAGATGACCAGTTTGCAATTATCTCCTCACTAGTAACAGAACAATTTGCACTCAGTGCTACACAGCGATTTGTGGTAATTGGGGATATGTGGCTATGTAATCAGGTAGAGTTATCACAAAAATTGGGAATTGAACCTAGCTTTTGGAAAAACGATCGCCAATTAATTGCTCATCTTTGGGAAAAATGGGGGGTGGAATGCCTAAAACTATTAGTAGGCATGTTTGGGCTAGTAGTTTGGGATCGTGAACAACAGGTATTATGGCTAGGGCGCGATCGCATCGGTAGCCGTACTCTTTACTACACTACCACTGATGCTGTTCGCTGGATTGCGCCAAAGTTGCGATCGCTCACACCTTATCGTTCCAGTAATCTTGATTTGGTGGCATTACGAGATTATCTCTGTTGTGCTTTTGTACCAGGAGGACGAACACTTTGGCAAGATGTGCAAGAAGTTCGTCCGGGGACTGTTGTCAGGATGCCTTCTGAGGAAGTTGATACTTACTGGCAACTGCGACAGCAAGTTACAGATGCAGATCAGCCTTTAGTATGGCATGGCGATCGCTTGCGTTGTTTACTGAATCAAGTTGTTCAAGAATATTCACCACAAAATGAACCTGTTGGTGTTTTTTTATCAGGGGGTTTAGACTCTAGTAGTATCACTGCTTTAGCGGCAAAGTTTCATCATGCACCAGTTCACACTTACTCAATTCATTTTGGTAGCGAATCTCCGCATGAGTTAGAGTTTTCTGGTTTGGTGGCTACACATTGTCAAACTCAACATCATATCCTCGAAATTACCTTCCGGGATATGTGGGAACGTCTACCAGAAACTATGGCGTATTTGGATGATCCTATAGGCGATCCTTTGACGGTGCCAAATTTGTTAGTAGGACGAATGGCACGAGAGAATGTGCAAGTTATTCTCAATGGTGAAGGTGGCGATCCTTGTTTTGGTGGCCCGAAAAATCAGCCAATGTTGATTAATAGTTTATATGGTTCTGTGACTAATCAAGATGCATTACAAGCATATTTAATTGCTTTTCAAAAGTGTGCGAGCGACTTGCCACAACTTTTAAAACCGGAAGTTTGGACAGCAGTAAACACAGAATCATCTGTATTTTCTGCTGATTTAAATTCTGAGGCTAATTACTTAAATCGGTTAATGACATTAAATATTAAATTTAAAGGTGCTGATCAAATACTTACAAAAGTAAATAACTTAACTCAAGCAGTTGATTTACACGGGCGATCGCCTCTTTTTGATCAGCGAGTAGTTGAATTGAGTATGCAAATTCCGCCGGAGTATAAACTTTCGGGAGTATTAGAAAAAGCCGTTCTCAAACAAGCTGTTACAGATATTTTACCAGAGACGATTATCCATCGTCCTAAAAGTGGGATGATGGTTCCTGTGCAGTTAGGGTTTCGCAAATATTGGCAGCGAGAAGCTAGAAGATTGTTATTAAGTAAAAAGAGTGCGATCGCACCTTATATTAATCAATCTTTGCTCAAGGATTGGCTCGATTATAAAGGTGATATTTGGGGACGCTATGGTGTTAAACTTTGGTTATTAGTAAGTTTAGAGATTTGGTTACAAGTGAATCAAAAATGACTAACAAGGATTCACGCCACAGTTTTTATGTTGTTGATACCATGACTCATCCACTGTGCCAACAACCACTTACTAGCAGGCTTGTCTAGCGCTGGTAGGACGCGAAAGTTAAAAACTTGCTCCCAAACTTCTTCCCCATATTGAGAAACAAAAGCTTGCTCTAGCTCTTGAAAACGAGCGTAGTCTTTGTTACCAATAGCTGCAAGCATATCTATTATTTCATTGGTCATTACTCGTCTTCACCCAAAACTCTGCACAACATACATATCATTTCCTGTATCACCTACCAATATTAAACTACTATCATCACTTACTAAATCACGGCTATTGCTGATACCCCGTTGCAGAATTTGAATCAATCTTTGAGGCGTGAAAGATTCCAATTCCACAAAATTACCAGAATCCAACCATTGCAATTCCTCAGCAGATAAACCTTGACGAATTTCCCCAGACAATTCTTGAGCTGCTTTCGCCGATTCTGGAGAAAATTGAATGAACATTCCCCGCTTAGTAGCAATAATTTGACGCGGTGTTAGTCCCACATCAATAATTACGACATTGCTATCAAGAAACCAATTAGAACTAGTGCGGAGATGGTGAACTAAACTTATTCCTTGAGGACTACAATCATGTATTGCATAAACTTGTAATTCTGGGTTACGACGCAGCATTTGCATTGTCGTGTCAAAAATATTCTGGGGATATCCAGTGACACTCAAAATTGCACAGTTATTTTCAAAGTGGAAATTATTAGCGATTAATAATTGTGCGATCGTAGCACTATCACAAACAACTAATCTATCAAAACTGTAAGCAGTCACATCAGGATTAATTGTGGCTGATGTACTTTCCTCACGGGGAGACGGCAGAATTTTGAGAATAGTTTCATTGATTTGTTGCCAACGATTTAGCCACCCTTGAAACTCACTTTGAGCAAATAAAAACTCTTGTGCCAATCCAATTCTTCTTAACTGCCGAGTTCCTAAATATATCGACAGCATCCCTATCAAAGTACTCAAAATAAATATTGCAAAGGAATTGACAACAACTATACTGGCAAAAATTCCTAGTACCAAAACAATAATTCCTAAAATTTGTAAAGCTCTCGCATTAGTTTTACGAGCTTTGGCATTAAGTTTAGTAGATTTGCTATCACTAAAAAGTATCCAAATACCAATGAAATGGATTGTTACCGCTATAAATATTAACGATTCCTTATCACTACTACCAGACCAAACACTGATAAGTATAACGGCTAATATTACATAAAAAAATAAAACACCAAATACTGCTGAAGAAGACTTCTTTCTTAAACGATTATCAAAAAAATAAAGCAGTTGCTTTGGCGTAAAAAACAGAGTGTCATTTACAGAAAGGTCAGCTATCACCTTAGCAAACATCGGATCAGTAATTTTCACCTTACCCATGCTTGTTGGTTCAAAAGCAAATTGATGATTGCACTTTATACAACGCCCATAATTACCAACTCTGTCTTTCAGCTTATTGTCAGTACCACAATTAATACACTTCATAATGGTATTTAACCTTAGTAATTTAAGACTATTTCTCGTGAATATAGGGATGAATTTATTTCACGCAGAGGAGGCAGCGCGTTGCGGGGGTTCCCCCCGTTGTAGCGACTGCCGTCGCGCAGAGGCGCAGAGAGTAAGAGTTTGATATTTTAATTCAGTAACGCCCTTTATTTAAGTACTTGATTTGCTAGCAAAACAGTATAATCCTCTCTTTGACGAATCAAACGATGTGTACTATTTTCTAATAAGATCTCGGCTGGTTTCGGACGGTGTAAAAAATGAGATGACATAGCAAAGCCGTAAGCACCTACATCTAAAATGGCAATCATATCGCCAATTTTTAAAGCTGGTAACTGACAATTTTTACCTAAATAATCTCGTGAATAGGTCGTGTTACCACAAATATCAGTTTTGAATTGGGAATTATGTAATCCTCCTTGCTTCCAAGTGACAATCTCTCGGTATCCACCGTATACTGAGGGTACAGAGAGATTGGCAACGCTAGTATCAACACCTACAATTTGTTTATCTCCTTGCCATTTTACAGAAACAACTTGGGCAAGCAAAGTAGCGCATCCTGCAATCGCAGCTCGTCCCGGTTCAATTACCAAATCAATCTCTCGTCCCAGGCGAGTGATTCTATCAGTCAACTCAGCCCCAAATACTTGCCAGTCAAATGCTACACCACCATGATGATAAGGGTAGCCAAAGCCACCACCAAAATCTAGATATTCCCAATCTGGTAATTGTTGAGCGACGTTAATCACAGAATCAATCACCTGGGTAAACGCTGCTGTAGCATTGGTTCCAGTCCCCCGATAAAAGTGCAAACCACTAACTTTTAATCCGACTCCACGAGTTAAAGCGATCGCCTCAGCAAACTCTATCGGATACACACCAATTCGATTATTGTCAGTAATTCCCGGTAGATTCAGCCGTAAACCCAAACGCAGAGAAGGGTATTTATAATTAACAAAAATTTCACAACATAACTGCACCTGAGCCAAACTATCAAGATTGAGAGTTGTCACTCCCCAATCTAAAACTTGTGCCATCTCCGCTGGGTGTAAATTACTGCCACTGTAAACAATATCACTCGCATCAAAACCTGCTTGCAACCCCAGATAAACATCTCCTGGTGTATTGGCGTGGAGTCCCCACCCGTTGGAGCGAAAAATTTGTAACAGCGCAACGTTACCATTCGTAACACTAGCAAAACGAAATTTGGTGCGAGGATAACTCACTGCCTTGGTAATATGCTCAATAGTTTGACGTAGGCGATCGCCATCATAAACATACAGTGGTGAACCATAGGTATTCAATAACTCCTGAGCAAACTCTTGAGAAAAAGGCACATTAGGAGAACTCTTTTTTAGGCTTGCCATCGCTTGTAACTTCTCCATATCCAACTAGGTAGCCAAAACGGATGATTCCAAGACTGTTTACCTAATTTTTCACCTAAAACATGCGATCGCCAAAGTTCCCACATAATTAGTAACCAAAGAATTTCCCCAATTCGTCGCCCTTGAATAGCTGCACCTAGTTCGCCTGCAACGATTTTCGCGGCAATGTCGGGTAAAAAGCGATTTTCAGCATAAATTATACCCGGATTTAACCAGCTACCAAGCTGATACCAGAAGTCATTTAAACACCACGAGGTTAAAGGAACACCCATACCGCGTTTTTGTCGCCACACAATTTCCTCTGGTAGCCAATTTTCCACAGCCCTTTTGAGGATATACTTCTCACAAGCCCCCTGTAAGCAGAGTTCGCCAGATAAACCAAATGTCCACTCTGCTAAAGATAGATCACAAAAAGGCGATCGCACCCACAACCCATGAGCAAAACCCAAAGCAGTAGCGCGGGGATGAATATTTTGCGCCCCCTTCAGCATCAAGTTGGCACGACGCAGGCGATGCAGTAAAGATTTACACCTAGTTGGTTCGAGGGCTGCCAATAGCCAATCTTGGGGTTGCAAATTTTGTACCTGTGCGTATACCTGTGGCTGATAAACTTGAGCTTCATAGCCCCAAAGACGGTGGAAAGTACGTAAATACTGCTGCATAAAATTTTCCTCTCCTGCCTGATACACACCTGCGGCGATTAAGGGTTTATTCGTCCAACCTGCAAACAATTGATCTCCGCCTTCACCATTAAAAATCACCTGAGTTTCCTGACTAGCCCTCTCGGCTAAAAGATACAATGGAACACATACCCCATCGCCAAAGGGCAAATCTAAAGCTTGTACAGTGGGAATCAAAGCATTCTCAATCAAGTTGGGAGTTGCCGCAACTTTGACTAAAGGAATTTTGAGAAACTCGGCTACCTGTTGGGCATATGTAGATTCTGGGATACCAGCCGAACCAAAATCTAGCGTGTATGCATGGACTTTTACCCCTGCTTGCACCAGTAACGCCGCCACCACCGAAGAATCAAGTCCACCAGAAAGCAACACCCCCACGGGTTCATCTTTTAAATCGGCAATCTGGCGCTGAATTGTGTTTTGCAGGAGAGTTTGCAGTTGGGTAACTGCTGTGGCTGCGTCTGTTATCTGTTCAGGCGCTTCTTGCCAAGAGTGTATATTTATGGATTGGGGTGTTGAGAGTATACCTGATGAGCGATCGCTTTGCCAAATCACCTGAGTTCCTGCCGCCACTGCCAACACTCCATCCACGGGAGTTAAGGGAGTTGGCACATAAGAAAAACAACTGTAGCCGTATAAGCCACCAATACTGACTTCTGGCTGTTCTAGAATCGGTAAGAGTAATTGTAATTGAGATGCGAACCAAATCACTTGCCCTTGCTGAGTCCAGTACAAAGGTACTCTCCCAAAGGGTTCTCTACCTAAAATTAGGCAGTTGTTTTCTTGTACACTCACCCAAGCATCAGGTGTAGTCGATAGTCCTGATGCTGAAATCGCCGCAATCCGATTTTGCGAGGGAAAATCATTTTTATCCAGTCCGATGTAAACAACATTCCAGATGAGATTAAGATGACTCTCTTGTGGTGAGGATTGGTTTACCTGCGTATTTACACTATTTAACAGCGCTTCCAATTTGTATCGAGAACCGTAACCCCAATACCCAAGAAATTGCTGAGGAATGTTACCCATGTTATATCATGTTCGTCTGAAGACTTATCGTTAGGGCTGACGCGGGGACGCGGGGACACGGGGACACGGAGAAATTTTAATAATAAGTAATTACGCGAACTTGATATTAGACTAGCAAGTCGTAATTAAAAGAAGTATCTTTTAATTAAAACTTAATTCGTACTTGCCCTACTAAAGAGTCACCACTGTAGGTGCTTGTTCCTGTATCTTGATTGCGAACATTAGAGAAGTTATAGCCCACATCTGCCTCTATGTTGGACGAAAATTTCACAGTACAACGAGTTTGATAAGTATTAGCTTGATCAAATTCTCCTTTTAATCTTTGTTGTCCCAAGCTAGCAGCAAACCGACAGCGTAAAAATTCTGCAATATCTCCTTCCCAAGCTAATTCAGCATTGTAAACAAGGAAATCTTGAGGAGAAAAATAACCACTTTGGCGTTCAAAATCATTTTTGTAACTCCAGTTAAACAAATTCGCTGCTAGCGAAAATTGTCCAAATTTGCGCTCTAGTCGAGTAAAAGATTGCACATCGGAATTACCATCGTTGTAATTCCCTAAACGCAATGATGAAAACAAGCTAGTATAACGATCGATTTGCCAGTATAAATCAGGCCCAAATCGCCAAGCAGTAATTTGATTTTCTAAAGTTCGGGCATTAGACTTATATGGCCCTTGCTCTAAGTTACCTGACAGCACTACAATCGACTCTAATTTACCTGATGGTGAAACTTGCGGTTGAATAATTGGTGCTTCAATCTTGGTATTGAAATTGATAGCTGCGGGTAGACGGTTGAAAACATCTATTCCGGCTGCTGTTTGCAGAGTAACTTGATCAATTTTTCCTTGCCATCCCACTTGAAAAGGAATGTTGGTAATTGATTCAATATTGCGCTGTTCAAAGTAATTAACACCTGTTTTTAAGAAGATTTTGTTACCATTACTCAATCGAAACCGGGCTGTTGGTTCAATGAATAAATTGCGTTGACCAAAGTTATCTGTATCATAACGGTAGTCTGTTTCAATACTTTCTAAAATCGCGATCGCTTTTACTGATTCGCTAGATGTTGGCGAGGAGTTAGTCTGTTGTGGTAGTTTTGGTGGTATCCGCAAACCAGGATTAAAATTTTCCGGTGCAGCTAGTAATTTAGCTTCCCATAAGGTAAAAATACTGATGCTTACAATCAATGCCAATTGCAATTGTAGATACTTAAAAAATAAACTGGCCAAGTTACACCTTGATATCAAGTCGAGGACAAGGGGCAGGGGGAGAGAACCCTATACATAAATGTATTGGCTCTAGAACAATTTCAAAATATTGACATCGACATATAATTTTTACCAACGTAAATTTACATAGATAACAGCAGTGATCATCGAATAAATAAAAAATTATTCAGTGAAATTACTCTCACTTTTTTATCAAAAGTGGTTCATGAAGTGGTTAGTGGTAAACAACAATAAATTTTTTGACTTCAGATAAATATAAGGCGCAAGGATGAAAGCACCATTACCTAATAATGAAGCACAAAGAATCGCAGCACTCTTACAATATGAAATCCTTGACACGCCCTCTGAGGCAAGCTTTGATGACCTTACTCATTTAGCTTCGTATATTTGCGGCACTCCGATCGCTTTAGTTAGTTTAGTTGATAGCAATCGTCAATGGTTCAAGTCTAAAGTTGGGATAGAGGCGCTAGAAACTCCCCGCGATGTCGCATTTTGCGCCCATGCTATTTTACAAAATGATGTGTTTATTGTGCCTGATAGCACAGCAGATGTCCGATTTGCCACAAATCCATTCGTAACTTCTGACCCCCATATCCGGTTTTATGCTGGCGTCCCCTTGACAAATCCTGAAGGACATGCTCTAGGTACACTTTGCGTCGTTGACTACGTACCGCGAGAACTAACTCCACAACAGGTAGAAGCGTTACGAATCTTAGGTCGCCAAGTCATCAAGCAGATGGAATTGCGACGGAATTTAGCTTCTTTGGTACTTGCAACTAATCACAGTCAACAAAAACATCAGGTACACAAGCGATTCTTTAAAAAAATTGCCGGAGGTTTTGTTTTAGCATCAGCAATTTTAGTTTTAATTGGCACAGTTTCATACCATAACTACGAAGTTTTAATTAATACTAATAACCAAGTCAGAAAAACCCAAGCAAAAATTAACTCTTTCAAAGAACTTCTATCGTTAATGAATGATGCCGAAGCTGCCCAGCGCGGTTACATCCTGACGGGGAACGCAGCCGATTTGACTCGGTATCAACAAGCACGAATTAACGTTAATCCAGAAATTCAAGAACTGAATAACCTAGCAGCAGATAGCCGCTATCAACACCAGCAAATCGAAACTTTAAGGCTGTTGATTACAGCAAAATTTATCCAACTCCAGCAGGCTATTGAATTGCGTCAACAACAGGGATTAAATGTCGCCTTGCAGACGATGCAAGCAAATCAACAAAGGAATCTGATAGATGATATCCGTCAGTTGATGCTGAAAATAGAGAAGGAGCAAAAGCAACAACTGCAACAAGAATCACAAGCAGCAAGAGCCAGCGCTCATAAATCATTGTTGACATTAGCGATCGCAATTTGCTTAAGTTTTCTCATCCTCGCCACAGTCTACTACCTGATTTATCGTGAGGTAACAGAACGTAAATTAGTAGAAGAATCACTACACCAAGAGCGCAATTTTATCTCAGCAGTTCTACATACAGCCAGCGCTTTGGTAATCGTTTTGGACTCACAAGGGCAAATCGTCCGCTTTAATCAAGCCTGTGAACAAACAACAGGTTACTCATTTGATGAGGTCAGAGGTAGATATTTCTGGAACCTGTTTTTACTTCCCGAAGAAGTAGAACCAATCAAAGCAGTATTTAAGCAACTACAAGGTGGTCAAGGTGCAAGTAATTACGAAAACTATTGGTTAACCAAAGATGGAACTCGGCGACTAATTGCCTGGTCAAACGCCATTTTGCAAGACGATCAAGGAGCAGTGGAATATATCGTTGGTACTGGTATTGACATTAGCGATCGCAAACAAGCGGAACAACATTTACTCACACAATACAACATCACTCGCGTCTTAGCTGAGTCCTCCACAATTGCCGAAGCAACTCCGCAAATTTTGCAAGCACTCTGTGAGAGTTTAGAATGGGATTTGAGTGAAATTTGGATGCTGGATTGCCAAGCAAATGTTCTACGTTGCTTTGATGTTTGGCATCGAACATCTCTTGAGGTAGGAGATTTTGTTGCACAGAGTCGGCAGCTGACTTTTGCACAGGGAATTGGTTTACCTGGTTGTGTCTGGGCTAGCAACCAACCCGTTTGGTTTAGTGATGTCGTTGATCATGCGAAATTTTTGAGAGGAAAAATTGCGGCGGCGGCTGGCCTGCGTGGGGCTTTCGGTTTTCCGGTTCCTAGTAGTAACAACATCCTGGGCGTGATTACCTGCTTCAATCACCAAACCCAACAACCAAACCAAGATTTAATCAGGATGATGAGTTCGATAGGTGAGCAAGTGGGACAATTTATCGAGCGTCAGCAAGCCAAAGAGGAACTTCAACGTCAAAGCTTGCGATCGCAATTATTTACTGATATCACCCTCAAGATTCGCCAATCTTTACAAATTGAAGAAATTCTCCAAACCACCGTTACAGAAGTGCAAAAAATTCTCCAGATTGACCGGGTGTTAATCTATCAGTTTTTTCCTAATGGCGGTGAAAGTGTGGTTACAGAAGCAGTAGTTTCTGGTTTGCCTGCAATCAAACAACAAAATATCACCGATTCTTACTTCCGAGCAGAATATCTACAGCAATACTGTTTACAGCAATATCGCCAAGGCAACATTTCAGCCAGCACTGAATTAGATCTGCTGGAAATTCAACAAAGCCATGTGGAATTATTACAACAGTTTGGGGTCAAAGCTAATTTAGTTGTGCCTATTCTCATTAAAGAAGAACTCTGTGGTTTACTGATTGTTCACCAGTGCAGTAGTTCCCGTTGTTGGTCTAGTTCTGAAACTCACCTTTTAAGACAAATAGCCGACCAAGTAGGCGTTGCCATCGCCCAAGCCCAACTATTAGAAGCAGAAACGCATCAGCGACAAGAATTAGAAATTGCTCATCGTCAAGCCGAGTTGGCTTCTCAAACTAAAAGTGCTTTTTTGGCAAACATGAGTCATGAAATCCGTACCCCAATGAACGCCATGTTGGGAATGACTGGACTGTTATTAGAAACTCCCCTCAACCAAGAACAGCGAGATTTTGTTGAAACAGTCCGCATTAGCGGCGATGCTTTGTTAAGCCTGATCAATGAAATTTTGGATCTATCTAAACTTGAGGCTGGGGAAATGGCTCTAGAAACTCTCAATTTTGACTTGTCTACCTGTGTAGAGGATGTTTTGGACTTACTAGCTCCCCAGGCTCACAAAAAAGGATTGGAAATTGCCGCATTCATTGATCACAAGATCCCCACCCACTTACAAGGTGATGCTAGTCGCCTACGACAAATTCTCATGAACTTGATTGGCAACGCGATTAAATTCACCAGTGCTGGCGAAGTGGTAGTTAAGGCGGATGTGCGATCGCTCGCTGCGACTACCACGACTATTTACTTTGCCATCACAGATACTGGTCTTGGTATTACCCCTGAAGATCAAAGCAAACTCTTTACACCTTTTACTCAAGTAGATGCTTCTACTACACGTAAATATGGTGGTACTGGTTTGGGTTTAGCTATCTGCAAGCAACTTGTGACCTTGATGGCAGGAGAAATTGGCGTGCAAAGTCAGATGGGCAAAGGATCTACATTTTGGTTTGAGATTCCTTTTGCCGTTGCGGTTGCGCCAGCTTGTGCAATCAGCGATCGCCAGATTCTCATCAATAGACGCTTATTAGTAGTGGATGATAACGCTACTAATCGTAAAATTGTCCGCCATCAGGCTACTTATTGGGGAATGCAAGTGGATGAAGTTGACAGTGCCGCCTCAGCCCTAAAAGCGATTCAAGACGCTCTCAAGCATGGCAGAGCCTATGATGTGGCATTAATTGACATGCAAATGCCCCAAACAGATGGCATGACCTTGGGAGAACAAATTAAGGCTAATTCTGTTATGGCTGAGCTACCTTTAATTATGCTTACCTCCACTAATCAACGGGATGAAGTGCAACGGGCACTCAAAATCGGATTTGCTGCTTATTTGGTTAAACCCGTGAAGCCGTCTCAACTTTTCGATATTATTATGATTATCTTAGGAACCAAACCTGAACCAGAACAAGCAGAATCAGCAGTGAATTCCTCAAAAAACTGCGATTATCCCACTAAACCTAAGTTAAGAATTTTACTAGCCGAAGATAATTTAGTGAATCAAAAAGTAGCTCTCAAACAACTACAAAACTTGGGTTACAAAGCTGATGTTGCTGCCAATGGCCAAGAAGTTTTGCAATTGTTAGAAAAAATTCCTTATGACTTAATTCTCATGGATTGTCAGATGCCGATTTTAGACGGTTTGGATACTACAAAAGAAATTCATCGTTTGCAAGAAAGCTCTTTTGTTAACCATCGTCGCCCTGTTGTGGTGGCAATGACTGCTAATGCCATGAAAGAAGATAGACAAATGTGTCTAGATGCCGGAATGGATGACTATTTGAGTAAGCCAGTAGCAAAAGAGAAATTAGCAGAGGTTTTAGATCATTGGGCAAGTATAATACTCAAAACACAACCAGTAATTTCTTCTACAGAAACTGATTCACTTGAGTTAGCAATTGATTGGCAACACTTGCATCAACTTTCTGAAAACAACCCAGAATTTGAATTAGAACTATTGCAGATATTCGTTGAGGATACTCAACCTCGTTTAGAAGTAGTTAAAAGTGCGATCGCCACAAGTGACTTTCTACAAATTAGCCGCGAAGCTCACCATCTCAAAGGTGCTAGTGCTAACATCGGTGCTACTACCATGCGTTTAGCCGCTGAAAAATTAGAGCAACTAGCTCATCAATCAGAGCGTAGAGGTTCATCTGAATTGATTCTAGAATTAGAAGAATTTGTCAAGCATATTCAAACTTTTTTAATAAAAAGTTACGAGTAAGAAAACTGAAGAATCTGATGCAGACATTTCATTTACCCAATTATGCCAACTTTTACGCAGTTTAGGGTTTGATGAACGTATTCGTGGAAGTCACCATATTTTTACCCAAGAGGGAATAGAAGAAATTCTTAACCTACAACCTAAAGGTTCTCAAGCCAAAGCCTATCAAGTTAAACAAGTTCGTGCAGTAATTCTCAAGTATCAGCTAGGAGATTAAGACGATGCTTCATTATGAAATAATTCTCTACTGGAGTGAAGAAGACCAAGCATTTATCGCTGAAGTTTCAGAATTACCGGGATGTACTGCTGATGGTGAAACTTATCAAGAAGCACTGCAAAATATAGAAGTTATTATGCACGAATGGATAGAAACTGCTCAAGAATTAGGGCGTTCAATTCCTGAACCGAAACGGCGTTTGATGTCTGCCTAATTGATGATCATAAGCTGTTACGCAAACAAACATTGCACATCAACTGGTGAGGTTGTCTTTTGTCCTTTATCCTTGGTAAATACAAATGACTAATGACTAATAAAGGGTTACACGGAAAATAGGGCAATATGTAGGCGCATTAGCTTGCCAATGATGGCTCACCCTTCCACAAAAAGCCATTAAGCTTTTATAGGACTCATATTTAATTTGGTGAAAAAACTCCGTATACCTTGAAAATCTCTCTTACCCTACTCCCTACTCCCTACTCCCTACTCCCTACTCCCTGTCTACGCAAACAATTTCATGAATCAAGTCAGATTCCTATATATTTTTACTAATAAATAAACAATAACAACCATTTGCGGTGTTTTCATAACTCAATTTATCTGCTAAGAGTGACATAATTTTCAAACCACGTCCCCGCTCTTGTTCGTTGTCTTCAAATTCAGATATTTCTTGCAATTTATGCTCTAAATTAAATGCTTTTCCTTGAGATATAATGCGAATTTCTATATCTTCACTTGACCGAACTACTTGAATTTCGATAGGAGTTTCTTGTGGTAGGTCTTTGTGTGCATGTTCCACAATATTAGTAAAACCTTCTATCAGCAGTGTTTGAGATTGCCACCAAATTGTTGGATCAGACAAAGGAGGTTGATTTATCTGCTCGAACCACGATAAAACTAGAGGTAAATCGTTCAGATCCGTATTAATTTTGAGATAGATTTGTTGATGCACTTTTTAAACACTAAAACCTTTGTGATTGTGTTGATTGTTAACTGCTAACTGTTGACTTTTCAGAAATCTTCGCGGTGTCCAGATCCCCGACTTCTTTAAGAAGTCGGGGATCTTAGTTCTCACGAATGATTTAGGATTGCTATACTCCCAGGACTTACGCAGATAATGTCATTAATCAAATCGGAGTCCTATATGTAATTGGGTTTAAGCACGGAGCCTAATTGAAAATTTAGTAGCTTACAATGAGCAAAAAGTCAGATTTTTACACTCATGAATTCTGACTGTTGTATTCTGAATTATCCTGCAATTATCTAGTTAAAGTTTATGTTTAAAATCCTGATTATTGATGATGATCCAATTGTGCGAGTAGCACTCAAAAGAACACTCCAAAACCAAGGTTATGATACTACTGTAGCCAGCAATGGCGAGGAAGGCATTATTCAAGCAAAAAAAATACATCCGGCTCTAATTATTTGCGATTGGATGATGTCAAACTTAGATGGACTGGAAGTATGTCGGCAAATTAAAGCAGATCCAGAGATGGCAACTACTTTTTTCATTTTGCTGACTGCTAGAGGAGCTGCCAAAGGGGAGGAAGAAGATAGAGTTAGAGGACTTGACGCTGGTGCGGATGAGTTTGTCTCTAAACCAATTGAAATGAATGAATTAAAAGCACGTGTAAGAGCCGGATTAAGGTTACATCAGTTGAATCAGGATTTGCATACTCAAAAACAAGCTTTGGAAGTATTAAATCAGAATTTGCACACTCAAAAGCAAATTTTAGAAGCAGAATTGACAGAAGCATCCGATTATGTGCGATCGCTTTTACCTTCACCATTGGTAGGATCTGTAACTACAGAAGCTCTATTTATTCCCTCAGCACAGTTAGGGGGTGATAGCTTTGACTATTACTGGATAGATGATGATAATTTAGCAATTTATTTGTTAGATGTATCTGGACATGGAGTTGGTTCAGCTTTGTTGTCTGTATCTGTACTGAATGTTTTGCGATCGCAATCTCTACCCCATACTAACTTTTGTCAACCTAGTGAAGTTATGAAAGCACTCAATAATGCTTTTCAGATGAATAATCATGGTGATAAATACTTCACAATTTGGTATGGAGTGTATAACCGTCAGCAACGTCAACTTACCTACGCCAGCGCCGGACATCCATCAGCGGTGCTGCTATTTCCTACATCTTCAACTATCCAAGCGAAACAATTAAGTTCTCTAGATCTGCCAATTGGCTTTTTACCTGATATCAACTTTGAGGAAGTTGTTTTTGATGTCGAAGCTAACAGTTATTTATACATCTTTAGTGATGGCGCTTACGAAATTAATCAGCCAGATGGAAAGATTTGGAGTATTGATGCTTTCATCGATTTACTAATCAATTGTAGTCGGGCGAATACCTGTGATTTAAACGAAGTATTAGCCCATATTATGACTTTAAACGGTAAAACAAACTTTAATGACGATTTATCTTTGCTAAAAGTTAATTTTACTGAATGTAGCTATTAATATTCTCTGGCTGTGCAAGTATCTGGCGTTTAAAATCATCTTGATCAGCAAATAATTTAAATATTCTATCTAGCTTGGTCAGTTCAAACAACATTCTCACTTGGTCACTAACAGAACAAACAAATAATTGAGCATTAGCAGCTCGTACTGTTTGCATTGATGCTACTAAAGCACCTAAACCAGAACTATCAACAAATTTAACCTCTTTCAAATCAATCAACAAAATATCTACTCCATCCGCTACAATATCACTAATTTCACGACGCAATTGATTACCTCTAATTCCGTCTAAAATTCCAGCAGGTTCAAGGATTTTAACAGTAGGACTCATAGTTTGGTATGTTGGTTTTTAATTGTAGTTTAGACATTGCTATTGTGGCATTGGCTTTATAGAAACTGCAAGGGATTTTTTACATAATTATGACGTGTTGATAACGCAGGTCGCAGGTCGCAGGTCGTTTTTGTAACGGGGATTTATACCCCGCTCCAAAAACTTTGGACGAAGTCCGGTTTTAGACCTGATTTTTTTGATAATTAAGAATATAGATTGTAAAAAAATTACCTAGCTTAGTACTAATTTTTGACTATTTAACATCGCCGTAAAGAAACTACCGTCAACGCAGTGGCGAGAAATTTCAAAAGCTTCAAAATATCCATCTTTTTGTCCTAATTCCCGCGCCCAAAAGCGAGATAACACAAGTATGGCATCGAGTTGCATAAATGCTTTTGATTGTTCTGATTCATAACAATCAATAGCAGCAATTTTTTCCTCAATCACTGAAGTAATATCAACAAAAAAGTTTGGTTCAAACCCACGTAAAAAAACCGGTGGGGCTGAATACCATAAAGAAACGTTCTTGCGAGTAGCAACATTAGAAACTGCGATCGCACACACTTCATGGTCTCTATGTCCATATTTTTCTGGTTGTGGTGCGTGAGTAATAATCAAATCGGGTTGATAAAGTTTAATCGCTTCTTCAGTCACTTTGATGACTGCTTGTGTGGCAAAATTACACTCTTCAAAAGCATAAAATTCATAAGTTGCACCGATAATTTTACCCGCTGCTTCTGCTTCTTGATGACGTGTACCTTTAAGCGATGAACTAGAAAGACTACCATCAGTTAAAATTAGACAACGCACATTCCAACCCGCCTTAGACATCAAGCTGAGAGTACCAGCAGTGGGTAATACTTCGTCGTCAGCATGAGAATAAATTGTGAGAACAGTTCTTTGAGCTAGATTAGTATTCATAGGTGTAAAAATCCTCTTTACAGTAGATTGCAAGTAAATGAGGTATAAATTTTAAGCACAAATTCATACCTGTTCCCTACTAGATGGTTGCCAAATAGCAGCATGAATAATAGCCCACAACAAGGATAAGTTATAAATAGCCCAAGCGCTGTTAAGTAAGTGAACCCAAGGTTCATTTAAATTACCAGTTGCCAAACGAATTAGAGTCCATAATATTCCGGTAATAGTCAGAACAAAAACAATTAATTGAGGTACAATTAGCCGAAAATAAATTCCTGACTGGCGTTGTTTAGGTGTTACCTGAAATTTGATTGAACGTCCTGAAAATACACTCCACACAGCTTGAATCAACAAAGGAAATAAAGCGATCGCATATTGTTCCGAACGCCAAACTTCACTAGCCGAAATCCCCCAAGTAGCAACTAAAAATGTCAAACGATTAATAATAAAAGCTGGGAAGAAGTGAATGGCAAAATCAGGGCCATAACTTTTTACAGGAACTATTTCTGTAAAAAAATAAATGATGGGGCAACAAATAAAGATGAGAGTTGCAAAACCAGAAAAATAGCTGTACATCGTTTTGAAATAGTGCAAACGTTGCCAAAAAGATAGCCCTGGTTTTGCAAGTGGGTTTTCTCTTAATAGCACTTGAATAGTACCTTGTGCCCAACGTAGTCGCTGTTTCAAAGTCGAACTTAAATCTTCAGGTGCTAAACCTTTTGCCAAACTCTCATTATGATAAATAGATTTCCAACCAGCACTATGCAAACGCATAGCTGTATTCATATCTTCTGTAATACTGTTGCTAGATACACCACCAACTAAATCAAATTCATCCAAACGTTTCTCATCTTTGGCATATTCATCAGAAAAATTTTGCAGTCCGACACTAACCAACGCTTCACGTCGTAAAACTGCATTGGTTCCTGTGTAAAAAGCCGCATTCATGCCATCTTTGCCTTGTTGCAACGGCCCATAAAATAAATTGGCTCGATGTCCAAAAGGATCGCTGGGAGGAAGGTTGTAAAAGTCTTGACGAGTCTGGACAAAAGCAATGCGATTTTGTTCATATTTTCCGGCGACAATATTGTAGGTATAAAAATATGGCAGAACTCGTTTAAGAAATTGGGGTTTGAGAATGTGATCGGCATCGACAGTAACAATAAATTCTCCCGATGTTTCTCCTGAAAAAATCGCATAGTTGATATTGCCTGCTTTGGCGTGGTGGGGTACACCTGGCGTTTTGGGACGAGCAATGTAGCGAAAACGAGCGATTTCTACTAATTCTTGTTCTTTTTGATGGATAGCTGTTTCTAATAAAGTTCGTTCGATAATGAGGCGATCGCTTAGCGTTTCTTTAGAACTATCAGATTTTAACAAAAGAATCAACTCTTGCAGATTTTGCACGAATCCAGCAGCAGTTTGATCAAGATTTGATTCTGCTAACCATTGTTCTGCTGTTTGAGAATTAAGTGTTAGCTTTTCTAATTTCTGGAGATGTTCATATAAATGAGAACGTTCTGCGTCAATGCGATTAGCTTCTTGTTGTAATAGTGGTGAATGCAAATCCTCTATGCAGAGTTTTTCTGCCATCGAGCGCATATCAGCTGAGTTACCATCATCCAGTATATAAACTCGTAGTTTTGTCACGGGATAATCTATTGCTAGAGCCGCTTTAGCTGTTTGTTCGATTAGTTCTGGCGGCTCATTGTAACAAGTCACAAAAACATCTACAGTGGGATAGTCTGAACTGGGTATAGATGGTGTTAATTGATCGAGAGATTTAACCTCTCGGACTAAAGGACGCCACAGCCCAATGACAAACATCACGCCGCCAAAATAGCTATAAATTTCTGCTAGCATCAAGGGAATAGACAGCCACAGCGCATCAAAGTTAATGGAATGAGTGATGCGCCATTGCAAGTACCAAGCACCAAAAATTAAATTGATTTCTGCCAAATAGCGGAAAAGTAATGTTCTTTGTTTGAGCTTTGAGCGGCTATTGCCTAAAAAAGTTGATGAATTGTTAGTTATGGGAATAGAAGTCATGTTGAAAATGGGGAGTGGGGAAGAGAGACGACTGTCTTGACAATGGGTGTGGGGGTTTTCATACTCTGATTCAGCAACGCCCAATAAATTATCCCTGTCAAGATGACTGATAAAATCTTTAACTCATCTTCACAGGGATACTCTATAAACCAGTATTCCCAAGTTCAATTGATTGTTAACAAGCAAGGGGTTGGATTTGGCGAAGATCTGACAGGTGTAGGTATGAGATACTTCACCTATCTGAAATCCAGTAATTGCCAAAGCTATCAGAAACCAACTTGACTTTTGGCGTGGCAGTATGAGGTAAACCTCGACCAGAATCTTTCTTAGCTATTGCTTGAAACCAAGGAGAGCTCGTGGCAGTGGTTGGACTAATTATGGCTTGGCGATTTGTAACTGTATACAGTAAAGATTGCAGAATCATGCTATTTGTGCTACAAGTGAAACCAACTGCTGTTTTGCCGCTTTTCTCATAGAAGCCTTCATAAAAGCCGACAAGTGGGTTATAGAGGTCAGTTGTTGCCCGCAGTAATTCTTGAGCGTATTGATCTTCTGGCAGTAGGGCATGATAGGCAAAAGCCACAGCTGTACTCACCAATCGTCCATCTGGTACAGGTTTGCTATCATCTCCTAAAGCTACCCAAGGCTCTCCCCGTCCAACGATTGTACTGTGGACAGTATAGGGTTGACGGTCAATTAATGTAGTGCCTGAAGCGGTAAGCGTACCTGTGCGCTGATAGCGTTTAGCTTGAGCTTGGAGAATTGGTAATGCTAGCGATCGCATTTTTGGATCTAGACCAAATTCTAAACCATAAAGCAAGAAAGGATTGCTAACGGTGTATTGGTTGACTTTAGAGTTAGTATCCAAACGGCGGCGCTGGGTTGGAACTTGCACACCTTCTACTAAAGTGGTTTGATATTCACCCCCCACAGCAGAGCGTTCGACATCAAAACCCCACAATTGAAATGCACGGGCTGCATATTCCTCGTAACCCAAACGAATTTCGGGGTTTATACGGCTAAGTGTGCGTCCGTCCTGATTTTTGGTGACAACAGCACTAGAAATAATACCTTCGCGCACAACTCGCAGATATGACCAATCCAAAACAACTTGATCAACTGCTTTTGTGTATTCTGGATAATTGCTTTTTAAGTTATAAAGCGCTGCCAATATCCGTCCTATATCTAGAGATGACCAGCCAGTACCCTCAGCAACAGTATTACCACCATAATCTATGGGTTGGAGCGATCGCGTATCATAACCCCGACTTGGTAACTCTTTAGCAAATAATGGTAACTTTGTCAAGGCTCCTAAAAGATGGCGAGTGCGTTGGTCAAATTCCTTTGCAGAAATAATATTGAGTGTTCTGGCGGCATTCACAGCTGCGAGATAATCTCCCAATCCCCACAAAGTAGCACCTTTCAAATCACTGCGATCGTCAATTAATCCATTGTTGGAGTGATAATTTGCTTGAAAGTAACGCCATGCTGCTTCTGCGTAGCGCCGTTCAATGATCGTTAAAGGTCGAGCTAACTTAATTTTAGGTGTTGCTTGTTTGCTGCTGACTGGGGGTATGGGTGCGACACTGACCTCTGTGATTTTGGGGGTGGGGAGTGGAGACTGGGAATTAGCAGAGGTGTTGCTATTTGGCTTTGAAGAGGCAGTATTAACAAAAGCAGAAGCAATTAAGGGGCGATTTCCTCTGGCTTTGTAGTATAAAATCTCTAAAATTAGTCCGTTGGTGTTACCAGTTAGGGCTTTATTGGGTTGCTTTGTTTGCTCGTAAATCCCAGCGTAGTAACCATCATCTGGACTTTTGAGATCCTTGACAGCATCAAACAGTTTTTGAGCATAAGCATTATCTGGGAACAGATAACGCCAGCCAAAAGCAGCTTTTGTACTAACGCTGCGTAACTGTGGGTAAGGTTGGTTGGTATCGGTGATTGTTGCCCATTTTTCGCCGTTAGCGTAGACGGTGTTATAGAGAAAATAAGGTTCTTTATCTATATTGTCTTCTGTCACCGCAGTTAACTGACCCGTGCTATCATAACGCCGCTTTTGCACATCCAGCACCCTAGCAGCATAATCAGCCAACTCGCCTTGCAAGCCAAATTCAATCCCATCTAAGATATAAGACTCGCTAACGACGTAATTATTCGCGTTAGTGCTTTTGAAGTCGCGGGTATCTACTGGAATTTGCACACCATTAATCTCAACAAACTTAAATGGCTGCAAATTGATCGCCTTGGGTGCTTTGTAACCCCAAAGTTCATATCCCCTAGCGGCATATTCTTCGTAACCGAGTCTTCCTTCTTGCACCAGTAATGTTTTATTATCTGGTAGAACTGTAGCCCCATAGAGTTGTTCATCTTTAAGCGATCGCCCAACTTGCCACTTTTGGACAATTCCTTGTAGCCAATCTTTATATTGGGGATGGCAGGTACGAATCACATCAAATGCAGCTAACATTCGACCAATATCTAAAGCTGACCAACCAATACCACGCTCGATTGGATTGTTGCCATAATCCACCATTTGTCCGGTAGCTGCGTTATAGACTTTATTTGGTAAAGCATCCTCGAATAGTTTCAAACTGCTAAGGGTCGTTAAAAATTTATTAAGGCGAGCATCAAAGTCGGCTTGATCGGTTAAGTTAAGCGATCGCGCTGCATTCAGCGCCATCAGATAATTACCCATATCCCAGAGTGTACCGGAAGGATAACCACCAGTAGAGTTAGTAAATCCGGTTGCAGGCTGATAATTTTTGACAAAATATTGCCAAGCCGCACGAGCATAGGTTTGTTCTTCTGTTGTCAACGCAGATATAATGTTAGAACAAGCAACACTGGGAGTCTGCGACATCACTGGCAATGGGATGTAAAACCAAAATTGTGTTAATGTTCCAATTAAAAACAATGCAACCCATCTCCAGAGTTTCTGTTGAAAGCGTTTAATCATGAATGTTGCGTAATTATACTTTTTTTAACGAACCGCCAAAACGCAGAGAAGACACAGGGAAAATTTATACAAAAATATCTCCGCGTCCCCGTGTCCTCCCTTCTCCGTGTCAGTTCAAAGTTGTTCCCTTTTACTTAATGCCGGCCCAAACAATCAGCGGTTGTCCCACTTGTTTGTATAACAAGCTCTCTAAAATCACTCCATTATTGTTAGCGGTTAGAGCTTTGTTTGGCTCGCCCAAAGACTCATAATAGCCGTTGTACCAACCTTGATCGGATTTGAGATTTGTTTGCACAAAATCAAACAAAGAGCGCGTGTAAGCTGTATTATAAAGTACATGCCAGCCGATCGCAGCTTTGGCACTGAGAAAGCGCAAGTTGTTGTGTTTTTCTCCAGTATCTGCGATCGTCGCCCAAGGTTGCCCGTTGACGAACAAGCTGCTGTAAACGAAATAAGGAGCGCGATCTAGATTATCTTCGGTGAGGGCAGTTAATTGTTTTGTGGCTTGATAACGAGCGGCTTGAGCAGCTAGAATTCTATCTGCATAAGCTTTTGGCAAAGCCTGAAACCCTGTTTCTATGCCGTCGAGTATGTAGGGTTCACTAAGAACATAGTTATTTGCACCAGAGTTTTGAGAGTCGCGCTTGTCGTAGGGAACTCCTTGACCGTAGAGATTGACAAATGCGGCATTCGATTGATAGTTTAAGGCTTGCTTGACATCTAAACCCCACAGTTTCAAACCATAGGCGGCATAATTTTCATAGCCTAAGCGGCCTTCTTGATTGTACTGTTCTTTACCTTGCACAACAGCAGTACCGTACATTTGCCCATTTTTGGTGAGGCGTTCTACTCGCCAGTGCTGCCACACGGCTTGAGTGCGCGATCGCATCTGGGGATATTTTGCCTCTACAATCTTCAGCCAGATTGCCATCCGTCCCAAATCTAAAGCTGACCAACCAATTTCTTCACGTTTGTCTAGTTGACCGTAGTTAACAGGAATGAGAGTTTTACTGTTATAGACTTTATTGGGTAGTTCATTTTTATACAGAGGCATTGATGCCAGAGTTTTCAACATCCGGCTGAGTTTGGCATCAAATTCGGCTATGGATATGATACCTAACTCTTTGGCGCTAACTAAAGCAGCGATCGCAGCTGCTTGATCCCACATTGTCACGGAACTAAAACCATCGACGGAATTAACTAAGCCAGTTTGTTCGTTCCAGTTGCGCCTAAAATATGACCAAGCTTGACGTGCAGTTAGCTTTTCCTCTGGGGTTAGGGTTCCAACTTGGGGAGCAATGTAGGGAGTAATAGCTATAAGTTGACTGCTAGTAATTGGCGTCCCTGGCAAAACCATAGATTTAGCATCAAGTTTTGCTAATGTATCAGCCGCCTTGGGTGAAGAAGCAGTCTGGAGTTTTGCAACTTCAGGTTTCTTTACAGAAGAAGTGACAGAAAGTTGCTTAGACCAATAATTGAGACTAATGATCGCAACTACAGCAGTAATAACTCCTCCTACGGAAGCTAGTAAAGACAGGCTTTTAGGCGGTGGTTCAAAGTCAGAATTCATTTGCAAGCTACCTCTTGCTTGAGGTGTTTAAACAAACTCATTCTTCCCAACTTGGAAACTGAACTAACGTTCGTCTCTTAGAGTTTGAAAAGTTTTGGGCGAATATATAATTCGCTACAACACAAAGCTTAGTCCACCTCCTTTGGAAAACACGGAAAATCAAGATTTTGAAACCCACCTCCGTGGGTTTTGTCTGTATAGCCGGGGTTATTAGTATTAATTTAGATACAAAACTTAATTACGCGCTTCGCAGCGGTAGCGATAGCGTAGCGTAAAGCCTGCGGCATAGCTTCGCTTAGAGCGAGTCATCGAGCGTCGGTACGAGCGTCAGCGTAAAGCCTGCGGTATAGCTTCGCTTAGAGCGAGTCATCGAGCGTCGCGTCATTACGAATTACGAATTACGAATTGTGAATGTTTCATCGCTAAGCTGCCGCCCTTCTAAGAACATCTGCACTCGCCAATTACCAACGGGTGTAGCAGAATTAATTGTGTAACGACAGTGGGTATTCCAAACAGACGTATTAATTTCGCGGGTTTGATAACTATTTTGCTTGACAATTTTACCATTAGGATCAATCCAATTACAGGAGAGATTTAAGGTTTTCCCGATAGGTGCATCTTGCAAAGTGACACGATAAAAAACCTCTAGATTGTCTTGACGGGAGATAGTTTTGAGGTTGCTATTACTAGCCTGCACTAAAGTAATGCGGTCTTGTTGAGCAGATACCCGCGAAAGTGTAGAGTTTTGCTGCTGCATGAAAAATATTGTAGATGCGATCGCCACCACTAAAACCACAACTACCCCAGAGGCTATCCAACGATTTCTCCGTTGCTGCACTTCTAACACTTGCCGACGCCGTAACTGAATTAGCGCTTCATCTAGCAACTCTGGCGGTAAGTTTAACTCCTGTAGAATTTCCCTCACCTGCTGTTGATCGAGTTCAGCTTCTTGCCGGGATTTTAGTCCTTCTACTTCAGTGATTATTTGGCTTAATTGTTCTTGAGTTAATCGCTGCATCATCACTTAGATACTTAAATAAAATTTTAGGTTTTGACGTGGAGATTATTTCTATTAAAACTAATATAGCGATTTCTAGTTAAGTCAGAACATTTTTAAACGCACCAGGTAGCAGAGGAACACAGAGAACTTAGCTACATAAATAAAGTCATATTGTGGTTAGGGCTACAACCACCTTATAAACGGACGTACACAGGATATAGAGGGGCTTAAATTTGTTAACAATGTTGATAATTTTCTAATTCTTGTGTAACTTCTGATATCATTTGTTGACGAATAGATAGTGGGGCAATAACTTCGCCATTCGGTCGCCATTCTCGCAAACGCATAGAAACGTTAATGTCACCAGCGCGTATCCAAGCCATGTAATATACATCTTCTTGAGGAGATTGACTAATAATTTTTAATAACTGTTGGCGTTCTTGTGCATGGGAAATATTTTGAGTGATCAATTGTGGTAGTTGGTCATGTAAAACCTCACGAAAAGTAAGATGTCTGGTGGTATTATCTACATACCACTTAGCAAAATCTGCTGGAAAACGGAGGATCAGCAATTCTTTTTTGAGATAGAAATTAAAACCCCAAGCGGCTTTTAATTCCTTAGCTATATATTCTGATGTGGGTAAATCTCCTGTTCGCCACATCTGCTTTAATTGTTGCGGCACAAGAGGGTCTCCCCAAGGCAAAACTTTGAGGCGATCGCTAGCAATCCGATCTAAGCGATAATTATGCCATCCAATATTGCCATTAAGGTCTATTCCATAAGCACTAAGATATTTAGCGCGTCGCCAGTAATGCAAACATACTGGATAGACAGTAACTTTGACTTTATTTTCTTGGGTTGCAATCCAATACTCAAACTGCATTACACCACCAGGTGGCTTGCGCCAAAGTTCTTCTATCTGTTGTTGGTAATTGTCTACACGGTCTTGCATTGGCAAAGAAAGAATGTAGTCTAAATGCAAGAATATTCTTTGGGGCGGATCTTGATCATATAACCTACCAACTGAGAAACTATCTGTGATTCGCTCCCATAATTTGCCAATAATTAATGATAAATTTGGTTGCACAAAAGATATTGATTCTAACACTCGTAACAGTTCCCAAGTCTGTTCTTCTGAAAGGTATGATAAGCTATTTAGGTTATTTGTAGTTGCTAAGGTAGAAGTAGAAACTTTTGGTAATTCTTGCTTTGTCAGGTATCGATACTTTCCTTGACCAGGGGAATATAACCACCCCAACTTGACTAACTGTTTTAAGTCATCACGAATAGAACGATGCACTGTAGCAAAAGGGCATTTATGCAGTGTATCTTGTAACTGTTTTTGCTCAATTCCAGTCAATAGAATAATTTCATCTTCCCATTGAGTGTCAGGTTGCTGGAAGTTCTGCTCAAATACAATTTCTGCAAAAGTTTGATGACAAATACAACTGCGTTCGCTACACAATGTTGCGATTTGTTGAGCATTTAATTTCTCGCTTTTGGGGTGATGAGCAGCAAACAAGCGATCGCGTAACTGTGAGTATGTAAAAGTTATAGGTAGTTTGTCTTTCCAGCCTGTTTCACTATTATAGAGTTTATTGATCAGCACCAATAACCGCAGCGATCGCACCAGCCGATTTGCTAATTGTCCAGCTGCTAGCCATTGCAACATTTGTGGTGTAGCCAATAAATAAAATTCTTGAGTCAAATTGAAAACCTGTTTAATCAAACTACCAGTACAATCAATCGATTTTTCTCTCAATAAAAGGTATTTAATTTTACTTAATATTGAGCGCTTATATGTGTTTAAAAATACTGTTAAACTTTAAAAACTCATGTGAGGTAATGAATTGATGATGACATAATTAGCGGATCTGTATTTATTTACATTCTTGATGTTGTAATAACTAATTCAGTAGAAGACCTATCTTCTAGTAAGTATGACAGAATATGCAAAGAAACGAAAATTCCTAAAAATTTGAGGAGGGGATGATTATATCTCTGCACTTACACTTAAGTAAATCGCTGCTGGTACAAAATTTGAAGTATCAAGTGCTATCGATTGAATTGACCAGTAGCGATCACATAATACAACCACAGGATATCAAAAATCTGGAATTGCCCTCTGGTATTGATACTACAGGTGGTGTGGTGATTTCTGGTCGCGCACCGATGTGGATTTATTCATATTTAACCCACGAACTGCATCCTACCGCTTGGGTAGCTTGCTATGATCCTCGTATAGGAGCAGTTGTATCCGTCACTAACTCACATCAAGTCTACATCGGTCAAGTAATTCCCGTCAGTCCACCAAATGGACGGCAAAATCATGAACTTATTCAGCCAAGAAACGTAGAAACTGGTTTATGTCCAGCAGTGATGATTGTCGGGCCCCCAGACAGTGGCAAAAGTGTACTCTCTCACGCTTTGTTTCAAGCACTATTATCTGAGCATCCTGATATTTACCTACAACGCGCTCATTGGGATGGAGAAGGTAACTACGTTTTAGAATTAGGGCAACAGACGACTGATGCAGAAATCGAAGCCTTCAAACAACGTAACAAGGGTG
Organism: Desmonostoc vinosum HA7617-LM4; assembly: GCA_019359515.1. GTDB lineage: Bacteria > Cyanobacteriota > Cyanobacteriia > Cyanobacteriales > Nostocaceae > Desmonostoc > Desmonostoc vinosum. Next base: position 41,003 of record JAHHHC010000013.1, on the reverse strand, counting down.
CGTTAACAGAAAGGTTTTTTCCCTATCATGCTCAAGCAATATTGCAACTGCGACGACAAAAATCTTTAGTAATTGTCGATGTGGGTGGCATGGTACAGCCAGAGAAACTACCAATTTTAGAAGCTTGTACCCACTACTTAATTATTAGTTCAAAGCCAGAAGCGGTAGGTGTATGGCATGAATTTTGTCGAGATAGAGGCAATTTAATCCCTGTAGCAGTAATTCATAGTAGTTTGTCGGAGGTAGAGGAGGTGCATCGTTCAGAACCATATTTAGAAATTACAAGTGGCCCTTGGGTGCGAGGACAGGTAAAAAGTGTTTCAGAAAATATACTTAAGTATATGAAGTCAATTTTTATATCAAAAAATTAAGAATCTTTCTTAATTCAGCTGAATTCTCAGAAGATATAGGTATCTAATTCATCTATATCGTGACAATCGCGTAAAATTTGTTACATAGATAAACAATTACTTTTAGTATGAAGTTAGAATTACTCAACAAAATTGATATTGGATTAGCTTGGTGTCTGTTTTGCAACGATGCAGGTGATGACACAAGTGCAATGCAAAGAATGCGACAGCAATTGCAAGCACAAAAAGAGGTTCCAACAGAAATACTTCCCTATCTTGAACAAGTACAGGTGTTGCAAAACCTACCGTTTCCCCAGACAGTAGAGGAATTAAAAAAATATCAACAAGACTATCCACAACTTTGGAATTCTCAAATTGGCTTAGTTTATGGTGGTGTTACTAAAGTTAAGCAATACGTCTTTGAACAAACCAAACTTCCCGATATTCGCGGTGCATCGGCGCTACTCGATAGAATCAATTTAGTCGATTTGCCTGCTTTTTTTGGTAAATACGAATCGCAATGGTTGAAGAATAATTTTCCTAGTGTAGAAATAGCATTAATTCCACAATTATTAATCTATTCTACAGGTGGTAAACTGTTAGCATTTTGCCCTGCAAAGTTTATCGATGACTTAGCAAATGCTATTGAAAGACGTTATACACAAGAAACTTTAACTGCAAATTCCTGTGCTGTTGGTGCTAAGTTTAAGTTAATAGAAATGCGCTTTGGCTTACTTCCAGATCAAATTAACGAAAATACATTTTGGTTAGAAAAATATCGTCAAAATCAAAATAATGAAATTATCCAGGTATATTTTGCTCAACCTGATATTGCAGATATAGATAAGCAGTTTGAAGCGCGTAAGAGTTTTAATGAAACAGTTACTAAGCTAACTTCTTTATTTAACCAACGTCGTAGTGGAAATATTACCGCAGACAACCGCCCAACTAGACTTTATCCCGCAATATTTGAGACACATCCTTATTTAGTTAGGGACACAAGTGATAATGCTTCTGCTGTCATGCGAGTTGGGGAACTTCCTGGGGAACCCAATTTTTCTGAATCTTTAGCACGTAAACGTCTAGTAGGAAATATAGCTAAACGTAGCAATATTTCTAATAATTGGTATTACTATAGAAAATTTACTTGGCAGCCAGGAGAAAAGATATATATTGAAAGTTGGGTAGAAAAGTTTGAGAATTACTTAAAAGAAAATCAATTAGAAAATTTGTATTACGGCGATTTGCCAAAATCAGAAGTAACTGAAGCGCGTTCATTAATTGAAATTGGTAACTCAAGTCAACCCAAGGGTTTTGTTGCTTATATTTATGCTGATGGTAATAATATGGGTGGCTATATCCAAAAAATCAAATCGCCGGAGGAATATCAAAATTTCAGTAATGATGTTTCTGAAGCAACTGAAAAGTCTGTATACAAAGCATTATTTCAACATTTACATCCGCATAAATTAGGAAATATCCCAGATAAAGAGAAAGAAAAACGTAACGATAAATGGATTCATCCCTTTGAAATTATTACAATTGGTGGTGATGATGTATTTTTGATTGTTCCTGCTGATAAAGCGTTAGCTATTACTAAAACTATCTGTGAAGAGTTTGAAGAGATTCTCAAAACTAAAAGTAATGAAAGTACAACAGATAAACCTAAAAATCCATATATCACAGATGAAACTTATAATTCTCAGTTTGTACATCGCTATCATCCACCTCAGACAGAAAATCAACTGGAGGCTAAGAATAAACTAGATAATAGAAGTCAATGTAGGTTAAGTATGTCGGCAGGTGTATTAATTGCGGCTGAAGATACGCCTATTTACTATGCAGAGAAACTTACAAGTCAGTTGATGAAGTCTGCAAAGAAATATGCTAAAGAATTAAAGGAAAAAAAATACTATGGTGGAACTATAGATTTTTTAGTCATGAAAGCAGTGACAATGATTTCATCAAATGTGGGTGAATTTCGCACACAAGGTTTAATAAAAGCTGGCCCTGGTGAACAAAAACTAAAACTTTACGGCGCACCATATACTTTAGATGAAATTGGTGGAATTTTAGAAACAGCTAAGGCATTAAAAGAAGCTGATTTTCCGCGATCGCAACTTTATCAAATCCGTAGTTTACTAGAACGAGGTAAGCAAACAGCAATATTAAATTACCGTTATTTTAGAGTACGATTAAGTGATAAAAAAGCTCAGAAACTACTTAAAACTCTGTTTGATGAGGCATGGTGTAAACCAAAAGACCCTAAAAATAATGGTAATTTAGCACCTTGGATGTCTTTAAAAGAAAATAGTAAAAATAATGATAAGTCGAAAACGACCTATGAAACTATTTGGCGCGAGTTAGTAGATTTATATCCTTTTATTCCAAAAACACCTAACCCCGAACTCCTCCCTACAAACAAAGAGGAGAGTCACGAGAATACCCAAGCTTGAAACTGGTTAAAATCATAGGAAAATTTGGTGATTAGTCATGATTTTATTAAACAATTTAACTGAAAATCGAGTAACATCAATTAACCTCAGCGCAGTTATTGATACTGCATTATGTATTGGTGCAGGTGGTTCAGATGGGACACTTGCTGATAAAACTGTTGTCCGCAATGCCAAAGGACAATTAATTATTCCCGCTTCGCAGCTAAAAGGAAGATTACGTCACGAATGTGAAAAAATAATGCAAGGATTAGGATGGCAAATTTTTTTCGCACCAATAGCAAAAGAACTTTGTCCTACCCCAGCACAAGTTGATAGTAAATATCATTCAGACTATAAACTAGAGAACTATAAAGGTTATCACTGTCCGATTTCAAAAATTTTTGGTAATCCGATTTTACCATCACGAATAGTTGTTGATGATTTGATATGTGATTGGGAAAAAGATACTTTACAAGAAACGTTTCGTCCTGGGGTAACTATTAACCGTAGAAGACGTACCGCAGAAAACCAAAAGCTTTATTTTCTAGAAACTTCTCCCCCTAATTCACAATTGAAATTTCAAGGCGCAATTCACTTATTACCTGGATATCCATCCTATGCCAAAGCCTTAATTTTAGCTGGATTGCGGCATATTCATGCATTGGGTGGAAGTAAATCTGCGGGGTTAGGTTGGTTGCACTGGGAGGAACTGGAAAAACTACCTCAAGATGACTCTGCTTGGATGCAGTTACTACCAAAGATGTCAAAATGAAGCAGATTAAGTTAAAGATTACAGCAAAATCTCCACTGGCGATCGCACATAAAAAACCAGGTTCCGTCAGCGAAGCATTAGATCATATTCCCGGTTCTGTGATTCGGGGTGCGATCGCAACACAAATTTTACAACAATCGGGACAGCAGTTTACAGATTTAAGTAAGAATGGCGGAGATTTTCAGGCTTTATTTTTGGAAGATAATGCAGCTATCTTTCAAAACGCTTACCCAGCAGTTGCTAAAGTTGTCGATGAGTCTAACTCTAAAAAGGAAACCATTAATCAAATAGTTGATGATGTGGTAATGATATTACCCGCAACTGCTGTTAGTTCTAAAACAAATCCTGGTTTTCTTCCTACTAAAGGTAACGGGGTTTTTGACACTCTAATTGACCGTTTTTGTGCAGAAGCATTCAACTTTACTTATGAACCGAATTGTCCCAAAGATTTAGGACGAGTTGAACCTTATGGTGGGTTTTACAGTAAAAGTAGTGACGACAAGCTTAAATATAAATATCGCAATCATTCTGTAAATACACGCTTTTTAACTCGTGTGGGTATTAACCGTCGTCGCTCTACTTCTCAAGAAGAGATTCTTTATAGTATTGAAGTTTTAAATGAATCTTTCTTAAAAAATCCTCAAGCGAAAGTTAAACATTGGGAAGATTATGTTTATCGTAGTTCAATTTTAGTTGAGGATGAAGAACTTGCTGATAAACTAGCTGCTTTTGTCAATCGTCATTCTAATACATTTCGCTTAGGTGGTGCAACTTCTCGCGGGTTAGGTAAAGTGACAATAAAAGCAGATATCAATGATTATTGCACAGAAATAGACACAAGAATTGATAAATTTAATCATACACTCAAAGAGCGTTGGAGTCTTTACGAATCAGTTTTTGGTAGTCCTCAAGAAAATCTCTTGAATGGTCGTACTTTTTTTACACTTGATTTACAATCTGACGCTATTCTTTTAGATAATTGGCGACATACAACTGTAATTACAGAAATAATGCTCAAAAAATTTGCCAAAGTTACTGATATACCATTAAAGCTAGAAGTCGCCTATAGCAGTTATGATAATCGCTCTGGGTGGAATTCTGCTTGGGGACTAATGAAAGATATGGAGTTAGTTATCAATCGTGGTGCAGTATATTTATTTAGTACTGATAAACCAGAATTATGGCTAGATAAGTTAAAAAAAATAGAGTTTTGGGGAGTAGGCGATCGCACTTCTGAAGGCTTCGGACAAGTGCAAATTTGTAATGAGTTTCATAGTATATTGCGAGGTAATCTAGCATGAGTCAAGCTGCTGAACAGCATCAAGAACAGCAAGTTCAATTAAAAATTCAAAAAGGCATTCGTCAAGTTGAAGACCAATTAGTAATCTGGATTCAAGAGGCTTTAGATAATAGACAATCTTATGGTGATTTAGAAGAATCTCAATTTCGTAATTTATTACGAGTTGCAGATACCACAGATAGTCCGGAGGTAATTAAAAATTTTCTTCGTTATCAGGTAGGACGTGACAAAAAATGGGGTCGAGGCCAAGAATCGCTAGCAGAAAAAATAGTTAGTGATATTGGTACAGAAAGTAAAGGTGGTCGTTTAGTACAGTTAGCAGAAAGTATTGCTAAAGAAGCTGATTCATCTGATATTAAATTAGTATGGATTGAATTAATTCGGCGCTATCTTGGTTATGGTAGTCGCCATCTCAAATATTTACGAGATGGCAAGACAAATTGAATTTCTTATACATTGAAACTATGTTTGAAATATTTAAAAACCGCCTAGAAATAACAGGAACTCTTTGGACAGTCACCGCATTACGAATTAGCGCCGGACGCTCTACTGAACCTATTGGTTCTGATTTACCTGTGATTAAAGATGCTTTGGGTAGACCATTAATACCAGGTTCTAGCTTTAAAGGTGCGTTGCGATCGCGTCTTGAAAGTTTCTTACGTGGAATTGATTCTAGTTTAGCGGAAGACCCTGCAAATTTTATCAGCATAGAAAGAAATAAATTGGTTCAAACCTACAAAGAACGGTATCAAAATGATGATATTGCTTTAACACAAGCTTTCTTAAAAATTACTGATGCAGTTTCTCATTTATTCGGTTCACCTTGGATTGCTAGTAAATTTCAAGTGCGAGATTTAATAGTGGTTTCTAACACCTGGTTTGGACAATATCAAGAAAGAGATGGTGTAGCCATTGATAGAGACACTGAAACAGCCGCAGATGGGAAACTCTACGATTTTCAGGTAGTTCCAGCCGCGACACAATTTGAGTTTAAGGCTGTAGTCGAGAATGCAGAACCTTGGGAACTGGGACTGTTGATGATTGGTTTACACCAGTTTGAAACCGAACAAATACCTTTGGGTGGAGGGCGATCGCGTGGCTTGGGTGTCGTTAAACTAGAAATTGACAAGATGTACTGGCTTGATGTCAATAACGATCCAGAAAAATTACTCACATACCTCCAAGAATTGGTAAACAGCAATCCAGGTGAGAAACTACCAAGCCATCAAGATGTTAAAGAATTAACTTTGAAAGAAGATTGGACGAACTCGCTGATCAATTATTTAAGAGAAAATAAAGCTAAGACTCATACAACCGAAGCAACACAAAATTCTTGAGGAGGTTAATATGGCTTTCAGTAGTTTCAAAACCATTGGTGAAGTTCTTAAAGCGTTCCAAGTAACTTACACCGAAGCAAATTTTATTAGTGAAATTACTTTTACCGTTTCTGATTATTTTCGTGAAGATTTAGAACTAATGATGCGGGATGCAGTTGTTGACAATTCAGAGTTTGCTATCTGCGAAAATCTCATTTATCCCGTTATCAAAGAAGTTTGGAAAATCTATCGACACCATTTTATTTTATGGAGTCACCAATCGTTGAATTATGACGAAAAATTATCTGGCTTTCCTGAATATATTTTAGCTAAACGTTCTCCATTAGGAAAAGTTGTATTTGACAAACCATACTTCATTTTAGTAGAAGCAAAGCAAGATAACTTTGAAACAGGTTGGGCGCAATGTTTAGCAGAGATGATTGCTGCTCAAAGATTAAATGGAGAATACCCAATCACTATCTACGGAATTGTTTCTAATGGCGGAGTATGGCAATTTGGTAAGTTAGAAGGTAATTTTTTCACAAAAAATATTACTCCGTTCACTATTTATGAACTAGATAAATTATTTGCTATCGTTAACTTCGTCTTCCAACAATGCGAAGTACAACTAAATAATTTAGTAGCAGCTTAATTTGCAATAGGTCATTAACTAAATATAGTCATGCACAAAAGATTTGTTAATCACTGCACTATTAACTTAACCCTAATTCCTGACGGGCCGATTCTTATTAAATCGGATAAACAAGGAGCAGATCCCACTAAACCTGATATGGAATTTGTGGAAACCTATCATGCTGGTGGACGTTCTATATATTTACCTGGAAGTAGCTTAAAAGGTGCGATTCGCGCCCATGCAGAGCGAATTGTGAGGACGGTGGGTGATGAAAAACCCAACTCTAAAAAATTACTTTGGGCTAATGATCCGTTAAGTGATAAATATGATTATCTCAAAACTAGAGATGGTAAAGATTTACCTGCACCAGATATTTACAAACTATCTAGTTTTACTGATCAAATCTTTGGTAATACTTCTATTGCCAGCAGATTGAGAATTGAAGATGCTTATCCAGATAAGTCTCAGCCTCTCAAAATTGAAGAACGTAATGGCGTAGCAATTGATAGAGTTTTTGGTTCAGTAGCAGTTGGGCCTTTCAATTATCAAGTTTGTACGGCTGGGGAATTTAAAACTAAAATTCATTTAAAAAACTTCACTCTCTCCCAATTGGGTTTAATTGGTTTAGTATTGCGAGATTTAAATGACGGTTGGTTTGGCTTGGGTTTTGCTAAATCTCGCGGTTTGGGTACGGTAAAGGTTGAATATAAAAAAGCTGTTGTGCAATATCCTGGTTGCATACTACGGAATGGGCGAATTCACAGCTTGAAAGGTAATCAAGATTGGTCGAATACCATGCTATTAGGTGCTGGTGAATTTGTTGATGATGCAGATGTTTATGGGTTTCCAAAACTTGATTTTCAAGATACACCTGTTGCTGCGGGAGAAATGGATTTTGGTTTTGGAGTTCAGTTAATTTGGCATGAAGGTAAAATCACAGATTTATTTGAACGTGCTGTGAGGTCTTGGAAAGATTTATTGTTAAGTACAGCAAGATAGTTTAGTTTAAAATTTATCTATAAAAATGCAAATAGAAGAAATGAAGCCTTTTGTTGGTGTTGGCAAAGAGTTGTTCTCAAGATTAAAACTGCAAAGTTTAATTACAAAACTTGCAATTGAACCTAGTTATTACTTTTTGCGTTGGACTCACAAAGTTAGTGGAATTCGAGAAGAACAACCTACCGAAATTGACTTTCCTATGATGGAAGGGCAAATGTTCAATCACAAATATGAACTCCGATGGAAACTACAACACAATAATCTTTATGATGTTCTGTTATTAAGTATTGCAGGTGATTATTCTGATTTCACACCTGTAGGCCATAGCTGGAAAATAGAACCAAATAATCAAGAAAAATTCCCCTACTATGCATATCCTGCTTATGGGTATCCTCGCAATGAAGTGCGCTTTCCTAAAGAATTTATTTATTCAAAAACTCTTAATGTACGGATTGAGGAAAATGATAAAAGTAAGCCAGTTTTAGCACAAAGATATTTTATTGATGGCGAAACATCAGCAGTGCAATTTGTTGCTTTAACCCTAGAAGGAGAACATAAATGACTATTAATCGTCCGCAACAGCGTCAACAAGACGAAATTGCACCAAAACCCTATGAATTTGTTTCCTTCCCCAAAGAACCGCCTACAAAACAGCGTCCAGTGGGACATCATAAGTACCGCACTGATAGGCTACATGGTGCGTTATCTTTGCGTTTAAAAGTGCAAACCCCTCTCCATGTCTCCACTGGCGTTGTTGTCATGGGTAGCGATGTTGGTAACAACCGCATCCCTTTAATTAAAACTATGGTGCAGGATGTTGATCAAAAGTTGTCTATTCAAGGTAGTTCACTTAAAGGTTGCATTCGCGCTGTTTATGAAGCAATTACTAACAGTACCTTGGCGATAATTACCTCTAGATATCGCGATCGCATACCCTCAGAACGTCTACCCTGTAAAAATAAAGAACAACTCTGCCCCGCATCGCAACTATTTGGCGCATTAGATTGGCAAGGCTTGCTGGAATTTAGCGATGCCAAATGTGAAAGCATCGGTTTTACCACTGGTTTTATGCCGTCATTGTACCGCCCTCGTCCCGACGAACGACGTGCGTATTTTACCCAAGGTCGTGTAGCAGGGCGTAAATTTTATTACCATACAATTAGAGCTATTGATAAAGGACAAAATGCTGGCATCCCAGTACAGCAGGCAGGTAGAGAATATATTTTTACAACCAAATTACATTTCAAAAACCTGAAATCAGAAGAATTAGGCACTTTATTAATTGTTTTTGGACAAGATCCAAAGCATCCAATTGCTTTGAAGGTGGGAGGTGGAAAGCCTATTGGTATGGGAACGATGACAGTAACAGTGTTTGAAATTGAACAAGCGGATAATTTGCGCGATCGCTACACTTCCTACACCCTTCCAGAAAGTAACCGTCTCACGGGTGAAGCTTTACAAAAGTATATACAACAGCAAATTCAAGCTGCATATTCATCCCGTTTAGTACAAACTGAACAACTCCAGCAGCTGACAAATATACTGCGCTTTCCTAGCGATCGCGAACCCCCATCTGGAATGTATTAATTATGACTATGAATGAAGAACAATGGCATACAGCACATAAAATTGCCCAAACATTAGTCAAAGATAATACAGATGTCAACGAGTTAAGTAAAGCCGTTGCTTATCTCCGCGCCTCTGTAAACCAGCCAAATGCTACTTCCAAGTTTTTCCAATACCTAAAAACTCTCATCAGTAATGGTAGACAAATTGGACACAGCAGTAAAACTATTGATTATTACCGCAGTATCGAGAAAGCTTGTAGCTATGCTCTTAAAGGCGTAAGCGATGCTTATACCATGCTGCAAATTTTAGGCTGGGTATCACGCCTGATGCGTTATTACAAAGATGCTGGTGTACCAATTGGGGAAATTGCACCTCCGACAACGCCTGTTTTCGAGTCAGCACGTCAAGCGGAAATTGCTAAAGTTGCTCAATCGCAAAACTTCCAAGTTGAGCAAATTATCGCAGCTAAAGTTACCAAAATCAATGGTAACAAAGTCACCTATGAAATTTTGGGGACGATTAAGTTAACTGAGAAGGAACCGAAGCAGGCTAGTTCTCTCCATGAAGGACAGACGGTAAAGGTGAAAATTTTGTCTGTTAAGGATGATGGGAGCATTAAGAGTGTTAAGTATACTTAGCTTGTAGTTTTCGTATAAAAATATTGCGGAATTTGATGATATTGGCAGTAAAATTCCGTATAATCAAGGTATAAGTTTTTAGAGGTTAGATTATGACTGAATCAAACTCAAACTTCAAAACAGGATTTGACTCTTATTCTGCATGGACGCATTGTGAATCTTTTCAACAAAAATACAAAACTGTTACTCAGTCTCAAGTAACACTCCAGATCCTTACTTGTTCTCCTATTTCCCTGGCTTTAAATCCTACTTTCATCATTAAAGTAGTCTAACAACAAGCCTGCTTGATTATGGTTAAGCTCTACTTCTTGTAGAGCTACCATAAAATTTAGAGAGAGAAAATCCCGTATTAACTACAGCATTTAACTCTCTCGTTTTTAGATAAAGTAGAGGTTAAAAGTAAATATGAGTCAAGAAGAACCAAACAAAGTGTTATTTGTTACAGGTGTGCGTGTAGCAATTGATGAGGAACATAGGATATTAATAGCAGGAATGCTATCAAGAAGTCCATTTGAGGAAGATGAGCAAAAAGCATCAACTGGACATCCAATAAATTTTGCGTTTACTCGACAGCACGCAGCATTTTTGAGAGACAGACTAGATGAATTTTTAAAGGCATAAGGATGACATATATTAGGAGTTCAACGTCGGAAAATTTATTACTCAAATTTGGTAGGGAAGTTGAAATTAAAACTAATTGGAGTAACCCTAGTTCGTCTCATTTACACTTAGTTACTTCCGAAAAAGCAAAAACTTCTAATTTGATTCCTCCTGAAATACAAAAATTAGTTGAAGACTTAGTTGAAAAAATAGAAGGAGTACAAAGAGTTATAGCAGTAGCTACAAGTTTCCCAGATATTCATTGGGTCGATTTTCAGATCATGCTGAAAGCAGATATCGAATTATCAGATGAAAACTGGGATAAAATTCAGGATATGGTAATTGACTGCGAATGGAAATTAATAGATGATTCTGCTGAAGAATGGTATTTTCGTCCTCAGATAGTAGAGAGATTTTATTTACTGGGAGATGCAAAAATAGCCGATTCTGACGAAAAAAGACATATAGAGGTAGTAAGTAAACCAAAAATTTGGTCAATTAATTCTCCTGACTTCATTGTGCTTTAATTACCTCTAGTTCCGCGCCAATAAATCATGACCGATGAACGCTACCTTGTGCAAGCTCAAAGCAATGAAAATGCAGCACGCAGTACTGAGAGTGCTTATCCTGATTGGACAGTAACTATGTGCTTTTACGCAGCATTGCACTGGGTAGAGTATTATGCTTCTAAAAGCGGAGATGATATATCAACTCAATTTCCTGAAAAATCTCCCCATGACTCTCGCCGAGGCTATGTTCGTCAGCTTGCAAAGAAACTAGATAGCAGGGAATTGGAGAAACTTTATAACGATTTGGAAAGCGCGAGTCAAAAAGCTAGGTATTTAGAAGGTAGAGGTATAAAATATATAAGTGCAATAGATTATTTTAAAAGTCACCAATCAGAAGTTAATGAATCTTTTAAGAAATTACAGCAGATAAAAGATATCTTAATGAATAAGTTAAAATAGTTGGTATGTACAATTTCTCGCAAGGGAACGGAAACAAACACTCGTCTTATGCTGAATAGGAATCAAATCAATTCAAGATTGATTCCCTGCAACGGCGAAAATATTAATCCGTGAGATGCTGGATAATTATATTAATTAATTTCCCATCTCTCTTCCCCCCAAGGGGACTAAAAGTTAGATATGATATTTTTTCAGATTTTTCACTCATACACTGAGGCTTAAGGAGAGCGATCGCTTTTCCTGCTCAGTAATCAGGGCTTGCTGAAAAAGTATTAAATAAGTTGAAAATCGCAAGTCATCGATAAAGGAACCCCTTGTGAGGTGCGTCGGGGTGCAGAAGTTATGGAAAGATTACCTAAATATTCCCACACAAGTGGGCTTAGAGGATGTTTAAAAGTTTTGGGCGAATATAATTCGCTACTACACAAGCGAAGTCCACCTCCTTTGGAAAACACGGAAAATCGAGTTCTTGAAACCCACGGAGGTGGGTTTTGTCTGTATAGTCGCGATTTCTAATCGCCTATTTTAGTATTAATTTAGACTTTTCAAACAACCTCTTAGCTCGACTTTATCCATTTTCCGGCAACGCGATCGCATATGCTAAAACCCTCATGGTGTCTAGCTCCTGACTTTTAAGATTTCATCAAAACTAGTGACGTAGGGAAAAGTTTTTGCCACAAAGCCAGAACTTCTGCCAGATAAGAAGGATTACATTCTTTGATTTGGATAAAGTCGAGCTTAGGCGATCGCTTAATGAGTGCTAGTCTTAACTGCACGCATATATTGAGATATTACAAATAAATTATGTGTTTTCCTCACGCATCTGTCCCCTTACCCATTCCCTAATTGCCTGTCGAAAAACTCGTCTTCCTGCCATGCGGTATTTTTCAATAAGCGATGGAATTTCTTGAATGTTTAGATTAGGAAACACTAAGCTTGTTTCTCTTTCGAGATATTCGTTGTTTTGCAACTGATAAATTTTTATTTGTCCAGCATCATAACACCAAATTTCAGGTACACCTAACCGCACATAAATGGGAAAGCGATCTAAAGATTTACTAGTAACATCAATTTCTAAAGCTAAATCGGGTGGAGGGTCTTGATTTAAATCAAACTTGAGTTTACCTCGAATTAATGCTTCATTTTGGAAGTAAAAACAATTATCAGATTCTATTCCAGCCTTTTTGAGTTCTCGTTTCCAGGTAGTTGAGCCATAACACTCATAATCTAGCTCTAAAACTTCAGCCATATCTTTGATGATGTCACCAATTATTTCTTTGTAATATTCGTGTTCTGGTAATGGTGTCATAATCTCTAATGTGCCATCATCATAAGCTATCCTAGCGATACGGCTTTCCCCTAAGTCTATTAATAAATTCTCAAATTGTTGCCAACTGATATTGTAGAGAACTACCCGATCAGCGCGACGCTCGGTTAACAGCATAACTCCTCGCAAAATCAGTCAGTAATCAACAATAGCCAGTCATCAGTGAGGAATTAAAGATAAATTTTCCAACTCACAACTGATAACTGATTATTTTTAGAATAAATTCTAATTTATTCTATCAATAGTAGACAAATATACTACAATCGTTACAAATAATTTAAGTCAAATCCCTTTAAATCCCATGCTATTTTCTAGTTCTTGTTTCGTTGGAGTCATGCCACGCGTAGCCTGACGACGATTGCCAATTTGGCTAATAAATATACCAACTAAAATCAAGCTACCACCGATATATTGTGCAGAGGTAGGGGCTTCATTTAATATCAAATAAGCTGCTAGAATGCCTACAATAGGAACAAAAGAACTAGCTAAGGAAGCTGTAGACACAGTAGTAGCTCTTAAGCCTCTAACCCAAAACGACTGACCCAATACCACAATGATGGTACCGTAGAGAAACATCCACTGCCATAAAAAAGGTGAGAAGACACCCATAAAATGGTCGCTGCCATACAATATTAAAGCCAGGAAGAAAAACACTACAGTTCCTAAGGCAGTACGAAAAACACCATAAATTCCCAAGGGGATATCAGAGAGTTGAGTTTTACTCACAACAGTAGCAATAACTAGAGCCACGGCCCCAGTGGCTGCTAACAGTTCTCCTACACCTAAATGAAAGCCCCCCAAATTCATCATGTTTGCTGTTGGGGTCTGAAGGATAATAGTTAGAGTAACACCAATAAAAGCTGCGATCGCTCCCACAACTTCCCAAATATTTACCCTCTCTCGCAATAACCAAACTGATAAAGCCAACGTTAAAGGAGGTTCCAGCCGTCCAACCAAAATGACATTATTGACCTGAGTCAGTGCTAAAGCCTGGAAAATTAAGCCAGGGGCTAGTGCCCCTGCTAGAATTGAGACTACTATTAAACTTAACCAATCTTTACTTGAGAGTTGTTGAAAAAATGTTTTGTTCAACTGTCGCCAATGAATTAATATTAGAACCATCAAGGCACAGAGATTTCCCACAAACAAAACATTACACAGAGAAATCGGATTGCGATCGTCTATAAAATGTTGGGCACCTATTTCTGTCAGCTTGCGGGTAACTGCACTAGATGCACCAAAAATTAGAATTGCTAACCAGAGATAAGTTTGACCTGGTATTTTGTAAATAAGATGTTTTTTCGTTCTGGTCACAATAACACCACTACAATATAATTCGTAATTCGTAATTTGTAATTCGTAATTAAAGAGGATACAGAACAAGCATCATAATTTTTTAGTGGTAGTCTTTAATAATTGGGGGTTTGTATGCTCCAGTCATAATAATTATGAATTACATGTTATTTTGACATAATCACAAATAGCTGAGAAAACGCTGAATTTAAACTAAATTTTTTCAACCAATAGATTCAGGAAATTTATAGCTGAGTTTCATATCAGCCTCAGTGCGAACTGAGATACTTTGAGTTGTCAGAGGATCAAAGTTCAGGAGACACAAATGAAACTGGCTTCATCGTTGCTTACAAGTGTTGCCCTCGCTGGAATGCTAACAGTTTGGAATGTTCCACTTCAGGCTGTAAATCCTTCACTAGTTCAAGCATCAGCTGAGGAAATGAAAGATTCTACAGGTTTGACTACTCAACAAAAAATTGACTTACTAACCAAGAATAAAGGTCAAATTGGTAGTGGCGATCAGTTACGTCGTTTCTTTTTTGGTGATCTGCTGCCGATCGCAGTTCAACCCGGTGGTGCAGGTATGGTAGTCAATCTTTACAATAAAACCAATAATATCACGATCGCTTATTGTGCAACTTACGATGTGGTGGTTGCACTGAAAAAGGGTAAAGTCACTGCTTTTCCCGCCAGTGAAGTTAAATAAAGGGAACAGGGAACAGGGAATGCTAAGTGAAACAAGGATTTCTTCGTCCACAACGGGCAATCTTCTCTTCGAGACGCTCCGCGTAGCAAGATCCCGAAGGGTACGCAGCGAGGCGTAAAGCCTACGGCATAGCTTCGCTTAGAGCGTAGCCCAACCCAGTTGGCTTTAAACTTTTACATTTTTCGTAAATAAGACCTTGCTTTACTTGTCAGGTAAGGCAAGGTCTATCTATCTATCAACGATACATCAAATCAGTTATCAGTTGCATTAGTAACTGTTCCTATTCCCTGTTCCCTCTCATTTGTATCCTCTACCTACATACTCCCTAATAAGTTGTTGTCTTTCTGGCGACCAATTAGACTGCGGTTGTTGTGTAGGTTGTTGTTGTAAGCCTGAATTGCCATAATTGCCGTATCCCCCTGGAGCTATGGGAGTGGCAAAATTTTGAGTTGGAATCTGGTTAGCGTAGGGTGTAATGCTAGTCGGTGTTGCTTGAGTTGGAATCTGGTTAGTGTAGGGTGTAATGCTAGTCGGTGCAGTAGAGTTAACTGGCGGTGTCACTGGTGTAGCATTAAGTAATGCTTGACCTTTATTGAAATTACCATAGGAATTCTCTGGTAAATTTGCCCCTGTCGGAGTGTAGCCTGCCCCCATATTTAATCCAGTGTTGGGTACTACAGTCGGATTGGGTGAGGTGTTAGTTGGTGGTGTTAATGTTGCTCCACTGTTAGAAATTCGACCCAAGGTATTTGTTTGAGTGGAAGTAACACCATTAAAGCCGGATAGCTTCTGGCTAGGAAGTTCGTTAAGCGCTGTTTGCAGAGGATTGAGATCAGCAGGATTTTGATTTTTGTTGGTTTGATTGGTAAATCCAATTCCTGAACTAGGGGATGTTGATAATAGCGCTGCTTGTTCAGAAGCTTTCGTTAACGAATTTACGCCTAAAAACGGGCTTTTGTTGCCGCCATTTATGCCAACTTGCAATAGATTGTCTGCTTGTAGCACAAAAGGATTATTCACCTCTAGCGGAGGTGTATTATTTATGCCTAAACCAAGATTTGACTTGGTATCACTAGCAGCAGATTTTTGTTTTTTAATTGCATCCTCAATAAACCCTTTGGTTTTTTTATCGTCAGTGTTTTCCTGGGGATTATTTAGGGTGGTAGAGAGGTTAGCTTGCTCAACATCATTAAACAAGACCGGTAAATTATCAATGTCTGCCGCGATCGCTCTATCTTCTGCTGATAAGGAAGTATCAGTAGGCTTTTGTGCAGCTTTTTGGCTGTTTTTCTGATCACTTGCAACTTCTAGTCTTGACGAGTATTCCCAAATTACTAGTCCTACTACAGATAAAAAAATTGCTGTTCCCCAAAAAGCAGGTTGTCCCAAATACCGTAACCTGGCTTTGAAATAGCGTAAATAAGCGGGAGGATAATGACGGCGTCGCATAGTTAAATAATTGAGATTTACTTAAAATTGGTAATTTATAGAGTTGAGGGCAACGACTACTCTACTCAACTGGATAGTGATTTAATCCTAACTTTTCAATCATAAATAGTCATTAGTCATTGGGAATTGGGAATGGGGAATTGGTGTATTTGTTATTTCTACTCCCTACCTCCCTCATCTCCCTCATCTCCCTCATCTCCCTCATCTCCCTCATCTCCCGCGCCCCAGGCAGCGCGGGGTGAGTTTCACAAGACGCTCAGCGGGAACTTGTTTGTGATATCAAATTAGAGTCCCAGGTATAGAGACCAATTTGGTTGGGAACCCTAGAGAATCTCCCTATCCGATAGCCTCTAGATAACTCATTCAAAACCTTATTTTTGATTTCTCTGAGTTGCTGTGCATCTAGTTCTCCATAGATACCATCGATGACTTCAGCTACGGTAAAAATTCTGCCGGGATTTTGTTGCAATAGAGAAGTGATGGCATCAATCAAAAATTGACCCTCAAAAACTTTGAGCATCGGTACTACTATTGTCTTCGGTGGCACAAAGGATTTTTTCTTTTTATGTTTGACACTCCCAGAAGCGTCATTCTTTTTATTGGGAATTACCAAACTTAAATCCAGCGTGTAACAACCTGGCTCTTCGGGAATAGCTGCCCAGTAATTTCTTTCTTTACCCTGTGTCAGGGAGGATTGAACTCTACCTTTAACTACTTTAAACAGATTTGGCTCTAATTCTCCATATAGCGATCGCACAATGAAATCTATATGACATACAGTGCCAATGTATTCTTGCAACAGTTGTTTTATGGCTTCCATCCGAGTTGGAGTTTGATATTGGGGTAGCATAGGAACTTCTGCCACCTTCGTTGAGCCATCATAATTCTCTGAAGATGCTGTTACAGCTTGGCTTTGTTGTGTGTCAACAGTAACAGCAGCAACGGGATTATCTATCTCCAATTTGTCTGAGTCTTTGAGTTCTGATTGCACAGACTCAACCAAGTCAATATCAGAAATGTGATCGTGCCCAGAGAGAAACCGAGGATTGGGGGTTGTATCAACCGCTGTCAATGTTGAAATCTGGTTGTTGTTATTTAAAAAAGACCAGTTAGACAACAATGCTTCTACATGGTCAAGCTGCGATCGCGCCTGCACAAACAGACGTTCGTACTCTTCTGTCAGACGAGCATAGTAGTCTCGCAATTCCAATAAGGGAGAGAGGAAATCTTTCGGGGGTGGTTCTAATTGTCCTTTTTGAGTCATTAGTCTTCACTCAATCTAAATCACTAACACTTTTGTAAGTCATTGGCCTGGGTTTTGCTTTTTGATTTGGTTGTAAAGATTTTTTAGGTGGTTGGGGAGGACGACATTTTTCACAATACAAGGGTCGAGTACCGAAAGTCTCACGGGTTGTAGCTTGGTTGCACTCTTTACATAGAAAGTGAAAGACACGAGTGTGAATCTCTCTTTTATGCGCCCTGACAGTATATTCTCTAACATCAATGATTTTACTTGCCATAATCAGGAATTCTGAATTTTCGTCGTATCAATGTTTTATCAATATAGCTATTCAAGCAAATGAAACTGCATCAGTGTGTGTTCACATAGAAGTTTTATTTCCAAGTGAGTTGGCGCTGTAGGCGGCAAGTACTCTAGTGTCACTGTTTTGCTCTTGGCTTTTTGCAGCGTAGAGAAGTTCCTTCCAGATGCTCCAACTACAACAAAATCTCTCACAATAATGCTATTGCAATTACTCAAGCACTATATCTAGCAATAAACCCGCCAAGAGGAGGCAAGTAGAGACTGGGTTGGCTGGATAAGACTACTTTTACACAACAGTGTCTTGAAAACCTTTGGAGTACTCAAATAGACTGTAGAAATCTTACCAAAGTATTCACGCTTCAGCCCCTAAATTTCATTATATGGGGACGAATTTTATTAACTTAAATTTAGGCGCAGACGATATTGATCACGATCACCAGAAAATTTGGGGTTAGGATGTGCGATCCTGTTCACTTTTCCTTTTTTTTGATTCACCAAGTCAAATCATCTCCAGTGTGTCCAATTGCCCATGATATAAAGTACCCCACTCTCACTTTTAGCCCCTCTATCACGAGGAATAGGAGAATGGGGATTAGGGGAATTGGGAATTGGTTCCTCCCCTGCTCCCCCTACCTCTTCTCAGATGAATCGAATTTTTTACGTAATTACTACATGTAGATTGGTTAAAAGTTGAAACTAAAACAGCCAAGATTGTATCTATATATTCAAATTCCTTACTCAAAAAGCTCAGAAGCAGATCCTTATGGAGTCAGAATTCTGATGCAATTTTCTCTTGGACTCAAAAAGCCAAGTAAGTGTCGATGTCTGCTGACACAATCTGTGGCTGACATCGACATTTAACTAACTCACCTGACTGGGTGAGGGTATTATTATCTTATTTGATAATAATACTATTGTTGATAACGGTAGAGTTTAATTTTTTAAGGAGAAAGCATATGTCTTGTTTAGCCAAAACAAGTCATTTATCGAAGTTAATGGCTTTTGCCGCTTGTGGTACTCTCTTAACGACATTTCCTATAAATACACATGAATCTTCTGCTTTCGCACAAGAGATTGAGCCTACGGCTACGCCTTCACTTATATCTCAAATTGAAGTCGATAACTACAGAGGTGACTACCAAACAAGAAGACTCAGAGCTGAGTCGGGGCCAGATAATAGAGGGCGTTGGCGATTTTATAAGCCAGATGATGTATCTCGTGATGCAATGCAAGCGCAAGGTTGTACCGATGTTGGTGGTGGTGGAGCAAATTGGCGCTGCCCGCGTCGTATGATCAGGGTAGAAGTAGGTGGTGATGATCGATGGCGTCCTGATGATAATGATTATCGCTCTAGCCGCAGACTTAGAGCTGAGTCAGGGCCAGATGATAGAGGGCGTTGGCGATTTTATAAGCCAGATGATGTATCTCGCAATGCAATGCAAGCACAAGGTTGTACTGATGTTGGTACTAGTGGGGCGAATTGGCGCTGCCCGCGTCGTGTGATCAGGGTAGAAGTAGGTGGTGATGATCGATGGCGTCCTGATGATAATGATTATCGCTCTAGCCGCAGACTTAGAGCTGAGTCAGGGCCAGATGATAGAGGGCGTTGGCGATTTTATAAGCCAGATGATGTATCTCGCAATGCAATGCAAGCACAAGGTTGTACTGATGTTGGTACTAGTGGGGCGAATTGGCGCTGCCCGCGTCGTGTGATCAGGGTAGAAGTAGGTGGTGATGATCGGTGGCGTCCTGATGATAATGATTATCGCTCTAGCCGCAGACTTAGAGCTGAGTCAGGGCCAGATGATAGAGGGCGTTGGCGATTTTATAAGCCAAATGATGTATCTCGTGATGCAATGCAAGCGCAAGGTTGTACTGATGTTAGTACTAGTGGGGCGAATTGGCGCTGCCCACGTCGTGTGATTAGGGTAGAAGTTGAAGGTAGACGCTACTAGTGTGGTCTAGCAACTCAAAATTGACGGGTTGAAGTTGACGCGGTGAGTCCAGTGAGTAACAGCACTACCAACTTGCATGAGGGGACTCTGACAGGTGTAGGTTTTTAATATTTTGCGTTTTGATCAACGCGGTGATATCAAGTTCGGGTAATTACTTATTATTAAAATTTCTCCCTGTCCCCGCGTCCCCGCGTCCCCGCGTCAGCCCTAACGATAAGTCTTCAGACAAACATGATACGAGAGGCTAAAACCCCACTTTCAAAGTGGGTAGTTTAGTTTCTCTTGTTTCCTGTTCCCTGTTTCCTTTCAATTGGTAACTATTTACCAAATAGGGTGCGATACATCAGGCGATAAATGTCAGTATTATCAACAGTTCCATGAAGTAGCTGAGCATTTAAACCGTGTGCTTTAGAAACGATCGCACCACTATTATCCCCAAAACCTGACCAGGCGATCACAAAGGGAAAGCGTTTACCGAGTTTATCGGGGGCAGAAACAAATGGTAAGGTACCAGTCCCTTGTTTACCATCCCAAGGTGCGCCATTTTTACCTTTTTCAGGCAGGGGTTTGTCTAAGGGAAAATCTTTTTCTGTAGCCCCTACTACTTCTAAGCCGCCAGCGTCACTATCTGCGGTGGTAACTAAAAGAGTATTGGGGTTTTTTTGAATAAATTTCATTGCAACCCCAACTGCATCATCAGCTCGTTTGACTGCTTCTATGCAACCAACAGCATTATCAAAGTTACAAAAGTTATCGCTTCCTTCTTCTTCTAACACGATGAAGAAACCATTGCGATTTTGGGACAAAATGCGTAAAGTCACCTCTAACTGTTCAGTAACTGTGGGCGCACTGGGTACATATAGCGGTAAACTTTGCTTTTTTAAGTTTTCCTCAGATTCATCGTTATATGTGTCGTCGGCAGCAAAAATCCCCAAAACTTTTTTGGTGTTGGCTGGTAATTTGAGTAATTCCTCGCGGGTGTAAACAACTTTGTAACCTTTGCTTTGAGCGAGTTTGACTAGATTCAGACCATCGGTGCGCTGACTTTGTTCAGCACTGCTATGTCTTCCTGCTGTGCCTTTAGGAAGATACCAGACTTCGCCGCCACCTAAAATGATGTCTGCACCAGACTCAACTATTTGTTTGGTGATGTCTGCAAAGTTACGACGATTGGCCGATTTGGCTAAAAACGCACCTGTTCCTGGTTCGGGGATGATCCCAGAGTTGATGATTGCGGTTCCCTTGCGGGCGGCGATCGCTTCTTCCATAATTGTTTTAGGTTGGCCAGACAGTGCCACTATCGGTTTACCTGCTTCATCCAAACCAAAAGAGTCAGCATTTACCTTTACTCCTGTGGCGTGAGTCACTGCACCTCCGTTGGAAGTTGCTGTTAATTGGTCTTTCATATGCCCCAAATAGACAGCGAGATTTGACATTTTATCCCAATTGAGCCTACCATCTGGGCCGTAATAGAGCATCCGCGCTGCCCCCCAATGAGCTGCACTAGTGCCATCTGGGTGAATAAATATTACATTTCCTGAGCGGGAGTTAGTATTCGCTGATATTCGTGGTATGTAACTGAAAGCGAATATGACAAAAGACAAAATTATCAAAACAATAATTTTTCGATTAAGTAACTTTAACATGGCGTATGTGTAGCAGTTTGACGAGTTTTTCGGTTGTTACTGAAAAAGATAAATCAAGATGCGATCGCTTTGATATTAAATAATTCGTAATTCGTAATGACGCGACGCTCCTGTGTCGCTCTAAGCGAAGCTATGCCGCAGGCTTTACGCTGACGCTCGAGGACTCGCTACCGCTTCGCTAACGCTTCGCTAACGCTAACGCTATCGAGGACTCGCTACCGCTGCGCTAACGTAATTCGTAATTAAGCGAAGAGATATTTTTTCGCGTTTTATTTTTGCCTCATCCTGCTGAAAATCGTTCAATCAAGACACAAATTATCTGAGGGTTGATTACTTTGACAGCCTTCATCATCTATTGAAAAAAATCAGTACATTCAAAAGAAGTTAGCCATCCACGGGGAGACACCTGCAAATATTTGTGTGGCTACTGAAAGTACTGTTTCTGTAGCCTGGAGTTTTCCTGATAACTGCAATTGATAGGGAGTAAACAAGCTTGTATATAGTGGTGCTAATCCTCTGATATCTAATTGCAATTCACCTTTACCACCTGTTCTCACTTCGCCATGTCCATTGGCAACAGAGAGAATAAATTTACCGTTATTGCTAGTTAATAAATCATCTTTGACTTCGAGGTGTAGTTCGGTTTGAATTCCCGGTGGATAACCTCGTAATTCCAAAGCCTTGACTACATCTATCACCCGCAGCATCCAGCGCTCTTGACGCCATATATTAGCAGTTTGCTCTGGTAGCGGCAATGTGAGAGAATCAATCACTGAACTCTTCCATCGCACTTTTTTGATTTGAGAGCGATGGTTGGCAAGAAAAGACCAAAAAGTTTGCATGGCGGCATCAGTCAGAATTACCCAATCTCTGACTCTGAGAATTGCACTATCGTCTTCTGTGGAATGTTGGCTGAAAATGATGTAACCTTGGGGTTGGTCTTTGTCACCAATAAAATAGCTGTAGACAGTTTCTTGGTCTTCTGGTCGAATTAATCCTAGCCAGATTGCTTGATTTCTGTCTAAATATCCATGAGTAATTTTTGCCTGCTGTTGATAAAGCTCGTAAAAGGCTTCATAATTGCTGGGAGCTACAAATTGTAAAGGTAGTGGTTGCTCTTTGATTTGGATATTTTCGGTCAAAACTTCCCAAATGCAATAACTACCTGCTTGTTCATACCCGGCTTTACGGTACAAGCGTTGAGTTGCTGGATAAAGGACAGATATCGGGACTCCTTGAGTGTGAAGTTGTTTGAGGGTGTTTTGCATGAGTGCGATCGCCGCTCCACTTCCGCGATATTCTGGAGCAATACCCACAGCTGCAATTCCCATCATCGGTACACATTGACCACCCCACCATTGACCCATCGGTAGAATTGCCAACCCACCCACAACTTGCTGATTTTGATAAAGAATCCGCAAGTTTTCTAAGCCAACGCGGTTAATATAGAGTTCGCTATCACCAGCTGACATGATGTAGCACTGCTCAAGTATATGCCCTAAATGCTGAGCATCCTCTGCATGGGCAAGAGTAGCGTATTCAAATTTGGATATCATACTAATTCGTAATTGAGATACACTCAAGAAGTATTGAGTCAAGCCTCATGCTTGAACAATTTAGTAAGCTAAAATACATCTTAATTGCATAATTACTTTATTTGGTCGTCGCTTATCATTTGTCATTGGTCATTTGTATTGACAAAGTACAAATAACTAATGACAGTTCTAACCAAAGAAAGTGTAGCTTAGACGCACATTAACTTATTATTGCTTGCACAGTCATCAGTTTAACACTACAAGCATACTACAAATATCAAAAATTAATGCGCTACTTAACCCTAGTTTGTCATTTTCGGCAAACAATAATCGAAACTAAAACACTCTAGCCCATCATGCTAAATTACGATCCATTAGCTTGTTTGCCCTCATCAGAGGAACTACCAGACTCTGACGACACCCCAGTGGATAACGAATTACAAGATTTAATTCCCGGTTTACTCAAAGCCGTCTTAGCGATGGCTTGGGCAGAACGCATGGATTGGTTTTTTGGTGTGGATATGGGTATTTATTATGACCCAGATTTGCCCGCGATCTTCCCAGATGGATTTTTAAGTTTGGGAGTAGAGCGATTTTATGATGAATACCTCCGCCCCAGTTATGTGCTTTGGGAAGAGAAGAAACTACCAATATTAGTATTTGAGGTGGTATCTCAAACTTATCGCGGTGAGTATTCGACTAAGAAAGCAGAGTATGCAAAATTGGGAATCTTATATTATGTAGTTTACAACCCACTGCGTCGCCGTAAACCGCGTTTAGAAGTTTATAAATTAGTGAATAATGCTTATGAATTATTGCATGATGGAAATCGTGTTTGGTTGCCAGAAATTGGTTTAGGAATTGGCATCGAAAGAGGAACTTATTTAGGCATTCCGCGCGAGTGGGTGTATTGGTATAACGAACAAGGGGAACGGTTGTTAACACCAGAAGAACAAGCTCAGCAAGCCCAACAAAAAGTACAGTTACTAGCGGAACAGTTGCGATCGCTCGGCATAGATCCAGATTCTCTCATTGGGGTTTTTGGTGGTTGAGTGCGATCGCTTGCTCCACTTCCCCTTTGTCGGCGTAGAGAATTCCCGGTTGGTGTAACGTTGCCGCTTTGGTTTGGACATCTCCAATGCGTTCTGTTATTTCCAAAGACTGATTGTAGAGTGCGTAGGCGTAGCCCGTCGTAGACATCGCTTTTTGTACCAAGTGCCTGTAAACTAGATTAGTCAACAGAAAAGTTGGTGCGAGTAAACCTGATTAGTTATGATTTAATTAAATTCCGGTTTGCCGGATTATGGTTATTTAGAATTTATGGAAGTCATCAAGCTAGGAAAAACAGGTCAAGTCTCTATTCCCAAAGCAATTCTTAATCGTCTAGGGTTGGATGGGGAAACTATGCTACTAGTGGAAACTACTGCTGATGGTGGAATTTTACTACGTCCTGCTGGAGTGTATCCGATTGAGATATATACAGACGAACGAATCGAGGAGTTTCAGATAGCCGATCGCTTAACTGACGAAGAAGCTAAACAACTTCAGCGACAGCTTCAAGATGCTGAATAGGGAATATAAATGCGCTTATTCCTGGATGCTAATGTTATCTTTGCAGCAGCGATTAGTCCTGATGGTCGCTGTAGTACATTGTTTAAATTAGCTTCTGCTGGGTATTGTGCTTTGCTAACTTCGCCTCATGCTTTGGAAGAAACACGGCGTAATATTACAGCTAAATATCCGCAAGCTTTAACACGATTGGAGCAAGATTTAATCCTCAAACTAACTATAGTTGAAGAAGCACCAATTACACGAGTCAATTGGGCAATGGAGATGGGACTACCTTTGAAAGATGCTCCCATTTTAGCGACAGCAGTAGAGAGTAGAGCAGACCTTTTGGTAACGGGTGATAAGACACATTTTGGTTCATTTTATGGTCAGGAATTAGAGGGAGTAATGGTGGTAGATATGCGAGAGGCGATCGCACTTCTGTACTCAGAATTTTGAGAAAGCGATCGCTTGTCAATCACCAGAAAACCAGATCCCCGGCTTTTTCAAATTACGAATTACGAATTATTCTCTCAAGCATCGCCTTTACCTGTTCAGCATACGGTGACTGCAATCGCTGCAAAATCTCTAAAGCTGGTTGCAAATAGGATATGATATCGCTTTAGTGTATTCACCCTGCTGTTCTGCCAAATGTCCTAAGCACCACAGAGTCATTGCTTGAGTTCGGACATCACCAATGCGTTCATCTATTTCCAAAGACTCATTGTAGAGTGCGTAGGCGTAGCCCGTCGTAGACATCGCTTCATCCACTTCCCCTTTGTTGGCGTAGATATATGCCAGATTATGCAACGTCGCCGCTTTGCCTTGGACATTTCCAATGCGTTCTTTTATTTCCAAAGACTGATTGTAGAGTGCGTAGGCGTAGCCCGTCGTAGACATCGCTCGGCATAGATCCTGATTCTCTCACCTGAATTGCTGTCAAAATTCATTTATAAGATAAAGATGTACTAATAACTGAGGAAGAGTAAACCCATCATGCTAGAGTACAATCCATTAGCTTGCTTGCCTTCATCTGAGGAACTACCAGATTCTGACGATACCCCAGTGGATAATGAATTACAAGATTTGATTCCCGGTTTACTCAAAGTTATCTTAGCGATGGTTTGGGCAGAACGGATGGATTGGTTTTTTGGTATAGATATGGGGATTTATCATGACCCAGATTTACCAGCGATAGTCCCAGATGGATTTTTGAGTTTAGGCGTAGAGAGATTTTACGATCAAAACCTTCGCCCTAGTTACGTGCTTTGGGAAGAAAAGAAACTACCAGTATTAGTGCTAGAGGTAGTATCTCAGACATATCGCGGTGAGTACTCCACCAAAAAAGCAGAGTATGCAAGATTGGGAATTTTGTATTATGTGGTTTACAACCCATTTCGTCGCCGCAAGCCTCGTTTAGAAGTTTACAAATTAGTGAATAATGTTTATGAATTACATGATGGGAATCCTGTTTTGCTACCAGAGATTGGTTTAGGAATTGGCATAGAACAGGGAACTTATCTAGGCATACCAAGGGAGTGGATGTATTGGTATAACCAAGAAGGGCAAAGGTTTTTAACACCAGAAGAAGACAAAAAACTTGCTCAACAAGAAGCACAGCAAGCTAAACAAGAAGCGCAGCAAGCAAAGCAAGAAGCTCAATTATTACGAGAACGGTTGCGATCGCTCGGCATAGATCCAGATTCTCTGTCCTGAATTGCTATAAACACTCATTAAACTCATCCACGAGTATCAAAGACTCTCGCTTGCTCCACTTCCCCTTTGTTGGCGTAGATATATGCCAGATTATGCAACGTCGCCGCTTTGCCTTGGACATTTCCAATGCCTTCTTTTATTTCCAAAGACTAATTGAAAAGTGCGTAGGCGTAGCCCGTCGTAGACATCGCTTGATCCACTTCCCCTTTGTTGGCGTAGATTCTTCTCAGTTCGTGCAACGTCGCCGCTTTGCCTTGGACATTTCTAATGCCTTCTTTTATTTCCAAAGACTGATTGTAGAGTGCGTAGGCGTAGCCCGTCGTAGACATCGCTTCACTACGCTTGGCGTAGATCCAGATTCTTTTATCTAAGTTACCATCAAGATTCATTTATAAAATAAAGATGTACTAATAACTGAGGAAGAGTAAACCCATCATGCTAAAGTACGATCCATTAGCTTGTTTGCCCTCATCTGAGGAACTGCCAGACTCTGACGATACCCCAGTGGATAACGAATTACAAGATTTAATTCCCGGTTTACTGAAAACGCTTTTGGCGATGGCTTGGCCAGAACGCATGGATTGGTTTTTTGGCGTAGATATGGGTATTTATTATGATCCAGATTTGCCAGCAATAGTCCCAGATGGGTTTTTGAGTTTGGGCGTAGAGCGATTTTATGATCAAAACCTCCGCCCCAGTTATGTGCTTTGGGAAGAGAAGAAACTACCCATGTTAGTTCTAGAGGTAGTATCTCAGACATATCGCGGTGAGTACTCAACTAAAAAAGCACAGTATGCAAGATTAGAGATTTTATATTATGTAGTTTACAATCCATTTCGTCGTCGTAAGCCACGTTTAGAAGTTTACAAATTAATTAACAATGTTTATGAATTTCAAGATGGTAATCCTGTTTGGCTACCAGAAATAGGTTTAGGAATTGGCATAGAACAGGGAACTTATGTAGGCATTCCCCGCGAGTGGATGTATTGGTATAACCAGCAAGGACAACGGTTTTTAACACCAGAAGAAGACAAAAAACTTGCTCAACAAAAAGCTCAACAAGCAGAACAAAAAGCTCAACAAGCAGAACAAAAAGCTCAACAAGCAGAACAAAAAGCTCAATTATTAGCAGAGCAGTTGCGATCGCTCGGCATAGATCCAGATTCTCTGTCCTGAATTGCTATAAACACTCATTAACGAAGCTCTGAGGTTCATTAATGGAGTTCAAAGACTCATCTACGAATATCAAAGCCTTATTACAGCAATTTTTTTATAATGTAATCATATCTCATCTAGCAGAGGTAAAACTATGATTATTGAACAAACAGTTCTACAAACATTCCGAGAATTACCACCAGATAAACAGCAAGAAGTTTTAGATTTTATTCAATTTCTTCAATATAAATTATCAGTTAAAAAACCATTTTCTATATCTGAACATCAAAAAAATTTAAGAGAAAGTAAAGACATTACTGATTTTTGGTCAGCTTTACAAGACTTTAGACAAAGGGTTAATTTAGAAAGTATTGATGATGATACTTTTGAAAATCTACGGGATAAGTCACCAGGAAGAGAAGTTAATTTATGAGTATAAATTATTTACTAGATACTAATGTATTGTCAAAATCTAATTTTTTCTCGTCATGCTATTCAATAAATGTTTTATCGTCGCATCAGTAAGCAAGAAGTAGAATCAGTGGTAGGTTATGGAGAAATAATAGAAGAAACTCCTAATGATCAGCCATTTCCTAGTTATCTCCTGTTTGATTTCGTGGGAGGTAAACCAATTCATGTTGTATTTTCTTATGATGAATCTACAGATACAGGATATGTAGTGACAGCTTATACTCCTGATGCAAATATTTGGTCAGATGATTTTAAAACTAGGAGGTAAGGTTAATGAAATGCGTTATTTGTAAACATGGAAAAACTAAACCGGGCTTAGTGACGGTGACTTTAGAAAGAGACGAATCTATTGTGGTGATTAAAAAAGTCCCAGCAGAAATTTGTGATAATTGTGGTGAGTATTATCTAAGTGATGTTATTACTGAACAAGTGCTAAATAGGGCAGAAGTTGCTGTGAGTAATGGCGCAGAAGTTGAGATTATTAGATATGCAGCGTAGGTGTTTGAAACCTAACCCCCAACCCCTTCCCTACAAGGGACTACCGTGTACACACAAATCATCTGATCCCCCTAAATCCCCCTTAAAAAGGGGGACTTTAAGAAATTTTCCTTTTAAAAGGGGGGTTAGGGGGGATTAAACCCTGTATCTGCTCACACACACTATCAAATTGATTTAAAACTGACTATTTGTAAACCTAATAATCTTTAAACCATAGCCTTCTAGAATACGTGTTCTCTCTATGTCATAATTTTGACCTTCATCTGTAAAATGGCTATCCCCATCAATTTCAATAACTACTTGTAAAGTAGGACAGTAGAAATCAACTATAAAATGATTAATTGGTCTTTGTCTTAAAACCCGAAATTGAAAATCACTCAGATATTCACACCACAGCTTTTTTTCTGCTGGAGTCATATTTTTGCGAAGTTCTTTTGCTCTTTCTACAAGCTTTGGATTGTAAGGTAAATGAAAATTGCTACTGTTGAGGTTGTTCATCATAGTTTCATAGTGTTTATCCCTTTACACTCCTTGAAAACATGGGAAAAAGTTCTTAAAGTCCCCCTTTTTAAGCTACGGTGTACACACAAATCTGATAACCTAGCACCACAGACTTTTGATCCCCCCTAACCCCCCTTAAAAAAGGGGGAACTGGAATCAAAGTCCCCCTTTTTAAGGGGGATTTAGGGGGATCAAACCACATTCTACACAGCATTTAGATGTGTGTACACGGTAGCCTCCCTTGTAGGTAAGAGGTTGGAGGTTAAGTTTGAGAGAAAGAAGTTGCACAATACGTTAATCACTATCAAAGACTCATTACAGCAATTTTGATTTATTTAGAAAACACTCTGGCGTTCTTCTTTGCGCCTTTGCGTGAGATAAAAAATTTTTCGGTGCTGTAATTACGAATTACGAATTATCCTATCAAGACTTGCACTCACACTTTCAGCATCCGGTGACTGCAATCGCTGCAAAATCTCTAAAGCTGGTTGCAAATACGATATCGCTTTAGTGTATTCACCCTGCTGTTCTGCCAACTCTCCTAACCACCACAGAGTCATTGCTTGAGTTCGGACATCTCCAATGCGTTGAGTTATTTCCAAAGACTGATTGAAAAGTGCGATCGCTTGCTCCACATCCCCTTTGTTGGCGTAGAGAATTCCCAGAGAGTGCAACGTCGCCGCTTTACCTTGAACATTACCAATGCGTTCTTCTATTTCCAAAGACTGATTGTAGAGTGCAAACGCTTGATCCACATCCCCTTTGTTGGCGTAGATACCTGCCAGTTGGTGCAACGTCGCCGCTTTGCCTTGGACATTACCAATGCGTTCTTTTATTTCCAAAGACTGATTGTAGAGTGCGATCGCTTGATCCACTTCCCCTTTGTTGGCGTAGATATATCCCAGACAGTGCAACGTCGCCGCTTTGCCTTTGACATTACCAATGCCTTCTTCTATTTCCAAAGACTGATTGTAGAGAGCGATCGCTTGCTCCACTTCCCCTTTGTTGGCGTAGATATATCCCAGATTTTGCAACGTCAACGCTTTAGTTTGGACATTACCAATGCGTTCATTTATTTCCAAAGACTGATTGAAAAGTGCGATCGCTTGTTCTACTTCCCCTTGGTTGGCGTAGATATATCCCAGATTTTGCAACGTCAACGCTTTAATTTGGACATCACCGATGCGTTCAGATATTTCCAAAGACTGATTGAAAAGTGCGATCGCTTCATCAACTTCACCTTTGTTGGCGTGGATACGTCCCAGTTCGTGCAATGTCCCCGCTTTGCCTTGGACATTGCCAATGCGTTCATCTATTTCCAAAGACTGATTGAAAAGTGCGATCGCTTCATCCACTTCCCCTTTGTTGGCGTAGATACGTCCTAGTTGGTGCAACGTCGCCGCTTTGCCTTGGACATTTCCAATGCGTTCTTTTATTGACAAAGACTGATTAGAGAGTGCGATCGCTTGCTCCACATCCCCTTTGTCAGCGTAGATAACTGCCAGTTGGTGCAACGTCGCCGCTTTGCCTTGGACATTTCCAATGCGTTCATTTATTGACAAAGACTGATTGTAGAGTGTGATCGCTTCATCCACATCCCCTTTGTCGGCGTAGATACCTGCCAGTTGGTGCAACGTCGCCGCTTTGCCTTGGACATTTCCAATGCGTTCATCAATTTCAAGGACTTGATTGTAGAGTGTGATCGCTTCATCCACATCCCCTTTGTTGGCGTAGATCATTCCCAGTTGGTGCAACGTCGCCGCTTTGCCTTGGACATTACCAATGCGTTCAGTTATTTCCAAAGACTGAATGTAGAGTGCGATCGCTTCATCCACATCCCCTTTGTCGGCTTTAAACATCCCAAAATGATGATAAATTGAAGCTAATTCTTGTTCATCTTCTGCGGGACAAAGATTTAAAGCTTGTTCGTAATAGTTTAATGCTTGATCAACCTCACCTATTTGGTGTTCACAATAAGCAATTTTGCTGAGAACACTATGGTTTTTAGTAATTTCTAAAGTTGATTTGCACAGATGTATTGCTTCCCGAAATCGACTTTGATTCCGAAAACGTCCCGCCAATAAATTACCTATTTTCCCCGCGATTTCTCCATCCTTCCCCAACAAAGCCAAGCGATGAATCTCTAAAGCTTGTGCTTCCCTAATACTTTCCGTCTCCTCCCACCACAGATGATACAAAAGTTGTGCAGCTTGTTTATACAACTCTTCACCCTTGGGGTTTTCTGGAAACTCTAGCAACGGTGACAAAATCCGGGGAACACGATACAACCTCTCTGTGTTGTTGGTAAGGGTAACTTCCAACAAACCCAAAATTTCAGCGCGTTGAATATGACTTTCCCAACTTGAGATATTTTCACAAATCGGGTCAATAGCAGCTAGAGGAACAGGTAACTCATACACCAACAACTTCCCCAACATCTTCCGCAATGCTGGAGTTTGCTGCTTCAGCAATTCCTGTGCCAAAATATCCTCACGAAATTCCTTTTCCTTATCTGCCATCTTTTGCAGAATCATCTCAACTCCCCTCTCCGCTTCCGGCGACTTCGGGGAATTTTGCAAAATCTTATTTAACCATTCCAACAGCCGAGGATTTCCATCTGCTGCTTGTTTGGCACGTTCCGGCAAATCTGGCTGAAATTGCCAACTGCCATTAAACGAATCCAGACGATTATACTTTTTAATTAAATCTGCCCCACACAAAGCCCCCAGAGGTTCGCGGTACAGACGATGATTCAGTTCCGACAATGTGAAATTGTAGCGACAGGTAATAATTACCTTGTGGGGAAGTTGGGAATTTTGCATCGCCTTCAGCAACGCCAGCAGTACATCCACAACTTGTGGTTGCAAGACATAAACCCCATTGCGTAAATCCAAATTAGCCTCAAAGTCATCCAGCACAAAGACGAAACGCTGTTCTTTGGTATTCAGTCCTTCAGTGAAAAACTTGGTGAGGCGCTGCATCAACGGTAACTTGCCATTGAGAATATCATGCCCGCGTTCCGAGGTACATTGTTCAGCCAGGGTTTTGAGCAGTTTGTCCTCATCGAGTTGCCGAAAGTTCACCAGCCTGTGATAGCCAACCATCCTTTCCAGAAGTCGCGCCGTCACAGTACTCTTACCCACACCCCCCAGTCCGTGAATTAGTACCCCTAATGAAGTGCGAATCGCTTTGAGACAACGTTGCAAAGTCCGCCGTCTCCCCACAAACTCAGAGGGTTTCGCCACCCGCACCAATTGGGTATCGGGATCTAAAAACTGTTCATAAGCAGGTTCCGGCGCTGAGGATGGCACATCTCCCAACACTTCCACCAACGCACCGGGACATTCTCCCTGGACATATAACCGCAACAAATGCCAGTCACGCACATTCTGTTTAAACAACTGCTGGTAAGTGCTAGCGAGTGCTTGGGCTAATTGATATCCGGCTGCCAATTTGCCGTAGAGGTGCGCGGCTGCGGCTGTAGCTGTCCGATCTTCCACAGGCCGTCCCCAACTTAAAACCGCCCTAGCACCTTGGGCAATTAGCGCCTCAGCCATTGAAGGAACAGCCCCTTTATCTGGTGCTTGTCCAGTCCGACACCCAGACAAAAATACCAACTTGGGAAAGCGAAACCGGAAGACTTCGGCAAGTTCTACGGCTGTGGTTTCGTGGCGTTCCCCGATTTCCGTCTCAGTGATAAAGTAAGGCGTGTAAGGTGCTGCATCTTTAATTGAGGCGTGTCCTGTGAGGTGAAACACATCAAAGTCATGAAAATAGCGACTCCACACCTTACCCAACTCGCTAACACAACCGCTTTCTTCCACCCGCAAATCTACAGCAAAATCTCGCGTATCTGCCAGAATTCTCGCCTCTTCCTGTTCAAACTCTAACTTTGGTTCCACATCTTCCGGGTCGGTTGCCATAAACAATACTCGCAATTGTCGTGCTTCCACAGAAAATCCTGCCGTTTCTTTTTCAATCCAGCGCAGAGGTAACACCACTGGATTAACCCGCTTCACCAAAAAATCCTCACCATCATGCAGCACTTCCCAAGGTAGATGTGCCAGTTTTTGATCAGTATCAATGGCAATTACCAACCCCTCACCGCGACAGTTAGCAATTCCCCGACTCAACCACCGTCCATCGCCATCCAACCAAAAAAATAACTGCTGCCCGATTCCTGGTAAATTGGGCAGCAGTTTATAGTAATCTCGTTCACCTTGCTTGAGTAAATCAGCGATTTCTGCTAATTTCAGGCGACGTGATTCATAGTGATTTTTTTGAGGTAGCCAATACCTGAGTTCAACTGTTTCCTGCGTACTTTCCCGAAGTTGAATGCGGATAGTTTGCACTTATTTGCTGATAGATTTGAGGATTTCCGTGATTTCCTCTATGGTAGCTTCTTCGAGTAAAATCCTGTTGCCAGTATCAGGGTCAAGAATTACCACATCAAATTGCTTTCCTGGATGGGATTTATGCCATTCTTGATACCATTTGCGGATTTGTTCAGCTAAAGCCGCAGCACCGCCGACAATGCCGATAATAGTAGCAATGGCGGCGAGAGTTCCTTCTCTTTGGGTGGGTACTTCGTAGGTTCCTGATATTCCAGGGATTTCTAGCAATGCTTCGGCTGCTGTTGGTGCGTCTTCGCCTTCGATTCCGATTTGAATTTGTGCCATAAGGTTAGCTGCGAATTTATACAGGATTTTTATCTCACGCAGAGGCGCAGAGGCGCAGAGAGGATTACAAAATTATCTACTTTGTGTTGTAGCAATTGTCTAAGATAAGGCAACAGACGCAAACCTGGAACCTCAGATTTAATCTGACTTTCAAAAATTACGAATTATATTATGTCTTTTGCTCCTTGGCGAGGTGCGATCGCCCGTGCTTTACATCGCAATCGTAGTCTGGTTTATGCTCGTTATCTGCAACTGGCGACGATACGGGCAGGCGATCGTCCTGCTAATCGGACTTTGGTGTTTCGCGGTTTTTTGGAGGATACTAACCAGCTAAAATTTGTTACTGATACTCGTAGTGCTAAAGTTGACCAGATACAACAGCGATCTTGGGGTGAGGCTTGCTGGTATTTTCCCAATACGCGGGAACAATTTCGTATTACAGGGAGTTTAACTTTGGTGGGTGGTGATGAATGTTACGCAGATTTACAGTCGGCGCGTGTTGCTATCTGGCAAGAGTTGAGTGATGCAGCACGTTTACAGTTTGCCTGGCCCCATCCCGGTAAACCGAGAGGCCAAGAACAAGCAGCTTTTGAGCCACCACCACCCAATCCTAACCAGCCAGTACCCAATTTTGGACTACTGCTACTCGACCCCACACAAGTAGACCATCTAGAATTACGCGGCGAACCACAAAATAGAAGGATTTACCAGCGTGACGAGAATCAAGGGTGGTCTTGTGAAGAAGTTAATCCCTGAAGTTGGTGATTAAATCCCAGCACCATCGAGAAACTCTTGTATGGCTTTATCTCTAAGATTACAGCAGGGGGTATCTTGTGTTGAGTCATCTTTTTCAGCACTTAAATTACCCGCTAAAACAGGGGTTTTTGTCCCAGGAAGGGCGCGTTGGAGATTTTGTATTTGTTCTTCTAATGACTCAATTCGGTCTACTAAAGCGCGAATTACTTCGGCTTCTGAGTCTGGTAAATTATTGTGTTCTAGTGGTGCAACCCGGACTCCAGAACGATAGATGATGCGTCCAGGTACGCCTACCACAGTGCAATTTGAAGGCACATCCCTCAGCACAACCGAACCAGCACCAATACGAACGTTGTTGCCAACATGAATATTACCCAATACTTTTGCACCAGCCCCAACTACAACGTTCTCGCCTACAGTTGGGTGGCGTTTACCGCTTTCTTTACCAGTACCACCAAGGGTGACACCTTGATAAATTAAGGCATAATCTCCTACGATCGCAGTTTCACCAATCACTACCCCCATGCCATGGTCAATAAATACCCCTTGACCAATCGCTGCACCTGGGTGAATTTCAATTCCCGTCAAAAATCGAGCTAGATGAGAAATAAAACGGGGAATAAAAGGAATACCAACAATATGCAGCCAATGAGCCAGCCGATGAAATAGCAAGGCTTGCAAACCTGGGTAGCAAAACAAAACTTCCAACCAATTGCGGGCGGCTGGGTCACGTTCAAAGATGATACGAAAGTCAGCACTCAAAGTAGATAGCACGAGATATTACCCTCGGAAAGCACAACAAGCTACTCTCCCATATTATCGTTAGTGGGGAATTGGGGTACTGGGGAATTGGGAATGGGACGCGGGGACGTGGGGACGCGGAGAAATTTTCTCCCTCATTCCCTCATCCCCTGGTCACTGAGCGTACCTTGGGGGATCTTGCTACGCGTAGCGTCTTTGATAGGAGAAGTGCATCCCCCTCATCTCCCGGTCACTGAGCGAAGTCGAAGTGCCACTCCCCACTCACGGTTGCTGAACTGTTAGAGTATAGTTGCGTTTGACATTTGCATCAAATGCACCTACCCAAATTCGATAAGTGCCTTTTTTCCAGTTGCGATCGTCGATGCTGGCGTCTTTGTTTTTGCCAGTGTCGTCGCCACAGCGAATTGTCGTTTTGTCTGGGCCTTGAATGAGTAAAGTGGTGTCGTATTTGCCACTATCAATTAATATTTTTAACTGAGAAAAGTCTTTATCCAAAATCATGATGTGATCTGGAGTGGGGTCAGCAAAACCAATACAAATATTTTGATTGCGATCGCGGTTACTAATCACAGATAGGGAATATGAACCCCCTGTATATCCAGGTACTATTCCCTGTTTTGCCTCAAAGCCTGGCGAAAGATTTAATGTGCCAAAATTGGCTGTTTCTGCTAATACCGGAGTAGCGCTAATTAAGGTAAGTATAGCTAACAGCCAACCACCACGAAACTGAAGTCGGGGGCGACAATATTTCATAGTAGCCCTCCAACAGGCTAGTATAGTTATTATATATACATATTCTAGTTATCAAAAAACCGTATAATTTCAGTAATTATGCCACATTAATATGTGACACAATAAAAGATTTTGGGAATTGAGAATGGAGAATTGGGACGCAAAGACGTGGGGACGCGGAGAAATTTTCTCCCTCATCCCCCTCATCCCTCAGCCTCCTATGGGGAAGCAAGCTACGCGTAGCGTCTCCGACAAAAGAAGTGCATCCCCTCTACTCAGCGATTGAGTTGAAAAAAGACGCCGCCTTTGAGCAATCCTGTTTCGTTACTATAGCTGCTGAGTGTGAGCGATCGCAGTCTATTAAAAAATGGTTGACCTAAAATTTCTACTACTTTGAGAATTGGTAGCTGACGCTCTACAATATCATGGCTTTTTGTCCAATCAAGGTATATGTAACCTTGGTTGGGTTGAGGGATAGCGGCGATACTGTCTTGAAAATTTGGATTGTCAATTAAAGAATTGTTTTTGCTTGTCAGGATTTCATCTAATATCTCTAAATCAGAGGTGAAAATTTCATAATTTCCAACAGTTGTATGCACTCCTCGAACTTTTGTTTCGATGCTGAGGGAGGGTTTGTTGTTGGTATTGGTTTTTTTGGCAGCGGTGGCTAACTCTGTCCAAGCAGAAATTTTTTGTTGTTCGAGGGTGAGGGGGATAATGTTAAGTCCGTTTGATGTGGCGATCGCATCTAAATGAGAAACACCCTGTTGTACATCTTCTGATTGTTCCACAACAAAGACCCAACTCGGATCTGTCTTTGCCTTTTGAGGTAATAATGCTAGCGCATATTCTCCTTTTATCCAACTGAAAATATCCTCTGCTAAGTTAATTCCCCAACGTTTTTCAAACTCTGCTAGAGGTTGCAAAAATCTAGAAGTTGCATTTTCCTTAGAACCATATAAAGTTGCTGTTAATTGTTTCCCAAGTTTGGCTAAATCGCTATCACCTAAATTACTCAAATTTGAGCCAGAAATTGCCAAACCTGCTGAGGTGGGAATGTAGCGCAATGCTTTTATAGGTTGCGATAATAGCCGGGATGAGGCAACAGTTGGCGATGAAGTCAAAAACGTAGTTTCTGCTAGCAATCCTTTGGGATTCAATCCGAGGGAAATAATTTCGCTATCATAGGTTTGTTCTGATAGTTCCAATCCTTGCAATTTCGCCACAGTGGGTAAATTGAGAAAAGCAACAGCTAAACTACCTTTGGGTAATTGTTGAGCGGCTGTTTGATATTCTGGAGAACTAGTCAGATTTAAATCGGGGGCTTGGATATTATTGATAGCCTCTCGCAGTACTTTTGGATCGTTGGCAAACAACACAAAGTTTTCACCAATGGCTGCACCTGCAAGCGAGTCCTGCTTTGGCTGAGAGTCATGCAGCAGTTTAATACCTTTGTATTGCTCAACCTCTAAGTTTGCCCCAGCCAACGCCCGTTTGGAGAACAATAACTCTATAAACTCACGGCTTTTGTCTGGTTTGTTGGTAGCTAGTGCCATCAAATACCCTGGTTGCTGACCGTTTTCAGAATCGCGATCAATATCTAAGGTGGTGATTGCTAATGTAATTTCGTCTCCTAGCCAGGGTTGAATATCTTCTTTGTAATCTATGCTACTCTTGGCTAACAAACTGGTTTTAAGCTTAGACAGTTCCCCCTCACGCTCTAAAGCCTGCAAACGGTCTGGATTTGCCAGTAATGACACAGTTACAGGGGAAAGCTTTGATACAAAAGCAGCAGCGCTTGGTTGGGAAGAAGAACTGATGAGGTTAACCGGACTCTTAATAAAAAACCAGTAAAAGCCACCAAGCACAATTACTAGTAGCGCGATCGCACCAGCTACGAAAAAACCAAAAAATGAGCGTTGATTGTTCATGGTTGGGGACTGGGGATTGGGGACTGGGGATTGGGAAGAGATTCTCATATCATTTATGTATAATTTATTACTTTGGTATTTAGCTATAAAATGGGTGCCAGTTAAAGCGAGGTAAGATAGATAATATTGGGATTGTCTAAAAAACCTCATGACAGAGAAATCTTTTGGTCAATCCTTTACACAAATAAGTGTAGAGGAACTTGCACAACGTCTATCCTCTGGAGAGTCAGGTATTCAGCTAGTGGATGTACGCGAACCACAAGAAATTGCGATCGCTAGTATTGAGGGTTTTGTCAACTTACCCTTAAGCGAATTTGCTCAATGGAGCGAGCAAATCCCCACTCTCCTCAACCCTCATAGTGAAACCCTTGTGCTGTGTCACCACGGTATGCGTTCTGCTCAAATGTGCCAGTGGTTAGTAGCTCAAGGATTTACAAATGTTAAAAATATCGCAGGTGGGATTGATGCCTACTCTCTTTTAGTTGACCCATCGGTTCCTAAGTATTAGGGATGAGGGGGATGAGGGGGATGAGGAAGCAGGGGAGGCAGGGGCAGAGTAAATAATTACGAATTACGCGCTTCGCAGCGGTAGCGAGTCCTCGAGCGTCAGCGTAAAGCCTACGGCATAGCTTCGCTTAGAGCGACACAGGAGCGTCGCGTCATTACGAATTACGAATTCCCTTGTTACAAATTACTCAAGCCGTATTTAGGCGTAGATTAACTAGTGCGATCGCTTTACCGATTATCCTGCTGTTGCTGTTGTCGGGAATTTCTCGAACCCTACCAGCAAGCTAACTCTACCATTGATACTGCTTTTGAGGAGCTAACTAGTTTAATTTTAGACAATTTAAGTCAGCAAAAACGCTTAAGCCAAATTAAGTTGCAGCAAACAGCGTGGAACCGTTTGATTTTACAAGCGATTTGGCAACCTCATTCTCTTTTCCCCTCAAACTGCGGCATTTACTCAAGAAGATTTAGAAATTGCCACAGAGGTAACTGACCAATTAGCGATCGCTATTCAACAATCTCTGCTGCATAAACCGATCAAGTTTGTCCAGCCAGAAATACAACCAAAAATACACATTTATGCAGAAAAGCAACAAGATTGGATACAGTTATGGATTGTGGACAACGGTATTGGCATTGCGCCCGAACACCAGGAGCGCATTTTTCGTGTCTTTGAGCGATTGCATGGTAATGAGACTTACCCTGGTACGGGCATTGGTTTAGCCATTGTTCGCAAAGGTCTAGAGCGTATGGGCGGTAGATCTGGGGTAGAGTCACAGCCAGATCAAGGTAGTCGCTTTTGGATTGCTCTGCCAAAAGCCATTTTTAATCTCAACGGGATCAATGACTCAAGAAATCCGCATCCTTGTAATTGATGATAATCCGAGCGATCGCGCTTTGGTAATTCGGCAATTGCAAAGAGAATTTTCTCAACTCCACATACAAGAAATTAGAGAACCAGAAGGTTTGGCTCAAGCTGTAGCTGAGGGTAAATTCGATTTGGTAATTACTGACTACCAACTGCGCTGGAGTAACGGATTAGAAGTTTTACACACTATCAAACAGCGTTATCCCAACTGTCCAGTAATTATGTTTACTAACACAGGCAGTGAGGAAATCGCTGTAGAAGCAATGAAATCTGGGTTAGATGATTATGTCCTCAAATTACCTAACCGCTATATTCGTATACCAGCTGCTGTCAAAGTTGCTCTAGAACGAGCAGAAATCAAACGCCGAGCTACTCTTTTAGAAATTCGCCTTCAAGGTTTACTCAATCAATTAAAGGTAGGTATCTTTCGCGCTTACTCAGATGGTAGCTTCATCGAATGCAACAGAGCGTTTCTGGAATTATTAGGTGTTGATTCCCTAACTCAAGCTTCGTCAATGAATCTCTTGAATATTCAAGAGTATTACCGAATGTTACAAAAACAGCCATCACCCCAACAGCAAGAGGACGAATTACAGTTGCACCGCGCCGATGGAACGCTCATTTGGGTAGCATTAAGCACAACCTTGAATCAAATTGAAGGAGAACAGGTGCTAGATGGTTTAATTGAAGATATTACAGCACGCAAACAAACCGACATTGAACTTCAGCAACTTAACCAAACTTTGGAAGAACGAGTTAAAGAACGTACTGCTCAACTAGAAGCAGCAAATCGAGACTTAGCCGAAACAAATAAAAAATTAGAACTTGCCAATCAAGATTTGGAAGCATTTGCTTACTCAATTTCGCACGATCTTCAAGAACCATTACGTGCTATCCAAGGCTTTAGTTCAGTCTTATTAGAGAACCAACGTGAGCAATTTAATCTTGAGCGCCAACAAAACTATTTGCAGTACATTATTACAAGTACACAGCAAGCAGATAAGCTGATTCAAGACCTACTTACATACAGTCGGCTCAGCCGTACAGAAATGCCTTTGCAACCAATTAACTTATCTTTATTAATCGCAGAAATTCTCAGACAATTAGAACTAGAATTTAGGCAACAACAGGCGAGCGTGCAAGTGGCAGAACCTTTAGCTGAAGTAATGGGAAATCGCACAGTTTTGATTCAAGTTATTACTAACTTACTAACCAATGCCATCAAATTTGTGGCACCAGGAGTTCCACCCCAAGTACAAGTATGGACGGAGAAAAAGAATGAATTGATTCGTCTATGGGTAGTAGATAATGGCATTGGCATTGAAGCCAAATATCAGAAAAATATTTTCAATGTTTTTGAGCGCTTACATGGTAGCGAAGTTTATCCAGGTACAGGAATCGGTTTGGCGATCGTGCGGAAGGGGGTCGAGCGTATGGGTGGGCAAGTTGGTGTAGAATCCCAACCTAGACAGGGTAGCCAATTTTGGATAGATTTACCCATAGCTACAGATATAAATCAGTGAACTACCCACACTGACCTGACGGTACAGTGTGAGCTTCCAACTTCACAGAAGATTGCCGCATCTTGGATTTGCGTCCGCGAATTGGTCTTACATCCTCTCCGTTGGCGTTAGCCTCCCCCGTCCCAGAGGAGGACACTACGTTGCGGGGGTTCCCCCCGTTGTAGTAAGTGTCCGTTGAGGACAGCATTCTGATACCTTCGGCTCTAATATTCATCGCTGCATTACCATCTCTATCGTGATGAGTGCCGCAACTTGGGCAAGTCCAAGTTCTCACATCTAGCGACAACTCAGATATCTGATAATGACAATTAGAGCAAAGCT